>NZ_CP047344.1:417500-1066270 GCF_011045815.1 Proteus vulgaris | reverse complement strand
TATTATGAGGGCCTTTATCAACATCAAGACGACGTATTAATTCGGGATCAATAAAAATTGAACCTTGGCGATATTTTTCAAAGGTTTTGGGTGTACCATCAAGTGTGATTTTAATATCTTCAGGATTACCCATCCCCCAGATATTTAATGTTTGGCCACCAGGTCTTGGTGAGCCAGATGATGAAATTCCCGGTAACTTATCCACCAGCTCTGCAATATTATTAGGCTGAATTCGGTCGATGTCTTTTAATGTCAGAACCGTACTTCCTGCATCAACACTCGAATTGAGTTCACCTGATACGTAGATAGGTTCAATAATAATTTTTTCACGCAATTTAGGTTGCGCTGGGCTCTCTGATTTTGTGGATACCGTTATTTCTGGTTTAACACTTTCAGCCGCATAGCTATTTAACGAAGTGAGTGAAGTCAATAATAATGCAATCGCTGATGATGAAAATGAAAATATCCCAATTCCCTGACGATAAACATCATTTTTTGCTAAGAAATGGATCATAATAGTAGTATCTTTTGTATGGTTATAAGTTTGATAGATGATTAGAGCTGTAGTTAACAGCGCCAATTATGATAATGATAATAATTATCATTATCTAGTTTTTTTGCACTTATCGCTCAATACAGATAACTACACTATTGATACATTCTTGTTGGATTTAAATCTTATCTAAAATAATATTTACAATAAATTAAACTAATTTCATTAGTTATTATCGGGTATTTAATATCCCTTATTTTCATTCCACTCATATCATTCTCTAATTGTAACTACGTATATATCACTAAAGAAAATTTAATCATTTTTGAAATAAAAAGAATAAAACAGACACGGAACAGTCTGATAATTACAATTTTGCGTCTCTAACTTTCTCTTTATTTTGAAAGCTAAATAATTATTAACTCAAGTAAATTTTAGGTATTTGTTTTATATTTAAATCGTAAATCAATTAAGCCATTGAAATAAAGATATTCAATGAGATAAAAATCAGCTAATAATAAAATTATATTATGAGGTAATATACGCACTTTTGAACACAAGGATGCGTCATGACAATTTATGACCTAAAACCCAAATTTCAATCTCTATTGCGCCCTTATGTAGAATGGTTATTCACAAAAGGGATCACTGCAAATCAGGTCACGCTTTCTGCCCTACTATTATCCATTGTCGTTGGTGGATTACTTTTGCTTTATCCTTATCCTCATTTATTTTTATTACTCCCTATTGTCCTCTTTTTTCGTATGGCGCTTAATGCTATCGATGGCATGCTGGCACGAGAACATAATCAAAAAAGTGCGCTTGGTGCAATATTAAATGAAGCCAGTGATGTTATTTCAGATATTGCGCTTTATCTCCCTTTTACCTTTATTTTTCCACAAGCCTACTGGTGGATCATGCTGGCACTTTTTTTAATGATAATGACTGAGTTCTTAGGGGTTCTTGCCCAAACAATTGATGCTACTCGTCGTTATGATGGCCCAATGGGAAAAAGTGATAGAGCCTTTATTTTCGGTACTATAGCCTTTTTTATCGGATTATTCCCCTCGCTGACATCATCAGAAAACACGCATTATCTTTTTATTATTATTAATTTATTACTATTGTTGACTTGTTATCACCGAATTCATCGCGCACTAAAAGAAGCAACGATGACAGATAAAGATAAGGATACATCGTTATGAATCAACAACCGCAATATCAAACTCAAAGAAGTATGATTGAGTCTGAATTTACCACCAGCGATAAAACACCGTTGTATTATCGCCATTGGCCAGCTCAAATTACCACTGAGCCCAAAGCAATTATTTTATTTCATCGGGGTCACGAACACTCAGGCCGAGTTTCTCATCTAGTTGATGAATTAGATCTTCCTGATTTCTCAATGTTTGCTTGGGATGCTCGTGGGCATGGTAAGAATGAAGGTGCTCGCGGTTATAGCCCATCAATGGGAACATCAATAAAAGATATCGATGAGTTCGTCCGCTATGTTGCATCTAACTATAATATTCCGATGGAGAACATTCTTGTTGTTGGCCAAAGTGTAGGCGCTGTTTTAGTCTCAGGTTGGGTACATGATTACGCGCCAAAAATTCGTGGTATGGTATTAGCTTCCCCTGCATTTAAAGTAAAATTATATGTTCCTTTTGCACGTACAGGCCTTGCCTTGATGCAAAAAATTCGCGGACTTTTTTATGTCAATTCCTATGTAAAAGCTAAATATTTAACTCATGATCAAAGCCGTATCGACTCTTTTAATCAAGACTCGCTAATCACTCGTCCTATTGCCGTTAATATTTTATTAGAACTTTATAAAACAGCCGATCGTGTAGTTGAAGATGCAAATGCCATTACCTTACCAACACAATTATTTATTTCGGGTAATGATCATGTTGTTCACGCAAAACCCCAGCATCTTTTCTATGAGCGTTTAAATACCTCTATAAAAGAAAAGCATGTTTTACCCGGTTTTTACCACGACACATTGGGCGAGAAAGACAGAGCAATTCCCATCAATAAAATGCGTCACTTTATTGAAACGTTGTTTGCACAACCACTTTATCAACATGATTATCAAAATGAAGATATATGGAGCCATAGTGCTGATGTTTATCGTGCATTACAAACACCACTTCCTCAATTTTGCCCCAAAAGACTCTATTACAAAGTACTTAGTCGTTCGATGAGCACGTTAGGTAAAGCATCTGAAGGTGTAGCACTCGGTTACGATAAAGGTTTTGATTCTGGATCGACACTTGATTATGTCTATCGCAATCAACCACAAGGAAAAGGCTTATTTGGTCGTATCGTTGATAAACAGTATTTGAATAGTATTGGTTGGCAAGGTATTCGCCAACGTAAAATCAATATTGAAAATACAATTCGATACGCTATTCGCCAATTAACACAAAATAATATGCCAGTACATATTATGGATATTGCTGCGGGGCAAGGTCGCTATCTTTTTGATGCGGTTAATGACTATGGTAAAGTTGATTCAATTTTAATGCGTGACTATAGCCCGATTAACGTTGAACAAGGCCGAATTGCCATTAAAGAACGCCATTTAGAAGACAAAGTGCGTTTTGAAGAAGGTAACGCTTTTGATACCGAAAGCTTGAGTACTATATCACCTTCACCAACGTTAGGGATAGTAAGCGGGCTTTATGAATTATTTCCTGAAAATCATCTACTAAAAGCATCTTTAAAAGGGTTATCACAAGCGATCCCAAGTGGAGGGTTACTGATTTACACCTGCCAACCTTGGCACCCTCAACTTGAAATGATTGCCCGTGTATTACCTAGCCACCAAGATGGTCAACCGTGGATCATGCGTTGTCGCAGTCAAGGTGAAATGGATGCATTAGTGGATGAAGCGGGTTTTGAAAAGCTCGATCAACAAATTGATCACTGGGGTATTTTTAGTGTATCGATAGCAAAACGTCGCTAATAAAGTACGCCATGGACAAATGAACTATCGCTATATGGCAACATATAGCGATAATTTTAAGCAAACTGCAAAAATAGAAAAACAATAAACAAAGAAAGGAATTTAGTATGGAGGGAACTCAACGCTCTCAAATAACATCAACAAGAAAAAGTATCTGGCTTGCTGGAATTGTATGGCTGTTATTTCTAGCCCCTTTTTTCTATTTAACTTATATGCAAGTCAATACTTACACTTCTACTTTATCTGATGTTCCTTCTTTTGTTTATTCGTGGGAAAACGCTATTCTCTTTTTACCGTGGACAATCATTCCTTATTGGAGTGTAAATATTGCCTATGGTATTTCTCTACTTATATGTACAACATTAAGAGAGCAATTTATACATGGATTACGTTTAATTGTTGCCTCTCTTATAGCCTGCTCAGGTTTTTTATTATTCCCTTTAAAATTTAGCTTTATTCGCCCAACAACAGAGGGATTTTCTGGTTGGTTATTTACTCAATTAGAAGGCTTCGATTTACCTTATAACCAAGCTCCTTCTTTACACATTATTTTATTGTGGATTATTTGGTTACGTTTCCGTGCCCATACGCCTAAATCGTGGCAATGGTTTTTAAATTTATGGTCATTGTTAATTGCTATTTCCGTACTCACAACATGGCAACATCATTTTATTGATATTATTACCGGCTTTGGTGTTGGCGTATTTATTTGCTATTTATTACCAATAAGTTCGCGTTGGAAATGGCATTTTACTGGCAGTAAACGCAGTTTACGTATTAGTAAAAACTATGCGTTATCTGCAATGGTGTTTTATCTATTATCTTTTGGTCTGCAAGGGTTCTTTTGGATCTTTCTATGGCCAGCAATTACATTAACTTTTGTGACTTTGGGCTATTTAGGCGCTGGTGCTTCTATTTTTCAAAAAAATACACAAGGTAAAATTCCACTTTCTGCACAGATAATCCTATTACCTTATCGCTTCTTTGCATGGTGTACTTATCGTTATTATTTAAAGCGGTGCCAAATACCGAGTTTAGTCACTGAAGGCATTTTATTAGGTGGGCGCCCTCTTTATGAACTCGACGCTAATGCGGTATTTGATTTAACTTGTGAATGGCCAAGAAATAAGTTTAGCCAAAATAAGCTTTATTTAGCACAGCCTCAAATCGATTTATTGCCTTTATCTCCAGATGATATTAACAAAGCAATGTTATCAATGGAGCAACTAAATCAAGCGGGTACTGTTTATATTCATTGCAAGCTAGGCTATTCGCGTAGTGCTACCGTTGTTGTTGCTTGGTTGGTTTATAATGGCACAGTAGCAACGTTAGAAGATGCGATAAAAAAAGTCTCTCAAGCTCGTCCTCAAGTTATTTTAAATCCCGAAACACGAGAGGCACTACAAATTTGGTATTCACATTTTCAGCACATTAAATAACGAGACAACCATGTTAACAACTAAAACTAGCGGTAAAGTCATTATCTCTTTAACACAAAGTTGGCGTTATTTACTGTTTTTATCGCTTTTTCCTTATTTGAGTACATGGCCTATATTTAGCCTCCACTTTCATCATCAACTGACTTTTTTTGTTGCTTCTTTTTTATTTTTATTTACCCAATACTTTCTTTTTCGTTTATGGCTTGATAGTCACTTTTTTCAAGCACTGTATCGCTACCAAGATGATGTTAGCTTTGATAAAAGCCTTTCTACACTATTTCCTAAACGCCCCCAAAAACAGACAATGGAAACCCGTTGGCTAGGGACTAAGCGTCTATTCTCTTTTGCTATAATTGGAATTTCAATTCAATGGATATGGTGTTTGGCAATGCTCTTTTTTACGCTTTTTAGTTATTAAAAGGCTCAAGCGATAACTTTATTTAGCATATAAAACAATATGTTATAACAATTAAACATAAAGATTTATATCAAATTAATTGAATATTTCTATCACAGTAATTCTTTTCTCAAAAAAATGACTCATGTTACTATCATTTACCTTACAAATTATTTGTTATGAGTATTATGGAAAACACCGCACCACAAACGTCACTTAGTAAAGGTCTTATTTTACTAATGGCCGTTGCTACAGGCATGGTTGTCGCCAGTAACTACTACGCACAACCTCTACTTGATTCTATCGCAAATTATTTTCACATATCAGCGACTTTAGCCGGGTTTATTGTCACCACGGCGCAACTCAGTTATGCCGTAGGACTGATGTTATTAGTCCCTTTGGGCGATATTTTTGAACGACGTTCACTCATTATTACCATGACATTAATTTCTGCCAGTGGGCTATTAATTACGGCGATGGCAACAAATATTTGGGTGATGTTAATAGGTACCGCACTCTCTGGTATGTTCTCTGTTGTCGCTCAAATTCTGGTTCCTTTTGCAGCCACTCTAGCCGCACCACACCAACGAGGAAAAGCCGTTGGCACGATTATGAGTGGCCTTTTGTTGGGTATTTTACTGGCTAGAACAGTGTCTGGGCTGATGGCGTCATTTACAAATTGGCAAGGTATTTTCTGGGTCGCTAGTGTTTTTCTAACAATCTTAGCTATTACGTTATGGCGTTGTTTACCCACGTATAAAAGTCAAACAGACTTAAATTACTTTCAGTTATTAGGTTCTATCTTCAAATTATTTGTTACAACCCCTGTACTTCGAACTCGTTCATTAATTGGTGCACTGATTTTTGCCCACTTTGGCTTATTGTGGACATCGATGGCCTTTTTGCTGGCAGCAGATCCGTTTAACTACTCTGATGCAGTTATTGGATTGTTTGGTCTTGTAGGTGCTGCGGGTGCATTAATGGCAGGAAAAGCAGGCGTATTAGTCGATAAAGGGAAAGGCAAGAAAACCACCACAATAGGGTTAATTATCCTCCTTCTGTCTTGGGGTTTTATTATTATCGCGCCTTATTATCACTGGGTTGGGCTCATCAGCTTTATTATTGGCGTTGTCCTGCTAGACTTAGCTGTTCAGGGTGTACATGTCACGAATCAAAGCACCATTTATCGTATTTTACCTGATGCTAGAAACCGCCTAACTGCAGCATATATGACAAGCTATTTTATTGGTGGGGCATTAGGCTCTTTATTATCAGGTTATGCCTATCATCAATATGGGTGGATGGGCGTTTCTATTGCTGGACTGGCCATTGGCATTATCGGTCTTATTGTTTGGTTATTAGGTTATAAAAATGATCCAATAATCCATGCTGAATAATTTTTAGACCCAAGGATGGGTTATATTATTCCTACAATCCCACTCTAATCAGAATAAAATGTGAATGTTTTAACAGCGTGATTACTATTGATGTATATCATCATCCCATTCTTTATTAAGAAAATTATATCAATCTTATCAATAAAACACTGTATAAATAATTTCAACTAGGTATTATCCATATAGTAACCATTGGTGATTAAAATAAATTTATTACGTGTTTTATCGTAAAAAACGATCCGTTTTTTCGCAAATAGACTACTATTCATTGTCAGATAAGTGATAAATTGATTTTATTAACTTATTGCAAAGAGATAAGTACCTATCCTTTTTTTTGTGTTATCATTCAAAAAATTTATGAATCAGGTAACATAATCAAAAAAACATAGTGACTATAAATAATAAAAATTGCTAAATTGTGTGTTTAATATACCATTTAACATGTTGATAACAGCATTATCCTAATTTTCGAAACTAACAAGGTGTCTAAAAATGGAAAGCTCATTTACGCCAACAGAAGAATTACTAAACACTCGCGCTACACAACAGAAATCGCTTAACAAAGATATCCCTTATCAAGAAATTTTGTTAACTCGCCTTTCTATGCATGTTCAAAGCAAACTTCTTGAAAGTCGTAATAATATGTTGAAGTCTCAGGGTATTAACGAGACGTTATTTATGGCACTAATGATTTTAGATACGACAGAAAATCGAAGTATTCAACCTTCAGAGCTAAGTGCTGCACTGGGCTCTTCAAGAACAAATGCAACACGTATTGCTGATGAACTTGAAAAACAAGGTTGGATTGAGCGCCGTGAAAGTCATAATGACCGTCGTTGTTTGCATCTTCACTTAACTGATGCTGGTGAAGAATTTTTAAATAGCTTGTTACCTCCACAGCATCAATGTTTAAAACAAATCTGGTCTATTTTAGATCAACAGGAACAAAAACAGCTTGAAACGCTAATGCGTAAGTTGTTATTACAACTGGATACTTTGGCTGAAAAAGGGTGTGAATAAGCCATATAATAAATAGTTTTATTGATCTAATCCTATTTACGCCATAAATCGGCAAACATACTTACCCATTAGCATTTATAATTTACCTTCACGCTAATAATTATTCTAAGATTGACTTTATAATTATGTTTCCAGTTTCAATACTGGAAACATATCTAATGATGTTTTTCTGGTTTTATGGAGATCTTCTAAATGAGTGTTAATGAGGAAAATACCCCCCCTCAGGCTCCCATTCGCAATAAAAAACGAACTCGCCGAAATGTTCTACTGTTGCTAACTATCCTATTTATTTTTGCTGGGGTGGCTTACGCCGCTTATTGGTTTGTTGTGTTAAGACATCATGAAACAACTGATAATGCTTATGTCACAGGCAATCAAATTATGATTATGCCGCAAATTTCTGGTTCTGTTACCACCGTTTATGTTGATAACACCGATTTTGTGAAAGCAGGTGACCCTTTAGTTTTATTAGATTCAAGTGATGAAAAACTGGCTTTAGAAAAAGCAAAAACCGCATTAGCGAATAGTGTTCGTCAAATGCATCAACAAATTATTAATGGTCGCCAATTAAAAGCAAACATCGTTTTACGCGAAACCGAGCTGACTAAATTACAAAATGACCTTCGCCGCCGTGAAGTTTTAGGCGAGCGCAATGTGATTGGTAAAGAAGAACTTCAACACGCCAGAGAAGCTGTTTCCACTGCAAGGGCTGCTTTAGAAGTTGCTAAAGAACAATACAATGCTAATCAAGCGATTATCTTAAATACACCCATTACACAGCAACCTTCTGTTTTACAAGCATCAACCGATGTTCGTAATGCATGGCTCGCTTTAGAGCGTACTAAAATTTTAAGTCCAACAGATGGCTATGTTTCACGTCGTAGCGTTCAAGTAGGTGCACAAGTCGCACCAGGTAAACCTTTAATGGCTATTGTTCCCATTACAGGTATGTGGATTGATGCCAATTTTAAAGAAACCCAGCTCGCTAATATGCGTATCGGCCAACCAGCAAAAATCACAACTGACTTTTATGGTAAAAAAGTGATTTATCATGGCACTGTATTAGGTTTGGATATGGGAACCGGAAGTGCTTTTTCATTATTACCCGCTCAAAATGCCAGTGGTAACTGGATAAAAGTTGTTCAGCGCTTACCTGTTCGTATTTCATTAGATGAAAAAGAATTAGCAGAAAAACCACTGCGTATTGGTCTTTCTTCTGAAGTTACCGTTGATACGATTAACCTCGATGGAAAAGTATTATCACACAGCGAACGCCAAGTACCTGCGTATCATACTGATGCATTAACTATTGATATGTCAGCGATTAATGAACTGATCAATGAAATTATTGAACAGAATGCGGGACAATAAAGGCGAGGTGTAAAGGTGATTAAAGAGCCATTACAAGGAGGAAAACTTGCCTTAATGACCATCGCCCTCGCGTTGGCTACCTTTATGCAAGTTCTCGATTCTACAATCGCTAACGTTGCTATTCCAACAATTGCAGGAAACTTAGGTGCCTCTAACTCACAAGGTACTTGGGTTATTACCTCTTTTGGTGTAGCAAATGCTATTTCTATCCCAATTACAGGTTGGTTAGCAAAACGCATTGGTGAAGTTCGACTCTTTATGTGGTCAACGGCACTTTTTGCATTAACATCTTGGCTTTGTGGTATTTCACAAAGTCTTGAAATGCTAATTTTCTTTCGTGTGCTTCAAGGGTTGGTCGCTGGGCCACTAATTCCTTTATCACAAAGTTTATTATTGAATAACTATCCACCAGCTAAGCGAAATATGGCACTTGCGCTATGGTCAGTGACCATTGTTGTAGCGCCAATTTTAGGCCCCATTTTAGGTGGCTATATTAGTGATAACTACCATTGGGGATGGATATTCTTTATTAACGTTCCATTTGGTGTGTTGATTATTATGTGTATATCAAACACCTTAGCTGGGCGAGAAACAAAAACCGAAATTAAACCAATTGATACCATTGGCCTTGTTTTGCTTGTTGTTGGTATAGGTGCTTTACAAATCATGCTCGATCAAGGTAAAGAGCTTGATTGGTTTAACTCAACAGAAATTATTGTACTCACCATTGTGGCGGTTGTTGCCCTTAGCTTTTTAATTGTGTGGGAGCTTACAGACGATCATCCAGTAATAGATCTTTCACTCTTTAAAAGTCGAAACTTTACCATTGGGTGTGTCACACTCAGCCTCGCTTATATGATCTATTTCGGTACCATCGTTTTACTGCCACTGCTTTTACAAGAAGTCTTTGGCTATACAGCAACATGGGCGGGATTAGCATCTGCATCGGTAGGTTTATTGCCTTTAATTATTACACCGATTATAGGTAAGTTTGGTGGTAAAGTGGATTTACGCTATATCATCAGCTTTAGCTTTATTATGTTTTCTGTGTGTTTTTATTGGCGAGCTTATACCTTCGAACCAGGAATGGATTTTGCCACTGTGGCATGGCCTCAATTCTGGCAAGGTTTAGCGGTTGCGTGTTTCTTTATGCCATTAACAACAATGACATTATCTGGATTACCCCCAGAAAAAATGGCATCAGCATCAAGTCTTTCGAATTTCTTAAGAACATTAGCTGGGGCAATTGGTGCATCGTTAACTACTACAATTTGGACACAAAGAGAATCGCTTCACCATGAAACCTTTGTAGAAAAAATTAATCCACTTGATCCTGATTCACAAATGGCATTCCAGCAAATGAATGATCTTGGTCTTTCAAATGAACAAGCATCTGCTTATTTAGCGAAAACCATTACAGAACAAGGATTAATTATTTCAGCCAATGAGATTTTCTGGTTAGCAGCGGGTATTTTCCTTATCATGATGATTGTGGTTTGGTTTGCTAAACCACCATTCTCTCCAGGAAAATAATGCAATTCATGTAGAGCTTATATATAAAAAAACCGCTTAAATCACAATGAATAAGCGGTTTTTTATCATTCTTTATTTAAAACTATAAAGCAATTAGCCTTGGTGCTGACGCCACCATTCTGCTAATAATACACCTGAAGCTACAGAAACGTTTAGGCTCTCTACGTGTCCTGTTCCGCCAATGTAAATACTCATATCACCTTGATTTAAGGTGCTTTCACTTAAGCCATCTTTCTCTTGACCTAGGATAAGCACCATTTTTGCTGGTAATTGTGCTTTTGATAATGGCACGCTGCCTTTATGACTTGATGTTGCCACCAGCGTATAACCCGCTTTTTTAAATTTATCTAAAGTTTGAGCAAAGTTATCAGCATCAATACCTTGGATATATTCAGCACCACCTTCTGCGGTACGAACAGCCGCACCAGATTCTAATACAGCAGAATCAGGAGAGATAACCCCTTTTACGCCAAAATGCGCACAACTACGCATAATTGCACCTACGTTATGTGGATTACCTACATCTTCCAGTGCTAATACACAATCAGTCTCAGGTGCATCTTTCAGGTAAGTTTCTGCATCATGACCAACACGCTTTTTAATTAAGAAGCATACGCCACCATGGTGATCGGTACGGGCGGCTTTGACCATCTCTTCTTCTTCAACAACGTGATAGGCTTTGCGATTTGCAGCCATCCATTTTAATGCATCACGAAAACGTGGCGTAACGTCTTGTAAAAACCAAGCTCGAACAATCGCATCAGGACGGTTTTTAAACATTGCCTGACAGGCATTTTCACCATAAATACGCGTTTCTTCTAAGCGCTGACGACGAAGTTGTTCAGGATCGATTTGGCTCTTACCAGTAATGCCATCGTGCTCTTTTATTGCCTCTTCACCAGCAGGGCGAGAAACGGTTTTCCATGGAGAAAAACCTCCGCCTTCGCTATCGCGTGAAGGCTTTGATTCGTTACGTGATGCGCCACGCCCTGAAGGCTTACCTGCACCGCGGTCATCACGACGAGAAAATTTGTTATCACCACGTCTGTTATCGCGATTTTTATCGTCACGGCTATCACCGCGTCTGTTATCACGATTTTTGTCGTCACGGTTATCACCGCGTCTGTTGTCACGACTGTCACCACGACCATTTTCAGGACGACGGGATGGTTTTTTAGGTTTATTATCGGCGTTGTCCTCACTACGGACATACATCACTTTTACTTTGCCGTTTTTACCTTCATAAGAATCGTTCATTTGTCTCTCCAACTGCAATAGGGGCGCAGATTACATGATAGTTTAGCAACTGTCACCGAGAGAATCACGCATAGGAATCGATAAACTAATCAGGATCAATTGATAATTAAATTCATCATAGATATAACCAATATATCAATATGATTTTTATGAAAAAAAAGTGCTGAATAGTTTGTTTGTTTTTAACATGATAAAATCCATTTCTTTTTTATTAGTGTTGGTTTATTTGCTATGCATGACAATGCAGTCTCTCGACTTCGTCAATATCGACTTTCAGTTTCAACCCGTCCTTTTAAAGCCAGAGGATTTCGAATAAAACGCTGTGGCTTCTGCTTATTACCTGAAAAGCAGTGCCTTTGTGGTACAATTGTCAGCCAACCAGCAAAAAGCCAATTTTGTTTATTGATGTATGATACCGAAGTGATGAAGCCAAGTAATACAGGGAAATTAATTGCCGATGTATTACCAGACACGCAGGCTTTTTTATGGTCCCGTACTACTCCTGAACCGGCCTTGCTCGATCTCATCAATACACCGGATAAGCAAGCTTATGTTGTCTTCCCTGAAAGCTATGCTTCAAGTGAACGTGTTGTATACAACCAACTTCCTGTTAATAGCAAATCCCCTCTGTTTATCCTTTTAGATGGAACATGGAGTGAAGCTCGTAAAATGTTTCGTAAAAGCCCTTACCTAGATTCATTGCCTATTTTTTCACTTAATGAAGCCAGTAAATGTGATTACGTACTCCGCCAAGCCGCAAGAGAAGATCAACATTGCACTGCTGAAGTAGCTGCGTCTATTTTAGAAAATGTGGGTGATATAAGCGCATCACAACAACTCTTTTCTCATTTTAGTTACTTTCGTCAACAATATTTAATCGGAAAACCAGACCGCCGTCAGGCAAAAGAAGAGTAAATCAGCTACATTGAATAAAAGTTGATAATCAAACTCTGGAGTGGATATGAGCCAACGAGGTCTTGAAGCACTATTGCGTCCTAAATCTATTGCGGTAATTGGTGCCTCTGAAAAATTAGGTCGTGCAGGAACCACTATGATGAAAAATCTACTCAGTGGTGGATTTAACGGCCCTGTATTCCCAATTAATCCCTCTCGTGGCTCTGTCTCTGGTGTTTTTACTTATCCGTCTATTGATAAATTACCCCAAGTTCCTGATTTAGCAATTATCTGCACCCATCATCACCGTAATCTTGAGTTGCTCAAACAATTAGGTGAATCAGGCTGTAAGGCTGTTATTGTCCTTTCAGCACAGCCTGAACAGTTCCAGACAATAAAGTTACTCTGCCAGCAATATCATGTCCGTTTACTCGGCCCCAATAGTCTGGGTCTTTTAGCACCGTGGCAAGGGCTAAATGCCAGTTTTTCACCTCTCCCTGTTAAAAAAGGAAAACTCGCATTTATTTCACAGTCAGCGGCTGTTGCCAATACTATTTTAGATTGGGCTTATTATCGTAATATTGGGTTTTCTTACTTTATTGCCTTAGGGGATAACCAAGACATACAAGTCGATGACTTACTGGATTTTCTAGCAAGAGACAGTAAAACTAGCGCTATTTTATTACATTTAGAACATATTAAAGATGCTCGCCGTTTTATGTCTGCCTCTCGAAGTGCTTCACGCAATAAACCTATTTTGGTCATAAAAAGTGGTCGTACCCAAAAAGCCCAGCTGTTATTAGGTGATACACCAAGTTATGACATCGCTTATGATGCCGCATTTCAACGCGCAGGTTTATTACGCGTACAAGATACCCATGAAATGTTTTCTGCTGTTGAAACTCTTAGCTATATGACGCCCCTAAAAGGCGAAAGATTGATGATTATGAGCAATGGCTCTGCACCTGCTGCCATGGCGATAGATGAGCTATTTTTACATTCAGGAAAACTGGCGAAACTGACAGATGAAACAACGCAAAAACTACAAAGTGTTATTCAAGAAAAAAGCACCATCCGCAATCCATTAAACTTAGGTGATGATACAACTGTTGAACGCTATATTGCGACGCTTAATTGCTTATTAGATAGTCATGATCATGACGCTTTATTACTTATTCATACCCCAAGTGCTATAGCACCCAGTATTGAAACAGCGCAACGCGTCATAGCAGCAATTAATCAGCATCCTAGACGAAAATGGCTCACCGTTTTTACTAACTGGGGCGGAGAATATTCATCTCAGCAATCACGTAAATTATTTAGTGAAGCTGGTATTCCCACTTATCGCACTCCTGAAGGCGCTGTTACCGCATTTATGCATATGGTGGAATATCGTCGGAATCAAAAACAATTAAAAGAAACACCCGCATTGCCTTTAGATATCAAAATGAATACGCTACAAGCGCATCATTGTATTGAAGAAGCATTACAGAATAAGCAGTATCGATTAGATACACACCAAGTTCAGCCTATTATGGAAGCTTATGGTTTCAATACACTGCCTACTTGGATTGCTCATAATGCACAAGAAGCCGTCAATATAGCAGAAAAAATTGGCTATCCCGTTGCACTAAAATTGCGTTCTCCTGATATTCCTCATAAATCTGAAGTTCAAGGTGTCATGCTTTACCTACGTGATAGCACTGAAGTCTCATCAGCGGCCCATGCCATTATTGAACGAGTAACAGAACTCTACCCTCAGGCTAAAATTCAGGGTTTGTTAGTGCAAAGTATGGCAAATCGAGCAGGCTCTCAAGAACTGCGAGTGGCAATAGAGCAAGATCCTATTTTTGGCCCATTAATTCTATTGGGTGAAGGGGGAGTTGAGTGGCAAATTGAAACTAAGGCTGCCGTTGCGTTACCGCCTCTGAACATGGCACTTGCTCGTTATCTGGTAATTAATGCAATTAAAAGTGGAAAAATACAGCCAAGAAGTGCTTTACAACCTCTAAATATTTTAAGCTTAAGTCATTTTTTGGTACAGGTTTCTCATCTACTTTTAGATTGTCCGCAAATTGTTAGGCTAGATATTC
Source organism: Proteus vulgaris (assembly GCF_011045815.1). Lineage (GTDB taxonomy): Bacteria > Pseudomonadota > Gammaproteobacteria > Enterobacterales > Enterobacteriaceae > Proteus > Proteus vulgaris_B. The sequence continues at coordinate 1,051,405 of NZ_CP047344.1, read as the reverse complement.
ACCCATTACTGGCTTCTGGCAATGATTTTACATTATTAGATGTTGCAATGGAGTTAGCTCCACTGCAAGGTGATCCCCACCAAAGACTCTCTATCCGCCCTTATCCTAATGAATTAGAAGAAACATTTTATCTAAGAGATAGTAATCCTTGTTTTATTCGCCCTATTTTACCTGAGGACGAACCTCTACTAAAAACATTCATTAACCAAGTGACAAAAGAAGATCTTTACTATCGTTATTTTAGTGAGATAAGTGAATTTACTCATGACGATCTCGCGAATATGACTCAAATTGATTACGATCGAGAAATGGCATTTGTTGCAATTCGAAATCCAGAAGATCAACCTGAAATCATTGGTGTCGCCCGCGCAATGGCAGATCCGGATAATCAACATGCCGAATTTGCTATCCTTGTGCGATCTGATTTAAAAGGAAATACTCTAGGTCATCAACTTATGACTAAACTTATCAACTATACTAGATTACATGGTATTAAACGTTTAACAGCAATAACCATGCCTGAAAATCGCAATATGATAAGTTTAGCGAAAAAATTAGGTTTTTCGGTTGAAGTACAGTTTGATGAAGGAATAGTGAATCTTGACTTGCTTCTTTGAGCCTCAAAAGATGTGTAAGTATGATAATCATAAGAGAAAGTTTTGTTATGTGATTATTCACACAACCTTTGATAAATTAGCTATATATGATGATTTTATGCGTACATCCCATATAACTAATGTTATGATCAGAAGATCGGTTAAAGAAAATCTACATGGACGATGGCTCCATCTGCCATCATAAACAAGAGAACTAAGCACTGTGATGTTGTCTAAACTAAAACTTGCTAAGCATCAACAACACCTTGCACAACTGCCTAAATTAGCTCAGTCAGTTGCTGATGTTGAAACGCTTTATCAGACGTCCGCGTTTCGCAGCACCTTATTGAAATATATTGCTCAAGCAAAAAAAGAGATCTTTATTACAGCTCTTTATTTAGAACACGATGAGGCTGGTGAAGAGATCCTTGATGCGCTTTACACCGCAAAACAACAACGTCCTGAATTATCCATTACCGTTATTGTTGACTGGCACCGTGCTCAACGTGGGCGTATTGGTGTCTCGGCTGATGCAACAAATGCAGATTGGTATTACCATGTTGCACAGCAACACCCTGGTATAGAGCTCCCTATCTATGGGCTCCCTGTTAATACTCGTGAAGCGCTAGGTGTATTACACCTAAAAGGCTTTATCTTTGATGATACGGTTATTTATAGTGGTGCAAGCATTAATAATGTGTATTTGCATAAGCTAGATAAATATCGCTATGACCGATATCACATTATTAAAAATGATGAATTAGCGACCACAATGAAACAGTTTATTGTGGGTGATCTTCTACAATCTGAAGCTATTCAACGTCTTGATATTAAAGATAGGGTTCGTTGTGCTGAAATAAAAAATTGCATACGTCAATTTCGTTTTAATTTACGCACGCGTGATGGCTATGATATTAAATCCAATGCTTCTAATCATGAATTAGCAGTAACGCCTTTAGTAGGTTTAGGTAAGAAAAATATCTTAAATAAGACCATTTCTCACCTAATGGCTTCTACAGAAGAAAAATTAGTTATTTGCACACCTTATTTTAATTTACCTGCGATCCTTGTTCGTCAAATCAGCCATTTATTAAGAAATGGCAAACAAGTTGAAATTATTATTGGTGATAAAACGGCAAATGACTTTTATATTCCACCTGAAGAGCCATTTAAAATTATTGGTGCCTTGCCTTATCTCTATGAGATCAATCTGCGTAAATTTACCCAGCGTTTCCAACGATTTATTGATAATGACCAATTAACAGTAAGGCTCTGGAAAGACAGTGATAATACCTATCACTTAAAAGGTATGTGGGTTGATGATAATTGGCAATTGATTACAGGTAATAATCTTAACCCACGAGCATGGGGATTAGATTTAGAAAATGCGGTATTAATTCATGATCCTAAACATGAATTACATGAACAACGGCATAAAGAGCTAGCCTGTATTCGCCAAAAAACACGTATTGTAAAACATTACCAAGAGCTAGAAAGTATTAAGCTTTACCCACTTAAAGTGAAAAAATTAATCAAACGGTTACGACGTATTCGTGTTGATAGATTAATTAGCCGTATACTTTAACGCTAGCACTTCCTGCTTCGAAGCCTTACTTAATATCAGTAAGGCTTTTTTGTCTTAACAATCATCTTCTATACTTTACGTATCTTATTTATGATCATAAATTCTTCATGAGAAGGCTTTTATTTTTATGAAACTAAAGCTCAAATATGATTCTGTGATTATTTTATTCTCAATAATGACTTTAACAGGTTGCCAATCATTTCATTTTGCCAATGACAATTGGCGAGGAAAAGATAAAGCCCAACATTTCTTATTTTCTATGGTGGCATCAGCGGGTGCAAATGCTTATGCAGATCATCAAAATTATGGCTATAAAGAGGGTGTATTAATAGGCCTGTCGTTTTCGATTAGTTTAGGGGCAGCAAAAGAGCTCTATGATAGTAGACCCGAAGGAACAGGTTGGAGTTGGCATGATTTTACTTACGATGTTGCAGGAGCTGTTGCAGGTTCATTACTTTATCAGCAATTAAAGTAACACAAAATAGTGTTCATAATAGAACAACTATTCTGTATTTCTTTAAGATATTATGAGTCAGCAACATAATATTAATATCTAAACATTGTGGGTTGATAAGTCCAGGAATAATGATTAAAAACATCAAATATTGAATATGGATTTGTTTTATGAATTTTAAAAACATGTCGTTCTGAAAATGTTTTCGCCATTTTAGCATGACCCGCTGGACCGGCTATTTTTACGGCTTCAGCAAAAAGGTCAAAAACATCTTCTAAAACAAAGTTACCCGTCATGGGTCCAATAAAACTCTTAACATCTTTTTGTGCTAATTGCCCTAATTTATAGCCTACAGAATGGATCCCTCCTACACCAGAATGACACGCAAGAGTACGTAAACTAGCGTAATCATCTAAATTATAATGTGTTTTCAATATACTATATAATTCATCAGCATCCATATTACGCAATCCACCTTCGGTTAATACGGTCAGTAAAGAACCTTCACCAATCGGCTCGCCATGAGAAACAATATTTAATCGGTTGGCATTTTTATAAGTGTCTTCAAAGGTATAAAATCCCTGATCCAACAAATCTATTTTCCTCATCGTTCCACCCAACGTTATGGGTTTATTTTTAAAGATTGTCGCTGTTTTGCTGATCCCTTTTCCTAACGAGTAGATCCCCAAACCAATAGAAGGGGTGGCTAAACCTAATGATATCCATCCTAGAATTTCTGAGGATTTGGGATCTCGTTCTTCTAGCGCACCAGCGGCAATTGCGGTTGCACCGCTAGCAACTTCTAATGTCGTTAATGCTAGTGCAACACCCAAACCAAATTCTAAAGACGCACCAAACGTTAATGGGGCTAGCAATAGCCCAACGCCGCCTAATATAATACTAGCCCATCCCCATCCACTAATATGCCCACTAGGATCACTTAAATTGACAGGATCACCATTACAATAAGCATAGGCATTTAACCCGCCAGCTCCAAATGGGCTTAAACTATCAGGGCAGGTAAAGCGCATTAAACGAGGTTGATAAGCGCGATAGCCATTACCTAAAAGATAACTTTGACTGAAACTATCCCATAATTCACCTGTAAAACGAGGTCCTGTGCTTAACGCTCCTGCACCATCTCCCCAAGGTGAATAAGAAAGAAAAGAAGCGGGATCATCTGAGATATTGAAAAAGGTAAAAGCAGATCCCATCATATCTGTTGCGACTTCAGTATAAAGCTCGGTATCATTATTGTTGGATTTAATATCGTGCTTAAAACCAACACAATATTTACCCAACAAATTATAGCGCACATTAACATTAGGATAGACTTCATTTGCTATAGCATCATTGCGATAATAGAGCTCTCCTACTTCACCTTTATATTCTTTTGTTAATAAGCGATTTAAACCGTCATAACCATAACTAATTGTATCTTTATTATTAATAACTGTTTTTAATCGACCTAATTTATCATAAGTTAATTTATAGCCGAATACATCCTCAATCATTCGCCCATTCAAATCATAGTTTAAGGTAATGGAAGGTTTATTATTTGAATATGAAAGACGGGTTAATTGGCAAGGATCATTCGTATTTTGGTAATGGTAGTCAACAACTTCATTACCACTGTCAAAGATAGTTGTGGATTTTTTAATATTACCTAATGCATCCCATAGATAACTTTGCTGTTTAATATTTCGCCCCTCGCTATCTTTAGAAAACATTTCACCTTTACATAAATAATTTAATAATCGCCCCATATTATCATAAGCATAAGTTTCATTTTTAATTTCTCTCTTATTTAAAAATAATTTCTTATTGGATAATTTATTTGTCATTAAAAATGTTTGTTCAACATCTATATTCTTTGTTTTATTATTTCTTATTTCAATTAATTCTCTTTTAGTTTCTCTTCCAAAATCATCTAACGTTAATTTAGTTTCTAATGTGCTATTATTAACGTTATACATTGCCTTGTGACCAATATAATTTCCTAGCTCATTGTAATTAACAGTAGTAGTAACAGCTCTATCAACAATTTGTGTTATTTGATTGTTATTATCATAAACATATATCTGAGTTTCATTATCAACGCCAGTATAGCTAACGAGTAAATTTCTTAGCGAATAAGAATAATTTACTCTACGCTCTGCTTTTCCCTGCAAAGTTATTTTTTCATTTTTTAACTGACCTGATTTCGTATATGAAAAGAGATGATTGAAACCATTATTTTCAGAATATTTTATTAATCTTCCAGTTAATGGCTCATATTCATATTGTTGTATTTCTCCATTAAATTTTATCGAAGATATCGCATTATCTAATTCTGAAATATATTCATAAGAAATAATGCTATTATCGGCTGTTTTAACCTGATGAGGATCTGGTGAAGCGCCTTGATAACTCATTGTTAAATTACGCCCGCCACATTGATAACGTGTTAGCCTTCCAAAACTGTCAAATTCTTGTGTTCCGAGTATCATTTCATTACTATCATTTGGTTTTAATGAAATTTGAATAGGTAGGCTATCTTTATATTTTTTCTTAATAATAGATCCATCTGGTAATTTTTTTTCTATCAGTTGGTCAAAGTCATCATATTTAAATGTAGTCACATTATTTGATCTATCGATAGTTTTACGTATTCGCCCCAAACCATCAGTAAAAAATTGCCAGTAATATTCTTCTGTTACACCATCTGATTTAAGTTGAACGATCTTGTTAATTTTTCCTGATTGATTAAACTCTTTTTGAATAATACCTGATTTCTTATTTACATTGAGAAGTGATATCGATTGAGATGTGAATTGATTTTTTATTGGATCAAATATTTTTCTATTTGAAAAACCATTACTATAATCTTCACTAATCAAGTCACCCCAATCGTTATATTTATATAATATTAAATTTTCCTTAGGCTGCTCATTAGGATTATCTATATTATGCAAATCGTAATGTGTTACACTAATGACTTTTCCTAATGAATTATAATCATATTTTTCTATTCTAAATCCATTAGGAATTTCTTCAGTAAAATAAAATTTCTCAACAATCCGACCTTCTCCATCCATTTTACTTAAATATTTATTCCCTAACGCATCTTTAACCGAAAATTCAATTGGTACATTAGATAAAGCAATATTTAATTCATATTCAATTTTATTTTCATATGGGGTCTTAGGCGATAGGATATTTGATATCACTTGCCCTAATTTATCATATTGGTACTCTGAAATATTTCCTTGTGTATCTTTTTCCATAATTAATCGATAAGAAATAGGCGTCCAACGTTTTTCTGTAGAAACAACGATATTATCTTTAATTCCTGTTAGTTTCTTAATACAGGAAATATAATCGCTATTTGAATAACTCCATTCATATTCTTCCTTAAGAGATAACGTCTCTACTTGTTGTTCTGTTATTGTTACTTTTTTTTCTAAAACTCGTCCCAAATTATCAGATGAAACATCATTATAATAAGAGATACTTTGCTTTCTTATTTGGTTATTATTAGATAAAATTATTTCTGATGTAAGTAATACCATATTATTAACAGGTAATAACTGGCTATTTTTTATGGAAAAACTGTCATAGAGATATTGTTTTTTTCTCGTCGGTGTTTCAAATTCAGTTGTAGCAGGTGTAATCGTTTCTTCTTTTATAAATTTTTTAAAACCATTTGGTTCTGCTGGACATTTTCCTGATTCACCACTGGGATCATAATAAGTAAATTCAGATTTGGTTGAATCAAAAGCAACCATTGAAATAATATTACATTCATTATCATACTCAGTTATACTTTTTTCTCGGCGATAATTATCACCTTGCTTCCAAATTATCAGGTATTCTTTTGGCATTTGATATTGAGGTAACTGCTGTTCAAAGCTTTTATTTATATCAGCGTAATATGTTATCTGAGTGATTTTTTCACATAATATCTCATTAGTATGAGAAATTGTTTGTTCTCTTTCTTCGATAACTAAATGAAAACTATTATATATTCGCTTCGTTGCAAAAGTAATATTTTTATCAGTATCTTTTCTTTTTTCTATTGAATCATATTGATAATTGTTTTCGACATTATATAAATAATCTTGTCCATTGGTCGTTATTCTGGCGCTAGCACCACCGTAACCAAGAAAATTTTTCTCTGAAAAATCATATTCAACTATTTGCTTTTTCGTGCCTAAACCAGGTGAAACAAAGTGTTTTTTCACATAAGCGATATAAGGGATCTTATTTATAACTCGAATTGGGCTTCGAGAATTAACTTGATAACTTTGATTGCCTTCTGGTAATCGATGTCCATTAGTTTGATATTCAACATGCTCAACTAATCCTGTTGGAGTAATAATTTTAGTTAAATACTTATGAATATTACTACGACCATAACGAGTATAAAATAATTGCCAAACTAAATCGGTATTTAGCACGCAGATCGTCACTGTTGAAAGAAAAATATCTTGTTTATATAAGATGATTGAATAACTTTCATTCGTTTCTGGCCAAATATCAAATTGTATTCTTCCCAGTGTTTCTGAATAAGTCGCTTTGAATAACTCGCTACTGTTATCTCTTACCGATTTTAAACGAAAACTATCACCAAATGCTTCCCACTCTAAGGTAAGTTTATTGCCTGAAGGGCTGTATATCTCACGAACAACTTTTACATCATCAGCAGTATTATAAGAAGTTAATTTTTCACTGACTCCTGACTTATATAAAACCCAAAGTTCATTTCCTTTTTTAGAAAATTTAAAATTTTTTGGTTTAGCATGGATAAATGTGCTTTCTTGTTTTTCTTCTTTAACTTTATAGACTTGCCCTGTTGATAAAGTTAATATTTTAGAATTCTTATTATAGCTAGTTAAGTTATCAACAATACCAAAACCATAAAGAAGATTATAAAAATTTAATGGAGAATAAGAAAGTGTTAGTGATAATTCCGGTCCCATATGTTGATTGCCAATCAAATGGGCAATAGTAATATTAGTACAGAAAACACCTGTACGAGGATCAACATGACCTGTTAGCGCACTCGTAAAATTAAAAGCTTGAGATTGATGAAATTGTTCCATATTTTCACCTTATATAAATTTAATTTTTTATGTAAAAATAATTTTTTATTTTATTTTTCTTGATAAATTAATACTCTACTTTCAAATCCAGACATGGCCATAAATTCTGTTGAAATGGCTTTAGTGGCATCCGTTTTAAAAATAACACTAATCGGGGCATAACCTTTAAATGCCCCAGCAGTTACCTCAATAATATTCACATTATTTCTAATAAAAAACTTGCTTACAAAAAAAGAATTATTATCAGGATCAGGATATGAAGCACTAACCGTATATTCTTCCCCTGTAAAAAAATTTACAAATTTTATTTCTTTATTTTGAATGGCAGATGTTAATTTATTTTCATCAAGTAAATAATAACTATCGTCAGATTTCCTCGCGACAAAAAATAAATAAAACTTTGCAATATGTTCAGGATCATTACGATAAGAAAATGCATTTAAATTCTCTTCTAGTAATTCAATTCTTTCAAATTCAGCGATTTCATTCAATGAATATGGTTCCATAATATATCCTTATAATATAATACAATTTATTTTAAGGTATCATCTAGGCTGATACCAATAACCAAACTATCAGCAAATTGTGCAGTTTGAACCTCTGAAGCTTTAAGACCAGATAATGCGCTTGTCCCTGTATAATTCGATGCAAATGAATTTAAAGACTCAAGATCGTCATAAAGCTCACTAAATGCAGCTCTAACCAAATTAGCAGAACTGACCTCTCCTTCAACAAAGGTTGAAGAAATTGATTGAGCAACAGAGAGACTATTTTTAATCGGAATAGATGTTGGTCTATAAACGGGATTAGTACCAATATCTACGGTATCCCACATCATTTCAGCCAATTCAGCTTCTTCAACTCCAGCAAACGTTCTAGAAAGTGAAATCAACTCATAGCCTGTTTCTGTTTCCTGTCCAATCTTAGCAATTAAACTAATATCTCTCCATGCAGCGACACCGTAAACGAGTGATGCCATAATGGTGATAACACCTAAAATAATGTCAGTAATAATAATACCTTTATCGACTTTATTAGTGATATTAATATTTATATCATTGATATTTTTCAAATCAGGAATAAATATTAGTTCATTTTTATCATTCCTCACCATTTCAAATGTTAAAGATTGATTGATATTAATTGTTGAAGTGACATGTCCTTTTTTAGGTCTAAACGTTGCACCATTAATATTAATATGAATACGATCTTGTTGAAGATTAATATTTAATCCATTCGCAGGTATTAAAGGCTTTATAACTTCATTTTCTGTTTTTGAGCCAATAACAAATTCCCCCCATATGAGTTCTTTTTTATTATAAACAGATAAACCATATTCACTTATTTCAAAATCATCCTCTTTACTTCCACTAATAAAGTTAACAGCAGCTGGAAGTAAAAAATATTTAGTGTATATTTCTTTACTAAAAATAACTAAAGCATCAACATTATTCGTAAAAAAATGAGATATTCTATTATCAATAGATTGTTGTCTATCTCCAATATTTTTATTGCTATCAATAAGATTCAAGCATGAAAATATATCTGAACTTTCGTCGCTTTTTGTATGTGCAACAGCATAGCTAAATGCCGTCGATTTAATCCATTGAAGATCCTCATTTATAGAGTCAAGGTCTAACATAATAATTGAAAATATATAATCAAATTCTTTAATATTTTCATTAAAATAGGATAAAAATAAAAGATCTAAAACCTCTTTCGTTCCCTCTACAATATTCGTATAATGACTTTCGACTATAATAACTGCATTTGACATATCAATAGATTTATCATTAACTTGTAGTATCCACGGTACTCCATTATTTAAAGAAGAGGGATCTTCAATTGTTTTTGAAGTATCAATTTTTTTTTGTAATGTAATTTGAATCGTTATTGAACTCCCTTCTAATGATCCTATTAACGTATCTTTTTCATCATATAACCCACCAGAAGAAACAATACACTCAATTAAAATATTTTTTCCAGTTCCCCCCTTTTTTAACGACCAATTAGTCCATTCACCTGATATTTTAAATAATGAAGTTATAATTTTTTTCGAAGCTGAGAATTTTTGAGGATAATGTTTATTTTTATCGATATATTTATTAATTATTTTGTAATTTGTAGCATAAACAACATCCCAACCATAAGTTGCAATTTCTTTCATAATTTAAATTCCATTTAATTAACTGCGCACGAAAAAGTTTTCAGATAATCCACATTCTTTATATTTAGCATCAATATTCATACTAATAGGGAAAACATCGAATTCCATACCATAATTACCAAAGCTCCAAAGAAGATAACTCATTTGACTACGGATCCCTTGAATTAAGGCATCAACAACCCACCCTCCAAAGATCCAAAAGATTAAAGCAACATCGTCATGAGCTTGAGAAGTAAATGATGGAGAAGAAGAGGAAATGAGTTTCACTCGTGGTCTATTATTACTATATTCTAATGATATTTTGTATTGACTTGATAAGCTAAAAGAAACATAACTACTATACGAAACAACATCACAAGTTCCTGTTGCATTATTTATAATGATTTTATCACTAATTATTTCAATAAGTGCACTATCAAAATAAGGCGTATAACCATTCATTTTATTTAATGGGATCTTCCCATTGTTATGAATAATATTATTCTCTCCAATTTTAAAATGTTCTTTACGAGAACCTTGAAAAATATGGGGCAATCCTTCAAGAATAACATATTTTACAAAAGCCCATTTAGCGATAAGAAAACCTGATTTATCTTCTTTTCTAACCAAGTTATGATCAAATTGTAATTGTAGATCTGTTAATTTTGGTGGATTTGGATTAGCCTCCAAAATAGTTAATACACCAAGAACACCTAATTCACCATTAATACTCTCATTGTAAGAATATTGAATTATATGGCTTTTCATCCATGTATTATTACCATCAGGTAAACTAATTAACTCAGAAAAAATAAATTGTAATTTTTCTTTATTTTCAATAATCATTTTAGCCATTAAATCAGAGAATAATTCTGATGCGAACTTTTCATCTTTAGGAAAAATATTATTTATATCATCATCTAATATAACAATACTGCCATCTCCTGAATAAATATTTATTTGTTTTTTCTCTAACTTTTTACAGTTTATTTTTAATATAGTATGATTAACATCATTTCCCACAAACTCTAATTCAATTTCTATCTTAGGACATATTCCATCAACAACAATATCTAGTTTTTCACCTACAATTGTTGTTGTTAATTTTCCTTTTTTAATTGGTGTTATAAAATGAATTCTTTGAGAGCTTCCTCCCGATACAATTTGCCAACTATCAAATTCTCCTTCAATTAAACTATTATTTTCACTTTTAAAAGTAAATTCCTTAATAAATAATTCTCTGTTATTTGCAATTTTATCATTAATTGATGAACACTTTGCAGCACAAACCATATCCCAATTATACATATCCATATGAATATCCTTTTTCTTTTAACTCATTTTTAATCCGATAACAAAACTATCGACTAATGTTGCCGATTTTAATTCTATATTTTCAATACCAGGCCATTTCACTGCGCCAGTAAAATTACGTGAAAATATTTTAAAACTAGGTACATCATCAAAGATCTGATGATATATTGCTTCTGATAGTGTCGTTGCTCCCCATATAATACCTGTCGTTGCTGCAGTCACTGCTGAACCAATTTTTACAACATTAAATACAGAAGGATTTGAAACCACACCTCGTTGAATTGCAGCAGCAATAGGAGCTAACTTTTCCAATTTGATAGTGAAATTAAATAATTTAAATGAGAAAGAGGCAATTTTTGCGCTTGCATCAGGGACCAATGTCGCCATTCCAGTTTTAGCTATAACCCCTGCTAAACTCGTTCCTAATGCAATAACTGAAGCAATTGATGTCACTATTCCAGTCGTAATGTTTAGCCAGTCTAGCCAGTTATCAAATTTAACAGAACAACTAACAACCGCATCTCCTAAACCTTTTTCATCTGGTACAAAAACAGGTTCTCCATTTTTATTTTTTTCTACTTTATATCGAAAGTTCTGTTCTATTCCCATATATACAGTTACCCCCCATCGAGGACGATAATGAGCGCCACTAATACTTATATGAATAAAATCAGATTGAAGAGTCAAAATAAAACTTTGTGCGGGAATGGTGGGAGACATGATTTCATCGTCAGGACCGACAAAATCCTGCCAAACAGTATCTTTAATATTGGTAAGTGATAATCCATTTTTGTCTATTTCAAAATCAGCTTTTGTAGAGCCCTTAACAAGGGCAACTGCCGCTTCTAACAGAATATGCTTAACAAACATTGATTTACTTATGATCAGCGCTGCATTAGCACCATATTCCTTAACAACCTGCAACGCTGCTATATCAACTGTTTGCTGTAGATCACCAATGTCTGTTTTTCCATCGACTAATGTTAAGGCAGCAAAAGCAGCAGATTTTTGATCTATAGAGCTATTTGCTGAATAACTATAGGCCGATGGTTTGAGCCATTGAAAATCACCTTTATTTGCTTTTAATCCTATTAATACGACGGAAAATACTTGTTTGAAAGTTCCTACATTTCGATTAAACCAATTTTTTAAAACGATATCTACAAGTGATGCTAAACCATTTTCGGGCGAATAAAGCTCTTTATTGGTGTAATTAGATCCCGTAACTACAATCACCGCTTTGCTATCCACCATTAACTTATAACATTTTGTATCTTTCGATATTTCAGACGTTTCATCATCACCTATCCATTCAGTAGGATCGGTCTCAATACCATCCAGTGAAATTTCTATATTTAATGTGGATTGTTAGGCATTTTTATCATCATTTATAGGATAAGATTTTCCTATATAAGTCACAGTGGCATTTTTAATGCTGCACTGCATGTAAATATTTTTACCGCTGGCTTCATTCGCGATAGACCAATCCCCCCATTCCCCTTCTACTTTTAAATCATTACCAACCACCGTTATATAGTCTGAAAATGATTTAGGATGGTTATCACCCTCATTAATAACTTTATTCAGTGTTTCAATATCTGTAACACTGACTACATCCCAGCCACTTGTTGATACATCAGCCATAATTAATCCTTCTTATAAAAGAGATATACTTTTGATTAACAAACCATGTAATTTAATCTTTTTTATCTTCAAGTTTTATTATGGAAAATTTCATAGGGAATAAAACATCAAATAAAATTAGAGAGTTATTAACTTTTTAATACAATAGAAAATTAATAAACGAAATGATGGGATATAAAAAAGGGGATAATTAAAAAATTAAGTAGAATAAAAATGCGTTTTATTCACATTTAAAATGGAAATTCACACAGAAAATAAACACCCAAACGCAAAAAAGCCAACCCATTGGGTTGGCTTTCTCGTCTTATTTAATGCCTGGCAGTTCCCTACTCTCACATGGGGAGACCCTACACTACCATCGGCGCTACAACGTTTCACTTCTGAGTTCGGCATGGGATCAGGTGGGACCGTTGCGCTATGGCCGCCAAGCAAATTCGGTTTATTACCCGCTTCCTTCCTTTCAGTCAGTCGCCAGTAATGTCAATCTTAAACAAGCTTACTTCATCTACTCTTTGTCTCTCAGACAAAACACCTTCGGTGTTGTCAGGTTAAGCCTCACGGTTCATTAGTACTGGTTAGCTCAACGTATCGCTACGCTTACACACCCAGCCTATCAACGTCTTAGTCTTAAACGTTCCTTTAGGTCACTCAAGGTGACAGGGAAGACTCATCTCGAGGCAAGTTTCCCGCTTAGATGCTTTCAGCGGTTATCTCTTCCGCACTTAGCTACCGGGCAATGCCATTGGCATGACAACCCGAACACCAGTGGTGCGTTCACTCCGGTCCTCTCGTACTAGGAGCAACCCCTCTCAATCTTCCAACGCCCACGGCAGATAGGGACCGAACTGTCTCACGACGTTCTAAACCCAGCTCGCGTACCACTTTAAATGGCGAACAGCCATACCCTTGGGACCTACTTCAGCCCCAGGATGTGATGAGCCGACATCGAGGTGCCAAACACCGCCGTCGATATGAACTCTTGGGCGGTATCAGCCTGTTATCCCCGGAGTACCTTTTATCCGTTGAGCGATGGCCCTTCCATTCAGAACCACCGGATCACTAAGACCTACTTTCGTACCTGCTCGAGCCGTCACTCTCACAGTCAAGCTGGCTTATGCCTTTGCACTAACCGCATGATGTCCGACCATGCTTAGCCAACCTTCGTGCTCCTCCGTTACTCTTTAGGAGGAGACCGCCCCAGTCAAACTACCCACCAGACACGGTCCCCGATCCAGATTATGGACCTAGGTTAGAACATCAAACGTTAAAGGGTGGTATTTCAAGGTTGACTCCATGCAGACTGGCGTCCACACTTCAAAGTCTCCCACCTATCCTACACATCAAGGCTCAATGTTCAGTGTCAAGCTATAGTAAAGGTTCACGGGGTCTTTCCGTCTTGCCGCGGGTACACTGCATCTTCACAGCGAGTTCAATTTCACTGAGTCTCGGGTGGAGACAGCCTGGCCATCATTACGCCATTCGTGCAGGTCGGAACTTACCCGACAAGGAATTTCGCTACCTTAGGACCGTTATAGTTACGGCCGCCGTTTACTGGGGCTTCGATCAAGAGCTTCTCCTTACGGATAACCCCATCAATTAACCTTCCAGCACCGGGCAGGCGTCACACCGTATACGTCCACTTTCGTGTTTGCACAGTGCTGTGTTTTTAATAAACAGTTGCAGCCAGCTGGTATCTTCGACTGGCTTCGGCTCCGTCCGCGAGGGACTTCACTTACCGCCAGCGTGCCTTCTCCCGAAGTTACGGCACCATTTTGCCTAGTTCCTTCACCCGAGTTCTCTCAAGCGCCTGAGTATTCTCTACCTGACCACCTGTGTCGGTTTGGGGTACGATTGTTGGTAACCTGAAGCTTAGAGGCTTTTCCTGGAAGCAGGGCATCAATTGCTTCACCACCTTAGTGGCTCGTCATCACACCTCAGCATTAAGTGACCGGATTTGCCTAATCACTCTGCCTACATGCTTGAACCGGGACGACCGTCGCCCGGACAACCTAGCCTTCTCCGTTCCCCCATCGCAGTTACCACCAGTACGGGAATATTAACCCGTTTCCCATCGACTACGCTTTTCAGCCTCGCCTTAGGGGTCGACTCACCCTGCCCCGATTAACGTTGGACAGGAACCCTTGGTCTTCCGGCGTGCGGGTTTTTCACCCGCATTATCGTTACTTATGTCAGCATTCGCACTTCTGATACCTCCAGCATACCTCACAGTACACCTTCGCAGGCTTACAGAACGCTCCCCTACCCAACAACACATAGTGTCGCTGCCGCAGCTTCGGTGCATGGTTTAGCCCCGTTACATCTTCCGCGCGGGCCGACTCGACCAGTGAGCTATTACGCTTTCTTTAAATGATGGCTGCTTCTAAGCCAACATCCTGGCTGTCTGAGCCTTCCCACTTCGTTTCCCACTTAACCATGACTTTGGGACCTTAGCTGGCGGTCTGGGTTGTTTCCCTCTTCACGACGGACGTTAGCACCCGCCGTGTGTCTCCCGTGATAACATTCTTCGGTATTCGCAGTTTGCATCGAGTTGGTAAGTCGGGATGACCCCCTAGTCGAAACAGTGCTCTACCCCCGAAGATGAGTTCACGAGGCGCTACCTAAATAGCTTTCGGGGAGAACCAGCTATCTCCCGGTTTGATTGGCCTTTCACCCCCATCCACAAGTCATCCGCTAATTTTTCAACATTAGTCGGTTCGGTCCTCCAGTTAGTGTTACCCAACCTTCAACCTGCCCATGGATAGATCACCGGGTTTCGGGTCTATACCCTGCAACTCATTCGCCCAGTTAAGACTCGGTTTCCCTACGGCTCCCCTATACGGTTAACCTTGCTACAGAATATAAGTCGCTGACCCATTATACAAAAGGTACGCAGTCACCCCATAAAGAGGCTCCTACTGCTTGTACGTACACGGTTTCAGGTTCTTTTTCACTCCCCTCGCCGGGGTTCTTTTCGCCTTTCCCTCACGGTACTGGTTCACTATCGGTCAATCAGGAGTATTTAGCCTTGGAGGATGGTCCCCCCATATTCAGACAGGATAACACGTGTCCCGCCCTACTCGTCGAGTTCACAATAACAGCATCTTCAGATACGGGGCTATCACCCTTTACTGCCGGACTTTCCAGACCGTTCTCCTGATGCTGCTATTGATTAAGACTCTGGGCTGTTCCCCGTTCGCTCGCCGCTACTAGGGGAATCTCGGTTGATTTCTTTTCCTCGGGGTACTGAGATGTTTCAGTTCTCCCGGTTCGCTTCATGACGCTATGTATTCACGTCATGATAATATCCATTGGATATTGGGTTTCCCCATTCGGAAATCGTCGGGTATAACGGTTCATATCACCTTACCGACGCTTATCGCAGATTAGCACGTCCTTCATCGCCTCTGATTGCCTAGGCATCCACCGTGTACGCTTATTCGCTTAACCTCACAACCCGAAGATGTTTCTCTCGAAGACGACTTTAAAGGTCATGGCTACACAAGCATCAATTCGTTGTTGGGCAGTGCTCGTAATGCTCACATACTTTAAGTATGCTCCGCTTACTGCGCGCTGTCCGCCTAGAATTGCTGTTGTTCGCTCATGACACTCGCCTTGGAGTATCACACATTCAAAGTTTGAGATTTTGAGAGACTCATCAATATACCTCGGTGATATATTGATTTGTTTTCAATTTTTCAGCTTGTTCCAGATTGTTAAAGAGCAAAATAATTCGCAGTATACTATTGCTAATATACTCTGAATTATTATTTTATATTCAAGAGATTATGGTGGAGCTAAGCGGGATCGAACCGCTGACCTCCTGCGTGCAAGGCAGGCGCTCTCCCAGCTGAGCTATAGCCCCATAATGCATTCTTAATACCCGTATAACCACTCCTTTTCTTCTTTATAGAAAGAAGCTTTTTCTTTAGGCAAGGCGTGGAGTCACGAAGTTTACTTTAAGTAAACGAGTGATTTCACAACGCAGCATAAAGGAAAAGTGGTAGGCCTGAGTGGACTTGAACCACCGACCTCACCCTTATCAGGGGTGC
The DNA here is from genome assembly GCF_011045815.1 of Proteus vulgaris. Taxonomy (GTDB): domain Bacteria; phylum Pseudomonadota; class Gammaproteobacteria; order Enterobacterales; family Enterobacteriaceae; genus Proteus; species Proteus vulgaris_B. The sequence goes on along the minus strand of NZ_CP047344.1, from coordinate 1,034,533 downwards.
GCTCTAACCACCTGAGCTACAAGCCTATACCGGTATTTCTGCTCGTTCTTCATCAGACAATCTGTGTGAGCACTGCACATAACACGTATCTTTTAGGTAAGGAGGTGATCCAACCGCAGGTTCCCCTACGGTTACCTTGTTACGACTTCACCCCAGTCATGAATCACAAAGTGGTAAGCGCCCTCCCGAAGGTTAAGCTACCTACTTCTTTTGCAACCCACTCCCATGGTGTGACGGGCGGTGTGTACAAGGCCCGGGAACGTATTCACCGTAGCATTCTGATCTACGATTACTAGCGATTCCGACTTCATGGAGTCGAGTTGCAGACTCCAATCCGGACTACGACAGACTTTATGAGTTCCGCTTGCTCTCGCGAGGTCGCTTCTCTTTGTATCTGCCATTGTAGCACGTGTGTAGCCCTACTCGTAAGGGCCATGATGACTTGACGTCATCCCCACCTTCCTCCGGTTTATCACCGGCAGTCTCCTTTGAGTTCCCGCCATCACGCGCTGGCAACAAAGGATAAGGGTTGCGCTCGTTGCGGGACTTAACCCAACATTTCACAACACGAGCTGACGACAGCCATGCAGCACCTGTCTCAGAGTTCCCGAAGGCACTCCTCTATCTCTAAAGGATTCTCTGGATGTCAAGAGTAGGTAAGGTTCTTCGCGTTGCATCGAATTAAACCACATGCTCCACCGCTTGTGCGGGCCCCCGTCAATTCATTTGAGTTTTAACCTTGCGGCCGTACTCCCCAGGCGGTCGATTTAACGCGTTAGCTCCAGAAGCCACGGTTCAAGACCACAACCTCTAAATCGACATCGTTTACAGCGTGGACTACCAGGGTATCTAATCCTGTTTGCTCCCCACGCTTTCGCACCTGAGCGTCAGTCTTTGTCCAGGGGGCCGCCTTCGCCACCGGTATTCCTCCACATCTCTACGCATTTCACCGCTACACGTGGAATTCTACCCCCCTCTACAAGACTCTAGCCAACCAGTTTCAGATGCAATTCCCAAGTTAAGCTCGGGGCTTTCACATCTGACTTAATTGACCGCCTGCGTGCGCTTTACGCCCAGTAATTCCGATTAACGCTTGCACCCTCCGTATTACCGCGGCTGCTGGCACGGAGTTAGCCGGTGCTTCTTCTGCGGGTAACGTCAATTGATAAAGGTATTAACTTTATCACCTTCCTCCCCGCTGAAAGTACTTTACAACCCTAAGGCCTTCTTCATACACGCGGCATGGCTGCATCAGGCTTGCGCCCATTGTGCAATATTCCCCACTGCTGCCTCCCGTAGGAGTCTGGGCCGTGTCTCAGTCCCAGTGTGGCTGATCATCCTCTCAGACCAGCTAGAGATCGTCGCCTAGGTGAGCCATTACCTCACCTACTAGCTAATCCCATATGGGTTCATCCGATAGCGCAAGGTCCGAAGAGCCCCTGCTTTGGTCCGTAGACGTCATGCGGTATTAGCCACCGTTTCCAGTAGTTATCCCCCTCTATCGGGCAGATCCCCATACATTACTCACCCGTCCGCCGCTCGTCAGCAAGAAAGCAAGCTTTCTCCTGTTACCGCTCGACTTGCATGTGTTAGGCCTGCCGCCAGCGTTCAATCTGAGCCATGATCAAACTCTTCAATTAAAAGTGTTTGATGCTCAAAGAAATCGAAAACTTAGCTATTCATAAATGAATTTACTTTTGTTGTTCACTCTTCAAGACTTGATACATCTAATATTTTAGAAGATATCGTCTCTGCGAGTGCCCACACAGATTGTCTGATAATTTGTTAAAGAGCAGTGCAACATTCGCTGCCGTTTCCGGTCTTCTGCGTTGTTGCGAGGAGGTGCATTCTACATCTTCCTCATTCAGTGTCAAGCGTTTATTTTCAAGGCTTTTCACTTTTTTCTTTGTTCTCTCGGCTAACTCACTTAGCGTGGTTTGCCGTGACAACGAGGGCGCATTATAGGGAGTTTTCTGAATGTGACAAGTATTATTTTCAAAAAACTTTTCGATAGCGCGCTTTGTAAGCAAATTGATGACTAATGTATAAATCATAATCACATATCGATTACAAAACAAACAAAAATAATTATATTTAAGGCCCCTACGCAACTTAAACTGGCTAAAGCCCATAATAAAAAAGCCTACAAATTTCAGTTTGTAGGCTTTGCTAATAAATAGATAAAACATCAATTATTGTTTTGCGATTATCTTATTATCATCTAAATCTAAGATAATCTCTTTGCCTGGCAATAACTTGCCTGACAAAATATCTTGAGCTAATGGGTTTTCAACCTCTTGTTGGATAGCTCGTTTCAATGGACGAGCACCATAAATTGGGTCAAAACCAACTTCACTCAATTTTTCTAATGCCGCACCTGTAATCGTGACGTGATAACCACGCTCTTCTAAACGTTGGTATAAACGACGTAACTGAATTTGTGCGATCGCTGCAATGTTTTCTTTACCTAATGGGTGGAATACCACAACTTCATCAATACGATTAATAAACTCTGGTCTGAAATGATGGCCAACTACATCCATCACTATTGTTTTCATTTCAGGATAATCAAGTGTCCCGAAACGTTCTTGAATTAAATCAGAACCTAAGTTTGATGTCATAATCACAACAGTATTACGAAAATCGACTGTTCTACCTTGTCCATCCGTTAAACGACCATCATCCAATACTTGTAATAAAATATTGAATACATCAGGGTGCGCTTTTTCAACTTCATCTAATAAGATAACTGAATAAGGACGACGGCGAACGGCTTCTGTTAAATATCCACCTTCTTCGTAACCAACATATCCTGGAGGCGCACCTACTAAACGAGAAACGGAGTGTTTTTCCATAAACTCAGACATATCGATACGAACCATTGCATCATCACTATCAAACAAGAAGTTTGCTAATGCTTTACATAATTCAGTTTTACCCACACCTGTTGGTCCTAAAAATAAGAACGAACCAATTGGGCGATTAGGATCAGACAACCCTGCTCGACTACGACGTATCGCATTTGATACTGCGCTAACAGCTTCAGCCTGACCAATAACACGTCTATGTAATTCTTGTTCCATTCTTAGCAGTTTTTCACGCTCCCCTTCTAGCATTCTAGAAACAGGAATACCGGTCCAACGCGCTAAGATTTCAGCAATTTCAGCATCAGTAACTTTATTACGTAACAGCTTCATATGTTTATCTTCAGCTTTATTCGCTTCAGCAAGCTGTTTTTCTAACGTTGGGATCTGTCCATATTGGATTTCTGACATTTTTGCCAAATCACCACTACGGCGAGCTTGCTCTAATGCAATACGAGCTTGCTCTAATTCTGATTTAATATGTTGAGTTCCTGTCAGCTCTGCTTTTTCTGCTTTCCACTCTTCTTCTAAAACAGAATACTCTTTCTCTTTTTCAGCAAGCTCTTCATTTAGCATTTCTAAACGCTTTTTACTTGCATCATCAGACTCTTTTTGCAGGGCTTGTTGTTCAAGTTTCAGCTGAATAATACGTCTATCAAGTCTATCTAATGCTTCCGGTTTTGAATCCATTTGCATACGTAGGCTTGCACCTGCTTCATCAATTAAGTCAATCGCTTTATCTGGTAACATACGGTCAGAAATATAGCGATGTGATAAAGTCGCAGCTGCAACGATAGCTGGGTCTGTAATTTGAACATGATGATGAAGCTCATAACGTTCTTTCAGACCACGTAAAATAGCGATGGTATCTTCTACTGTTGGCTCTGCTACATACACTTTTTGGAAACGACGTTCTAAAGCAGCATCTTTCTCAATATATTGACGATATTCATCAAGTGTTGTTGCCCCAACACAGTGTAACTCACCACGTGCTAATGCCGGTTTTAACATATTACCCGCATCCATAGCACCATCAGCTTTACCGGCGCCAACCATAGTATGTAATTCATCAATAAACAGAATGACACTGCCCTCCTGTTTAGATAAATCATTTAAAACAGCTTTTAAACGTTCTTCGAACTCACCACGATATTTAGCGCCTGCTAATAACGACCCCATATCAAGGGAGAGTACTCGTTTATTTTTTAAACCTTCTGGCACTTCGCCATTAACAATACGCTGAGCTAATCCTTCAACAATCGCCGTTTTACCAACACCGGGCTCACCAATAAGTACTGGGTTATTTTTAGTACGACGTTGTAAAACCTGTATGGTTCTTCTGATTTCTTCATCACGACCAATGACGGGATCGAGTTTGCCTTGTTCTGCTCTTTCCGTTAAATCCACAGTATATTTTTTCAATGCCTGACGTTGGTCTTCTGCATTTTGATCGTTCACTGTTTCTCCACCACGTATTTTTTCAATCGCTATTTCAAGACTTGATTTATTTGCACCCGCAGCTTTTAGCATATCAGCAACTTGACCACCGGTTTCCATTGCAGCTAAAAGGAAAAGCTCTGACGAAATAAAATCATCACCTTTTTTCTGTGCCAATTTATCGCACAAATTAAGGTGTTTAATAAGATCATTAGAGGGATGAACCTCTCCACCAGCACCTTCAACTTTAGGTAATCGAGACAAAGCTTCATTAATTCGCTCATTAAATTGCGATGCATTAACACCCGATGATGTTAATAAAGGGCGAATTGAGCCACCTTGTTGATTAAATAACGCACTCAGTAAATGTATGGGTTCTATAAATTGATTATCGTTCCCAAGTGCCAATGACTGGGCGTCTGCGAGGGCTTGCTGGAATTTATTGGTTAATTTATCCAGACGCATAACACCTCCAAGTAAAATTTAAAGTAAAATTCGTAACTGGAGAATAGATGAGGTCATTTTGACAATATTCAAGCTCAAAATAAAAATTTTGAGCAAAAATATTTATCAATATTTGAGGCAAGTGAGAAAAACGGTTGGGAGAAGTTTATTTAATCCAGATTAATGACGCCATTCGACCAGTTATCTGTTCACGTCTATATGAGAAGAAACGCGATTTCTCTGTCACAGTACAGAAATCACCACCGTAAATCTGAGTCACCTCATTTTCCTGTAAAATTATTCTCGCTAACATATAGATATTAGCTAAATATTTACCATTATGAGGAATAAATGCAGGATCAAAGGCCTTATTTTTTTCAATAAAGGCCAAACGTACTTCAGCCCCAACCTCAAAAGCATTGGGGCCAATTGCAGGTCCCAGCCATGCCATTATTTGATTTTTTGGTGCTTTAAACTGTGAAAGTGTATTTTGTAATACACCATGGCAAAGCCCTCTCCACCCACCATGTGCTGCGCCAATTTCTGTTCCATCAAGCGTTGTAAAAAGAACAGGTAGGCAATCGGCCGTCATAATTGCACAAACTTTTTTCTCGGTAGCGGTATAAAGGGCATCACCTTCTACTTCATTATTTTTCTCAGTATTTAACGTAACAACGTGAGTGCCATGAACTTGTTCAAGCCATAATGGCATTTCAGGTAACTGGGCTTCTTGGCAAAGTCTGCGCCTATTTTCTTTAACGCGAGATAATTCATCACCAACATGTGTACCTAAATTAAGGCTATGATAAGGCGGTAAACTGATCCCCCCCTCTCTAAGCGTACTGCAAGCCCCAATATTCTCAGGTTGTGGCCAATCTGGAAAAATCAATGAAGTCATTTACCAATCCATTTCATCTTTAAATTGTTCAGCATCATCTTTTAATACATCGATAAGCTTAACCATATCATCAGGTAACGGCGCATGCCATTCCATTTCAATACCTGTGATCGGATGATAAAGGCGTAACATCGTTGCATGTAATGCTTGTCTATCAAATAAACGTAGCGTTTCACGCAACTCTTCTGATGCACCTTTTAAAGGACGTGGTCTTCCTGCATAAAGTTGATCACCAATTAAAGCATGATGAATATGCGCCATATGAACACGAATTTGATGGGTACGCCCCGTTTCTAAGCGTAAACGTAAACGAGTATGAGCACGGAAATGCTCCATAACACGATAATGAGTTACTGCTGGTTTACCCATTGGGTGTACAGCCATATGCGTACGCTTAGTTGGATGTCGAGAAATTGGTTCATTAACTAAACCACCCGCAGTCATCCTTCCTGTAGCAACTGCTTCATACTCACGCGTGATTTCACGACGTTGTAAAGCTTCAACTAAATGAGTTTGAGCTGGAACTGTTTTTGCAACAACCATTAAACCTGTTGTATCTTTATCCAAACGATGGACAATACCTGCGCGAGGTACATTAGCAATTTCAGGATAACGATAAAGTAATGCATTTAATACGGTACCATCAGGGTTACCAGCACCAGGATGAACAACGAGATCCCTTGGTTTATTGATAACTAAAATATCGTCATCTTCATAAACGATATTTAACGGAATATTCTGAGGCTCCCAGCGTACTTCCTCTTCAATTAAGGCATCGACTTCAATTTTTTCACCGCCAAGCATTTTTTCTTTTGGCTTATTGATGATTTTATCGTTAACCTGCACTCTATTGTCTAAGATCCACTCTTTTATACGAGATCTTGAATAATCAGGGAACATTTCGGCCAAAGCCTGATCTAAGCGTTGACCCAGCTGTGAATCTGCGACTGTAGCATTAAGTCGTATTTGTTGAGACATAAATAGTTTTCTATTAATTAAGTTAGTGTTTTGACGGCACAGCCGTTTCATTTAAAATGAGTTATAGTGTAACCGATTTTAGGGGAGCTTCACGGAGAGACTCCCCAAACCTATTCAGAGGATAATCAATACGTGATGAGACGCATTAAATACCTGGTGGCAGCGGCCACTATAAGCCTGTTACTTTCTGGCTGTTCGAGTTCAGACAAAGACGCTACTGCCGATATGTCTCCTTCTGAGCTTTACACAACCAGTCAGGAAAAATTGCTAGATGGCAATTATGGAGCGGCTATCAAACAATTAGAGTCTCTCGATAATCGCTATCCTTTTGGCCCTTACTCGCAACAAGTTCAGCTCGACTTGATTTATGCTTATTATAAATCAGCAGAACTACCAATGGCGATTACTGCAATTGACCGTTTTATGCGATTAAACCCAACCCATCCTAATATTGACTATGTTCTTTATATGCGAGGCTTAACAGCTCAAGCATTAGATGATAGTGCATTACAAGGATTCTTTGGTATTGATCGTTCAGACCGTGATCCTCAGCATGCAATTGTGGCATTTAAAGACTTTAGTCAATTAGTACGTTATTACCCTGATAGCCTTTACGTCGCTGATGCAACCAAGCGCCTTGTCTTTCTTAAAAACCGTTTAGCGAAGTATGAACTTTCAGTTGCGAAATTCTATACTAAACGAGGGGCTTATGTCGCGGTTATTAATAGAGTAGAGCAAATGATGCGTGATTATCCTGATACACAAGCTACTCGTGATGCACTTGAATACATGGAAAACGCCTATAAAGAGTTAGGTCTGACACAAGAAGCAAATAAAGTGGCTTCATTGATTGCTGCAAATCCAGCTTAACCCAAACATCACCATCAAAAACAGCAGCTTATCGCTGCTGTTTTTTTATTCTTTTTTAGCTAAATTGTCTTTACTTTTCATCAGCCCAACCTTCCTAATATGACTGAATAAATACAACTTAACAAGCGTTCTTTTTCAGCTATTTATCATTTGTCACGTTTCTATTACTAGTTACACATACTACTAACAAAAAGTGATTTTGATCATGTTTTAAATTGTGTATCACGATATTCTGAAGTTATCGAAGACGGAGTAATTAAGAGGTAACTATATGATTATAAATATTACTAGCAAGCAAATGGAAATTACCCCAGCACTACGTGAACACATTGAAAGCCGTCTAACTAAACTTAATAAATGGCAGGTGAATTTAATCAATCCTCGTATTATTCTGACAAAAGACCCTAAAGGTTTTAGTGTTGATGCCAGCATTCACATACCAAATGGGCAATTGGTCGCTAATGCACAACACGCAGATATGTATGTCGCTATTAATGATTTGTTAGCGAAACTTGAGCGTCAATTAAACAAGGTTCAGCATAAAAATGAATCTCGTCGGGCTGATAACAGTTTGAAAGAAGAAAATTTACTTGTCGATGAAATATAAATAGTAAAGCTAGATTAAAAATTAGAATAAATCACTGACTCAAAACGCCTCTGCGCATCCTAGTGATGCGCTTTTTATTGTATTTTTCTTGACTCCTTTCACATCATCATGTTTGATAGCTATATGCTAAATAATTTACCAAACAATATAATGACGATGTATTCGTTTTTGTCTTTCTTCTTTTTCTTTTTACTCTTTAATTAAGAGGCTTTGTCATTTCAGAAAGAAAAGTAAGAACGACAATAGCCTCCAAAAATGGAGGCTTTTTTTATTTATAATGGTATGACGCAAAGATATAGGGCTAAAACATGGAAAAACTCGATTTATTAGCAATCAGAGATAAAATCACAACGTTAGATTCAGAATTACTCACGTTGTTAGCAAATAGACGCCAATTATCTGCTGATGTCGCTCAATTTAAATTGAATACACATCGTCCTATTAGAGATAAAAATCGTGAGCGTGAATTACTTGATTTATTAATTGAAAAAGGAAAAAAAGTTGGTCTAGATGGTTTTTATATCAGCCGTATTTTCCAAATGATTATTGAAGATTCCGTATTAACCCAACAAGCGATTTTACAGCAACACCTAAATGCGACACCAAATGAATCTGCAAGGATTGCTTATTTAGGCCCGAAAGGCTCTTATTCACATATTGCTGCTCGCCAATATGCAGCCCGTCATTTTGATACAATCATCGATTGTACTTGTCACAAATTTGACGATATTTTCACACTGGTTGATACAGGACAAGCTGATTACGGTTTATTGCCTATTGAAAATACCAGCTCTGGCGCAATTAATGATGTTTACGATTTACTGCAAACAACTTCACTGTCTATTGTGGGTGAAATTCGTATTCCGATTAATCATGCGCTTTTAACAAGTGTTGATAGTTCGACAGAAGAATTACAAATTATTTATAGCCACCCTCAACCTTTCCAACAATGCAGCCATTATTTAAATCAGTATCCAAACTGGAAAATTGAATATTGCGAAAGTACGGCTGCGGCAATGGAAAAAGTAGCTCTTGCACAATCACCACATGTTGCAGCTATTGGTAGTGAAGCAGGTGGCTCTCTTTATGGTTTAAAGCCCTTAGCAAATAATTTAGCAAACCAGCAAATAAACGTAACACGCTTTATTGTTATTGCACGTAAAGCGATTGATGTGTCAGAGCAAGTCCCTGCAAAAACAACGTTCTTAATGGCTACAGGACAACAAGCAGGTGCTTTAGTCGATGCTTTAATGATTTTAAAAAAATACGACATTATTATGACGAAATTAGAATCTCGTCCTATTAATGGTACGCCTTGGGAAGAAATGTTTTATATTGATGTTCAAGCTAATTTGCGTGATATAAATATGCAAAAGGCTTTACATGATTTATCACAAACAACGCGGTCATTAAAAATATTAGGGTGTTATCCTTCAGAGAACGTAGTACCTGTTGAAGTAAAATAATAAAAAAACCACTACTTAATAAATAAGCCAGATAGTGCATTACTATCTGGCTTTTCTTTTTATCTCATATTTTTACATTATCACTAATTATAAGAAACCATACATCGCTGCAAACACCCAACCAAAGACACAGGAAACTGTTACACCAATTAATCCCGGAAGGATAAAGCTATGGTTAATAACAAAACGTCCTATTCGAGTTGTACCTGAACGGTCAAATTGAATAGCCGCTAAGTCACTAGGATAAGTTGGCAAAATATAATAACCATAACAAGCTGGTGCAGATGCAATAATATAAGCAGGATCAACACCAATACCCAATGCTAAAGGAACAATTGCAGCTAAAGCAGCCGCTTGAGAGTTAACAAATTTCGATACCAGTAATAAAACTACAGCATAAGCCCAAGGATATTCTCTTACTAATTGCCCTAATGCTGCTTCTATTTCTTTCATATGCGCAGAGAACATGGTTTCTGCCATCCAAGCAATACCATATACAGCAACAATTGCTATCATCCCTGAACGGAATACTTCATTTTTAGATATAAGAGACGGATTGGTTTTACAAATAATAATAATTGATGCACCTGCTAATAACATAAACATCTGAATAACAAGCACCATAGATAACGGTTTGCCATTAAATACAGGACGTATTTCAGAAAAAGCACCTAATATCGCAACAACGGCAATAGCACCTAAAAATATCCACATTGCCACCCAGTTTTTTATTGGCAACTTTTTATCTAAAAGTGTTGCTGTATCACCGTAAACATAATCATGGTTTTCAGGAACTGAAATAAACTCCTGGAAGCGTTGATCTTTATCTAAATCCTTACCTCTAAACCAACTAAAAATACCAATCGCTAAAATACCAATAAAAGTAGAAGGAATGGTAATAGCTAATAAATCTAAAAACTCAAGATGCTTACCATTAAAAGTGACATCACCTAACATTGCCACTAAGGTTACAACTGCAACAGAAACAGGACTTGCAATAATCCCCATTTGCGAACCAATAGTACTTGCTGCCATTGGTCTTTCTGGTCGGATATTATTTTTAATCGACACATCATAGATAATTGGCAAAATGGTATAAACAACGTGTCCCGTACCACATAGAATTGTTAGAGTACAAGTTACAAGCGGTGCAACAATAGAAATATATTTTGGGTTTTTACGTAATAATTTTTCTGCTATTTGCAACATAACGTCTAACCCACCCGACGCTTGCAATGTTGCAGATGCTGAAACAACAGCAATAATAACTAACATTACATCAACTGGTGGCTTTCCTGGTGGTAAGTTAAAAATGAAAACTAAAATAACCAGACCAACACCACCGAGCAGGCCTAATGCTATTCCCCCTTTCCTTGCTCCATAAAATAGACACACTAATATAATGGCAAGTTGTATTATGAAATCCATAGTTTACCCCTTAAAAAAAACATCCGAATACAATTAAAAATAATACAATTAATAATTAAGCATCTTTTGCAAAACTCATCCATATAAGGGTAATTTATCTATATCTTATTTTTCATTATTTGATCAAGGCGATATTTTTAATATCGCTTATTTTTTTTATTTTATTTTAAGATCTCATCAACAAATAATTTTTAATAAAAATAAAACATTGAACATTAATTATTAGTTAATTAAACCAGATAATAACAACTCAATAACAAGATAGCGCAAAAATAGAAATCACTTCATTATAAAAATAAAATTATCTCCCTCTATTAAAAAATGATATTTAACTCATTGTTTTTCAATATATATTTAACTTGGTTAAGAAGCCTATTATCAACCAAAGAGATTTGGACCTTATTGATCTATTTTGAATCTTGAATATATAGAAGGAGAAAATATGAATACAATTATCGCATTGATTTTAAACCTATTTATCACTTCATTCTATGATAACATTGATACACACAGTCACTATCAATCTTATTCATTAATCAATGATTCTAACTCATATTCTTGTACGGTCAGTCCATGACCTGATCCTAAAGATTACTAATTTATAATTATATTAATTTAAAGGAAATTTTATGAACAAATTATATATTTTAATAATCACATTACTATTCGCAAGTTATGCGGGAGCATGTTTTCATAGTAAAACAGAAAAATATACTACATCATTCTATGAATTAGCTCAAAGCTCGCCTAGTACGTTCGACGCAACTCGCTGTGTATGGCCACCTTGTGATGATGATTGGTAATATATTATTACATATTTACTGAATAATGAGCCAACAAAAAGCCGAATAACAAAATACGTTATTCGGCTTTCGTCTCGATTTTATCATTTAATTAAATACGACTATCATTAGCTTTCTGTAATAGAACACCACTCTCTTTCATAAATTGAGAAGCATAATCACCAAACCAATCACTCACGTTATTAAATGAATGAATGAATTCATTCTTTGCATTAATATCCAATAAATCGATAGCTTGGCCTAAAGAATGATGATACCTGCGAATTAATTCAATATTCTCTTTGGATGATAAAATAATATCTGCATACAGTTGCGGATCTTGAGCGAATAACCGCCCTATCATTGCCAACTCCAAACGATATATTGGAGATGAAAGCCGCAACAAGCTTGCTAAATCGACGTTTTCTTTAGCTAAATGTTGACCATAAGCAAAGGTTGTAAAATGTCGAAGGGCTTGAATAAAACTCATGTTTTTATCGTGCCCTTCTGGCGTAATTGCCTCAATTTTAGCTCCCCAAACTAATAGTTGCTCAAGTAACCACTCAAATGCTTGGCGATCTCTGCCTTCACAATAAGCCACAACCTGTTTTGCTAAACTCGGTACATCAGGACCAAACATAGGGTGAAGACCAAGAACAGGCCCCCTATGCGCTTTTAACATCGCCTCTAAAGGTGCTTTTTTAATAGAAGCGAGATCGACTAACAAACAATTTTCAGGTAAAAGAGGAAGCTTCTCAATAACCTCAACGGTTAAATGGATAGGTACACTAATAATAACCATACCTGCATTATCAAAAATAGCAGGTGATTTCGTTTTCCATTCATTTGCTTCTAAACTTTCAACTTGATAACCAGAAAGGGTAAATAAACGGGAAAATAATTTTCCCATTTTGCCATTTCCCCCCACAATTACAATTTTACCCAGTTGAGGATTTAGCGTTTTAAATCCTTTGTCATTCTCTTTGGTATAAGATTCACGCATTACTCGGCGTAACACATCTTCAATCAAATCTGGGGATATTCCCATTTTCTGCGCATCATTACGTCGAGAAGTAAGCATTGAGGCTTCTCTATCAGGAGCATAAATCGGTAACCCATGGCGATTCTTAACTTCACCAACTTCAGCTACCAATTGCATTCTTTTCGCAAGTAAAGAAAGCAGTGATTTATCGACCTGATCGATTTGCTCACGCAAATGTTGTAATTCTTCAGCCATCTATGCTTGCCTCTTTTTCTTTATGATTATCTAACTTAACTTACTTTTTTAAATTGCTCTTCGCGCTGAGCTAAAATAGGTGAAATTCGTGCATGTAAATTTCTTAATACAGATTCTGTTGTTTCCCAACTAATGCATGCATCGGTGACTGAAACACCATATTTCATTTCGCTACGAGGCTGTTCTGATGATTGATTGCCTTCATTAATATGACTTTCTAACATAATACCTGTGATAGATTCATTACCTTTAGTGATTTGTTCAATCACTGAATCCACCACGGCGGTTTGACGACGGAAATCTTTATTTGAATTGCCGTGACTACAATCGATCATTAATGACGGTTTTAATCCTGCTTTTACCATATGGGCTTCACATTGCGCCACATCTTCTTCATGGTAATTTGGCGTTTTACCACCACGTAAAATAACATGTCCATCAGGATTACCTTGCGTTTGTAGTAAACACACCTGCCCTGATTGATTAATTCCCATAAAACGGTGCGGCATAGAGGCAGCCTTCATCGCATTAATTGCCGTATCTAAATTACCATCGGTTCCATTTTTAAAACCCACCGGCATTGAAAGCCCTGATGCCATTTCACGGTGAGTCTGAGATTCTGTTGTTCTTGCACCAATCGCAGACCAACTAAATAAATCCCCTAAGTATTGTGGATTATTAGGATCTAATGCTTCTGTTGCCAAAGGCAAACCTAATTGTACGAGTTCAGTTAATAATTTACGGGCAATATGTAACCCTTTTTCCATTTCAAAGCTACCATCCATAAATGGATCGCTAATTAAACCTTTCCAACCCACTGTTGTACGAGGTTTTTCAAAGTAGACACGCATCACAATGTACAGACTATCACTTAATTCAGACGCTAATACCTTCAGACGTTTTGCGTAATCGATAGCAACATCAACGTCATGAATGGAACAAGGCCCACATACCACAAGCAAACGAGGATCACGACGTTGAACAATTTCAGAGATTGTTTGACGTGATTGAGCAATGGCATGCAGATCATTGCGACTCAATGGGTATTTTTGTTTTAACTCTTCAGGCGTAATTAAAACCAGCTCTTCGCTGATATTCACATTATTGAGTGCGTCTTTTTGCATGATCATAATTTTTACCTTTTTATATCTGTCATTGTGATTTGTTGTCTGTCTGAAAGATAAGATAACATGCAATGTAAAGAAATCAATCCGTATTTTTAATAAAAATGACACCATCGTAATAAAAAGTTTACAAAAGACAGGTGAGTAAAGTATAATCCTTAAATTACAATAAGTTAAAGTTTATTCAAACAATAATAAAAATGTGACTTTGATTAAATTAAAAGAAAAATATGTAATTAAATATTTACACATTATCTTTTAATGAATCTTGGAATAAGAAGAGCAAAAAGAGAGGGATATAAAAACAAGTAAAAATATAATAAAAATTCACCATAAAAAAAGGTCAGCAAACGCTGACCTTTTAACAATAACTTTCGGATGTGCGAAAGCGTATTATTTAGCGTTAAGACGCTCTTTGATACGAGCAGCCTTACCTGAACGCTCACGCAGGTAGTACAGTTTAGCTTGGCGAACCGCACCACGACGTTTCACAGTGATGCTATCTACGACTGGAGAGTGAGTTTGGAATACACGCTCAACACCTTCGCCATTAGAAATTTTACGAACAGTAAATGCAGAGTGCAGACCGCGGTTACGAATAGCGATAACCACGCCCTCGAATGCCTGCAGACGTTTTTTAGAACCTTCAACAACCCATACCTTAACTTCTACATTATCGCCTGGACGAAATGAAGGTACATCTTGCTTCATTTGTTCTTGTTCGATTTGCTTAATAATATTGCTCATAATAACTCTCTTACCCTAGGTAAACTGATATTAATGACACCATGTGTCAGACTTACTCTGCTGTACTTTCCAGATATTCCCGTTGGAACTCTGTTAACAGCACTCTTTGCTCGTCAGTCAGAGCTAGGCTTTCCAGAAGCTCAGGTCTTCTTAGCCAGGTTCGACCCAGTGATTGTTTCATACGCCAGCGATTAATATGTGCATGGTTACCTGACAGTAGAACTGCCGGAACTTCCATACCATCTAATACCTCTGGGCGAGTATAGTGAGGATGATCCAATAAACCTTCAGCAAAAGAATCTTCTTTTGCTGAAGCTGCATGCCCGAGAACCCCCGGAACAAAACGTGCTACAGCATCTATCATTATCATGGCAGGTAATTCCCCACCACTTAATACGTAATCACCCACAGACCATTCTTCATCGATTTCTGTTTGGATGACACGCTCATCTATACCTTCATACCGACCACAAACTAGAATTAGCTTCTCATTTGTTGCCAGTTCACAAACTCCTTGTTGATCGAGTTTGCGTCCCTGAGGTGATAAATAAATCACCTTTGCTCCATCACCTGCCGCAGCTTTCGCTCGATGAATGGCTTCCCTTAAGGGCTGTACCATCATCAACATACCAGGACCACCGCCATAAGGACGATCATCAACGGTATTGTGTCTGTCGTATGTAAAATCTCGGGGATTCCAACATTCTACATTAAGCAAACCATGCTTAACTGCCCGACCAGTCACCCCGTACTCGGTTATAGAGCGGAACATTTCTGGAAATAGGCTAATTACCCCAATCCACATTTTCGTGTCCCACTATTGAGAACCGTTAACCGGATAATCTAAAAACCAGGATCCCAATCAACGATAATTTTTTTCGCTGAGAGATCGACTTTCTTGATAACCTGCCCATCAAGAAACGGAACTAACCGTTCCCCAACACCGAATGCATCTTTCAGATTAGCTTTAATGACCATTACGTCATTTGAACCAGTTTCCATCATGTCAGTAATGACACCTAAATCGTAGCCTTTGTCAGTTTCAACATGGCAACCCATCAGATCTTTCCAGTAATACTCACCGTCAAGTTCAGGTAGTTGCGATGTATTCACGACAATTTCAACATTAGTCAGGAAATTAGCTGCATCTCTGTCGTCAATACCTTTTAGCTTGACGATAATATCTTGGTTGTGATGTTTCCAACTTTCAATTTCAATGGTTTCCCATTGTCCATGTCGTTGAATAAACCACGGTTGATATTCAAAAATGTTTTCGGCATGTTCGGTGGAGGAAAAAACTCTGAGCCAACCACGGATCCCGTAAGGTGAGCCCAACTTACCCATAACAATAGGTTCTACAGGCTCTTTTAAGGTTTTTTGTTCGCTCATTGTTACCACCGCGACAGATTAAGCGCTTTTCTTCGCTGATTTGATCAGGCCAGCAACACGTTCTGAAACAGTTGCGCCTTGAGCAACCCAGTGTTCAACACGGTCTACGTCTAAACGTAATTCTTCTGCATTACCGGTTGCCAGTGGGTTATAAAAGCCTACGCGTTCAATGAAACGACCATCACGCGCATTGCGGCTATCGGTTACTACTACTTGGTAAAACGGACGCTTTTTTGCGCCGCCACGAGCTAAACGAATTGTTACCATAACATCCTCATTAGTTAATAAAACAACCAGACGCCATCGAGGAACGGAGTCCGGTTGTCATATAAAAAGCCCGAAAAGTTTACTCACTTTGGGGAAAAAAGCAATCCAAAGCACGTTTTTTTTCCGGCTTTTTGATTTTAACGGCCTGGAAATCCCGGTGGCATCATACCTTTCATGCTACGCATCATCTTAGCCATGCCACCTTTTTTCATTTTTTTCATCATGCGTTGCATATCATCAAACTGTTTTAACAAACGGTTGACGTCTTGCACTTGCGTTCCTGAACCCGTCGCAATACGGCGTTTTCGAGACCCTTTGATGATTTCGGGTTTTTGGCGCTCTTTTTTAGTCATGGAATTAATAATAGCTTCCATTTTCACTAAAATTGAATCATCCATTTGTGATTTTACAGCATCTGGCACCTGAGACATACCTGGCATTTTACTTAACATACTCGCCATGCCGCCCATGTTTTTCATTTGCTTTAATTGATCTAAGAAATCATTTAGATCAAAGCCATCACCTTTTTTAAGTTTCGTCGCCAGCTTTTCAGCTTGAGCTCTATCAACTTTGCTTTCAATATCTTCAATCAAAGACAGAACATCACCCATGCCTAAAATACGAGAGGCAATACGATCTGGGTGGAAAGGTTCTAAAGCTTCTGTTTTTTCCCCAACACCGAGGAATTTGATAGGCTTGCCAGTGATATGACGAATTGATAACGCCGCACCACCACGCGCATCACCATCAACTTTCGTTAAGACAACCCCTGTTAATGGTAACGCTTCGTTAAAGGCTTTTGCTGTATTTGCTGCATCTTGACCCGTCATAGCGTCAACAACAAATAAAGTTTCAACTGGATTAATGGCTTTATGAAGAAGCTGGATCTCCTCCATCATGCCTTCATCTACGTGCAAGCGTCCTGCGGTATCCACAAGTAATACATCATAAAATTGAAGCTGTGCATGTTTTAATGCATTGCTTGCAATCGTTACAGGGTTTTCTTGCACTGTTGATGGGAAGAAATCAATGCCAACTGTTTCAGCCAATGTTTCAAGTTGTTTAATTGCCGCTGGGCGATAAACGTCAGCAGAAACAACCAGAACCTTTTTCTTCTTTTTCTCTTTTAAGAATTTACCTAATTTTGCAACACTGGTTGTTTTACCAGCACCTTGCAAGCCTGCCATTAAAACAACAGCAGGTGGCTGAGCAGAAAGATCAAGGTCAGTATTGACTTCACCCATCGCATTGACGAGTTCATTTTGAACTATCTTCACAAACTCCTGACCCGGTGTCAGGCTTTTGTTAACTTCATGTCCTACTGCGCTTTCTTTAACTCGCGCAATAAAATCACGAACCACTGGCAAGGCAACGTCGGCTTCTAATAACGCCATACGCACTTCACGCAGTGTCTCTTTAATGTTTTCTTCGGTCAGTCTTCCTCGACCGCTTATATTGCGCAGCGTGCGCGATAATCTGTCACTTAAATTCTCAAACATTATCTTAGCTCAGTGTTAAAGTTGGGCTTATCAGTATGTATGCCACCGATTATATCACGATGACTCGCGGATCTCTGCATAGAGATTTAAGCTTAATGACTTCAATAGTTGGAGCCGAATGCTCCTAGCGCTATACTAGGAAGTTATTCAAACAATATATGTAAGCGAAACTATGCCCGTTATATCAATCTCTATCGTCGCTGTCTGCGCTTATTTACTCAGTCTGGTGCTCATTTTGCCGGGTCTGTTACGAAAAGAGCAAAATGGATACCGCGGATTAGCACTCCTCTTCGCGGTTATTGCGCTTGTTGCGCATGCTATTTCATTAAAATTTTTAATTTTCCGCCCTCACAGTGGGCAGGATCTTTCACTCACCAATCTAGGTGCCGTTGTAAGCCTGATGGTCTGCGTTATTATGACGATTGTGGCTTCTCGTGGCCGAGCATGGTTTTTACTGCCTATTGTTTATTGTTTTGCAATAGTCAATCTTATCATTGCGGCACTCATGCCTGGTGAGTTTGTCACACATCTTGAAAGTAGCACATCACTCTTTATTCACATTGGGCTTGCATTATTAAGTTATGCCACATTATTGATTGCGGCGTTATATGCATTACAACTGAGTTGGCTAGACTATCAACTAAAGAATAAGAAGCTAAAATTTTCACCTCAAATGCCACCATTAATGACAATTGAGCGAAAAATGTTTCACATCACACAAGTGGGTGTTGTATTACTAACACTAACATTGTGTACAGGTTTGGTGTATATGGATAATATTTTTGGTAAAGAAAATATCCATAAATCAATTTTTTCTATCATCGCTTGGTTTGTTTACGTCATTTTATTATGGGGGCATTTCCGCGAAGGATGGAGAGGAAAAAAAGTCATTATTTTTAATTTGATTGGCGCCATTATTTTGACATTAGCTTTTTTTGGTAATCGTTTATTACAAGAGTTAGTGCTTAATTAATTTTTATTTTAGGGTAGCAAAAGGATCTCAATTTTGGAGCATGTCTCGACAACTACGCTCATTATCATACTAATAGCGATGATTATTGCCTCAGCTTATTTTTCTGGAACAGAAACCAGCATGATGACGATTAATCGTTATCGTCTTCGTCATGCAGCCAAACAAGGAAATCGCTCTGCAAAACGTGTTGAAAAACTATTACAACGCCCCGACAGATTGATTAGCTTGGTATTAATTGGCAATAATCTGATTAATATCGTCGCATCTGCATTAGCGACTATTGTGGGTATGCGTTTATATGGTGATGCTGGTGTTGCTATAGCCACAGGTGTCCTGACCTTTATTATCCTCATTTTTGCTGAAGTGCTTCCAAAATCAATAGCGGCACTGTATCCAGAACGAGTTGCTTATCCGAGTAGTGTCATTCTCTCTCCTTTGCAAACACTAATGCTGCCTATTGTTTGGTTTTTTAATAAAATTACATTAATACTGATGCGAATTTTAGGGATCAAATCGCCAGTAATACAAGGTAATGCAGTTTCAAAAGAAGAGCTACGAACTATTGTAAATGAGTCAAAATCAAAGCTTTCCCAAAGAAATCAAAATATGTTGATTTCTATTCTTGATTTAGAGAAAGTGACTATTGGCGATATTATGGTGCCAAGAAATGAGATTTTTGGTATCGATGTCAATGACGAATGGAAATCCATCGTAAGACAGTTAACTCATTCACCTCATGGTCGAATAGTGCTTTATCGCGATACTCTTGATGATGCCATTGGTATGCTGCGAGTACGAGAAGCCTATCGCTTAATGACTGAGAAAAAAGAATTCACCAAACAAATTTTGATGAAAGCAGCAGATAAAGTCTATTTTATCCCTGAAAGCACACCTTTAAATTTACAGCTTGTTAATTTTCAGCGGAATAATGAAAAAGCAGGTATTGTGGTTGATGAATACGGTGAAATTCAAGGTTTAGTCACCGTTGAAGATATTTTAGAAGAAATTGTGGGCGATTTTACCACCTCAATGTCACCTTCATTAGCAGAAGAAGTTATCCCTCAAAAAGATGGTTCATTGCTCGTTGACGGTACAACAAATATTCGAGATATCAATAAAGCATTTGGTTGGCATTTACCTGAAGATGAAGCCAGAACCATTAACGGCGTCATTATTGAAGAGCTTGGCGACTTACCCGTTGTCGGCAATAAAATAAAAGTCAGTGATTATGAGTTTGAAATACTTGAAGTTCAGGACAACGTCATCAAAAAGGCTTTAATTCGCCACCTCGTGTTCCCTCATCATTGATGAATACAAAATAAAGCGCTTATTTAAGCGCTTTATTTTTGCTGTTTATCCGAGCTCAAATCGTAATTTGCTATTACGAAAATCAAATTCTCTCGCGTGATTCAAATAGAAAGGCTCTATCACTTGTTCTGTCTTAAGTTGAGTGGGCCTTACTTGTTGATAATCAGAATAAAAACCATGATTCTTTACCCACATCACTAAATTAAGCGCAGGTTCATGAGAATAAGAATAACCATACTCTTCTCGTCGGCAAATAAAACACGCTATTTCGCCTCTGTTTAAAGTAAGAGAAAGAGACTTACGTGGAAAATTAGTAATGATAGAACCATCATCTTTTACTGATTCAATATTGAAATGATGAGGCGCTAAAGTCTGAATGTTTTCATATTTTAAATCTAAATTTTCACCAGAATAACTATTAGTTTTAACTCTATCTTCCTGAAAATACCAATGATATTCTTCATCTTCTTTTTCTTTATAGAGATAATCTCCACCGATTTTTATTATCGTATTAGTTTCAGCTTTAGTTATTTTTTCAAATCGTTGAGTCTCTATTTCTGAGGAAAATAACAAATATTCAGGCTTGATAATGAGCTCTGGTTCAGAGTGAAACCGCCTAACATGCTGTTTATGTACACTCTCAAAATAACGATATTCTTGTGCTTTAGAAGGGCCTTGATAGAAAAAAGCATCTTTAGGAAATTGAGTGCGCAACGTGCTTTTACCAAAAAAATAAAATTCTCGAACAAAAAACTCTAAAACCAATTTAGGTGATGAGAATTGGTGATTTTCCATAACAAAAGTGTACTCCGTGTATTAAGCATAAATTTAATCCATTATTGTGATAACAATATAAGAAGATAAGAAAATAAAACAATGGGATAACGAAAAAAAATAGGATGGTAATTAGAATAAAAAGAGACAATAAATCAGGATGCGAATTTCTTGATCTATTGTCCCCTAGTTTTATAAAGTAGCTAAGTCTAGATATGTAGCTCTTTTAATGTCTCTTCAGGAAGTGCTAATTCGTCGTTATGATTAATACCAATATTATGAGCTAAAATATCTCGTGCGATATCTTGTGCTTCAGTCAGAGAATGCATTTCATAAGTACCGCATTGATACACATTTAACTCAGGGATATGATTTTGATCTTTTACTTTCAAAACATCTTCCATTGCTGCTTTCCATGCATTAGCAACTCGCTGTTCTTCTGGTTTCCCAATTAAGCTCATATAGAAGCCTGTACGGCATCCCATTGGGGAGATATCAATGATCTCAACACCATAACCATTAAGATGGTTACGCATGAAGCCAGCGAACAAGTGCTCTAACGTGTGAATTCCTTTCTCAGGCATGGCTTTTTTATTTGGCACAGTAAAACGTAAATCAAATACCGTGATAGTATCACCAGATGGCGTTTTCATTGTTTTAGCAACGCGTACAGCTGGTGCGGACATACGTGTATGGTCAACAGTAAAGCTATCCAATAAAGGCATAAAAAACCTCCTAAGAAAAATTTAAATATTTTTAAGAAAAAATGAAACTTTCTGCAAGTAGCCCGGTCTTAGTAATGAATACGCGCAAAATGTTATCATCCCTATTTCTCTATAGAATTTTTCAGCCACACAAATATTAGTGTGGCTTTTTTCTATCTAAGTTTAGGAAGCCACGTTATCGGCATTTGCCCCTGCATGGATCTTCAAATACTCATCAAAAGAAATGGTATCACTCTTTTCTAACTCTTCTTGACGTTTTATGGATGAAATTCTCTCATGATCAAAAGCTTCATCAGTCAACGTTTCATAAGACGTTTTAATTAATTCTTGGTAATACTCTTCCGCTAAAGATAAACCATAACTACCAATACCTTGTGTTTTGATTTTCTCTAACAGTCTGCCAGAGAAGGTTAGTTCTGGATTATCAAACATTTCTTCCAACTTAACGCAAACTTCCATGTATTTTGTGCCAGAACAACAATCAAGAACATTTGCCACACGTTTTAAGTCCGCAAATAACGCTTTACCTACTTGTGCTAATGGCTCTTTTCTCTCACCACAACCCATTCCAATAACTTGACCAGGCTTACGCCCTTCTAGAATAACGTTATTCCAATTTGCACGACAACACGCTAATTCAGAAGCATTCATTTCTGGTGCATCAGCTAAAACACACCAAATTAAGAATAAATCAAGGAAGCGAATTTGAGTTTCATCGACACCAATTGGCGTAAATGGATTGATATCAAGCGAACGAACTTCGATATATTCAATACCACCACGTAATAAAGCATCAGAAGGCGATTCATCCCCTTTAACAACACGCTTAGGACGAATAGGCGCATAAAGCTCATTTTCAATCTGCAGTACGTTGGTGTTTAATTGAATGTACTCACCATCTTTATTCTTAACACCCAGTTTAGCAAACTCGTCAGATGGTTTATGAATCGCTTTTTTCAGCCCTTTAACATAGGTTTCGAGGTGATTAAAGGTAATATCTAAATCACTTTGCGATTTATTGGTATATCCCAAGTCACTTAAACGTAATGACGTCGCATAAGGCAAATACTTCGCACCTTTGGGCGTACTTTCAAATGGTAAATTTGTTTCTCTTCCCTTCAAGAAAGATCCACAAATTGCTGGCGATGCACCAAAGAAGAATGGAATAACCCAACCAAAACGATAATAGTTACGGATCAAACGTAGATAACCATCTGAAATAGCTTCTTTACCACTTTCTTCATCTTTTACATTCGCCCATGCTTGCCAAAATTCAATAGGCAATGAAAAGTTATAATGCACACCAGAAATGGTTTGCATTAAAGCACCATAACGATTTTTCAATCCTTCACGATATAGGGTTTTAAAACGCCCTACATTGGATGTGCCAAATTGAGCAAGCGTAATCTTATCTTCCGCTTCAATAAAGCAAGGCATACTCATAGGCCACATACGTTCATTATCTAAGTGACGCGCCGTATAACGATGTAAATCACCTAAAAAATGCAGGGTATGTGAAATATTGTCATCAACAGGCGTAATAAACTCTAACAGGGATTCAGCGAAATCCGTTGTGATCCATTTATGAGTTAATGATTTACCTAATGAAATAGGGTGCTCTGTTGATGCTAAATTGCCTTCTGGCGTTACTCTTAAGGTTTCGCGCTCAATACCACGGTGGATGCCACATAAAACTTTAGGGTGTGCTTCCAACCAAGAAAGTGCTTTGGATACGTCCGGGATCAAAGGTGACCTCCCGCGTTGATTAATGTAAGTAAATAGATAGGAGTTACTTTATCGTAAAGTCACTAAATTGTCGCTGATTAGATGATGTTAGCGTTGTTAGTTGATGCTAAACAAAAGTTTAACATTATAAGAAATAAGAGAATTACAGAAAGCAAAAAGCCTCGCTATTGCGAGGCTTAAAAGATGGTGCATCCTGGAGGATTCGAACCTCCGACCGCTCGGTTCGTAGCCGAGTACTCTATCCAGCTGAGCTAAGGATGCAGGTCTAACGAATTATTCTAGAAACAATTTACTATGATAATATCTGATAAAAGATGGTGCATCCTGGAGGATTCGAACCTCCGACCGCTCGGTTCGTAGCCGAGTACTCTATCCAGCTGAGCTAAGGATGCGTCGTAGTAATCTTTCTAGCTGCTCATATTGCAATTAGCAATAATGAGTAATGAGATGGTGCATCCTGGAGGATTCGAACCTCCGACCGCTCGGTTCGTAGCCGAGTACTCTATCCAGCTGAGCTAAGGATGCGCCGTTTTAATACTTTACTCTTTTAATGCAAATTATTCACCATTTGCACCAAAATAAAAACCCCATACATTAATCATGGGGTTGGAATTGGTGCATCCTGGAGGATTCGAACCTCCGACCGCTCGGTTCGTAGCCGAGTACTCTATCCAGCTGAGCTAAGGATGCAATCTAAATGGCGGTGAGAGAGGGATTCGAACCCTCGATGCAGCTTTTGACCGCATACTCCCTTAGCAGGGGAGCGCCTTCAGCCTCTCGGCCATCTCACCATATTTAGAACCACTCGAAGAAGTTCTTACTGAACATCTCGTCTCTGTGTGGCGCACATATTACTTTCTCAGCCTAAGAAGTCAAACAATTTTTCTCAACTTTTTACGAATATACGTTTGTTTGGACACTTCACAAACAAACTGATGCGTTTATCAGCAAGATTGGCTAAAAAAGTCCTAAACACAATGATATCTCTGATGAAAAATCATTCAAGTATTTTATTCCCATAGCAAATATATTTATTCTCAAAACAAATAATTGTGAAGCGAATGATTAGAGGTAAAAAGAGTTTCAATTCTGTCAATCAGAATAAACGGATAGTGTAATAATAAATGCAACTCAAGGAGAGTGAAGATAGGAACCAAAAAGGGAATAAAAAGTCTTAGAAAGAGAAAAGCGCCCAGACCCGGCAAAAGTGTGGACGCTTACGAATGAATTGTAACTAACTAAAAATGGGAATTTGTTTAGTAGTTATCGGTAGGCTGAGTTTTCTCGGCCTGAATTCGTTGATAGATCTCTTCACGATGGACAGATACTTCTTTGGGTGCATTTACGCCAATCCGTACCTGATTACCTTTAACCCCTAAAACGGTTACGGTTACATCATCGCCTATCATAAGCGTTTCACCAACTCGACGAGTTAGAATAAGCATTCTTTGCTCCTTGAAAATTTACAAGAGTCGGGTCTCTAGAATTTCCCGGCCATTATCCATCATACATTGTCAATTCGTATAATCATTATTTATCACAAGTAACTCATACTTCATAACAAAATATAAATTTAGTGACTGATTATTTAACGGATCATCAATATCTCTATAAGGCGTTATCCCTATAAATCAGGAATAACGCCTTTTTTCAGGTTATTATCGCTTACAGATGCGATTCAACCCACTCGTCAACACTTGCCAAAGCCGCAGGTAAAGCATCAATATCAGTACCACCAGCTTGAGCCATATCAGGGCGACCGCCACCTTTACCGCCGATTTGCTGTGCTACAAAACTAATTAACTCACCTGCTTTAACTTTAGCAGTCAAATCTTTAGTGACCCCAACAATTAAGCTCACTTTACCATCAGAAATAGTAGAAAGCACAATAATTGCTGAACCCAATTGATTTTTTAAATCGTCAACCATAGTTCTTAACATTTTTGGCTCAACACCATTAAGCTCACGAACTAAAAGTTTGATACCTTTCACGTTTTTAGCTTGTCCACCTAAAGAAGAACTTTCTTGGGCAGCTTGCTGATCTTTTAGTTGTTGGAGTTCTTTTTCTAATAAGCGGTATTTTTCTTGGACTGTCTTAATTCTTTCAACCAAGTTTGTACCATCACTTTTTAGAACTTGTGCAACAAGAGAGATAAGGTCTGATTGCTCATGAACACTCTCAATTGCTGTAATACCTGTAATTGCCTCAATACGACGAATACCAGCAGCAGTGCCTGACTCACTGATAATACGAAACAAACCAATATCACCTGTTCTAGAAGCGTGAGTACCACCGCAAAGCTCAGTAGAGAAATCACCCATGGTTAAAACACGGACACGTTCATCGTATTTCTCACCAAACAGTGCCATAGCACCTTTCTCTTTAGCGTCTTCAAGATCCATTAACTCAGTGACTATTGGTGAGTTAAGACGGATTTGTGCATTTACAATGTCTTCGATTTCTCGCAACTGTTCTGGTTTAACTGCTTCAAAATGAGAGAAGTCAAAACGCAGATATTTATCGTTAACCAAAGAACCTTTTTGCGTAACATGCGTTCCCAGAACTTGGCGTAATGCAGCATGTAATAAGTGAGTCGCAGAATGATTTAAACGAATGGCATCACGGCGAGCAATATCAATGTTAGCATTGATTTTATGGTTAACAATAAATGACCCTACGTTAACTTTACCAATATGGCCAATCGCTTTACCGTATTTTTGCGTATCTGTGACTTCAAACTGACTATCTTTGCCAGTCAGAACACCTTTATCGCCAACCTGGCCACCGGATTCGGCATAAAATGCCGTTTTATTTAAGAAGATAATCCCTTCTTCGCCCGCTTTTAATTCGGTGACTGATTGTCCATTGTGGAAAATAGCAGTAATTGTACCCTGCTGTTCATTATGCTCATAACCAGAGAAATCACTGCGGCTATCAACTTTAATAAGGCTATTATAGTCAGTGCCGAAACCGCTGGATTCACGAGCACGTTTACGTTGCTCTTCCATCGCGACTTCAAAGCCTTTTTCATCAACTTTGATATTTCTTTCACGACAAACATCAGCAGTTAAATCGAGAGGGAAACCATATGTATCATAAAGACGGAAAGCGGTTTCACCTGGAAGAACGTCATCTGTTAATTGAGCAAGCTCTTCATCTAATAGCTGGAGGCCTCGTTCTAATGTACGAGCAAACTGCTCTTCTTCCGTTTTTAATACTTTTTCAACGATAGCTTGTTGGCGTTTTAATTCTTCACCCGCTTCAGCCATCACTTCAATTAATGGAGCAACTAATTTATAGAAGAAGGTATCTTTGGCGCCAAGCATATAACCATGACGTACTGCACGACGAATAATTCGGCGCAGAACATAGCCACGGCCTTCATTAGAAGGGATCACGCCATCGCAAATAAGGAATGAACAAGAACGAATATGGTCAGCAATAACGCGTAATGATTTATTTTCTAAGTCTGTTGCATTAGTCACTTGTGCAACAGATTTAATTAAAGAACGGAATAAATCAATGTCATAGTTAGAGTTTACATGTTGTAAAACAGCGGTAATACGCTCTAACCCCATTCCCGTATCAACAGATGGTTTCGGCAGTGGATCCATAGTGCCATCTGATTGACGATTAAATTGCATGAAAACGATATTCCAGATCTCAATATAGCGATCGCCGTCTTCTTCTGGTGATCCTGGAGGTCCGCCCCAAATGTGGTCACCATGATCATAAAATATTTCGGTACAAGGTCCACAAGGGCCTGTGTCACCCATTTGCCAAAAGTTATCTGATGCAAATGGTGCGCCTTTATTATCACCAATGCGGATTATTCTTTCGGCAGGAATACCAATTTCTTTATTCCAAATATCATAAGCTTCATCATCTGTGGCATATACCGTTACCCAAAGTCTTTCTTTAGGTAAGTTAAACCACTCTTTGCTGGTTAATAATTCCCAAGCAAAGTTGATTGCGTCATGTTTGAAATAGTCACCAAAACTGAAATTACCTAGCATTTCAAAAAAGGTATGGTGACGAGCTGTATAACCCACATTTTCTAAATCATTATGTTTACCACCTGCACGCACACAGCGTTGTGCAGTTGTCGCTCGGGAATAAGGTCTATTGTCCAATCCAAGAAATACATCTTTGAATTGGTTCATCCCTGCGTTTGTAAACAGCAATGTTGGATCGTTATTTGGAACCAAAGAACTGCTAGGTACTATTTGATGTCCTTTAGTATGAAAAAAGTCGAGAAACGCCTGACGGATCTCAGCGGTGCTTTTGCTCATAATTATCCCGAAATCAAGCTGGAAAAACAGAAATTAGAAATCTAGTTAGAGGAGGTTTATTGTTACCTCTACTTAGCCAACGAATACATAAGTAGGGATAAGATAGAATTTCTTCAGTCAGAAGTAAAACCCCCGATAAACTTATTCGTGTTGACATTGTAAATCGTCTAGTTTTTTTCTGAAAGTGGGTTTGTTAACTGAGAATGGGACTTTTCTCTATTTAAGAGAGATTATTCTAAGAAATATAAGTAGTTTAAAGTATTTTCATTTTGTAATTATTAAAAACTATTTGTTATTATTAGTTTTTTATCTCATCACATACTATACGTGTTTTTTCTTAAATAATTTCTTTTTCTTATAACAATCAATAATAAACACATAGACATTATCACTTAAAACGAACAATAAACTCACGATAACTAGCTAAAATAAAAGTATTTCTCAGTATAAAACCTATCTCATCACTAAATAACCTCTTAAATACTATCTTAATTAGATTCAAATATCTTGAAGATATTTATCTCTATATGTCAATTATTTACTATCTGGCTCAATCAGATATTTGTAATGATTCTTATTTAGATTGGTAATTTATGAGAATATATCATCAAAATTTCACTATATAAACTTTCATACAACTATAAAAATTAGTTAGTAAAAAATATCGTTATATCAAATAAAATAGTGTTAAAGGCTACTTTTAATGGATAGATAATAGAATAAACCCGACATGAACCCTAAATTGGATAAATAGTACTGCATATAACAAAAAGGAAGCTTTTTAGAGCTTCCTTTTTTTAAGTGAGTTAAATCACATTAATTGACTAGCCATTTATCATAACAATGATAGTAATTTGTCTAAACATGGAATCAATTAGTTGTTTTATCACAAGCTAAGAGAGATTATTCTTCTGCCTCTCCGAGATCAGTTGCATCACCTTCATTCGTGAAATCAGCTGCGCTTGTAAACTCACCTGCGTGGTTTAATAACATTTCACGTAGTTTCGTATTTAAATCATCGTACATTTCTGGATGCTCTTTTAGGTAAGTTGTTGCATTAGCTTTACCTTGACCAATCTTCTCACCATTGTAGCTGTACCATGCACCAGCTTTTTCTACCAATTTATGTTTAACACCTAAATCGATAAGCTCACCAAAAGTATTAATACCTTCGCCATACATTATTTGGAATTCGGCTTGTTTAAATGGCGCTGCAATCTTATTTTTTACGACTTTAACGCGAGTTTCACTACCCACAACTTCATCACCGTTTTTAACAGAA
The DNA here is from genome assembly GCF_011045815.1 of Proteus vulgaris. Taxonomy (GTDB): domain Bacteria; phylum Pseudomonadota; class Gammaproteobacteria; order Enterobacterales; family Enterobacteriaceae; genus Proteus; species Proteus vulgaris_B. The sequence goes on along the minus strand of NZ_CP047344.1, from coordinate 1,005,395 downwards.
CCGATGCGACGAATATCTAAACGAACAGATGCGTAGAACTTAAGTGCATTACCACCAGTTGTGGTTTCTGGATTACCAAACATAACACCAATTTTCATACGAATTTGGTTTATGAAAATAAGTAATGTATTGGAGTTTTTCAAGTTACCCGCTAATTTACGCATAGCTTGGCTCATCATACGAGCAGCAAGACCTACGTGTGAATCGCCAATTTCACCTTCAATTTCAGCTTTTGGCGTTAACGCAGCCACTGAGTCAACAACGATAACATCAACAGCACCAGAGCGAGATAATGCATCACAAATTTCTAAGGCTTGCTCACCGGTATCAGGCTGAGAACACAGCAGATTATCAATATCTACGCCTAATTTTTTTGCATAAATTGGATCTAATGCGTGTTCAGCATCGATAAACGCACAGATCTTACCTTCACGTTGAGCTGAAGCGATAACTTGTAGTGTTAAAGTTGTTTTACCTGAAGATTCTGGGCCATAGATTTCAACAATACGACCACGTGGTAAACCACCAGCACCTAAAGCAACGTCTAATGATAAAGAACCTGTAGAGATGGTTTCAACGTTCATGGAACGATCTTCGCCCAGACGCATGATAGACCCTTTACCAAATTGCTTTTCAATTTGACCAAGTGCTGCGGCCAATGCTTTTTGTTTGTTTTCATCAATAGCCATGTTATCTCCCTCTGGGCAGTGAAGCATAAGGATGGGTCACTACCATTAAAACGTGTATGATTTTGCTTGTTGAAATTCATTATACTGTATAATCATACAGTATCAAGTTAATTATTTATAATTTCTCTAAGTATTGATTTTAAAGAAAAAATGACAGATTCCGCTCTTACTTGCTCTCGTGAGCCACTGAAAATACAGTGTTTTGCTGTTACCTGAACACCGGTTGTTGTTTTAACAGCAAAGCCAAACCAAACTAAACCCACTGGTTTTTCTTTACTGCCACCACCAGGGCCCGCAATACCACTGACTGAAACAGCAAAATCTGCATTTGCTGCGCTAAGTGCGCCTTTCGCCATCTGAAGAACGACTTCTTCACTAACAGCACCGTATTTAATCAAGGTTTGTTCATCAACGCCTATCATTTCATGCTTTGCTTCGTTACTGTAGGTCACAAAGCCACGGTGATAATAATCAGAACTTCCTGCAATATCCGTGATGATTTTTGCAATCCATCCACCAGTGCAAGATTCTGCCGTTGTTATCGTGCTCTTCTTTTCAATTAACGCTTTACCCACCTCAATACTTAGGTGAGTCATTTCATCGTAATTTATCATTAAGGTTCATTTAACCTCTATTCTAAATTCTACTGTTTAAGATTTCTTTCTGGTGCAATCCCATAACCATAACCCACCAATTGCGAGTGCAAAAATGGCACCAAAACCAATTCCGATGGCAACAACAGAAATACCAATACTAGTGACTAGTGAGAACAAGCCTAACATTAATAGCATCGCTGTATTTTCACCTAAGTTTTGTACTGCGATAGCATTACCCGCTCCCACACTGTGTTTTCCTTTATCTTGTAATAGCGCATTTAATGGCACCACAAAGAAGCCACCAAAAACACCAATAACGATAAGGATTAAATAGGATGGAATAATTGAAGTTTGCAATGAAAAATAAACTACCCCAAGACCAATTAAAATGCCTGCTGGCATACAGCGACGTACTGTTTTCAGTGTCACAAATTTAGCGGCTAATCCAGCTCCTACAACAATACCAATAGCTACCATTGCATTTAATATAGTTGGAGTGGTGTTGTCAGTCATGCCTAATGCAATAGGTACCCATTGAACAAGCAGAAAACGCAAAGTCACCCCCGCGCCCCAAAACATACTTGTTCCCACTAAAGAAAAGCGACTTTCTTTATCTGCCCATAAAGTACGTGTTGCCTCAAGGAATTGAGCGAACATTTTTTTTATGTTCCAACCACGACCTATTTGAGCAGCTGATAATTTAGGTATGCCAAAGTTAACAAGAACTGCAAAAGCGTACATTGCTGCACAGACACCTAGTGCAAAAACAATACTCCAATCAGAGAGTAAACCACCAATCACTGATCCTAATAAAATAGCGGCTATGGTTGATGCTTCCATTAAACCATTTGCTTTTACTAAGCGTTCACCATCGGTTAATTCACCTAAAATACCATATTTAGCTGGTGAATAAACTGCCGCACCAATCCCAACTAAGGCGTAACCTAAGAATGGATCAGAGCCAACACAAATAAGAAATGCACCCACGAATTTTAAGATATTACCACTGAGCATAACCCTACCTTTAGGGTTACGATCAGCAACTTGCCCAACAAAAGGCGCTAAGAGAATAAAAGCCAGCACAAAGACCATTTGTAAAACAGGTTGGCTCCATTCAGGATAAAGAGCCGATTTAAACTGAGCTAAAATGGCAAAAAGTAATGCGTTATCAGCAAAAGCAGAAAGAAATTGTGATAACAATACTGCTTTCATTCCCCGACTCATTAACGGAGGCTGGCTAATATTCTCTGACATTAGTTATTTTCCTGTTCAGCTAGTTTTTTCAATGAGACAAAATCCGTTTTCCCACTCCCAAGAACAGGAATTTCTTTGATAAAACGAATATCCTTCGGTACAGCTATTTCAGCAACACCTTCTGCTTTAGCTAGTGTTAATAACGCGCTACGATCCAATTGGTTATCTGTTGTAAACAGCACCAATGATTCACCTCTGCGTTTATCACTAATCGTCACAACGGCATGCTCGCCAGTGGATGCTTTACGTGCAAGTTGCTCGACACCTTCAAGAGAGACCATCTCACCAGCAATTTTAGCAAAACGTTTTACACGCCCTTTAATAGTGCAAAAACCTTCGCTATCGATAGCAACAATATCACCCGTGTCATACCAACCTTCTTCATCAATACCGTCTACGTTTGTAGCTACAGGGACTTCTAGTTTTTCTGGTGATCCAACACGTAAATACCCCATCATCACATTTGGGCCACGTAATTGTAATCGTCCACCTTCCTTGATCCCATTCATTGGGATAAGTCGGCCTTCCATACCCGGTAATAAACGGCCTACAGTATGTATTTTAGCGCTCATAGGTACGTTGATTGACACAACCGGTGCGCATTCGGTAACACCATAACCTTCTAAAATGCGGATACCGAACTTTTCTTGCCATAAAATACGGGTTGATTCTGATAGTTTTTCAGCACCAGCAACCACATACCTAACTCTGGCAAAATCGTAAGGATGAGCAAACTTTCCATAATTACCTAAAAAGGTTGATGTACCAAATAACACGGTACAATTTTGGTCATACGTTAATTCAGGCACAACGCGATAGTGTAATGGGCTTGGATAAAGAAAAACACGAGCGCCCAAGCAAATCGGTGTTAATAGACAAGCAGTTAGGCCAAATGCATGGAATAACGGTAATGCTGACATAAATTTATCTTTAGGTGAAAAGTCAGCAATAGCGCGAATTTGATCTACATTAGCCAGTAAACTTGAATGACTATGAACAACACCTTTAGGTGTACCTTCAGATCCTGACGTAAATAGAATAACCGCAGCATCAGTCGATTTTTGCGGTAACATCGCTTTATGTGGCGTAATAAGATGTTTAAAGATCCAGCGTTTATCTTCACTCGTTACACTATCTTTGAGATCTTCAAGGTAAATCCAATTTGCTTCAGGGGTTTGTTCAGGAATATGTAATAAATTCCCTTTTTCTAAAAATTGCCGTGATGTAAAAATGGTTTTGATTGAAGCTGCTTTCATCGCATTTTGTACGCCTAAGCTACCCGCAGTATAGTTAAGCATAGCAACAACACGTTGACGCATTGTTGCACCTAATAATGCAGCCGCTGTTACTGTTGTATTTGGAAGTAACAAACCAATACGTTCATTAGGCTCTGTGTAGCGTTCAATGAGTCGGCTGATCCCTAATGTTTTTTTCAGTAATCCTTGGTAAGAATCTTCTTTTAGATTGATATCTGAAATTAACGGGCTAAATCGACCATATTGCGACATTGCCTGTAAAAATGCCTCATACAGTGTAAGTTTAGGACGTGTATCCATGATGGCATTCATCATGATATCACGCATGGCTTCCCCTGCTAATCGACGACGCTCAGCTGATTTTTCTGCTTTTGGCATCGGTAAGTCAACGGCTGGAAGTACTTTGATTGTGATTTTAGGAAAGAAATGAGATTTCACTCGCAGACTTTTGCGTACTCGTGAAAAGTAGCTAAATTCAGCACCTTCAATCCTAACAGGAACAACTTTAGCGCCTGATTTAGCTGCAATAAAAGCAGCCCCTTCATAAATTTTCATTAATCCATTTGTTACTGTGATCCTTCCTTCAGGAAAAATCACCACAGGGCGACCTTTATCGACTTCTTTTACTAATTGGCGCACTGCCATTGGATTTGCGGGATCTAAAGGCACAATATCAGCATAACGACCTAACCATCTTGTCGTTTTTGCAGAAGCCACTGAGGTATAAACAGCAAACACAGGATTAATAGGTAGGAATAAACGTAATAATATACCGTCAATAAAAGAAGTATGATTCGGTGTAATTATACATTTTTCATATTGAGAAAACTGATTAACAAGTCCTTCAATTCTTATTCTAAATAAGAATTTAAATAGTGTTTTAAAAAACGCTATTAACATCATATCCATATCTCATTTTGCTATAATTAGTCTTACTATAAATAGGATGTGATGAAAATAAAATAGATGACTTCTGTTTTGCCCTTTATATCAGACGACTTCCTAATTATTTAGCAAGTTTTGCGAGAATTACCGCAATTATTTCATTAATAGATAACCCCGCATCAACAATAATATCTGCACATTGCATGTATAAAGGTTCACGCTTAATTAAAACATCATGCATTTCTGAAACTAATGTTTTACCTGTCAAACTAGGTCTTTGTGCTTCATTAGGATCTTGGGATAAACGTTCAACTAATGTTTCAAGTGAGGCCTGTAAATAAATTGTAACACCTGAGGTTTTCATATAAGCACGATTTTTATCTGCCAAAACCATACCGCCACCAGTTGAAATAACTTGATTAGGTTGACTTACTTGAATAAGAGCGTCTGATTCAATTTGACGAAAGAAATCCCAACCCTTCTCTTCCACCATAGAGGATATAGTTTGTTGATATTTTTGGGTTATCCAATAATCCGTATCAATAAATCTATAATTTAAAGAGAGAGAAAGCGCTTTACCTACTGTTGTTTTCCCTGCACCTCGAGGTCCGATAAGGTAAATTGTACTTTCCATAAAATGCACTATCTCCATAGTGTGTTCCCATTAGGGTGTAATTAAAAATTTACATACTGTAAAGTATGAAACATCATACCTGATGTAACAAAAAAATAAAGCCACACTTTAGAAAAGTATGGCTTATTTAATATTCTCAATAATTAGCGACGAATTGTATTATCACCGTAACCAATCCATTTGTAAGTCGTTAAGGCATCTAATCCCATTGGGCCTCTGGCGTGTAATTTCTGCGTACTAACAGCAACTTCCGCCCCTAAGCCGAATTGCCCGCCATCTGTAAAGCGTGTACTTGCATTGACATACACTGCGGCAGAATCAACTTGACGAACAAAACGATCAGCATTAGAAATAGATTGCGTTAAAATAGCATCCGAATGCGCTGTACCATAGCGGCGAATATGACTAATAGCCTCGGTTAAGCCCCCGACCACTTCTACATTTAGATCAAGTGATAACCATTCATCGCAATAATCTGCGTCTTTTACATCAACAACAGTTGCTCCACCTTTTTTCAGCCCAGCTAACGCTGTTTCGCTTGAGTGTAAAGTGACCTTTTGAGCAGCCATAGCATTACTTAGCTGTGGTAAAAATATATCTGCAATTTTTTCATGCACTAAGAGTGTTTCTAACGAATTACATGCGCTTGGCCGTTGTACTTTGGCATTAACGATAACGGTTAATGCTTTTTCTAAATCGGCACTTTCATCAACAAATGTATGGCAAACACCAATCCCACCAGTGATAACAGGGATCGTTGATTGTTCACGACATAATTTATGTAATCCAGCTCCGCCGCGAGGAATAAGCATATCAATATACTCATCCATTTTTAGCATTTTAGCGACTAACTCACGATCAGGTTTATCAATCGCCTGAATTGCTCCCGCAGGAATACCACATTTTTCTAAAGCTTGTTGAATAACGGTAACCACGGCTTGATTGGTATGATGTGTCTCTTTCCCGCCACGAAGAATGGCAGCATTACCGGTTTTTAAACATAATGAAGCAACATCAATGGTGACATTAGGGCGAGCTTCATAAATAACGCCAACAACACCTAACGGTACACGGCGACGTTCTAAACGTAAACCGCTGTCTAACATACGGCCATCAATAACTTGCCCCACAGGATCTTCTAAGCGACATACTTGTCGAACATCATCAGCAATAGCTTTTAAACGTTCAGAAGTCAGCAATAAACGATCAAGCATCGCGGCATTAATATTGGCTTCACGAGCTGCTTGCATATCTTTTTCGTTGGCTGCAAGAATTGAAGCTTCTTGTTGCTCTAATAAATCAGCCATAACCAGTAATGCCTGATTTTTTTGCTCTGTCGATAATTGAGCTAAATGCCAAGACGCTTCTCTTGCTGATTTACCCATTTGTTCTAACATCGAAGGCTCCTTAGCTAACAATCATATCGTCACGGTGCACAGCAACACTACCATACTCGTAACCTAAAATTTGACTAATTTCTTGTGAATGGTGTCCCGCAATTAAACGCAGTGCATCACTATTATAATGGGCAACACCATGAGCGAGATCTTTACCCTGTAAACTTTGAATGCGAATAACACATCCACGAGAGAAATCGCCTTTTATCTCTTTAATACCTTTTGGTAAAAGGGAGCTACCTTTTTCTTTAATTGCTTTTTCAGCCCCTTCATCAACAATAATGACCCCCGCAATTGGCGCACCAAAAATCCATCTTTTACGTGCTTCGAGTGGGCTTTCTAATCCATGGAATAACGTTCCTACAGGTTCATTATTGATAACTTTAGCAATAACTTCAGGTTGTACACCGGCTGCAATGACAACATCAATACCTGCGCGCCCAGCAACAGTAGCTGCTTGTAATTTTGTTGCCATACCACCCGTACCCAAGCCAGATACGCTATCACCCGCCATTTCGCGTAATTCATCATTGATATCAAATACTTCGGGGATGAGTTTTGCTTCAGGATTACTACGAGGATCAGCTGTATACAGTCCTTCAATATCTGTCAGCAATAACAGCTTATCTGCACTTCCTAAAATAGCGGCTAATGCAGACAGATTATCGTTATCACCCACTTTAATTTCTGCGGTTGCAACGGCATCGTTTTCATTAATAACGGGAATAATGCGATTATCTAATAATGCATGTAATGTATCACGCGCATTTAAGAAGCGTTCTCTATCTTCAATATCAGCTCGTGTTAACAACATCTGACCAATATGAATACCATAGATGGCAAATAATTGTTTCCATACTTGAATTAATGCGCTTTGGCCTACCGCGGCAAGTAACTGCTTAGAAGCAATAGTTGCGGGTAAATCAGGATAATTCAAATATTCACGCCCTGCTGCAATTGCACCAGAAGTAACAATAATAATCCGGTGACCTTTTTCGTGTTGTTTAGCGCATTGGCGAACCAGTTCAACAATATGAGACTGATCCAGACGTCGTGAACCACCAGTAAGTACACTTGTCCCTAATTTAACAACCAGTGTTTGGCTGCTACTCATAACATTTACCATTCTTGTTGATTATTTAAAAAGATAATACACAGTTTTATCAGGAGAGAAGCGTTATGCCAACCGACATAACGCAAAATCTATGAAAAGTTGCCCTAACACAAAATTAGGGCTGGATGGGAAGTGGAAATTTGTTCATTTTTTCATCTGGCATAAGTGTCATATCTAATTCACTCGCTGCCGTTTTAAGAAATTGATGAAAACGGATCAGTGTTTCATTGATTGATTCAGTAACATCATTTTTACTTATATTCTGATGTATCCAATCACCATTTTTATCGAATAGCCCTATTTGATAATGATAAATGAGCAGTTCATTGTTGCGTTCTAATTCCATCCACCAGCCCCAAAACTCACGTTTTTCTGGTACGACTTTCTTATTTACACAAACAGCTAAACAGTCAAAAAAGAACTGGTTCTCTTGGCATTGTTGCTCTCGGATATAAGGACCGATTTGAGCAAAACGTTTTAATAACTTACCTCGGGTAGGGTTCAAAGATGAAGTCATAAATTCAGTCTCCTTAGAAACTCTACTGTTATATAATCTAATATAATTAGCAAGTTATTGTTCATGATTAATTATATTAATTTGTCATAGATCCAATCAGCACTTTTTTGTAAAGCGAGCTCTAAGCCTTCATAAAGTGGTTTTTCATTGATTGCTAAGATATCGCCATCCATAGAAGAACGAGCTATTAACTGAGAATCTTCTTTAGGGCTCATTTCATCACCTTTCCAGTAAACACCCATCATAGGTACTGGAATTCGTCGTCCAATCAGCCCTTGGTTTTTCAGTGAATAACTGCTTAATGACAGCCGAAGATTATTTTCATCAATATTCCATAAACCTAAACGACTCGCTAATACATCAAGATACATCACAGGAATTTTTTTCTGTAGCTCAGATTGCGTGAAGAATGTATGAATTAAAGGTCCTAAAGCAACAACACCTTTAATTAATTTAGGGTAGATATAAGCTAAACGTACAGCAATATTTCCCCCAAAACGAAAGCCCATTACGCCCACACGAGTATGATCAACCCAAGGTACTTCAGAAAGTTGCTTGAGAACTTCGCCTTGTAACTGACAGGTATCTTCAGTCAATTTTTGCTTTATCGAATAACCGATTGAAGGCATATCTAGCGTTAACATTGCAATGCCTTTCGGTGATAAATAATCCCTAAAGAAACTGACATAATCGCTTTGAAGACCATCTAACCCACCGCAGAATAATACTGTGGGATATGGGCCTCTACAATCTTTAGGTAAATGCAGAAAACCCGTTGTAGTTCCCTTTCCTTCTAATTTAAATGTGAGTTTTTTCACCTCAAAAGAGGAAAATTTTGTCGCATTCTCAAATGCTTTCATCGACAAAGTAACGGCCTGATCTGCTAAAAAATCACCATTAATAAAAGGATACGCAGCAATACTATATAAATGTGCAGCTCGCAACCAACAATCAGCGGCAGCATCTCCTGACTCTTTTCGCAATGCTTTTTGTTGCCAAATCATAGCTTGATGTGACCATTCATATGACCAGCCACCTTTGCGATACCCCACAACAGTATCAATAAATTTATCATCACTACGAGGTGCATCATGTACAGCAATTCGGCTCAAAACTTCTTCAATTTCGATAGGTGATATACCACGCCAAATCCAAAGTAAACGCTGAATAGTACGATACCAATTTTGCTGACTTGCACCATTAAGTACAGTATACGTATTGATATTCGATTTTGGATGAGTGTACTGAATTAGTGTTGAGGTTTCAGCGTGTTTTGCTCTAGGTTTAAATAGAGTTTCAGAAAGGTTTGTATTATTTGCCATATCACTCTTCAAATCAGTCGATATCGAATAAAAGGGGCCAAAAAGTCTGGCTTTATCATAGCATGAAATCAACATGAACGGTGTGTATCACGACAAGTGATCGCACGAAGATATAATACAAAAGAAGAATAAAAACATAAAAACAAAAATCCCCGCCAAGGCGAGGATCTTAATTAAAACAGCCAAATAAACGTTATCAAATTATTTTTGATCGCAAACTGGCGGAATAAAGGCAACACCCATATCCCAAGGCTGTTCAATCCAAGTATTTTGTGGAATATCAACCACGAAATCATCCACTAATGGGCGCCCTTCTGGTTTTGCGAAAATAGTCACAAAGTGGGCTTTTGGATACATATCACGAATAACTTTAGCTGTACCACCGGTATCAACTAAATCGTCAACAACGATAAAGCCTTCACCATCACCTTCTGCTTTTTTTAAGATTTTGAGGTCGCGCTGATGATCATGGTCATAGCTAGAAATGCAGACTGTATCCACATGACGGATACCTAATTCACGAGCAAGTAATGCAGCGGGAACTAATCCCCCACGACTGACGGCAATAATGCCTGTCCATTGTTCGACTGGTAGTAAACGTTGCGCCAATTGACGGGCATGTATTTGCAACATATCCCACGTTACAACATATTTTTCGCTCATAATATTGTGATCCTAGCTACTTGAATGCGAGAGAAGCTTTTTTGCGGAAAAAAAGGTTGCGCGAGATTATAGTGATTTGAGCGCCTAAAAACCAGAGAAAACATGCAAAGAGATGAGATTATCCTCATTTTTTTCTGTATTTTCTTTTTATGATTAAAAAATGAACCATATAAAAAATGAATACAAATAGAGATCTAATTTCTTAGATAGAGATGTGAATAGAATGACGCATTCATCAGAAGAAAGTGATATTCTCAATTATATTGGCGTATAACGCTCAGAATAATAAAGCTAACCCTTAAAAAAGCGGTAGGCTATTAATAACACAGATGCTGTTAGAGGAGATCCATCGTGTCTGAACTATCTACTCTATCCCCACAACCACTATGGGATATTTTCGCAAAAATTTGTTCGATTCCACATCCATCACATCATGAAGAAGCTTTAGCTTCTCACATTCTTTCATGGGCAAGTGAAAAAGGTCTTTTTGCTGAGCGCGATGCGGTTGGTAATATTTTAATTCGCAAGCCTGCAACTAAAGGCATGGAAGATCGTAAAACAGTTGTTTTACAAGCACACTTAGATATGGTGCCACAAAAAAATAACGACACGGTTCACGACTTCACTAAAGATCCTATCCAACCTTATGTTGACGGTGAATGGATCAAAGCAAAAGGCACAACATTAGGTGCTGATAACGGTGTTGGCATGGCGTCTGCATTAGCAGTTTTGGCTGATGACACCGTAAAACATGGCCCATTAGAAGTTCTATTAACCATGACTGAAGAAACAGGCATGGACGGTGCTTTTGGTTTACAACCGGGTTGGTTACAAGCTGATATTCTTATCAACACAGACTCTGAAGAAGAAGGTGAAATCTACATGGGTTGTGCGGGTGGTATTGATGTTAAAACCACTGTAAACCTATCTTACGAAGCAATTCCTACAGGTCATATTGTTAAGCAACTGGTACTGAAAGGATTAAATGGTGGTCACTCTGGTGGTGATATCCATTTAGGTTTAGGTAATGCAAATAAATTATTAGCACGTTTCTTAGCTGGTCATGCAGAAGAATTATCACTAAAACTAATTGATTTCCATGGTGGTACATTGCGCAATGCTATTCCTCGTGAAGCAAATATCGTATTTGCAATTCCAGCAGATAAAGTAAGCCAACTAGAAACAGTAAAAGCGAAATTTGAAGCATTATTAAAAAGCGAATTAGCCATTGCTGAAAAAAATCTGAAAGTCGAGTTACTTGATACAACAACAGATAAGAAAGTATTTAAGGCAGACTGCCAAGAACGCTTAATCAACCTACTTAATGCCATGCCAAATGGCGTTATTCGTATGAGTGATGACGTTGAAGGTGTTGTTGAAACATCATTAAACGTCGGTGTTGTTAGTATTGTTGACGATAAAGTAGAAATCCTTTGCTTAATCCGTTCTCTGATTGATAGCGGAAAAACCTATGTTGTCAGCATGCTGACTGCATTAGCAAAACTAGCTAACGCTGATATCGAAACCAAAGGCGGTTATCCTGGTTGGAAACCTGATGCAGACTCTCCTGTTATGCATTTAGTTCGTGATACCTATCAACAACTGTTTGATAAAGTGCCAAATATCATGGTAATCCACGCAGGTCTCGAGTGTGGTCTGTTCAAAAAACCTTACCCAGATATGGATATGGTTTCTATTGGACCAACAATCCGTGGTGCTCACTCACCAGATGAACGTGTTCATGTTAAAAGTGTTGGTCAATACTGGCAGTTATTAACAGCAATTTTAAAAGCGATCCCGGCTAAATAATCTCGCTTTAAATATCATAATGAAACCCGCTTAATTGGCGGGTTTTTTTTGTTATTAACGCTATCATAAAGAAATAATTTATCTCTCCATACACACTCTATTTCCCTTAAGTATCATAATTTATTCCTTACAAAATAAATATAGAACCGTCTTATTCCATTTTGGAATAAACAAGTAATCTTAATGAATATAATTTATAGAATGCCAATCATTATCATTAGTATTAATATTTATTGAGTGATATTTTCATGCCTTCCGCATTTCAAATTAAAAAATAAAAATTCAAAGGGTTCTATTGTGTCTAACAAAAATTGTGTTGCTAGCGTTATTCTCGCCTTACCTTTAAGTTTACTCTCTGTTCAAATTCATGCGACAGTTAATCAAAATACATCTGAAAAGATAATTGTCACCGCTGAACCATCACAAGATCCACAATCTCCTGTTTCAGGTTTTATTGCCACAAAAACACTATCAACAAATAAAACACCAACTGAAATTGAAAAAACGCCACAATCTATTACGGTTATTACTCGTGATCAGATGGATGCGCAAGATGTCAGTTCCGTTTCACAAGCATTGCGCTATACACCGGGTGTTTTCACCGAATATCGAGGAAGTTCTAATCGTAATGACGAGGTTTTTATTCGTGGATACAGTTATGCACCTCGTTTCTTAGATGGTTTAAGCTATGGTATGGGAGCTTCATCATCAACAGGGGCACTTGATCCATGGTTATTAGAGCGCGTTGAAGTTGTTAGGGGGCCTGCATCTGTTCTTTATGGCCAAGTAAACCCGGGTGGCCTTGTTGCAATGACAAGTAAAAGACCCACTGCAACGTCTATTCGCCACATTCAAGTACGAGCTGGAAATGATAAATTGGCAGAAACTGCATTCGACTTTTCAGGTGCATTAAGTGATGACAATCGTATTCTTTATCGCCTAAATGGTATTGCCAAAACACAACACACTCAAATAAAAAACTATAAAGAAGAGCGTTTTGCCCTCGCTCCCGCTATTACTTTTTTACCTGATGAACAAACACGTTTAACGTTATTAAGCTTTATACAGCAAGAGCCTGAGGCAGGTTATCGTAACTTTTTACCCGCTTATGGTACGGTGAAAAAAACACCAGAAGGCACTATTCCTTTTGATTTCGATGTAAACAATCCTGATTATCACCAATCGTGGCGTCAACAATATGGCGTAGGCTATGAATTTGAACATGAATTTAGTGACTCACTCAAAATAATACAAAATGCTCGTTATAGTCATATTAATCAAAAATATAAATACCTTGTTTTCGGATCATTAAGAAAAGACAATCCTTATGTGCTCGAACGCAGAGCTCAACAAGAACAACGTGAGACGGATACTTTAGGGATAGATACACGTTTACAATCTGATTTTACTACTGCAAAACTTAATCATACTGTGATTGTGGGTATTGATTATCAATGGAGTAAAGATCAAGATAATTTACGCCGAGCTATGGGCTCAGAGTACGATTTGGATTGGCGTGATCCTAATTATAATTATCCGATTAATATGAGCTTACAAAAACCTGCAACCGATCAGTTGCAAAAACGCGATCAAATCGGGTTATATCTACAAGATCAGATCCAATGGCAAAATTGGATATTACTTGCAGGTTTACGCCAAGACTGGGCGCAAGTACGAACTCATGACTTCTTAGCAACCACATATGATCAGCAAGATGATAATAAACTAACGGGTCGTGCTGGTCTTTTATATGCTTTTGATAATGGTGTTTCACCTTATATAAGTTACAGCACCTCTTTTGAGCCTAATTTACAAACCCGTAGAGCTCCGGGTAGTGCAGCATTTGAGCCAAGTGAAGGACGTCAATTAGAAGCGGGTATAAAATACCTCACACCTAATCAGCAAACATTAGCAACGCTCTCTATTTATCAGTTACAACAACGTAATGTTACTAACTATAATGCCGAAAAAGCCTATTTTGAGCCTGTTGGTGAAATTAGAAGTCGTGGTATTGAAGCACAAGTAAATAGTCAATTAACTGAAAATATCTCATTGATCAGTAGCTATGCTTATACCGATACAGAAGTCAGAGAAACCATTATTGCTGGAACACAAGGAAAAGAGTTACCAAGAGTTCCTAAGCATATGGCATCATTTTGGGGTCAATATGATGAAACCTCAGGGCTATTTAATGGGGCTAAAGCGGGTTTTGGCGTGAGATATGTAGGTGTATCTCAAGGTGATACCAAAAATACAATCAGTGTCCCTGCGGTAACCTTGTATGATGCGATGATCGGTTATTCTTTAGGTGAATTATCACCTTCTTTAAAAGGGGCTGAGATCCAATTAAATATGAATAATATTGCGAATAAACATTATGTTGCATCTTGTGCTGGTGATACCGCATGCTTTTATGGAATAGGTAGAACAATGACAGCAACGATGAATTATCGCTGGTAAGATCATATAGAATAAATTAACTACGTTAGCCATAGCCAATCTATTGATCGGCTATGGTTTTTAATTCTTATAGCGCTAAAAGAAGTTGTCGTTCTATTTGTGGATCTTGCAAAGTGACATGAAATCCGATTAATCGTACACCTCGGCCATTTCGGCGTTCATGCCATGCTTGGTAAGCGATATTAATTAAATCGGCTTTTTCTAGAATAGGATGAGTATGTTCTTGCGTCGTTAATTGAAAATCATCAAATTTTAGCTTAACGCCTTGCCTTGCGATCCTTAGATCGGGTTTAACCTTTGTGAGTCGCTTTTCTAATTCGTGATACAATCCATCTAATAATGCTAAGCAGTCATCCCATGAATTAATATCGTGGGCAAACGTCCGTTCAACACCTACCGATTTTCTAAGTCTATCAGGGTTAATTTCGCGCTCATCAATACCATGGCTACGTTCCCAAAGGTTTTGTCCAAACTTTCCTAATGCTTTTACCAAAGAAATAACATCTGTACGACGAATATCAGCACAAGTTTCTAACCCCATTTCTTGCAAGCGAGCAAATGTTACCTTACCTACTCCTGGTATTTTATTAAGCGGTAATTTCAAAATAAAATCATCAACTTGCTCAGGAGTAATAACAAATTGTCCGTTAGGTTTATTAATATCAGAAGCAATTTTTGCCAGAAATTTAATTGGTGCAATGCCTGCGGATGCAGTGAGATTTAATTCATCAAAAATTTGTTGGCGTATTTCTTGAGCCATCAGCGTTGCAGAGCTATGACAATGCTTGCTTTCAGAGACATCAAGATAAGCTTCATCAAGTGAAAGAGGTTCAATAAGATGAGTATATCGAGAAAATATTTGCCGGATCTTTGCTGAAGTTTCTTTATACAGAGCCATTCTGCCAGGCAATACTTTTAAATGAGGACACAGCTTCAATGCTGTCGCGGTTGACATAGCACTACGGACACCAAAACGACGTGCAGGATAGTTCGCGGTACAGATAACACCTCGGCTAGAGGCGTTTCCACCAACCGCAATTGGGATCTCTTTTAGTGCTGGATTATCACGCATTTCAATCGCAGCATAAAAACAATCCATATCAACATGAATAATTTTACGCATACAATTACCTCATCTATTTTACTGTTTAAATATACAGTAAATAAGTATTAACTACAATTTTTATTCACTCTTGACTCCCTCTAACGAGGTGTATTTCTCATAAAAATCTGAATTAGTCTGTTTATTTATAGAATTGTCACAAAGTGATGTTAGATTATTTTTGCTTGTTAATTAATTACATTTACTTTAACAATTGTTTTGTAACTACATATAAAACAAGGAAATAATTTTTCATGATCAAATTATTTATTGCTATTTCTCTCTTTTTTTATTCTGTAATACTTATGGCATCTCCTAAAATTATCGCACATCGTGGTGGCACAGCTGATGCCCCAGAAAATACTGAAATTGCTATAAAAACAGCACTCTCTAATCAAGCTGATGCAATTTGGATCACTATTCAATTATCAAAAGATAACATTCCTGTACTTTACCGCCCTAGTGACTTAAAAAGCTTAACAAATGGACAAGGCACTATTTCTGGATTTACAGCACAGCAACTTAAACAATGGGATGCTGGCTATAAATTCGGAGAAGCACAGCAATATCCTTATCGAAATAAAGGGATCACTATTCCTACCTTAGATGAAATTTTAACTCAATTTCCGACTACTCAATTTTATCTTGATTTAAAATCACCTGATGCTGATCCCGTTATTCAAGGTGAAGCATTAGCTACAGTTCTCAGTAAGCATAATGCACTTGATAGAACCCGTGTTTATTCCACTAACACTGCCTTTCTTGAAGCACTCCCGACTAATGTAGAGCGTTTTGAAAGTCGTGATATTACTCGCGATATCCTCGCCAATATTACTATGAGTCACGTTTGCTTATTGCCTGAAAACCTAGATATTACTCGTTGGTATGGGCTTGAATTACATAGAAAAGTAGAAGTTGTTGAAAAATATACTTTAGGTGAGGCGCGATCAGTTTCTGTTCTTAGCTGGGATAAGGATGCAATGTCATGTTTTCGTGCTGGTGGCAATGCCCATATTGTTCTTTTTGGTATCAACACTGAAAAAGATTATATTCAAGCTACCCAATTAGGCGCTGATGCCGTCATGGTTGACTCTCCAGCTAAAATGAAAGTATTTAGGAAAGAGTAAATCACTCTATTTAGGCTTTCACTTTTATATTCACTTTATTCTCTTCTACACTTAATAGTGTTATCCGATAGAAATAAGTAAGGAGGAATAAAATGTTAAACAATAAAATTTCTGGTGATTGGAATTTATTCAAAGGAAAAGTAAAAGAAAAATGGGGGAAGATCACCCATGATGAACTTGATATTATCGAAGGTACACGAGAGCAACTAATTGGTAAGCTTCAAGAACATTATGACTATTCCTACGAAGAAGCCAAAAAAGAAGTTTTAGAGTGGGAGGGGCAAAACCCTTATCCATGGAAGTGAACCTTTAACGCAAGAGTTCACTTTTTATTATCCTACTTCTATTCTATTAAAAACTTTTTTTAGAATACTTATATTTTTAGAATGAATAAAAAAGAGTGATGGTAATTAAAGCCATCACTCTTTTTTTATCTAAATATATTTTTATTATTAAAGAATTCGATTCTTTTTCAGTAACTCTTCTCGTGCGGACTCTTTTGCCATACGTTTTTTACGTGCATCACAAGGTTCAGGGCAATCACACTCTTTTTCTATCCCCATGGCCCCTAAACCACCGCAACTACCTTGAAGGCTTTTACGCTTTACAATATATCCTAACGCCATTCCAAAGAAGGCAATCAAGAATAAGATGAAGGCAAAAAGAAATATTTTTAACATAACCTTCTCTCCTTAAATTCTATTTTTTCAAGAACGGGGCGAACGCTTTACTATAGCGCTCTTCAAACCCATTTTCAGTTTTCACTATCATAAAGACAGGAATATTTAGTTCATTTGCTACTTCTAACCCCTTTTCAGGTCCTAAAACATTCAATCCTGTAGAAAGGCCATCAGCACTCATGCAAGTGGGGACAATCACAGTAATAGAAACAAGGTTATGTTTAATAGGATGACCTGTAGTTGGGTCAATAGTATGAGAATAACGGACACCGTTTTCTTCAAAGTAGTTACGATAATCACCAGAGGTTGCAATTGAATTATCACCCGGTTCAATAATTAACTGAACACTCTGTTTTGTACCATCATTAGCTGGTTTCTCAATCGCTATACGCCAAAGCTTGTCATTGCCGTTTACGCCTTGTGTTCTTACTTCACCACCAATATCAACCATATAATTAGTGATATTCTGTGATATTAAATACTCAGCGACAGCATCAACACCATAGCCTTTAGCAATAGAAGAGAGATCGACATAAAGCTCAGGGATCTTCTTGATCAGCATATTTCCTTCAACAGCGAGGTAATCAATACCAATCCACTGTTTACGCTTTGCTAATTCATCTTCAGAAGGTTGGTGAGTAAATCGACCTTCTGGTCCAAATCCCCATAAATTTACTAACGGCCCAACGGTTACATCTAAAGCACCGTTCGTAATTTTATTAATGCGAATGGCTTCACTCACTACTTTAGCAGTCGCAGGCGAAACAGGGAATGGTGTATTAATTTCACGACTTTGATTGAAACGACTCAATTCAGAATGAGGACGATATGTTGACATTTGATCGTTAACTTCTTCAAGAATACGATCGATCTCTGTTTGTAAGACGTTTTGTGGAGGTGAATTACTATCGGGGACATATTTAATCGAGTAATAAGTTCCCATTGTTTCGCCTTCTAATACCTGCTGTTTTTCACCACATGCAGACAATAGAACTAAAGCAGACAGCATCACTATCCAATTTATCATCTTTCTTTTTAACATAACTCTCTCTTCTGATCATGAGCGCCCACATAAGTGGGCGCTTGTCATTTCATTCATTTATGCTTTATGGGAGGTTAGGATCAACCGCCAAAGTCATCCAGCATAATGTTTTCATCTTCAACGCCTAAATCTTTGAGCATTTTAATAACAGCAGCGTTCATTACTGGCGGTCCACACATATAGAATTCACAATCTTCTGGTGCTGGATGATTTTTGAGGTAATTCTCAAACAACACATTGTGAATAAATCCAGTATATCCCGTCCAGTTATCTTCAGGTAAGGCATCTGAAAGTGCGACATTCCATGTGAAGTTTTCGTTTTCTTTTGCAAGCATATCGAAGTCTTCAGTGTAGAACATTTCACGCACAGAACGAGCACCATACCAGAAGCTAATTTTACGTTTAGAATGTAAGCGTTTTAACTGATCAAAAATATGTGAGCGCATTGGTGCCATACCTGCACCACCACCAATAAAGATCATCTCTGCATCAGTTTCTTTAGCGAAGAATTCACCAAATGGCCCTGAAATTGTCACTTTATCACCTGGCTTTAATGACCAAATGTATGACGACATTATTCCTGGTGGTACATCAGGATTACGTGGTGGTGGTGTCGCAATACGCACGTTTAACATGATAATGCCATGCTCTTCAGGATAGTTTGCCATTGAGTAAGCACGTACAGTGGTTTCTTTTACATCAGAAACATAGCGGAACAAGTTAAATTTATCCCAGTCTTCACGATACTCTTCTGGCACATCAAAATCTTCATAACGCACGGTGTGAGGTGGACATTCTATCTGAATAAATCCACCAGCACGGAAAGGTACAACTTCACCATCAGGAATTTTTAATACTAATTCTTTAATGAAAGTTGCTTTGTTATCGTTTGAGATAACTTCACATTCCCATTTTTTAACACCGAAGATTTCTTCTGGTAATTCTAACTTAAGGTTGTTTTTTACGTTGACCTGACAGGCTAAACGACAACCCTCTTTAGCTTCACGCTTGTTAATATGCGAAAGTTCTGTCGGCAGAATATCACCGCCCCCCTCAAGCACTTTAACGCGACACTGGCCACAAGAGCCACCGCCACCACAAGCTGATGAAATAAAAATACCTTCGTTTGATAATACGTTTAGTAATTTATCACCTGCTGGTGCATTAAAGCTTTTGTCTGGGTCTCCATTGACCTCAACTGAAATATCCCCTGTATTGACCAGTTTTGATTTTGCAAACAAAATCAACGCTGTTAATACCAATACAATCAGGGTAAACATCACGACACCTAGAATAATTATATCCATGAGTTCTTCTCACCCTTTATAGCTGAACACCAGAGAAGGACATGAAACCTAATGCCATCAACCCTGTGGTGACAAAAGTAACGCCTAATCCTTTCATACCTGCCGGTACATCCGCGTACTTCATTTTCTCACGGATAGAAGCCAACAATACGATGGCTAACATCCAACCAATTCCAGAGCCGAAACCATAAACAATAGACTCACTAAAGTTATAGTCACGTTGTGCCATAAATGACACACCACCGAAAATGGCGCAGTTAACGGTAATAAGAGGCAAGAAGATCCCTAATGCGTTATACAGCGCAGGGAAATAACGGTCTAAAATCATCTCTAGGATTTGTACCAGTGCGGCTATCACACCAATGAAAGTGATAAAGTTTAAGAAACTTAAATCGACACCTTCCATTAATGCATTATCACGTAACACATAGTTGTAAACCAAGTTATTCAGTGGTACAGAAAGACCTAGAACAACAGTAACAGCGATACCTAATCCAAATGCCGTTTTTACGTTTTTAGATACAGCGAGGAATGTACACATCCCTAAGAAAAACGCGAGCGCCATATTCTCAATAAAAACAGCACGAACAAACAGGCTTATATAATGTTCCATGGCGATTAGTCCTCTTCAACCTGTGCAGGTTTTAATGTACGTAATCCCCAAATTAGCAAGCCAATGATAAAGAATGCACTTGGTGCTAACAGGAATAAACCGTTAGGCTGATACCAGCCACCATTCTGGATAGATTCCATCACGGTAATGCCAAATAATTTACCAGAACCGAAAAGCTCACGTAAAAATCCGACAAGGATCAAGATAGCGCCATACCCTAAGCCATTACCAATACCATCCATAAAACTTTCAATCGGTGGTGATTTCATTGCATAAGCTTCTGCTCGCCCCATAACGATACAGTTAGTAATGATAAGGCCAACGAAAACAGAAAGTTGCTTAGAGATTTCATACGCATAAGCTTGCAAAATTTGGTCAACAACGATAACTAATGAAGCAATAATCGCCATTTGAACAATAATACGAACGCTACTTGGTATGTAATTACGAATTAGTGAAATAAAGAAACTTGAGAATGCAGTAACCAGTGTTACAGCAATTGTCATCACGAATGCAGTTTCAAGTTTTGTTGTTACAGCCAGTGCAGAACACACACCCAATACCTGTAAAGCAATAGGGTTGTTATCTAACAATGGCCCAAGTAAAACGCGTTTAATTTCTTTTGTATCAGCCATTGATTTCTCCTTCACGTACTTTTTTCAGGAATGGGCCGAAACCTTTTTCACCTAACCAGAAGTCGAACATATGCTGGATGCCATTTGAGGTCAGTGTCGCACCAGAAAGTCCATCAATACCATAAGGATTACCAGAAGCGGCGCCACTACGTACAATCTTGATAGCAGGTAGGCCTTCCTCATTGATTAGACGCTTACCTTTCCATTGTGCTTTCCACTGTGGATTGTCAACCTCTCCCCCTAAACCGGGCGTTTCACCATGAGCATAATAAGTAATACCTTTGGAGGTTACACCATCAATATCAACCGCTATAAAAGCATACATCACAGACCATAAACCTGAGCCATAGACAGGTAGTACGACTTCTGTTGTTTTACCTTGCTCATCAAGGACAAAATACACTTCTGCTGTATTTGAACGTCGGCGAATTTTAGCAAAATCATCTGCCGGTGATAGTGCAATTGAAGTATCGTCACTACGTAATGCCGTATTTAAATCAAAATTACCTTTACTATCAGTCAGTTCGCCTGTCTGAAAATTAACAATTTTTGCTTTAATACGAGTGTCATACACTTTCAATACATCTGTTGCGCTCATTTTAGGTACAAGCAATCCAGCAACATCAAGAATATTACGTTGTTTATCAAGAAGTTTTTGTTCTTCTTGTTTAGACTTCAGTCCAACCGCGGCCCCTGCTACTACAACGGAACACACAAGACACAGAATAAATACAACGAGAAACGTTCTTGCGACGCTATCTTTGTTTTTCTCTTTAGCCACGAGCTTTTCTCCGCTTAATATTCGCCTGAACAACCACATAATCGAACAGTGGTGCAAATAAGTTTGCGAATAAGATTGCCAGCATCATTCCTTCTGGGTAAGCCGGATTGACGACACGAATAAGCACAGCCATTACGCCAATCAAAATACCGTAAGCCCATTTACCTTTATCAGTAAATGATGCAGATACTGGATCTGTTGCCATAAACATCATACCAAACGCAAAACCACCTAAAACAAGGTGCCAGTGCCAAGGCATTGAGAAGAGAGGATTGGTATCTGAACCGATAAAATTAAACAGATATGACATCACGATCATGCCTACCATTACTCCTGCAACGATACGCCATGAAGCGATACGAGCAAAGAGAATGACAGCACCACCAATTAAGATCATCAGTGTTGAAACTTCACCAATCGAACCTGGAATATATCCCAGAAAAGCATCCATCCAAGAGATAGGTTGTTGGGTAGCTGTATTTAATAATGCGCTTTCACCTGATACAGACCATTGTGACAATGGTGTTGCACCCGAGAAACCATCAGCAGCAGTCCAAACCAGATCACCTGAAATTTGAGCTGGATAAGCAAAGAACAGGAATGCACGACCCGCTAATGCTGGGTTCAAGAAGTTACGACCTGTACCACCAAAAATTTCTTTTGCGATAACAACACCAAACGTAATACCTAGTGCAGCCTGCCAAAGTGGTAGCGTTGGCGGTACAATCAAAGCAAACAGTATGGATGTAACAAAGAAACCTTCGTTAATTTCATGCCCACGAATGAAAGCAAAAAGTACTTCCCAAAACCCACCAACCGCAAAAACAACAAGATAAATAGGTAAAAAGTAAGTTGCACCAAGTAACATCTTACTTCCCCAACCTGCATCCGTTGCTAATGATGCACCAAGGTATTGCGCAAGGCGATAATGCCAGTCGGAAGCGATGATTTGCTGTAATTCTACGCCACTATATAACTGATTCAGTGCTGGGATCGCTTGGTGGCCGACATTATACATTCCCCAAAACATTGCTGGAAAAACGGCTAACCAAACCAAGATCATCATGCGTTTTAGATCGATAGTGTCACGAACATGTCCACCATTACGCGTTACTGTGCCTGGCGTATAAAATACTGTGGTCACAGCCTCATAAAGTACGTACCATTTTGCTAATTTGCCACCGGGCTCAAAATGGTGCTCTACTTTTTCAAATAAATTTTTCAAACCCATGAGTTACCCTTCCTGCTCAATTTTGGTCAATACTTGGCGCAGTGCTGGGCCATACTCATATTTGCTTGGGCAAACATAAGTACATAATCCCAAATCTTCTTCATCCAATTCCAAACAACCTAATGCTTGCGAACTGTCTGTATCACCTACAACTAAATCACGTAATAAATGCGTTGCCATAATGTCTAATGGCATAACACGCTCATAGTTACCAATTGGTACCATTGAACGTTCGCCACCATTCATTGAAGTTGTAAAAGCAAAGCGTTTATTTTTTAGGAAGTGACCGATAGTTGTACGAGTAATAGAAAATTTATCGCTACCCGGCATACCCCAACCAAATAACTCTTTATCACGACCTTCTCGTAATACAGAAACTTGATTATGGAAACGACCTAAATAGTGATGAGCCTCATCAGATTTCCATCCCCATAACACAGAGCCAGAAATAATGCGGTTTTCATCATCAACTAATTGATCTTTGGTTAACTCATAGAGATCAGCCCCTAAACAAGTACGCACTAAACGCGGTGCTTTTACTTGAGGGCCGGCTAATGCAACAACGCGTTCAGTGTATAAAGAACCTGTTGTAAACAAGTAACCAATAGCAATCACATCTTGGTAATTTAAATGCCAAACCATTTTCTTAGCACTGACAGGCTCTAAGAAATGAATGTGAGTACCTACCAATCCTGCTGGGTGAGGACCAGAAAATTGGTTATAGCTAATTTGTCCGTCATTTAATTTTGCAGGTGATTTTTCGCCATGACAAACATAGACCTTTCCTTCAGTTAATCTGGTTAAAACAACAAGGCCATCATTAAATGCCTTCTCATTTTGCTCAATAATAACCATAGGATCAGCTGCAAGTGGATTGGTATCCATTGCAGAAACAAAAATGGCAACAGGTGTTGTACCTAAATGCGGAGTACGACTGTAAGGACGAGTCCTTAACGCAGTCCACATGCCCGATTTAACAAGGTTGGTTTCAACCTGTTCACGGGTCAAATCTGACAACGCAGCGCTATCATAGCGGTTGAAGGTAATTTCTTCGTTGCCATCAATTTCTATCACGATAGATTGGAACACACGGCGTTCACCGCGGTTAATTTCAACGACTTTACCACAAGCTGGGCTGGTGAAAACAACACCGGCATTCTTTTTATCTTCAAAAAGAATTTGCCCTTTTTTTACATGCTCACCTTCCGAAACCATCATAGAAGGACGCATACCGACATATTCTTCGCCTAGCAGTGCTACGCGTTGAATCGCGGGTCCGTCTTCTATCACTTGGGCAGGCGCTCCTGCAATTGGGAGGTCGAGTCCTTTTTTAATTTTAATCATAAGATTTGCACAAGTTTATCAGTTAAACCCTAAGCTACAAATTCACCCCGAAAATGTAGCGACTCTGTAATAAAAACATCTTAAGGTGTTTTTGAACCTTAAGTTATTTATCTCCGATAATTGTTACTATTTTCTCTTATTCTGCCGACCTGAATTTTATCATCTCAGCCTAACCCTGTCTGACTATTCGAGTGATTTAGCTCAAGCAAATGGGAATATTATTTTGACTGAAACGTTAACAACTCGTATAAACCGAATTAAAATATCATCTTTCTCGACGATCGCTTAAATTTTACACAGAATATTTTGTAATAGAAAAGAAACCATCTCGGATTTTAATTTACAAATTTATTGCTTCATAGCAATCTACGATCTACTTTATCAACAAATTTTAAGCTATTTTTCTGATAAAACCATGACCAGTCACGCAAAACAACTAATCAGTTTTTTAACATTAATGTTAACTTCTTTATTAGTTAACGCCGCGAATAGTTCAAAGTTTCTAATGGAATCTGTTAAAAAAAGTACAGGACAGCCTATCTATATTCAGATTTTCAAAGAAGAAAGCTTACTTGAACTTTATACAGAAAAATTAGATGGGCAATTAGAAAAAGTACGTACTTACCCCATCTGTAGCTATTCTGGTGGATTAGGCCCTAAAAAGTTTCAAGGTGATTTAAAAAGTCCAGAAGGCTTTTATCAGGTTAATTTTTCACAATTAAATCCGAATAGTCGATTTTACCGAGCTATCAATCTAGGATTTCCTAACCAATACGATAAATCAAAAGGATACACAGGGGATTTTTTAATGATCCATGGAGCGTGTAAATCGGTTGGTTGTTATGCAATGACCGATTCAGTTATGGATGAAATTTATCAGTATGCTGAACTAGCCCTGAAAAATGGACAATCAGTGATCAATATTCATATTTTCCCATTTAAAATGACTAACGAAAATATGAAGAAACATCGCTATTCAACGGACATAGATTTCTGGCAACAACTTATGCCCGCCTATCAATATGTCGAAGAACGCAAACAGATCCCTTCTGTAACTGTTAAGGATGGACGCTATCTTGTTAATAGCACCTCAATTGTACCTAATCAAGCCATCCTTAATTTATCACAAAATAGTGAAAGTAAATGGCTACAGGATACGCACACCACGATCAAATAACACAAACTCCCCCACAGGAATACGTTGCCAAGACTCATTTCCAGTAAGTGGTAATGTTGAAATAACAGAAACAACATCATCTGATTGTGTATGTTGCTGAAAATCAATTTCTACATCTTGATCAAGTAGTTTTGCTTTTCCAAAAGGTGCTTTTCGCGTGATCCAATGCAAATTTGTTGAACAATACGCCATAACAAATCGTCCATCGGATAACAGCATATTAAAAACCCCTTTTTGTCTTAATTGAGAGGCTAAAGTAGCAATAAAACGAAACACAGCCTGCCAATTAGCAGGTGTTCGTTTATAACGCTCTTCAAGTTGATTTAAAATCCAACAAAATGCTTTTTCACTGTCTGTTTGACCGATAGATCTAAAGCGTCCTGTTTCAAGAGATTGATAGCCTTTTAATTGACCATTATGTGCATAGGTCCAGTTTTTACCCCATAATTCACGGGTAAAAGGATGGGTGTTTTCTAAAGAGACATTTCCTCGATTCGCCTGACGAATATGGGCAATGACAGCCTCAGATTTAATCGGATATTCTTGAACAAAGCGAGCGACAGGTGAAATAGCACTGGCTTGAGGGTCTTTAAATGTGCGACACCCTAGTCCTTCGTAAAAGGTAATTCCCCAACCATCTTTATGAGGCCCAGTTTTGCCCCCTCTTGGAATTAACCCACTTAGGCTAAAATTAATATCTGTCGGTACATTTGCACTCATGCCTAATAATTCACACATCGCTCACTCCTTCTTGTCGATGTTTATTGCTGATTTATAGCAATATCAATAACGACTTACTTTTCCATTTCTTTTTCAATTAATTGGATCAGAATATGGATAACTTTGATATGGATTTCTTGGATACGATCAGCATAACCAAAATGAGGAACACGAATTTCAATATCCGCAGTTCCATCCATTTTGCCACCGTCTTTACCCGTTAGCGTAATGACTTTCATGCCTTTTTCACGCGCAGCACTAATCGCTTTGATGATATTGCCTGAGTTACCTGAAGTTGAAATTCCCAGCAGAACATCACCTTCTCTACCTACAGCTTCAACATAACGTGAAAATACATATTCATAGCCAAAATCATTACTCACACATGAAATATGGCTTACATCAGAAATCGCAATGGCAGGATAACCAGGACGATTTTCACGGTAACGCCCTGTCAGCTCTTCAGCAAAATGCATTGCGTCACAATGAGAACCACCATTACCACAAGATAATACTTTGCCACCAGCCTTAAACGAATCTGCTAATAATACAGCTGCTTTTTGAATAGCTTCAATGTTTGCATCATCTTGAAGAAAGCGAGAAAGGGTATCTGCTGCTTCTGTTAATTCACCACGGATAAGATCTTGGTACATAGGATTTTTACTCCAGAAAGGGTAATCGAAATTTTCTGTTTCTCAGTGTAACGGATTCGATGTCATGAAAGAAGATACCCATTACCGACAAATGCTAACTTCTCTCATTTACGAATAATTTGTGAGCTATATTGTAATTAGAATGTAAATATATTGATAAAAGTTAGTGACTAGATTAGATCTAAATAACAAACAACAGGTCTGACCTCTGATCTCTTGCTAAATACAGGAGTTTATTATGACACTACTCAGTATTGCACTTTTCATTATTCTTATTGGCATACTTAGTTATCGCAAATCTGGTATTGCGGTAAGTAGCCTTGTCCTTATTGCTTACACTTTTGTAATGGGTCTAGTCAATATTTGGAGTTACTGGCTACTTCTTCCCGTTGCATTAGTTTTATTACCCTTTACACTTCCGTCTATTCGTAAAACCTATATTTCTGCTCCTGCACTTAAAGCATTTCAAAAAGTCATGCCTTCTATGTCTAAAACAGAACAAGAAGCCATTGATGCAGGTACAACATGGTGGGAAGGTGAGCTTTTCCGTGGCGCTCCTGATTGGAAGCAATTGCATAATTATCCCAAACCACAACTCACCGCTGAAGAACAAGCGTTTCTTGATGGTCCAGTAGAAGAAGTTTGTCGTATGACAAATGACTTTGAAATCACTCATGAGTTAGCTGACTTACCACCTGAAATCTGGCAGTACCTGAAAGATAATCGCTTCTTTGCGATGATCATTAAAAAAGAGTACGGCGGATTAGAGTTTTCTGCCTATGCACAATCTCGTGTATTGCAAAAGTTGGCTGGAGTATCTGGTATTTTAGCTATCACAGTTGGTGTACCTAACTCTTTAGGTCCTGGTGAACTTCTTCAGCATTATGGTACCGATGAGCAGAAAAAACGCTATTTACCCGGTTTAGCCAAGGGAGATGAAATTCCTTGCTTTGCTTTAACCAGCCCTGAAGCTGGCTCTGATGCAGGTGCGATCCCAGACAGTGGTATCGTTTGCATGGGAGAATGGCAAGGAGAGCAAATATTAGGTATTCGTTTAAATTGGAATAAGCGCTATATCACCCTTGCACCTATCGCAACCGTATTAGGACTGGCGTTTAAATTGCGTGATCCTGAACATCTTTTAAGTAACGATGAAAACCCTGGCATTACCTGTGCATTAATTCCCACCGATGTAAAAGGCGTTGAAATTGGCCATCGCCATTTCCCATTAAACGTTCCGTTTATGAATGGGCCTACTCGCGGTAAAGATGTTTTTGTTCCTATTGATTACATTATTGGTGGGCCAAAAATGGCAGGACAAGGCTGGAGAATGCTGGTGGAGTGCCTTTCTGTTGGTCGTGGAATTACTCTACCATCAAACTCGACCGGTGGATTAAAAAGTGTGGCAATGGCAACGGGCGCTTATTCTCGTGTACGCCGTCAATTCAAAATTCCTATTGGTAAAATGGAAGGTATTGAAGAACCATTAGCTCGTCTAGCTGGTAACGCTTATCTTTTAGATGCCGCTGCAACCTTAATTACCACTGGTATTATGTTAGGGGAAAAACCTGCGGTTTTATCTGCTATCGTCAAATATCATTGTACTCATAGAGCACAACGTGGCGTTATTGATGCAATGGATATTGTTGGTGGTAAAGGGATCTGTCTTGGAACTTCAAACTTTGTTGCCCGTTCTTATCAAGGTTCGCCTATTGCTATCACCGTTGAAGGTGCCAATATTTTAACACGTAGTATGATCATTTATGGTCAAGGTGCTATTCGTTGCCACCCTTATGTGTTAGATGAAATCGCCGCAGCACGTGACAGCAATCTACATGATTTTGACCGAGCCTTATTTGGCCATATCGGGCATGTTGCAAGTAACACCTTACGAAGTATTTGGTTAGGTATCACTAATGGTCGTTTAAGTGCATCACCAACCAATGATGAAACACGTCGTTACTATCAGCAAATTAACCGCCTTAGTGCCAATATGGCTTTATTATCTGATGTTTCAATGGGGGTTTTAGGTGGGAGTTTAAAACGTCGTGAGCGTATTTCTGCTCGTTTAGGTGATATTTTAAGCCATATTTTCCTCGCTTCTGCGACTTTAAAACGCTATGAAGATGAAGGTCGTCATACTGCTGATTTGCCATTAGTGCATTGGAGTGTGAAAGAGTGTCTATACCAAGCTGAAAATGCAATTGATGAACTGTTACGTAATTTCCCGAGCCGAATGATCGCAGGTACTATGCGCGCCATTATTTTTCCTCTCGGTAAAGCGCAGAAACTGCCATCTGATAAACTAGACAGTAAAGTGGCTCAAATTATTCAACAACCATCTGAAACTCGCGATCGTATTGGTAGAGGCCAATTCTTAACACCTTGTGAACACAATCCACATGGTCTAATGGAAGAAGCGTTACTTGATATTTTAGCAGCAGAACCTATTTTCGACCGCATTTGTCGCCTCTACGAGAAAAAATTCAGTTTTACTCAATTAGATAAGTTGGCAGATAAAGCGTTAGCGGATAAACGAGTGACGCCAGAAGAGGCTGATATTTTACGTAAAGCTGAACAAAGTCGCTTACGGAGTATCAATGTTGATGAGTTTGACTTTGATGCACTGGCGGTGCCCGCAAAAAAGCCTAAAACGAGTGATATTAAAACAGATAAAGCAGCCTAGTTTATTTATATAAAGGGCATATCACCTGCTGAATAAAACAAAACACCTCATAACTAAATAAGTCATGAGGTGTTTTTGTTTCAATAAAAGTAAGACTAATAAAAAGGATTAATTAAAGATTTAACTCCAACGCTAATAATTCTTCTATGGTTTGACGGCGTCGAATTAATTGAGAAGCCCCTTTTGTTATTAATACTTCTGGAATAAGAGGACGACTATTATAATTAGATGACATTGAAGCGCCATAAGCCCCTGTATCATGAATAATTATATAATCACCCACTTGAATTTGAGGTAATAAACGAGGGGTAACTGTGCCACCTTCCTGCTGAGTAAAAACATCACCTGATTCACAAAGCGGGCCTGCAACAATAGTTTCTTGTAATTCTATCATTGGCTTTATTTGCCCATGATTATCTAAAACTGAAATTTGATGGTAACTTCCATACATAGCAGGGCGCATTAAATCACTAAATCCAGCATCCACCAGTACATAGTGACGGCTTCCCATCGATTTAACCGCTCTTACTTGAGAAACTAATACACCAGACTCAGCCACTAAGAAACGTCCCGGCTCGATTTCAAGCTCGATATCATGACCAAGATGTTGTGCAATACGTTGACGTGCTTTATCCCACAACGAAAAATAGTGAGTTAAATCGACCGTAGCATCACCTTCTTGATATGGCGTTGATAATCCGCCACCAGCTGAAATTGCTTGAATATCAACCTTAGCGGTAAGCACTTGTTCTACCATTGCATCACAAACACTTGATAGATGCTGATAATCGACCCCTGAGCCAATATGCATATGAAAACCAACTAGAGTTAGGTTGTATTGTTGGATCACAGATAATGCTTCAGGAACATCATCGAACCAAATACCATGCTTACTATTTTCACCACCTGTATTAGTTTTTTGGCTATGTCCATGACCAAATCCAGGGTTAATTCTTATCCAAACAGCATGCCCTTGATTGCGTTCACCTAATTGGCGAAGCATGTCTATAGAACCGGCATTAACAGGAATATCTAACTCAATAACACGTTCAATAGTTCTTTCATCCAATAAATCAGCAGTAAAGACAATCTCACTTTTTTCTCTACCGCCTTGATAACCTGCCACTAAAGCACGTTCGATTTCACCTAATGAAACCGAGTCTACTTTTACACCCTGCGCTTTCATTAAACGTAAGATATGAATATTTGAGCAAGCCTTTTGAGCAAAGCGAACCACATCAAACGATTTTAGTTGAGCAATACGTTCAGAAATTGTATCGCCTTGATAAATCCATAATGGCGTTCCATACGTTTGTGCGAGTTGATATTGAGCCATAGTGATTGATGTTGTCATAATATTTACTCATAAAAGTCACTGGTGAATAAAATGATTATTAATTAACTTGAAAAGGAATAAAAATATCAAATAAGCTACACTCTATTCATCCATGATATAGGAATAATAAATGAAAGCTCCTTTTAACTGGCGACATATTGAAATATTTCATGCTGTAATGACGACACAAAATCTCACTGAAGCGGCTGAATTACTGAAAACCTCACAACCTACTGTAAGTCGAGAGTTATCACGTCTTGAGCATTTATTATCATTTAAGTTATTTGACAGAATAAAAGGTCGGCTTCAGCCCACAGCAGAAGGATTACGATTTTTTGAAGAAGTGCAACGCTCTTATTATGGTTTAGATAGGATCATTAATGTTGCTGAAAGTATTCGTCATTTTCGACAAGCTGAACTAAATATCACTTGTTTACCTGCATTCGCTCAATCATTGCTGCCTTCTATTTGTCGTCAATTTATTGATCAACATCCCGATGTCAATTTAACTATCGTTCCTCAAGAATCACCATTGTTAGAAGAATGGCTATCAGCTCAACATTATGATTTAGGATTAACAGAACACACCCAGACACCAGCAGGAACTCGACAAGAAACACTGTTAACACTCAATGAAGTTGCCGTTTTACCTAAGTCACATCCATTGTGTCAAAAAACATTGTTACACCCGTCTGATTTTCAGAACGAGCGTTTTATCAGCTTATCTGTTAATGATACTTATCGACAGCTCATT
Organism: Proteus vulgaris; assembly: GCF_011045815.1. Lineage (GTDB taxonomy): Bacteria > Pseudomonadota > Gammaproteobacteria > Enterobacterales > Enterobacteriaceae > Proteus > Proteus vulgaris_B. Next base: position 973,611 of record NZ_CP047344.1, on the reverse strand, counting down.
GATGCCGTTTTTATTCAAGAAGGAATAACGCGACAATTAATCATGGAAACACAAAGTGCTGCATCTATTTGCGCCATGGTCAGTGAAAATATCGGCATTTCAATTGTTAACCCTATTACTGCTCTTGATTACCTCAATAAAACACTTTGTATTCGCCCTTTAAGTTTTACAATCCCTTTTACTATAAGCTTAATTCGCCCATCTCACCGCCCATCATCACAACTGGTTTCCTATTTTATTGATGTAATGAAAAGTGCATTAGCGGATTACCCTGCACACTTAAAGCTCGCCTTTACCCGATAAACCAAGCCAATGTGAAGAGGATGAAAACCATTCAACAAGAAAATCGAGCAATACACGTACTGCAGCTGGCATATTTTGCCGACTTGCTAAAACAGCATAAATCCCCATAGGTTGAGCTTGATAGTCAGCTAAAACGTGTTCTAACTCTCCACTTTCAAGATAAGGTTTTGCTGAATAATAAGGCTGTAATGATATTCCCGCTCCTTTTAATGTTGCTTGCAATAACACAACGGATTCATTAGCACTCAAATTACCGCCAACGGGCACAGAATAACGTTTATCTCCTAAATTGAATTCCCACAAGCTACGACCAAAAAAACGATAAGTTAAACACTGATGTTGAGCGAGATCATCCGGTGTTTTCGGTATTCCTTTTTTTACTAAATAATCTTTATGAGCACATACTACGGAAAGGCATGTTGCCAGCGGCCGCGCAATTAAATTAGGCTCAAGATGATTAGTAATACGCAAAGCAATATCAATGCGTTCTTCCACCAAATTCACTGTTTGATTAGTAATTTGTAAATCGACAGCAATTAAAGGATAACGCTGCATAAACTCACAAATAGCAACAGATAAAATGCTATTTGCTAATGATTGTGAACTGGTAATACGAACAAGCCCACTAATTTGATGACGCTCTTTAGGAATATTGGCAGGGATACGTTCTGCCATTTCTAATAATTGCAAACTTTGTTCATAAACCATCTCACCAACAGATGTTAAGCTCTGTTTGCGTGTTGTTCTATGCAATAAACGAACACCCGCCCATTCCTCCATTTCATTTAAATAGCGAGTTACCATGGCTCTAGACATACCTAGATAATCAGCAGCTTTTATCATGCTACCTTGCTTCACAATAGTCACAAAAACTTCTGATGCTTTTATTTTATCCATTTTATTTGCTCGATTTACGCAACAATTAATTGCCTGAAATGAGGTTTTTCTCTTGTTTTATGCAACATATTATAGTCAGCAACAACATTATGGAGAAAACAAAAGATGAAAAAATTACTTCCTTTAACACTTGCAGCAACCGCCTTCTTCGCAACTTCAGCATTAGCTACTGAATTAACATTAGATATCTATAATCCAGGAGAGGCGAGTGTTTTTCCTGTTTCTTCTGAAATTATTTATGGTGATAAAGATGCTGTTTTAATTGATGCTCAATTTCAGAAAAATGATGCACAAGCCTTAGTTGATAAGATCAAAGCTTCTGGAAAAAACCTGACTTATATTTATATCAGCCATTCAGATCCTGATTTTTATTTTGGATTAGATGTTATTACTGATGCGTTTCCAAATGCTAAAGTGATTGCAACTGCGCCCACAATCAATGCAATCAACGAAACCCAAGCAGGAAAACTGGCCTACTGGAGCACAGTACTTAAAGAAAATGCCCCTAAAAAAATCATCATTCCTGAAGAGGTAACAGGCGATAGTTTTTCTATTGAAGGAGAGACTATTTCTATCAAAGGATTAGATAGCCAATCTCCAGATAGAACATATCTTTATGTTCCAAAACTGAACGCAGTGATGGGGGGTGTTTTAGTTTATGAAAATATTCATGTCTGGTTAGCAGATACTCAAACTATCACAGAGCGCCAATATTGGGTTAAAGCATTGCAACAAATAAAATCACTCTCACCAAAAACTGTTATTCCAGGCCACTATTTACCTAAAGCAACATATAGTCTACAAGCAGTTGACTTTACGATGAATTATCTAATTGAGGCTGAGAAAAATCTTGAAAAGACAAAAAATTCAGATGAATTTATTGCAGTGATGGAAAAAACTCATCAGAATTTAGCAGATAAATCAAGCCTAGAGCTCAGTGCAAAAGTACTTAAAGGAGAGATGCAATGGCCTCAGTAACAAGCAGTACAGGTGACACTCAAAGTACTAAAATATTGCACTATGTTTACGATCCTCTTTGTGGTTGGTGTTATGGCATTGCTCCCCTTATTGAAGTAGTGAGCAATATATTTCCAGATGCTATCAAGTTACATGGTGGTGGTTTATTTACACCAACAAGAGCCGTAACCGGTGGTCAATCATGGAAAGAGCACGTTACCCCCATCGATGAACGTATTAGTCAATTATCAGGTCAAGTCTTTAGTCATGCATACCGTGACACCCTTGGTAACACAGAAATGGTATTAAACTCTCTGTTACCTATTTCAGCTATTCTTGTTGCTCAAATAATGGGAAAGCGTGACGTTTATTTATTAAAAGCATTACAAGAAGCCTATTACCTTGACGGTTTAAATATCAGTGATAAAAACACACTGTTATTTATTGTGAAAAAGCTAGGCTTTGATGTTGAACAGTTTGCATCTTTACTGTCTGAAATTAATGAAGCACAAACTCAACAACATTTAAGTCAAACACAGCAATTAATGAGCCAAGTTAATGGCCGTGGTTTTCCGACACTATTTATTGAAGATGCTCAAGGTTATCACCTGATATCAGTTGAAAAATATTTAGGTAATACAAAACGTTGGCAGCAATTTATAACGGAAAATCTATAATCAATTTTATAGTGTGCTGATTTATTTACGTATTTCTGCACACTACCTTCTTTATTATTCAATAACATTACCCATTTTAAATGTTGTATATATAAAATTATCAATAAACTAAAAATAGAAACTAAGCACCATTAGTGTCGAAAAAGATAAACAAGAACCAAATGCGACTTTGTTTAAATATTCTTTTGTGGTTATTAATACGATGCAATACACACAAAGCCCCAACAAAGAAGCACCTAAAAGAATATAAGGTAATTTTTCAAATCCACACCATGCGCCAATTGCACCAAACAATTTCACATCACCAAAACCCAATACACATTCTTGATAAATAAGATATCCCCATAAATAAACACCATAAAACAACCCAGTTCCCATTAAAAAACCATAAAAAGCATGATGAAAAAGAACTAGACCATATGTAGTATAATTTATTGATAATCCTAAAAATAACAACCAAAACGTTAAGTCATTAGGCAACAAAAAATAGTCCGCATCAAAAATAGAAAGTGTTAATAAATAAAAAGTTAACATTGAAAATATTATCAATAAAGACAATGAATTAATTGAAGTTATCCAATAAAGAAAAATAACAAAATAACTAAAAATAAGCTGATAACGCCGAGATTTAGGCAATAAAGATAATAAAGAATAAAATGTACAAATTTTAATTGTCATAAAAAAATAACTAAGAAAAGAGAGCAAGAAATCACGTTTAAAGAGAAAATAAATAAAATTCATAAATATCAATTCCTTATTTTTTTACAGCTCCTGTGAGTTAACTGTATAAGAGAATAAATTGAATACCGAGAATTCTTTTATAATTACCCTAAAAACATGAAATTTTGCGACAAAACTCGCAAGAAAATTCACGCTATAATAACGATAAAAGCAAAGTGATAACTTGCATGCCATAATGTCATGCGTATGATGCATATCACATATTTTATTTATCACGGTTAACCATCTTTTACGTAAGGGTTTCACGTTATGCGTATTCCTCGCATTTATCATCCAGAATCACTCACAACAGGCACGCAAACAATATTAGATGACGAAGCATCTAATCATGTTGGACGTGTATTAAGAATGTCTACAGGGCAAAAACTGGCATTGTTTGATGGTTCAAACCAGGTGTTTGATGCCGAAATCATTGAAAGCACAAAAAAATCAGTCACAGTGCAAGTAAATGAAGGCATTGTTGATGATAAAGAATCCCCTCTCGACCTCCATTTAGGGCAAGTATTGTCTAGAGGTGAGAAAATGGAGTTTACTATTCAAAAATCAGTAGAGTTAGGTGTAAATACAATTACGCCACTGATCTCAGAACGCTGTGGTGTTAAACTAGATCCAAGCCGTTTAGAGAAAAAACATCAACAATGGCAAAAAATTATTATCTCAGCCTGTGAACAGTGTGGTAGAAATACGCTTCCACAATTGATGCCAGTGATATCATTGGAAGAATGGTGTGCTCAAAATGATGATAGTTTAAAACTCAATTTACACCCTAGAGCAAACCAAAGTATTAATACCTTACCCTTACCTGTTAAAAAAGTGCGCTTATTGATTGGCCCTGAAGGTGGACTTTCCCCCGAAGAAATCGCCATGACAGCAGAGCACCATTTTACTGATATTTTATTAGGTCCTCGTGTATTAAGAACTGAAACAACAGCGCTCACCGCAATCACCGCTTTGCAGGTTCGGTTCGGCGATCTGGGATAAAGGAGAAGTAATGATTAAATTAGGTATTGTGATGGACCCAATTTCATCCATCAAAATCAAAAAAGACACCAGCTTTGCCATGCTATTAGAAGCACAGCGCCGTGGTTGGGAAATTCATTATATGGAAATGAACGATCTTTACCTACATCAAGGTGAAGCACGCGCTCATACTCGTTTACTCAGTGTAGAAGAAAACCCAGAAAAATGGTTTGAATTTGGCCAAGAGCAAGATATTGCTTTAGGTGAACTTGATACTATTTTAATGCGTAAAGATCCGCCTTTTGATACCGAGTTCATCTACGCAACCTATATTTTAGAGCGCGCAGAAGATATGGGAACACTCATTGTTAATAAGCCACAAAGCTTGCGTGATTGTAACGAAAAACTCTTCACAGCGTGGTTCCCAACATTAACACCAGATACTTTAGTTACCCGTGAAGCTAAACATTTACGTGCTTTTCATGAAAAACACGGTGATGTGATTTTCAAACCATTAGACGGTATGGGTGGCGCATCTATTTTCCGTTTGAAAAAAGACGATCCTAACGTAGGTGTCATTATCGAAACACTCACAGACCATGGTCATCGTTTCTGTATGGCGCAAAACTTCTTACCTGAAATTGTTGATGGTGATAAACGCATTCTTGTTGTAGACGGCGAACCTGTTCCTTATTGCTTAGCACGTATTCCTGCAAAAGGGGAAACTCGTGGCAATTTAGCGGCTGGTGGTCGCGGTGAAGCTCGCCCATTAACAGAGAGTGATTGGGCAATTGCACGTCAAGTCGCACCTATTCTTAAGCAAAAAGGTCTTATTTTTGTTGGCTTAGATGTTATTGGCGATCGCTTGACTGAAATTAACGTCACAAGCCCAACTTGTGCGCGTGAAATTGAAGCTGCTTATCCTGATGTATCTGTAACAGGTATGCTAATGGATGCAATTGAAGTACGCCTAAATAAGAAAAACTAACTTTTAATCACCCTCGCTAAAGGGTTTAAAAGTCTGAACCTAGCCCCTACATATAAATAGATGGTATACATTAAGAAATACAATGTATAAAAGGGCTAGGTTTTTTACTAAAAATGATCAGGGAACAGTATTACTATTATGAATTTACTTAACCATTTTCTTATTGCTATGCCTTCATTGAGCGATCCGTTATTTGAGCGTTCGGTCGTCTATGTTTGCGAACATAATGAAAACGGTGCGATGGGCTTAATTATTAATAAACCTATCGAAGATATCTCAGTGGAAGGCGTATTAGATCAACTGGAGATTTTTTCAACGGACAGAGACGAAGCGATTAGCTTACAAAAACCTGTGATGTCAGGAGGTCCAGTTGCAGAAGAGCATGGTTTTATCTTACATACTCCGGTGTCAGGTTTTAGCTCTAGCATAAAAATCAGTGACAGCACTATGATCACAACATCCAAAGATGTATTAGAAACCTTAGGCACAGCAAGACAACCAGAAAAAACATTAGTTTCTTTGGGATATTCCAGCTGGGAACAAGGTCAGTTAGAGAAAGAGATTTTAGAAAATAGTTGGCTTACAGTTGAAGCAGCGCCTCAGATTATTTTTGATACCCCTATTGCTGAACGTTGGCATAAAGCTGCTGAATTAATTGGGATTAATATCCATACTATTTCGCCTATAGCGGGTCACGCATAATGTCAAACAGAACAGTAATGGGCTTTGATTTTGGCACTAAAAGTATTGGTGCTGCTATTGGTCAAGAAATCACAGGAACTGCTAGACCTTTAGCTTCATTTAAAGCCAAAGACGGCATTCCTGATTGGTCTCAGATCGAAAAAATCATAAAAGAATGGCAACCTGATTTAGTCATTGTGGGTTTACCTCTTAATATGGATGGCACGGAGCAATTAGTCACAACACAAGCAAAAAAATTTGCCAATCGCCTACATGGAAGATTTGGTGTTCAAATTGCCTTGCATGATGAACGCCTTAGTACCGTTGAAGCTCGTTCTCACCTTTTTGAGCATGGTGGCTATCGTTCATTAGATAAAGGCAGCGTGGATGCAACATCTGCCGTTATTATTCTTGAAAGCTGGTTTGAACAGCAATGCTAACAAGTGCTCGTCATGCAAAACGACAGGTCTTGTTAATCTCGCTCTTAAGCAATCAATCTCGTTGAATTAATCCTTCATGTTGACGTTGCTGGCGACTTAACATGAAGGTTTGCATGCCATATTCACTACCCGTTTGCATTAATGTAGTTACTTGGTGATATTTCCCTTCTCTAATAAGATGCGAAATGCCCTGCGTAACCTGCATTATTTCAAATAATGCCACTCGCCCACCTTCAGTTGAAGGTACCAACTCTTGTGAAATTATCGCCCTCAAACTGCATGCTAATTGTGATGAAATCCATTGACGCTCATTACCTGCAAATACGTTAGTAACACGTTCAAGTGTTTGTGTTGCGCCTTGAGTATGCAAAGTAGCTAGAACTAAATGCCCTGTTTCAGCTGCGGTTAAAGCTAACTTAATGCTTTGTGCATCTCTTAACTCACCAAGCATAATAACGTCTGGATCTTGACGTAAAGCACTCTTTATTGCACTTGCACTATTTTGCACATCGCGTCCAACCTCTCGTTGCTGAACAACACTTTGTTTATTGCTATGTATAAATTCAATTGGATCTTCTAATGTCAAAATATGCTGACGTTGATATTGATTTAAATGATTGATCATCGCGGCTAATGTCGATGACTTACCACTGCCTGTAGCCCCAGTAACTAAAATAAGCCCATAAGAATAGTTATCTAATAATGTTGAAACCGACTTAGGTACTCGAAGTTTATCTAAAGAAGGGATTTGTGTTTCAATTATTCTTAATACTGCTGAAACACCTTTTTGTTGACGAAACAAATTAATACGAAGCCGTTGCCCACAAGGCAGCGTAAGTGCTGTATCAATCTGCCCTTCATTCTCAAAAATTTGCTTTTGGGCATCTGTCAAAAAAGGCCTGAACCACGCAAGTAGACTATCGGAAGTGATAGGTTTACATTGATTTTGTTGATAAAGTATTCCATTGATCCGTAATCGTGGTACATCGCCACAACAAAGATGCAGATCAGAGGCGTTATGCTTTACACTATACGCAATTAAATTTTCCATTTTCATCTTATTATCTCCTGAGTTGCCATGAATACTATTAAACAGAATCTCGTCAATGTCAGGTCTCACATTGACACCGCAGCGCAGAAATGCGGCCGTTCTTCAGAAGAAATAACACTACTTGCAGTGAGCAAAACAAAACCTGCGAGCGACATCGAAAAAGCAATCGCATGTGGGCAAACTGAATTTGGTGAAAACTATGTCCAAGAAGGCGTTGATAAAATCAATTATTTTTCTGATAACCACGCTCTAGTTTGGCACTTTATCGGTCCTCTACAGTCAAATAAAACACGTCTTGTTGCTGAAAATTTTGATTGGTGCCATACCATTGATAGATTAAAAATCGCTCAAAGATTAAGTGATCAACGTCCTGCTTCATTGCCACCATTAAATGTACTTATTCAAATCAATATTAGTGATGAAAACAGCAAATCAGGCATTAATCTTACTGAACTTGATGGGCTAGCAGCACAAATTTCTATTCTTTCAAGCATTAAATTACGCGGATTAATGGCTATTCCCGCACCTGAAAGTAATTATGACAAACAAGTTGAAGTATTAGAAAAAATGCATCTTGCCTTTAAGCAATTACAATCTCAATACCCCAACATAGATACATTATCTATGGGAATGACGAGTGATATGGAAGCCGCTATTGCTTGTGGTTCAACACTTGTTCGTATTGGTACAGCAATTTTTGGCGCAAGAGATTACGCGACTAAGTAAAAATAGAGGTTTATATGGAACATCGTAACATCGCTTTTATTGGCGCTGGAAATATGGCTCAAGCCATTATTGCTGGATTGATTCAAGGTGGATATCCAGCACATAAAATAACCGTCAGCTCACCTTCTGCCATTCGTAGAGAGCCTTTAGAGAAAGAGTTTGGTATCCATAGTACTAATGACAATATTAACGCAGTGAAAAAAGCGGACGCCATTATACTGGCTGTAAAACCTCAAATGATGGAAGAAGTTTGTAAGCCCTTACAAAATATTGATATGAGTAAAAAGTTAGTCCTCACTATCGCTGCTGGCATTCCTGCTACACGTTATAACGACTATTTTGCAACTCAATTACAACTCGTTCGTATTATGCCAAATACGCCTGCACTCGTAGGTAAAGGCTTAAGTGGTATGTTCGCACGCCATTCACTTTCATCTAAAGATAAACAATTCGCCGATGAATTAATGAAAAGTGTCGGAACAACTGTTTGGGTAGAGCAAGAATCTGCCATCAATGATATTATCGCCGTTGCTGGTAGTGCACCTGCTTATTTCTTCTTGTTTATGGAATCAATGCAACAAGAAGCTGAACGTTTAGGTTTTTCACCTGATGTAGCAAGAGCCATCGTGCAACAAGCGGCAAGTGGCTCTACTGCCTTAGCTGAAAAGCAACATATGCTACCTTTCTCAACTTTACGCGAGCAGGTAACATCAAAAGGTGGAACGACAGCCGCTGCGCTTATGCAGTTTTATGAAGGTAAATTACCTGAAAACGTCGCTTCTGCCATGCAAGCTGCGATTAAACGTGCGCAAGAAATGGAAAAACAATTTTAATTTCATCAGGGCCAACTAATGAATTTTTTAAATTTCGTCATTCTGACTCTTCTTCAACTCTATACATCCGTACTTTTATTACGTGTTTGGATGCAATGTGTTAGAGCTGATTTTTATAATCCTTTTTCACAGTTTATCGTCAAGATCACACAGCCAATTGTTCGCCCATTAAGAAGTGTAATTCCTTCTATTGGCCCTATTGATACAGCCTCCGTTTTACTGGCATATGTATTAATTCTACTAGGTATTATTATTCCATCTTATCTATCTGGAACATCATTTCCTTTATCTTTAATGTTCCCATTTGCCTTTATTGAACTGCTCACAGCAGCAGGTAAGATGATTTTTTGGTTGATCATTATCCGCGCGATCCTTAGCTGGGTAAGCCAAGGTCGTAATCCAATTGATCATCTTTTATATCAATTAACAGAACCTTTAATGGCACCTATTCGTCGTGTAATTCCGGCAATGGGTGGTTTAGATTTTTCTGCAATGATTGTTATTCTCGTGCTTTACGCTCTGAATTATCTGCGTGTAGACGTTTTACAATGGTTACTTAGCGCAACTCTTTACTAAGGATAACACTCATGCAAAAAGTGGTACTCGCAACAGGAAATCAGGGAAAAGTCAAAGAGCTAGCCTCTTTGCTTTCTGATTTTGGTTTAGATATTGTTGCTCAAACAGAGCTTGGTGTTGATTCAGTTGAAGAAACTGGCTTAACTTTTGTCGAAAATGCGCTAATTAAAGCGCGTTATGCAGCAAAAGTGACAGGTTTACCTGCAATTGCCGATGACTCAGGAATTTCGGTTGATGCTTTAGGTGGTGCACCAGGAATTTACTCCGCACGCTATGCAGGTGTTGATGCAAGCGATCAGCAAAATCTGGATAAATTGCTTGATGCAATGAAAGATGTACCTACTGAAAAACGCCAAGCGCAATTTAATTGTGTATTGGTTTATATGCGCCATGAAAATGATCCAACGCCTCTAATTTTCCACGGTATTTGGCATGGTGTATTAAGCACAGAAATGCATGGTGAAGGTGGATTTGGTTATGATCCTATTTTCTTTGTTCCAGAGTTAAATTGCACTGCAGCGCAATTAACTAAAGAGCAAAAAAATCAGCACTCACATCGTGGTAAAGCACTTAAATTAATGTTGGATGCCCTTAAGAATGCTTAAGTTGCCCCCATTAAGTTTATATATTCATATTCCTTGGTGCGTACAAAAATGCCCTTATTGTGATTTCAATTCACACACACTAAAAGGTGAAGTACCACATCAGGAATATGTGCAACATTTACTCAATGACTTAGATGCTGACCTTATTCACGTTGGTTCTCGTGAAGTTCAAACGATATTTATTGGTGGTGGAACACCTAGTTTATTAAGTGCTGAATCAATGGCTGATTTGCTTTATGGCGTTAAAGAACGCTTAGCTGTTAGCCCTAATGCAGAAATTACCATGGAAGCGAATCCGGGAACCGTAGAAGCTGAACGCTTTGCCGGATTCCAACGTGCTGGTGTAAATCGTATTTCTATTGGTGTGCAAAGTTTTGGCAATGATAAACTTATTCGCTTAGGGCGCATTCATGATGCAGATGAAGCTAAAAATGCAGCTCGTTTAGCCAAAGAATTAGGCTTACGTAGTTTTAATTTAGATTTAATGCATGGATTACCAGACCAATCATTATCTCAAGCGCTTTCAGATTTACAGCAAGCAATAGAATTATCCCCACCACATTTGTCTTGGTATCAATTAACCATTGAACCCAACACACAATTTGGTTCCCGCCCGCCTAAATTACCTGACGACGATATGTTGTGGGATATTTTCTCAGAAGGCGATAAATTATTGACAGCTGCAGGCTATCAACAATATGAAACATCAGCATATTGCAAGCCGGGTTTTCAATGTGAGCACAACTTAAACTATTGGCGTTTTGGAGATTATTTAGGTATTGGCTGTGGTGCTCATGGAAAAATAAGTTTTGAAGATGGTCGCATAATGCGAACAGTAAAAACCAAGCACCCTAAAGGTTTTATGGAAGGCCGTTATCTCGATCAACAACATTTTGTTGATAATGATGACCGTCCATTTGAATTTTTTATGAACCGTTTTCGCCTATTAGAAGCATTTCCAAGACAAGACTTCAGCAATTATACGGGGCTTTCTGAAGAGGTTATTCGCCATCAGATAGATGAAGCATTGGCTTTAGGTTATATCAATGAAACAGATACTCATTGGCAAATTACACCTCATGGCAAGCTGTTCCTCAACTCATTGCTTGAACTATTTCTTTAATATTAATGATTTGAAATAGCTAGCTTAAAAAATGCCCATACTGTTATTCTCAGTTGGGCATTTTTCTTTAATAACAAACTTTAAAGATTAATCAATTAAAGTGCACTCTCTACTGCTTCAATCTGTTTAGTTAAGCTATCTAAACCACCACCAGAGAGATACCAAAGATCAGCTTGCAGATAAACAATACCACCATTTTTATAGGCTGAAGTTGTTTTTATAGCATCATCTTCAAATGTGGTTTTTTCTAATTTACCCGCACCAATGGCTTCGCTACGATCCACAATTAAAATAACATTTGGATTAGCTTTTGCGATCATTTCTGATGTAACTACACGACGTTTACCTTTATCTTCTTCAGCTACAGGTGGTAACTCGGCTCTTTTTGCCTTAACAACATCATAAACAACACTTTGATTATTAGGCATTAAATTACCAGCATTATGCATCAACACTAATATTTTTTTATCAGATTCAGCAGCTTTTTTCTGAGCTTGCTCAATAACGTTATTTAATTTAGTAATTTGTTCTTGAGTCGCTTGCTGTTTATCAAATAACTCACCTAATAATTTTATATTCGACTCAACTGAATTAAGATAATTAGCGCTATTAGTACCTAAATTAACAGTAGGTGCAATTTTTGCTAAAGCTTCATAAGATGCACCTTGGCGACCAGTAATAATGATTAAATCAGGTTTAATTTCAGCTAGTTTTTCTAAGTCAGGCGCTTTCATGCCACCTACATTAGCAACATTACTTGCAATACTACCTTTAATGTAAGCAGGAGCATTACCTAACGGTAACCCAATCACTTTATCGGCTAAGCCTAACTGAACTAAAGAATCATAGAGGCCAAAATCAAATAGGACCACTTTTGATGGGTTCTTAGCGACCGTTGTTTCACCTAACAAGTGTTTAATCACCATCTTGTCATTCTGTTGACTAATAACTTGGTTAGGTTGATATTCAATTGGCGTTTTGCTTAACGCAGAGAAACTCGTTACAGAAAGGATAGATGCGATAACCAAAGGAAGGATCTTCTTCATTAATTTTGCCCTGTTTAAGTGGAATACTCAAACAGGGCATTGTAAACAGCTCATCTCACAAGTCAATTGAATAGGAATGATTTTCATTATTATTTTCAATTATTGTGAGTTCACAATTTATAAAGCTTATTAACTACAAGGAATATAACGCTATTATTTATTAATATTTAATGAATTAATAAGTTCAATATGTTGGTTTTCCATCTGAGTTATTTTGCTACAAGCTTGCTGACCAAATTGAGTAAATGCAGCTTCTTGCTGCTTCCACTCCTGATCTATGATTTTTTGGAAACCATCTAAGCTTCCTAATAATCCACCTAAGGCTTTTTTACTGTCGCCACCAGCAGCCGCTAATAACTGTTTTTTCCCCAATTCATTAATGCTGTCTTGCAACATACCACCAAGACTACTCTCTACGATTTCACGGCCTTTGGCTTCAACTTCTTTAATAGCTTGAGCATGAAAGGTGATGTTATTAGGTTCTATGCTAACCACTCTATCCATTTGTTGATTAAGATCTTTCTCTAACCGACTTAATCTATTGAGGATGTTGCTTTCTTTACCAAAAGCTTCAATCACCACTTTATCGAGCACTTTGCGAGAATCTTGCAGTTTTACCCCTGTTTCAGTTCTTAACCAAGGTACGTCTCGTCTCACTGTGGCTTGATACTTTTTTGCTAACTCTTGTTGTTGTGGCGTCAATGTGGCGCTTTTTTCATTTTGAAGCAATGTGCCATCAGGATAAATGACCATTAAACCATGTGAACCAGCAACTTCAACAAATTCAGAGGTTATACGCAAATCATCTTTTGGCATTACAGCACAATCAAAACTGGGGGATGCATTGGCAGAGCCTGCAACAAAAAACAGTGCTACAGCAATATTTCTTAAATTCATAACAACTCTCCTGAAAACATGGCTAAAAAATCGAGCGCCCTACTTTGTTTGCTAATAATTCAAGTGCTGCACAACCTGCTAATGAGTTACCTGATTTATCCAGCTCTGGTGACCAAACTGCAACGGTAAAAGCATCTGGAACGACAGCAACAATGCCACCTCCAACACCTGATTTTCCCGGTATCCCAATACGAAATGCAAATTCACCGGCACCATCATACATACCACAAGTTAACATTAACGCATTTATTTGTCGGGTCTGTCTTGGCGTAATAATCTGATTTTTATTCCCAACACTTACCCCCTGATTAGCTAAATAGCTAAAACATCGAACTAATTCAGTACAACTCATTTCTATTGAACAATAGTGAAAATAAGTTTCCAGTACCGTGATAACATCATTTTCAAAATTATCAAAAGATTTCATCAGATAAGCAATTGATGCATTTCGACTAAGATGCTCCATCTCTGATTTAGCCACTACTGAGTTATAACAAATATCAGGAGCATCAGTTAAAAAGCGAATAACTTCTAACATTCTTTGCTTTGGTGCACTTAATCGAGACTGCAACATATCAGTGATAACAATAGCACCCGCATTAATAAAAGGATTCCGAGGTATCCCTTTTTCCATCTCTAACTGTATTAAGGAATTAAAAGGCAGACCTGAAGGCTCTTTTCCAACACGTTGCCAAATTTCATCTTCTTCATAACGAGTTAAAGCGAGTGTCAAACTAAGCACTTTAGAAATGGATTGAATAGAAAAACGCTTGTCTGCCATGCCCGATTGATAGAGTTCGCCATCCACCGTATAAACAGCCATAGCAAGCTGTTCCGGCAATACTTGAGCTAACGCGGGGATATAATCCGCGACTTTTCCTTGCCCGATTAATGGGCGAATTTGTTGCAAAATATCTGACAGTAATGCGTTAGATAACGTTGTAGTCACAGTCCCTTCCCCAGACAGACAAGGGCATCCTTTTGGATGCCCTTGTAATTATTTGCTAAATGTATAACTTTCTATCAGTCCCACCAAACGTCAAATAATTCAGAGGTCTGTACATCTTGCATTTTATTCTCTTTTAGGAAGTTTTCGACTAATTGGCGATGCTCTTCTGTACATTTACCAATTTGTTGTAAGCAGATTAAGCCTTCCCAGCTCAGGTAACCACTTGCATCAAATGCCAGCCCGTTTGGCTCAATGACTTTGAGGATCAGTTCATCAACAAAGCGATCCACTTCCTCAATTGGGGTATTTTCTGGGAAAGTCCATTTAACTGAAAAACCTAATTCCTGAAATTCATCGATACGCATTTTTTTGCGTAAACGGCGACTACGTTGTTTAGCCATTATTTTACCCTCTTGAACATAAGATCCCATACACCATGCCCTAAACGATGACCTCGTTTCTCAAACTTAGTCACTGGGCGTGTTTCTGGTCGTGGTACATAATCCTGAGTTTCTGACAAATTCTGATAACCTTCAACACTTGTCATCACTTCAAGCATATGTTCTGCATATGGTTCCCAATCTGTCGCCATATGAAAAACACCGTCTAACGTTAATTTTTTTAAAATTAATTCTGCAAAAGGCACTTGAACAATACGGCGCTTATTATGACGCGCTTTGTGCCATGGATCAGGAAAGAATAACTGAACCATTTTTAAACTATTATCTGGGATCATGTGATTAAGTACTTCAATCGCATCATGACACATGACTCGCAAATTAGTTACTTGTTCTTCTTCAGCACTTGCAAGACAAGCCCCCACACCTGGCGCATGCACTTCAATACCGAAATAATTATTTTCTGGCGTATTTTTTGCCATAGTCACGAGCGATGCGCCCATTCCGAAGCCAATTTCCAAAATAACAGGTGCTTCGCGTCCAAAAACCTGACTGAAGTCGATGGGTTCCGGTTGATATTCAATGCCAAAAACAGGCCACTGCATTTCTAATGCTTGCTCTTGACGAGGAGTTAAACGGCCTTGTCTACGAACAAAACTACGAACGCGCCGTAAAGCACGCCCTTCTTCATTGAATTCCGGAGAAATTACATTCTTGATCATGTCTAATACTGTCAGTCGTTAGGCCAATTATTTACTTAAAATCGTTATAATGTCGCTATGGTATAAACTTAACCGACATTATCCAAAGATCCCTAAGTTTAGCAAGAGTCACTTATAGAAGCATCACTCTATAAGATAAATATTAAGAGTGTTTACAGTTTATTCTCACTGTGGTGCAATCTTACCTTAATCAGAACATGAGTTAATAAAATAAAACATGATGGAAGCACTGCAATTTTCGCAAGTCGTACTCAATTGGTATCATAAATATGGGCGTAAAACGCTCCCTTGGCAGCAAGAAAAAACGCCTTATCACGTTTGGTTATCTGAGGTGATGTTACAACAAACCCAAGTTGCAACGGTTATTCCTTATTTTGAGCGTTTTATTTCACGTTTTCCTGATGTCGTTGCGTTAGCTAAAGCACCATTAGATGAAGTGCTTCATTTATGGACGGGCCTTGGTTATTACGCAAGAGCCAGAAACTTGCATAAAGCAGCACAACACATTGTAGATAAACATCAAGGGCACTTTCCTGATACCTTTGAGGACGTTTGTGCTTTACCGGGTGTTGGCCGTTCAACCGCTGGTGCTATTTTATCGTTATCATTGAAAAAATCTTACCCAATCCTTGATGGTAATGTGAAGCGTGTTTTAGCTCGTTGTTATGCCGTTGAAGGCTGGCCAGGTAAAAAAGAAGTTGAAAATAAGTTGTGGGAAATCAGTGAAAACGTCACCCCAACTGTTGGTGTTGAGTATTTTAATCAGGCAATGATGGATTTAGGTGCAATGATTTGTACTAGAAGCAAACCTAAATGTGAACTATGCCCATTAAATACAGGTTGTATCGCTTATGCCCAAAATAATTGGGCGGATTATCCTGGAAAAAAACCGAAAAAAGTTATCCCAGAAAAAACAACTTATTTTCTTATTTTACAATATGATAATCTTGTTTGGTTGGATAAAAGACCACCAGCAGGAATATGGGGTGGGTTATTTGCCTTTCCTCAGTTTGAAACAAAAACGCTTTTAGAACTGTGGCTAACTGAGCATGGACTAGAAAATAATGAATCAGAACAACTGATTTCATTTCGACATACTTTTAGCCACTTTCATTTAGATATTGTGCCAATTTGCGTAAAACTCTCGACGTTTACCTCTATGATGGAGGAGCAAAAAGGACTTTGGTATAACTTACAGACACCTGCAACCGTTGGGTTAGCGGCGCCTGTAGAGAATTTACTTAGACAATTAGCCTAAGCTAATCCCTGCGATATTGAGGACGTATTATGAGCAGAACTATTTTTTGTACTTTCCTAAACAAAGAAGCTGATGGACTTGATTTTCAGTTGTACCCAGGAGAAATTGGAAAGCGCATTTTCAATGAGATCTCAAAAGAAGCATGGACTCAGTGGATGACAAAACAGACGATGTTGATCAATGAGAAAAAACTTAACACCATGAACCCAGAAGATCGCAAACTATTAGAACAAGAAATGGTACGATTTTTATTTGAAGGTCATGATGTTCATATTGACGGCTACACCCCACCTGAAAAATAATATTCACTTTTCCAGAGCCTTTAAGGCTCTGGTCTTTTATTCACCATAGCGATGCAATTGACCATGAAAAAAATCCTTCTCTTGCTAATTATCGCCCCACTACTCATTTCATGTAGTAGCCAACCCTCTAAGACATTTGAACCTGATTACGCAAAGGACACCAATGCATTCGATATTCTTATGGGGCAATTTGCCAATAATATCGAAATGATTTGGGGGATGAAGGAAGTTTTAATAGCCGGCCCTAAAGACTACGTAAAATATACTGACGCTTATAAAACCCGTAGCCATATTAACTTTGAAGCAGGTACCATCACGATAGAAACACTAGGTGGTGATGCTCCTCAATTCCAATTACATAAGGCAATTGTCACTACATTATTAATGGGTGAAGATCCTGGCTCTATAGACCTCTATTCTGATGTCAATAACATCCCTCACAGTACAGAACCTTTTTTATCAGGACAGGTTCTTGATAATACAGGTCAGCCTATACGCTGGGAATGGCGAGCCAATAAGTTTGCTGATTATCTGATTGCCAATAAATTACAAAAACGCCAATCTGGTATAAATACAATTTGGTATGTCACCATTAATTTAGTCCCTAATCACCTTGATAAACGTGCACATAAATACTTACCATTAGTCCAACAAGCGGCAGCTAAATATGGTGTTGAGCCTTCGCTTATCCTAGCTATTATGCAAATTGAATCAAGTTTTAACCCTTATGCTGTCAGTAGTTCAGACGCATTAGGTTTAATGCAAATTATGCCAGCAACGGCAGGACGAGATGTATTCCGCATGCAAGGTAAATCAGGGCAACCAAGCCGCAGTTACTTGTTTGATCCTGCTAATAATATCGATGCGGGTGCTGCTTATATTTCAATACTGCAAAACAGCTACCTTGGTGATATCAAAGATCCTATTTCACGCCGTTACGCCGTTATACAGGCTTACAATGGCGGTGCTGGCAGCGTCTTACGCATATTCCATAGTGATAAAAAACAAGCTGCAGCCATGATTAACAACCTAGAGCCTACGCAAGTGTATACCACGTTACGTAATAAGCACCCTGCCGACCAATCTCGTCGTTATCTTGAGAAAGTCAGTACGGCTCAACGCAACTATCGTTAATTATTATTTGCTCTAAAGAAACAAAGCTTACTCAATCAATTTGGGTAAGCTTTGTTTGTTGTTACGAGCCAATAAACCGTCTTATTGTATTTTTTGTCACCATAATTCTAGCTACTACAAACTATGTTCAGCTTTGTTTTTACTCTTTCTTCGCGATAAATAGCGTTTTATTAAGCAATAAGTTTAAAAAAACAGCAATCAAACGGTTTTTTGATAAATAACGTTGACGAGAAAAGCAATATCGGGTTTAATACGCCCCGTTGCCCGAATAGCTCAGTCGGTAGAGCAGGGGATTGAAAATCCCCGTGTCCTTGGTTCGATTCCGAGTTCGGGCACCATCTTTCATTTGTTCGTCAGTGAGTTAAATCACTGAGAGGGCAAAAAAGCTAAGATAAGACACAAATTTAACGTAAGTTATCTGTTGTTAAAATTTATTAAAAGCTTTGAATAAACAGTCTTGCTCAAATCAAGGCTGTTTTTTTTATTTGTAACTTTTACTTTCTTTCCTAATCACTGTCAAATCTTGATACTCCTCCTGTTATTTTCATCACATCAATTCCGCTTCTAATATATCTCGCAAGTTATCAACACTTTCATCAATGTATTCTAATGTCGATATAATACTGGCATGAATTCATTGTAAATAACTCTCAATTAGCTACTTCCTTTTCTAGCAAGTCTTGAAGTATGCCCTGTTACTGCATTAACGGATAGCCCTTTATGCCAAGGTTCTATTCCTTTCTCTAATGCTTCAATAATCTTACTTGTCACTATGTGATAAGGATAGTTTTGCCGTGAGGATGTCCGACCTATTAATTCCTTTTTCATAGGCAATTCTCTTTTGGGGAAAATAAAGAAAGTTGATTTAATGAATGTTGTAATCACCCGAAAGTATTTCTTTCAGATTGCTGAAATATTGGCTGTTGCTAGAAATAACAAGATAATATTTAAAAAGCAAACACTAGGAATACTTAGTATGTAGGTTAAATTATTTTCTCGTAATTTATATTAACCCCTAATTAGAGTGATTTTATATTACTTAAAATAAAATCATAAAAACACACTCAAAAAATTTAACTTAAGATAATTAAATTAACCATAAAATAAAATCAATCTTCAATTATGGTATTAAATATTAATCTTATGTTATCATTAATCTGTAAAAACAAAAAATGGTATAAAATAAATGTTTAATAAAAAAGAAAAGAAAATATTAAAAAAAGCAAGAACAACACCTTACTTTATTAGTATAAAGTCAAGTGTATCATCAGTAATAAACACAACCTTAGTCATTTTATTATTATCTATTTTTTCAAAAAGACAATAACTTACCATATTTATTGATAATATTAATATCATTATCACTTTCAGTTACAATATATTTAGTTATTACAAAATTCCTCTTTGGAAGCATACTAATCGGTTTTAAAATAACTATAATTTATCTAAAAATAAAGATGAATAGATTACTCCTCTTTATATTCAGAAAGTAAAACTCTTGCTTTATTTACTGACATTCCTGAATTATACAAAAAAGTAGGCTTTGACATTTGATTTATTTTAAATGTGAAATCAGAACGGATAGCACTGACTAGCCTTCTTGAGCACCAGCCACATGCCTTTTGAACCTCTTAAAATGTCACAAATCCAAGATTTACACCACTCCAACTCACAGCACCAAACTAGAAAAGCGGTAATACGATATACATAGCGATTACGTTCTGGTGATTGCACCATATAAATTGTCACAATACATAGATAGTAATTTATCTATTTTTAAATATAATAAATACATAAATTAATCTAATAAGATTAACTTTAAAGTAAATTTAGCTTTAGATAAACATGAAGTTTAATTATATAAAAAGGAAAATAATTAATGTCTAATAATATTTATTTAAGAATAAATGGAAATATTCAGGGTAATATTTCAGCAGGATGCTCTTCATACGATTCACTTGGCAATAAATATCAGAGTTCTCACTTAAATGAAATATTAGTTATAGCATCCACATTTGATATATCAAGAAGACAAAATTTAAGTCATGCCCCTCTTTCTATAACCAAACATGTTGATAAATCGACACCATTACTAATTACGGCAATTACAAATAACGAAATTTTAAAATGTGAAATTGATTACTATAGAACTTCTCATACCGGCGCCCAAGAGAAATATATGACGGTTGTTTTAACCAATGCTTCTATTGTCAATTACTCACAAATACATGCAAGTACCTTAACTCAAAGTAATTCATTACCTAGCGAAATTATCACTATACAATATGAAAGTATCACCTGTAACCATATAATGGCAGGAACATCTGGATATAGTATTTCTGAACTAAGTTAACTAGTGAAAATTTAATGGTGAATTTAATATCTTGATTCACCATTAATTAAATCTATCTTTCATAAAATATCAATATGATAAATTACTTTTTTTTACCAAATGTCAGTGATATACAAAGGTAAAGTGCAAAAAAGAGACAGCTATAGCGAATAATATCTTTATTACCAGATCTTATAAATAATTCACCAATAAAAAATTTATCACCAAATTTAAATATAATAAGACAACTACTACCAACAATATAAATAAATATAAGATACATTAAATTTAAAAATCTACTCTCTTTATTAAGAAGATAAATCTGTAATTTATATAGAATATAAAATAATAGAAATGAAGATAGATAGAATAGAAAAAGTTCCAACCAGCCAAATGGAAAAGGTGATAACACATCAAAATCATTCACTTTTATTTTTTTCCTTATATAAATCGTATGTAGAATAGAAGGTCACACCATCAAAGAAAAACTCAGAAGTAAGTGATAATCGCCCCATTGATTGCCATGATGTTATAAAATCACTCTTAATATAATGAAATAACTTCCATGAATCTTCTTTAAGAACAGGTTTTAGTAGTGATGCACCAGATAAACTTAAATCAACCACATTATAAAATATATCCGCTTCATTATCACCATAACCTAAAGCTTTAGATGTTGCTCTATATCCGTTTCTTACAGGTCCGCTATATTCCTCTCTAAATAATAAATAATATCCATTTTCAATCATACTATTTACACCTTGAGATACCATTCCAACTCCTAAACTACTGCATAATGTTCCGACAGATCCCACACAAGAAGCTCCCCCTCCATATATTTGCATTGCTCCGCTGACAAAACCTACTTGTTTGAGTGTTAATTTATTATTTTCCTCACTTTCTTCTTGTTTACGTATTATTTCAAAAAGTGCATATTGCATTACGCTTCGATTTCTTAGTAAATTATCCTGTAACTCTAACCTTTCAATTTCATCTGAGATATTATCTAACCCTGCTGATAAACTTAAGCAATAACTGCTTACCTCTAACTCTGTTCTAGCAATAAGTTGTTCTATATCATTTAAGAACATCATTCTTGCAAAAGAATCACCAATATATTGATAGGCAAATTTCATTGCTATTTTTCTTAAATAACTGGATTCTCTTCTTAATGTATCTCTATATACATCGCTATAACTATAGTCTATTTCATACTCAGTCATTTCTTTCACATCCTTATTTAAAATAAAAACTTAAGTAATATCTCATCCAAATTATCGGCTATTATAGTGTAATATTTAATAATTCTTATCAATAGTGAATATTTAGTTTTCTACTTAGCAGAGAGATAAAAGTCCATTTAACTAAAGCAATAAGATAAATAGACTATAAATCTAAATATATAAGATAGATCATTATTTATTTTAATAATTAGAAAAATAATTTCATATAAAGACTTTCTATATTTACATATTACTTATGATATTTAACGGAAAACCCAACATTCCCCTAATAATGTTATAAATTTTATTTAATATAAAAATCAATATATTATTAATACAAAAAACTCAGGGATATTTCTAATTATATTTTATTATTAGTATATAAATCACAATTTAAATAACTCTTAAAAAAATAAATTCACTACCAATAATAATTCTTATTTTCATTTTGAAATTAAAAATATAATTTTAAATATACTTAGCCTAAAAAAGCGATCTGTTTTATAACATTTATCATACAATTTAAGTTCATTTAAGAAATACTCCATATATATATCTCTTTTTAATTAATACCTATCTCACAGAATATGAAATTCACCTGAATTGTCATTGACGAAATATAACTTCAGCAGTAAATATAATAGGTAATGATTATAAAAACAGTGACCATCTTTGAAGATGGCTTTTTTAATCCTTAAATTGTCTCATTTTTTAGACAAAGAGATATTACAGAAACCACGGGAGAATTCTCTTATGACTCAACAAGATACAGCAACCCACTATTCAATTGATGATATGAAAACATTAATTGAAACAATGCAGATTTATAAAAAAGACAACAGTGGCAAAGGGATCACACGTATTGCCTATGGTGAAGAAGATGAAGCCGCACATTTGTATCTTGCAGGTTTAATGAAAGAAGCTGGCCTTGAAGTCTATCGTGATGGCATTGGAACACTATATGCCCGTTTACCGGGTAAAGATCGCTCATTACCCGCAGTAGGAACGGGCTCTCACCTTGATACTGTACCTCAAGGTGGAGCATATGATGGTGCTTTGGGTGTAATTGCTGGCTTTTATGCTTTAATGCAATATAAACCTCAACAGCTTAAACGTGATCTTGAACTTGTTGTTTTTCGTGCAGAAGAATCTAGCCGTTTTGGTTTTTCATGTATTGGCAGTAAGGTATTAACAGGAAAAATAGATAGAACTCGTTGGGAGCAAAATAAAGATGATGATGGCAATAACTTCTTTGAAGTTTTGAAATCATTAGGTTATCAGCACGATAATTTGGATAGTTGTTTAGTTAAAGAAGATCGTTATAGTGCATTTGTTGAGCTTCATATTGAACAAGGTAAACGCCTTGAAAATGACAAGAAAACCATTGGTATTGTTAATGGTATTGCAGCACCGACACGTTTTTCAGTCACTGTTAATGGTCATGCAGATCACTCTGGTGCAACTCCAATGTATCAGCGTCAAGATGCGTTAGTGGCAAGTGCGGAGATTATTACCGATATCAACCGTGCAGCATGTACTGAAGCCGTTTATGGCACTGTAGGTACGGTGGGTAAACTCAACGTTGTTCCGAATTCCATGAACGTCATTCCTGGGCAAGTTAAATTCTCTGTTGATATTCGTGGTATTGATACTGAAAGTATTCAGCGGGTTGTACAACGTTTAAATAACAGTGTTGAAAAAGCAGAAAAAGATTTTGGTGTTGCTATTGATGTTCAACCAATTTCTGCTGAATCGCCAGTCAAATTAGATGATACAATTTGCCAAGTTATTGAAAGCTTATGCCAAAAACACAATATCGACTATATGACCATGTTAAGTGGTGCAGGCCACGACTCTATGAATATGGCGTCACTCTATCCAACTGCGATGATCTTTACACCTTCAGTTGCCGGTATTAGTCATCATCCTGATGAATTTACCGAGTTTAGTGATATTGCTGTCGCTGCAGATTTATTAGCAGAAACATTAGGCACATTAGCAAATCAATAATGACTGACTATTTGTTTTAAAAGGTTAATTGCATCATCCCCTTTGGTTGCTTTTAACCATAATTTATCAAAGAGAGATTGATATTGAAATATCGCCTCAGTTGAAGAAGTTACAGTGGCAATGCCCGTACTGACATTAGGAAATTCACCTAAACGGAACGGGCTAACAGCTAAAGAAAGAGGCACTTTGTCTTGATAAAATAATTGGAAAGTGAGAGATGGCATAGTATCTGAAATAATTGCAATATTAAGATAATTATTCTTTTGCTCTAGCTTTTCAATTAAATGAAGAATTTCGCTTTTTGCTCGCTGTTTTCTTTCTTGTTGCAATGTTTTCGTTAAATTAACTGAACCTAGCATACCAACATAAAGAAATTTCTCGATTTGTTGTTGGCTAATAAGGTTATAAATATGAGGTGAATGTAAGGATTGATGTTTCTTACGCTCTTTTAAAATAGATAAAACTTCTTGTTGTTTTTCAGATAAAAGATTTAAAGGTGATGCTTCTGTTAGCATTTCAACCAATGTTTTGTCATAACAATCTGAAGTTAATAAATAAGAAAAAGGTTCGAAGTGAGTATAAATATGTGAAGATTGAGTCTCAAGTTGGCGCATTCGTTCGAAAAAACCATTCGCACTTGAGTAATATTCGGTATTAATACCTAATAAACTCGTTAATGAAGTATTTAATAATCTAGCAAGATTATCGAGAGTTTCAATCTTAACAATTTCGCCTTTTTCTAATCGATATACGGCAGCACGAGAGATACCTAAGCTTTCTGCAACATCTTCAGCTTTTAATGAAGAGGCTATACGGTAAGCTCGTAGTCGATAGCCAATGGATTGATAATCTATTTTTTCTCTAGGTATGTAAGGCATATTTATAATTGGCTCCCAAATGCACAAAGTACCAGGGTAAAGTAGCGTCACTACAATAGGATGTTAGTTGAGATAGTTTAAATTAAACCCAAAATAAAAAGAATCACCTTCCTCACAATGAGGTAAATAAAAAAAGTTTGCAGTAAAAAGTTAGTCTATATCAATAAACCTGTCTCCTAGCAGGTAACCTCACCAGGGTTAAGCAGTAAAAATAAACAACAATAAAAAACTAAAAGGCGTTGTAATTGATATTACAGCGCCTTTTTCATTTATTAATTAACCAAATGTTCCAATACCATTGCTCCTGCACCTTGAGACACGATTTCATAAGCATGATTTGCGGGATAAACTTCTGTTTTTATATTTGGGAAAAGTGCGAGTTTAGCTTCAATCGTTTTTTTTACAGTATCAAAAAATGTATATTTAGGAATTAATGTACCGCCACACACAACAATATCAGGCTGTAGCATTAAGATAGAGTTTGCAATAGCCAATCCATAGTAATAAGCAGCTTCTTCTAATGCATCAATACACAAAGGATCACGCATTTCAATTGCCTGAAAAATAGTATGATAACTAATTTCATTATCAGTACTAATAAGCGATGTTAATAAAGAGGTTTTTCCTCGTCTTATTTGATGAATAACATTATTTTTTATAGCATCTAAAGAACAGAGTGTATTTAAACAACCGTAAGAGCCACATTCACACAAAGGTCCTTTTACATCAATTGTCATATGGCCAAAACAATTCATAGTTACTGATGTATCAGTTAAAAACTGGTTAGCAATAATTGCACAACCTCTGACTTCAGTATCACAAGACGTAAATAAAAACCGTTGTGTTTTTTGGCGGTAATATAAACGAAACTCAGCTAATGCAGCAAAATGCACTCCACTACCTACCGTTACGTAAGTAGGAATTTTTTTACGCAATAATATTTCTAACTCACGAAATTCTTCATCAAGAGATTTAGACGCTAATTGATGTTCAACAACATGCTCAATAGAGATCCCTAATCCCAGCACCTTTTCATAATTAATTTTATTTTTTAATAATAAAGCCTCAATTTTAGGCAATAGTTTTTCTGTCATTTCAGAGGCAGATAAATAAGGTTCAGGTGAGATTTTAATTTTATCTAACATATTTAGCTTTAGGTCCATTAAGACAATAGTTGAATAGACCTTGCTTAACTCAATACCGATTAAAAACACCCCTTCTGTATTTATATTATACAAAATAGGTTTTCGTCCACCGGTTGACTCACCTAATTCTGCAGTTGTAATTAATCCAAGCGCATTTAATTCATCAAGTAATCGGGCACAAGTCGCTGGCTTCATTTGTGCTAACTCAGTCAACGTTTCTGTTTTTATCGGGCCATTTTCTGCGATTAATTTATAAAGGCTTTTCAGTTTTAATGCTTTTGATGTCTTAGAAGATTGAAGTTCTTTTAAATTTTTCAATAGCATAGCTATTTCCTTTATTAAATTATTTCGCTAGTCAAAGAGGAATACCGCTATCTTACTGTAAAAAAAGTAATAGTTCCTTAGTCAAAACAAACAACATGATCTTAATCTCAAAATGAGAAAAAGAAAGTTGTTCATTTCTGCATATCAGGCAAAGTACTCTCAAACATAATTTAAAACGTAATGATGATTTACACAGGAGAGTGTCATGCACCAGATTTCTGAAATTAATAAAGCGAAAGAATTTGTTCAATCTAAAACATCTGAAAAACCAACTATTGGGATCATTTTAGGATCAGGTTTAGGTCCTTTTGCCGATACTTTAGAAGATGCCGTACACATCCCTTATCACACTATTCCACACTTCGCAGCATCTGGTGCTGTAGGGCATGCTAATGAATTAGTGATTGGTAAAATCGCGGGAAAAACGGTAGTTGCAATGAAAGGCCGTTTTCATTACTACGAAGGTGTATCTCTTGATGAAGTGACTTTTCCAGTGCGTGTTATGAAAGCTCTGGGTGTAGAAAAATTGATTATCACTAACGCATGTGGCGCTGTAAATACAGATTTTAATCCTGGTGATCTAATGTTAATTACGGATCACATTAATCTGACAGCAAATAACCCCCTAATTGGACCTAATAACCCTGAATTAGGTGTTCGTTTTCTAGATGTGAGTGAAGTTTATAACAAAGCAATGCGCCAAATTGTTATTGATATTGCCAAAGAACAAGATATCACTTTACGCCAAGGTGTCTATGCATGGTGGACTGGCCCAACATATGAAACACCGGCTGAAATTCGCATGATAAGAACATTGGGTGCTGATGCCGTTGGCATGTCAACGGTACCAGAAGCACTTATTGCTCGCCATTCCGGCATCAACACTATAGGTATTTCATGTTTAACCAATATGGCTTGTGGAATTTTAGAACAACCACTTAGCCATGATGAAGTGATTGAAACCGCAGAGCGCGTAAAATCTACCTTTTTAAAACTTATTAGTGAAGTGATCGCGCGTTTATAGCTTTTTATCAATTAAAGAAAAAGTGGAGTATAGATAGCTGCCTATATTCCACTCTAATTCTATCCCCCAACAGTGGAGATTGTTATGGGAATAAAAATACAGCTCAAAGGCATGATGTTTATGCAATATTTTATCTGGGGAAGTTGGTTAATCACCCTAGGTGCATACATGATGCAAACATTACATTTCACTGGGGTTGAAGTTGGGTTAGTTTATGGCTCAAAAGGTATTGCCGCCCTCATTATGCCTGGTTTACTCGGAATAATTGCAGATAAATTTATTCCCGCTAATCGTTTATATATTATCTGTCATGTTATTTGTGCTATTGCTTTGTTTTTTGCGGCATCAGTGACTGATCCTACCATCATGTTCTGGGTTATGTTCATTAATGCATTAGCTTTTATGCCAACAATCGCACTTTCAAACTCAATTGGCTATTTCTGCTTAAATAAACACAAACTAGATTCTGTTGCTAATTTTCCCCCTATTCGTGTTTTCGGCACGATAGGTTTTATTATCGCCATGTGGTGTGTTAGCTTACTCAAATTAGAACTTAGTAACACTCAACTATATATTGCATCAGTCGCTTCACTTTGTTTGGCACTCTATTCATTTTGTTTACCTAAAATACCAACAGCCCAGCATAAACAATCAACGTCTTGGGCCTCTCGCTTAGGATTAGACGCTTTTGTTTTATTTAAAAAACCTATAATGGCTGTCTTCTTTTTATTTGCCATGCTATTAGGTGCAGTACTTCAAATTACTAATACATTTGGTAGTCCTTTTATTCATGATTTTGCTAAAAATCCTGAATTTTCCGATAGTTTAATTGTTCAGTATCCATCAATTTTACTATCAGTATCACAAATGGCTGAAGTTGCCTTTATCTTAGCAATTCCCTTCTTTCTAAAACGTTTTGGCATTAAAAAAGTCATGTTAATTAGTATGATTGCATGGACTTTACGTTTCGGGTTATTTGCTTATGGTGATCCCTCTCCTTGGGGTTTCGTATTGCTAATGCTTTCAATGATTGTTTATGGTTGTGCATTTGATTTTTTCAATATATCAGGCTCTATTTATATCGAAAATGAAGTAAAACCTGAAATAAGAGCTAGTGCTCAAGGGTTATTTATGACTATGGTTAATGGTGTTGGTGCATACGCGGGTTCCATTTTAAGTGGCATGGTTGTAGATCATTATACTATTGATGGAATAAAAGATTGGCAATCTATCTGGTTAATATTTGCTTCATACACATTAATTCTGGCAATTATTTTTGTATTTGCTTTTAAAGAGAAAAGAAATTTAGTGCATAGCTAATTAATTCCATTTATTATTTAATAAAATGGTAATAAGATAATTATATTCTTATTGCCATTTTTATTTGGTTTTATTTTTAAAGATTAACAATCATAATAATATAAAATTCTTTTTAAATTTTAATGTAAAAGGAATTTTATTTATGAACTCATCTACCATAAGAAAAAATGGATTTCACTCAATCATTAATGTAATGAAAGATAATAGAGTTGATGTTGCTATATGGGAGAAGTTACATCCTAACCATAAATTCACAGAAATATCATTTAGCTTTCCAGCATATACTGAGTTAAGAACAGATAAATATAATACAATAATTACTCTAAACAAATCTCAACAAGCTTTTGCAAAAGAGGTATTACAGTTATGGGCTGATATCGCTAATATTAAATTTATAGAAAAAAAAGCAGGCTATGATACTAATATAAAAATTGGTCTTTATAATAATGAATTTGAATATTATGACCAATATTCTGTAAAAACAGGGGGGTTCGCAATATATCCTGCAAAAGAGAAGTATTCAGAAAAAGAAATCTCCAGTTTCTCAGACTATAGCGAATCAGGGCAAGTTTGGATAAATACTTCTCAAGCAAAATATATAAAAACAATTAAAAAATCAAAGTTCACACCAGAAAAAAAAGCTAAATTAGAAGCTTTCATAAAAAAATCCGATAATATTGACTATTGTTATACTGAAGATGAAATTGGAATTCATATATATAAAAAATTAAATATTAGCCCTGAATTAGAAAAAAATTTAGAACCGCCTAAAAAAGGAACATATAAATTTTATACTTATATACATGAAATAGGTCATGTTTTAGGATTACCACATACGTTTAATGATTATGACAATTTCGATATTAAAGAAAATAGTTTCCAATATTCAGTCATGTCATATAATATGCCAAAAAAAGAATATGCTGACTTTCATTATAACTTTCCTATTAGCCCAATGCTTATTGATATTTATTTCATTCAACAACTTTATGGTAAAAACACCTCAACTCGAACAGGAGACACTGTATATGGGTTTAATTCTAACTCTGAAAGAAAAGCCTATACTCTCGATACAGATAGGGATGTAATAATCAGTTGTATTTGGGATGCAGGTGGTAATGATACACTCGATTTTTCTCAATATGATGTCGAACAAAAAATAGATCTTAATGAAGGTGCTTTTTCTAGTATAGGTGGATTAGAAAATAATATTTCAATTGCTTTCGGGACTATTATTGAAAATGCATTAGGTGGATTAAAAGATAACTATATTTTAGGTAATCATGTTGATAATTATCTTAAAGGAAATAAGGGAAATGACATCTTAAGCGGTAAAAAAGGAGATGATACTCTTTATGGTGAGCAAGGTGATGATATCCTTTATGGAGATGATGGTGATGATACTCTTTATGGTGGTATTGGTAATGACACTCTTTATGGCGACAATGGGGATGATCTTATTTTTGGTGAAAAAGGAGATGATATTCTTTTTAGTGGAAAAGGTCAGGACATTCTTTATGGTGGTTCAGGTAATGACGTATTAATAGCTATAGAAGGCGATAATATTCTTGATGGTGGATATCACGATGATACCTTTATTATCAAAGGAGGTAACAATAAATTATTTGGTAGTCAAGGTAAGGATAATTTTATATTTAGCTTAGAGAAAAATACTTATAGTCATAACATTATTTATGATTTTAACAAAGATGAGGATGCCATTTCATTTCAATTACTAGAAGATAATATATTGATAAATCCGTTATTAACCAAAGAGTTTTCTGATAAAAACAATGAAATAAAGATTTCTTATGACAATAAGAAAACCACATTAGAAATAACAAACAATAATAAACCAATAAATAATCAATTAACAATAGATATTGTGGGCTATTTTAGTTATGAAGATCTTTTTCTAAACAATTCTTAATGCATTCAAAAACAATATAAATATATTATAGGGTTTAATTTTTCTTAAACCTTATAATAACAAAATTGAATATATAATATGATAAAATCATGACGGAGCCTTATAATCACATTATAAAAAATACCGACAGATAAGATAACCTATAATCTATTTACTTTATTAAATTATTCTGACTTAAAACACACCTCACTTCACAATTATTTAAAAACATATTTTCCCCCTCTAGATTAATATCAATAAATAGCTATCTTTATTATCGCTGGCATTCGCCAGATAATAAAACTATTTTCAATATGAAAATAAACTTAACCTAAACTTGATATCCGGAGGATATTATGGGTTCTTCTTTATTAAAAAAAGCAGTAGGATTATCTAATGTTTCTGATTTATTAGATAAGAGTGGAATTTTTTATAATTTCTCAGCTAAGACTCTACCTTCTTTTGATTATGATACCGCAGGAAAACATATCGCGCGTGAAGATTCCACATGGAATGGGAAATATGTTATTGGACAAGCGGCAGAAGTAACGTATTCATTCCCAAC
Organism: Proteus vulgaris; assembly: GCF_011045815.1. Taxonomy (GTDB): domain Bacteria; phylum Pseudomonadota; class Gammaproteobacteria; order Enterobacterales; family Enterobacteriaceae; genus Proteus; species Proteus vulgaris_B. The sequence continues at coordinate 942,617 of NZ_CP047344.1, read as the reverse complement.
TTGGGCGGGTAAAAAATTTAATGACTTTGGTGATAAAAACCCCTATGGGTTTAATTCAGCACAAAAGGATCATGCAAGACAATCTTTAGATGCATGGTCTGATATTGCAAATATTAAATTTACAGAAGTAGCACCGAATGTAAAATCAGATATTACTTTTGGAAATATTACTGATCCTTACGGTAAATTCCAAGCTTATGCAACATTACCAAATACCCCTGATTATTATGGGCGTGATATTTCAGGACAAGCCTGGTTTAGTGATTATTATTATGCGGGTAATACAACGCCTGAATTAGGTAATTATGGTCGCTTAACAATCATCCATGAAATTGGTCATGCTCTTGGTTTAATGCATCCTGGTGATTATAACGCAGGTCAAAATGTGCCTGGATATTTAAAATCTGATTATGCTGAAGATAGTCGCCAATATACCGTTATGAGCTATTGGGAAGAATATGAAACTGGTGCACACTTCCAAGGTGCTTATGCTGGTGCTCCTTTACTTCATGATATTTCAGCAATGCAATACCTCTACGGTGCAAATACAACAACCAGAACAGGTGATGATGTTTACGGCTTCAACTCAAATACAGGTATTGATTATTACACTGCAACAAGCAGTAACGATAAATTAATATTCTCTGTTTGGGACAGTGGTGGTAACGATACATTTGACTTCTCAGGATATTATCAAGATCAAGTGATTGATTTACGTGAGGGTCATTTTTCTGATGTTGGCGGACTACAGAAAAACGTTTCTATTGCCCAAGGCGTTACAATAGAAAACGCAATCGGTGGCTCTGGTAATGATATTATCTATGGAAATGATGCTGATAATATTCTCATCGGTGGCGGTGGCCAAGATACATTATGGGGTGGTACAGGTAGCAACACCTTTGTCTATAAAGAAATCTCCGACTCTCTAGTCTCAGCCGCGGACAAGATAATGGATTTCAAATCAGGCATTGATAAGATTGACTTATCGGAGTTAATCGAAAATACCTTCAGTCATAAATTCCTTAATTTTGTTGATAATTTTACAGGTCGTTCAGGTGAGGCAACCATTAAGTATGATCAATCAACAAACTCAAGTGAACTCGCTATTAATGCTTATGGTTATGACTCTAGCGCTGATTTCAAAATTGACATCGTAGGATTTGTTAATTACGAAACTGATTTTATTGTTTAAGTCGTGATTTATTGGGTAGGAGAAATAATATTCTCCTGCCCTCTTTTTACTTACATGGAGTTATTTTTATATTTTTTAAAAAAAAATAAATATAAATTATCATGCATATAGATAATCACAAATATAAACAAATAGATAAGAATAAAATCAGGAATAACATTATGCCAGAAAGCAAACACAACAATGAGATAACCAATATTATAAAAGAGAGAAAAAAAGTATTTCTTTCCATTGGAATATTTACAGCACTAATAAATATTTTAATGCTAGTTCCTTCAATCTATATGTTGCAAGTTTATGATCGTGTATTACCTTCTGGTAATGAAATGACATTATTGATGCTAACTCTTATTATGTTAGCTCTCTTTATTTTTATGGGTGGACTAGAATATTTAAGAAGTATCATTGTAATTAGGATGAGCAATAAGCTTGATTTATCACTTAATTCCCGCATTTATACCGCTGCATATCAAGCTAGATTAAATAAAATATCGGGTATTAATTCTTCTTTAGCTTTTAATGATTTAGTGACAATTCGTCAATTTATTACAAGTCATGCTATTTTTGCCTTTTTTGATTTACCTTGGTTTCCTATTTACCTTCTTGTCATTGCTTTATTTAATCCTTGGTTAGGAATATTTGCATTATGTGGTGCTCTCATTTTATTTTCATTAGCTATTCTTAATGAATATTTGTCTAGAACATCATTAAAAAAAGCTAATGAATTTGCTAATCAAGCACAAGTCATACAAGGCCATCATTTCGAACATCCACAACCCATTGAAGCAATGGGCATGTTAAATTATTTGCGAACACAATGGCAAATTACCCACTTTAAATATCTACAAGCACAAACTCAAGCAAGTGATAATGCCGCAGGAGTTAATGCAATAACGAAAGTCACTCGCATGGCATTGCAATCCTTAATGCTAGGGTTAGGTGGCTGGCTTGCAATAGACAATACAATTAGCCCAGGAATGATGATTGCAGGATCAATATTATTAGGTCGTGCTTTAGCACCCATTGAACAAGTTATAGGTGTATGGAAAAACTGGGATAGTAGTAAAGAAGCCTATAAAAGGTTAACCACATTATTAAAAACTTATCCTGAAGAAAACAAAAAAATGGCACTACCTGCCCCTAAAGGTGAATTAACGGTTAATATTAATCAGGCTCAATACCCTCAAACTGAACGTATACTATTAAATAATATTCATTTTTCACTCAACCCAGGTGATGTACTTGGTATTATTGGCCCTAGTGCTTCAGGTAAATCCTCTTTAGCTAAATTTATTGTTGGCATATGGGAGGTTAAAACAGGTTCAATTCGCCTTGATAATGCAGATATATATCAATGGAATAAAAGCGAAGTTGGCCAATATATTGGATACCTTCCCCAAGAAATCGCCCTTTTCCCTGGGACAATTGCCGAAAATATTGCTCGTTTTTCCGAAATAGATCCTCAAAAAGTGACTCAAGCTGCAATGATGGCAAATGTTCATGAAATGATTTTACGTTTTCCTGATGGGTATGAAACCGTTATTGGTGCGCATGGAGAAGGATTATCAGGGGGACAACGACAACGAATTGCGTTAGCACGCGCATTGTATGGTAACCCTACACTGGTTGTTTTAGATGAGCCAAATTCTAATTTAGATGATTTGGGTATTAAAGCGTTAATACAGGCAATTCAAACACTCAAACAAAATAAAAAGACCGTTATATTAATCACACATCAAAAACAATTGCTCTCAGTAACGAATAAGCTTTTAGTTCTTTTCGATGGTCACACTAAATTATTTGGCTCTACAACCGCCGTTATTGCTGAATTAAATAACTCATCAATAATAAAGAACACCCCAACACCATCAAATACACCTATTACTCAAAGTAATTCTTGATATTGAGAAAATAATAATGATCACAGAGAAAAATGAAATCAATATAGTTAAAAATATTTCCGATGATCCTAAAAAATTCTTAATAATAGGATGGTCTGTTATTCTTTTAGGCTTGGCAGTCTTTATTTTTTGGGCTGCATTTGCACCTTTAGATAAAGGGGTCTCCACCACAGGTAATGTTTCCATTTCAGGCAATAAAAAAAGTGTTCAAGCATCCGTAGAAGGCATTATCACTGATATTTTAGTGAAGAATGGAGATAGTGTGACTGAAGGCCAAACACTTATTCAATTAAGTCCCATACAATCAAAAGCCTTAGTAAAATCCCTATCAGATCAATATGATAATTTACTTATTACTCAACAACGTCTTTATGCTCAACTCAATGAAAAAACAGAGTTTATTTTAGACTCTACCGAAAAATACTATTCATCATCAAAGAGCCTAAATAAATTATTGCAACTACAAAATAGATTACTTAATGAAAAATATATTGAATTGCATAGTGAAATAAATGGCTATAATGCCATTATTGATGGTATTTCTAATCGTTTAATTCATCTAAAAAGATCAATACTAAACAAACAAAATCAAATTAATAGTTTACAAAATCAAATAAAAGATTTACGCACTCTTGCTACTGAAGGCTATATTCCTCGTCATCGTTATCAAGAGGTTGAGCGTGAACTCGCTGAAAATAACAATCATCTTAATGATACCTTAGGGCAAATAAGTACTTTAGAAAAACAAAAACTAGAGTATGAACAGAAAATATTACAACGTAATGCTAACTTTTATCAGTCAGCACGTACTGAACTTAATCAAATTCAATTACAGATAAGTGAAACTGAAAAGCAACTTATTATTGAAATGGATAAACTGGCTAAAATGCAAATTACTGCCCCTATTTCGGGAACAGTAATGGATTTGTCTGTTTTTACACAAGGTGGTGTTGTTAGAACAGGGCAAACATTAATGGAAGTTGTTCCTCAGGATCATCAATTAATTATTGAGGCTCGTTTAGCTCCTCATTTAATTGATAAAGTAACTCCCGGCCTTCCTGTTGATTTAATGTTCAGTGCTTTTAATCAAAATACGACACCTAAAATTCCGGGTGAAGTTACTTTAATTTCAGCAGACAGACTTATTGATGACAGAACAACAGAACCCTATTATCAAGTATTTATTAATGTAAAAGATAATGCACTTCTTACTGATAATAAAAATATATTAAAGGCTGGTATGCCCGTTGATGTGTTTATTAATACAGGTGATCGTTCATTACTCAATTATCTCTTTAAGCCTGTATTAGATAGAGTTCATACTTCTTTAACGGAAGAATAATTATGCTAATAAAAAAACTTTCTATTATTATATTGATATGGATGTTCAGTTTTCATACTTTTGCTATCACATTATCTGATCTCTATTTTTTGGCTGTAAAAAATGATCCGACTTTTAATGCTGCAATAAAAGAACAGGTTGCAGGCAAAGAGTATGAAAATATTGGATTATCCCAGTTACTTCCTAGTGTTCATGTCAATTACCAAAATAATCCGCGAAATTGGCAACGTAAAGTTTATCCGATTAATACTAGCCAAGGAGAAATACAAAGAACAGAATATCAAAATTACCAAAGCCACTCTGTCAGTGCGATTATTAGCCAACCTCTATTTGATTACACTGCTTTTAGTGACTACAAATCATCAGTTATACAAACGTTACTATCAGATAGTCGTTATCAAGTGAAATTCTCTGAACTAGTGATTAGATTGGTTGATCATTATATTGAATTAGCTTATGCCCAAGATAAATTATTATTAAATCTTTCTCAGCAAGAGATTTATAAAAAACAACTTACTTCTAGCCAACGCTTATTTGAGTTAGGTGAAGGAACAAAAACAGATATTTCAGAGATCCAAACTCGATTATATTTAACTCAATCTCAATATACGGACATCCAGCTTGAATTAGATAATGCTAGAAATAAATTAAGTTCAATGATTGGTAATCCACTTCCTTATGATGAGCATATTGCAAAATTAAATAGTCAAAAATTTATATTACAGCCTATTACTCCCAATAATTATGAAGCATGGGAAATGGAAGTAATGCAAAATAACCTCAATATTCAAACTGCACGCTATGAAATGGCAATAGCGAAACAAGAAGTAGAAAAAAATAGAGGTGAATTTTTTCCAACAGTACAACTCTATGCTTCTTATTCTAATAGTGATTCCGATAGTAATAATACGGTAAATCAGAAATATCAATCTGCTAATATTGGTTTTTATGTCAGCTTACCATTATTTAATGGTGGAAAAACGACAGCATCAATGCGTCAATCTACTGCGATGTATCAGATGAGTGCTTTTGAAAGAGATGCTATTATTCAACAAATTACACAAGAGTTACGTTATCAATATCAAATTTGCACGACCAGTAATATAAAACTAAATGCATATGAACAGTCTGTTTCCTCTGCTAAGTTACAATTAGAAGCAACCCAAAAAAGTTATATTGGTGGGCAACGAACCATGGTGGATGTTCTTAATGCTGAAGAATTATTGTATCGTGCTCAACAAGATTTAATTAAAGCTAAATATGATTATATTCAAGCTTGGACATTATTACATCAATATACTAATACATTAGATATTGAGAAAATAAAATTAATTGAAGACTATTTTCAATAACGTAATTAAATATTTTCAATAAGAAATACTAATACAAATGTAAAAGCCCTAGATCGCATATCGATCTAGGGCTTTTGATTTAAGTAATTTTTGATTACTTACTTTAGCTAGCGGGTATCATCACTTCTTTTTAGTACCGTACAACGTTAATACACGGTGAGTAAGAGCAATTGATGCTAGACCGATAAAACATTCAACTAGAAAAATCAGCATAAATTACCCCCATTCATAAGTACATTTTGTTTGGGCGGGGGTTCTGATAAAGTAAAGTGACTTGTCATATATTGCTTAGCTAACTCCGATTTAATGGACACTTTTTAAACCTATCATTAAAAGGGAAAAGAGCAAAATAAATTTCTCAACAAAATCTATTTTTTAACTTAGATCACATAAAAATAACACAAAAAATCAAATCTAAGCCATACCCAAGCTTGAATGACATTTTCGACCTCATTTATAATATATAAATAGACTTTAAAATCAGTTAATTAAAGAAAACAAATGTTAGATCACCCTGCTTTTCTACAATAGGTTTTATCTTTAATTGGCTTATAACGGATAATATGTCTTTGCGCTCAGGTCTGATCAAAACAATAGCAACACCTTGATAGTTATTCTTTTCAATTAAGTTAACTAGTTGCTTAAGATCATAATATTTATTTTGCACATCAGGATATGCTAAGCCATAAGCAAGCTCTCCTCTCGTCTCAGTTAAACGAATATCTGTACGTTTCAATCCCCATGCTAGTGACGTACCAATACCAACTTCATCAGCTAAAATATAAGGCTTATTTGCTAGCTCACTATAATAATGATTAATTGCTTTTTCAGGAGTATTTTTACTTTCAATTTTATGTGGGATCGCATATCCAATAGTAAGACTTAATCCAACAGAACAAAATAAAGTTAACAAACGTGTGGGTTTAAAGAATGAAGCAATTCCCATCATACTCCATATAAAAAATCCCCCTATCGCCAGCATTGCTTTATATTGTTCATCTACTTCATATAGTCTAAATCGAGATGAATAAAGAGAATAAACAATAATAGAAACACCGGTTATCCCAAAGGCTGTATTTATTATTGCGTTGATAGTATAAATTTTCTCATTTGGATTATTTTTCAATTCTTCCATGTAACTCGCAATCAAAATTGATAACGGAACAAAACAAGGCAACATATAAGTTAATAACTTGCCACTAGAGGCTGAAAAAAATGCAAAGAAAAGAAATAGCCAAAATGAAAAATAGAGAGTGCCTTTTTTCAAAAAAAGCGCAGATTTAAGCGTACCAAATAGAAATCCTAACCAAGGCAAAATACCCAGAATAATAATAGGTAAGTAAAACCATATAGGTTGTGATCTTGCTGATCCTTTTGCGATAAAACGTTGCACATGTTCGATCCAAAAAAAGTAATGCCAATAATCTGGAGCTTGAAGTGCAACTGAAATTACCCATGGACCCGCAATAATAAACATAGCGATAAATGCTATTGGCGCATAACAAAGGACTTCCTTCAAACGAGATAAGCTAATTGCTGTAACTATAAAGACTAATGTGGGCAGAACAACAGCAATAAATCCTTTAGTTAAAAAACCTAAGCCACAAAAAATACCAACTAAAAAAGAAGCATAAATTTTTGATTTTTTATCTGTTACCAATAATCCACTTAAAAAATAATACATTGCCACAGTAATAAACATGGTCACTATAGGATCAAGGATATTATAAGTGCCAATAGACAACACAAGAAAAGAGGATAAAAATACCACTAATGCATTAAAAGCCAGAGCTTGATTATGCCAAACTAACAAAGCAGCTCGATAGACAAATAGGCCAGTTAATAGCGTTGAGGTGACAACAACAATGCGAACGGAGAAATGACCGCCCCCAAATAACCATTGTGCAATACTGTTTAGCCAATACCCCAAAACCGGTTTTTCAAAATAGCGAATATCGAGTAAATAAGGCACTGACCAATTACCCGATGTCAGCATTTCTCTGCTAATTTCGGCATAACGGATTTCATCTGGTTGCCACAATAGCCGCGTTTCTAAAGGAATGAAATAAGTTAATAATATAAAAATAAAAAGTAGAAACCATTTATATCTTTCTACAAAATTGACGCTCATACATTCCTCATTAAAATAGAAAAATCACCTTACAAATAACTAATTAGTTAGAATGGTTATCTTATAAAAAATTCAATTATTATTTATTAATTTATAATTAACTAGTACACGCTAGATCGAGAGGCGCTAACTAATTGAAATATCTATTTTTTATCGAATCACACATATGTAAATTGATAGAATTGATTACTTTAAATAATAATATTTTAATTTATTATTAATCCGTTTTTAATAATAGATATTTTTACTTTACGGCTGTAACTTAAACAAATAATAAATAATCTATAAGAAATAAAAAAGCCAGAATGAACTTATTCTGGCCTTATGACTATTTTATTTTAGTTATATTATGATAAAAATCTTATTTACTAAATTCTTTAAAAGCACCCATAGTGTTGGCAGCGTACATAACTGAAGGGCCGCCACCCATATAAATAGCAACGCCCAATGTTTCTGCTAGTTCTTGTTCTGTTGTACCGAGTTCAACTAAAGTTTTAGTATGGAACCCAATGCACCCATCACAACGATTAGCAACAGCAATTGCAATAGCGATCAATTCTTTTGTTTTTGCATCTAATGCCCCTTCTTTACCACCAGCTTTTGTGGTGCTCATAAAAGCTTTCATCACTTCTGGAATATTTTGAGACAATGCTCCCATGTTATTTGCAATGTCTGTTACTATTTCTTTGTACTTACTCATTAGATATCCCTTAGTTAATATACATTTTTATATAATATAAAAATATAATATCAAATCATATAATTTGATCAAGATAAATTGAGTATGCGTGATCTTTTCTGCTTAAAATAATCTCAAAATAACGAGGTTTACAATGTCAATTATTGATGAATGGGCTGAGCGCCACATTGAACAAGCACTACAAAAAGGTGAGCTATCATCACTAAAAGGTGAAGGTAAACCGTTGCTCCTCGATGATAATAGTCATGTACCTAAATCACTTAGAGCAAGCTATCATTTATTAAAAAATGCAGGTTTCTTACCTCCTGAAATGCAAGATAGAAAAGAAGCATTATCTTTAGCCGAAATCCTATGTACGCTAAATGAAACAGGAGAAGAGCATGAATCACTACAAAAGCGTTTAGTATTGCTTGAATTAAAATTACAACAAGCAGGTTTAGATACTCAGTTTTTACATGCAGACTATGCCAATCAATTAGCTGATAAATTGACAAATCATAAAGAAGAAATGGATAAATAAGAAAAAGAGAGAAGCTTATACATCTCTGTATAAGCTTCTGTTATAGCAGAGAATTAACCTGCTGTTGGTGTGTAATAGATTGGTGAGCCAGGCCCTACTGGTAAATGGAATACAAATACCCATAAGTAGAATAAGAGTGACCAGCCAATTAAGAAAATAATAGAATATGGCAACATCATAGAAATCATAGTGCCAATACCTGTGTCTTTCTTGTATTTTGTAGCAACCGCTAATATCAAACCAAAATAACTCATCATAGGGGTAATGATATTAGTGACAGAATCTCCGATTCGATATGCTGCTTGGATTGTTTCTGGTGCGTAACCTGCAAGCATTAGCATTGGTACAAAGATAGGTGCAGTTACCGCCCATTGTGCCGATGCAGAACCTATCATTAAATTAATAAAGGCACAGATTAAAATAAATCCTAAAAATAACAAACCACTTGGCATATCAATACTGTTAAGTAATGCAGCACCTTTAACAGCAATAACCTGACCAATATTTGTCCAACCAAAGAAAGCAACAAACTGAGCAGCAAAGAAAATAATGACTAAATAAAGTCCAAGCGTACTCATCGAATTCGCCATGGCATCAACAATATCTTTATCTATTCGCATTGTCTTCGCAACCCAACCGTAAACAATACCCGGAATTGCAAAGAATAAGAAAATAAAGACGACAATAGATTTTAAGAAAGGAGAATTACCAATTAGCCCTGTTTCTTGGTTTCTCAATATGCCATTTTCAGGAACAACTGTTAGCGCTAAAATCACGCCCATAGCAATAAATGTACCTGTTGCTGCCCATAATGCTTTCTTTTCTAGCGGCGTAACTTCAGCTGCATTCCTTAAATCATTTTCTTCTTCATCAAGCTCATTACCGTTATATGGACCCAATTGTGGTTCAACGATTTTTTCTGTGATGAAGTAACCTAAGAAAGTGATCAGGAATGTACTGACAAACATAAAGTACCAGTTCGCTTCAGCACCCACTATATAAGTTGGATCAATAATACGTGCCGCTTGCTGTGTAATGCCCGATAGCAATGGATCTATCGTACCTAAGAGCAAGTTAGCAGAGTAACCACCAGAAACCCCCGCAAATGCAGCCGCAAGACCCGCTAGAGGGTGTCGTCCCAATGAATGGAAGATAATTGCTGATAACGGTATCAACACTACGTACCCTAATTCAGCAGCGGTGTTCGACATTATACCTGCGAACACAATAGCTAAAGTAGTCATTTTACGTGGTGCTTTCATTACCACTAAACGCATCACTGCAGATAATAAGCCCGCACGTTCAGCAATACCGACACCTAATAATGCCACCAGCACCGTACCTAAAGGGGCAAACCCCGTAAAGTTTGTGACAATATTGGCCAATATACGGCGAATGCCATCGGCATCTAACAAGCTAATTATATGAATATAGCCATCTTCTGCGCGTCCCTTTGCGCCTTCTGGTCGGGGATCTTGTACTGTAACACCAAAATATTCACCAACCGCCGAAGAGACAAGTAAAATAGCAATTAAAATAATAAATAAAATAACGGGATGGGGTAGCGCATTTCCTAACCACTCCACTGTGCGTAGAAAGCGACTGCCTCCCTGTTTTTTTGTTTGCATCATTTATCCTTTTTATAAAAAAAACAGAAAATGCACAGTACACAACCCTTTTTATTATGACTATCTGTTAATCCTATTTATAACCGTCTTATTTAAGATAAACATCATGATAAAATTATTAAATAATGTATTTTTTATCTTAATAAACAATTGAATAAAAATAAGTTATACAATTATAAATCACTTGCATTAAAATTAATTTATAATATCTAAAATTAAAAAATGTGCATAAGGTAACATTTTTTAACATTATTGTGATTATTTATTAACCTTTTATGACTAAAAATATCTTTAATTAATAGTCAGAATCGATTAAACACTCTGATAAACCTGATAGTAACGGTTGTAATTACTATAAAAGAGAAAACAATGTCGAATAAACGGTCAAAATAGGTTAAAAGCTTAGTTTATTTGTAACATAAATAGGTAATTTTACAGTAGATATTGTACGTATAACTATAAGTAGAATGAAGAATCGATAATCTAAGGAAGGAGCGATTAAAATTGTGAAGTTGATATTTAAAAATAATATTACTGATCTTTTAAAGATAAGAAAGTAAGTAATACTTGCCTTCTTTAATAACTGCTCAAGTTAATCTCTCAATTTAATATTTTTTATATAAAAAAAGGGCAAGGTTTCCCTTGCCTTACCAATTAGGTAATCAATCAAAGAAATACATACACACTAAAACACCAAATTTTGGATATTATTTAGTCGTATGTATTAGTATAAAAAGACATCGGGTGTCGCTTCAGCAATGATACAGCTACGTTTATCAACACGTAGATTTTCTGATGAGGATTTTGGTATAAAACAATCTTCAAAAAACCAATAAATAGGTGTATTTAGATAGCTAGCTAATAAAACAAGATAGCTTAAATCTATCTTGTTCATCCCGCGCTCATATCGAGAGAATTGCTGTTGGCTTACACCAATTTTTTCAGCAATTTGCATACCGGTATAACCTAATTCTTTACGCTTTTTCTGAATTCGCTTTCCAACTAACGCATTAACATCAATATCTGTAAAATCGTAATTCATCATAATATTCACCCATTATCATGATTAAGGCATCGTTAAAATAATTGAACCTGAACCAGAGAAATAGCCTGGTGCAACGCGACCGTTGGTATGTAAAATTGATTTAACCTCTACAGGTATGGTTCCGTTTTTAGGAACATCAATTACAGAGCCTCTTTCACCAGGATAACCATCAAGAAATAAATCAGCATAAAGGCTATTATCAGGTCGTAATGGAACTCGACCACTGTCTGAGCCTGATGCAATAACCAGAACCTTCATTGCTAAGTTGCAAGTCACATTAATATTTTGAGCGCGTGCTGCATTTTCTAAACTGAATTCGTCAATATCGCCATAATTAAGGTTTACAGCTCCTTCTGTTATTTTGCAGGCACCAACGGGTGGCGGTGCAATACCACATAATGATCCCGGTAATAAACGTCCATTAGGAGACCAGCCGCCTTCCTTAGATTCATAAAATAGACCGACACACTCTTGGTTTGAGGTCAAAGGATCACCATCGTGTCTTGCTGTTCCTTGTATTGGAAAACTCTCAACCCTCATAACAGCATCACGAACACCAGCTAAATAACGTTCTTTTTCAACGCGAACAATACTTCTTACTGCCGAACCTGGAGAACCATTAGCATCATGCTTATGGTTAATTGTTATCCAGCATTTACTCCAACCATAACAAGGGTTGGGAGTATAGGGATCTTCAGGGTCCCAGCGTTGGATAACATAGGTATAAGTGGCGTGAGCAGGCTCACCTTCGGAATGTGTAATATAAGAAAAAATAGATGCCATCGCAGGCGCTGAAAACAGCAAACCTATTGCAATACATAAAGCCGGAAGTCGCTTTAATATGGACATATAAAACCTCAACCCTAATAATTAGTCATAATTCAAATGGAATGTGGCTATTGCACTAAATGGACCGCGCTTAATGGATTGATTGGCAATCGCATCCGGCTCCCCTTGAATAAAGGCATAAAAATTTAAAATAGTGTCATCAGCATTTAATGAAAGTTTGTCTGTCTCTTTATTAACAGGTAAGGCATTTCCATTTTCAGACTCCAATCCAACTGCAATTCCTGCCGCTTGACTACTTGAGCTAATCGCTAAAAAGCCTTGCCCTGCCATGGCTTGGTTTTCATCACCTTTAAATGTAATTTTGACGCTTTTACCAATCGTGAGATCACATTCAGATAAGCGAATTTGAAATAATTTGCTTGGTGTTCTTTGATATGCATAAAGATTCTTATCAGGAATATTACCAAAATCTAATTCAACGGTTTCATCACCAGGTTTTATGGTGCAAGGTTCATCAACTAATATGCCGTGAAAATACATATTGTCTGGTGCAGAAAACGCCGTTGATGTTAATCCCATAAACGTGATTAAGCCCAAAACGAACGGGATCGATAATCTTTTCATTTTCATCAATGCGCTCCTATTGGTATTCAGCAAGAAGTGTTGCTGAAACTTCAAATGCACCTTCAGGTAGCGTGCTACCCGGTCTTTTAACCGGCACAGCTTGGATCACTGGTGGATTATCCGGTGATATCGCAATGCGTTCGTTTAGTTTAAAAGGCTGACCATCTTGTGTGAGATGAATACCTAAATCAGGAATATTGGTTTGTAGCGCAGCTTCATCAAACTGTGTTTTAGGACCAATAATAGAAAGGCCTAAATCCCATCCTTTTAAATTCGGATCGCAGACCAATTGATAATTCACTGATTCGGTGTAATTAATACCATCTACTTTATGAATACCTACGTTATGTCCAAAATAAACATCAATCAGTTGGTTATTGCTGATTACACAAGGAGGTGGAACTAATAAAGTGCCAAATAATTTCATATTCGGTGTATCTGCACTCATGACAGCGTAAGAATTCAGTAATGCAATCAGGCATATGTATTTTAATTTATTCATTTTCTGACCCCTACTGATAATCCACATGCAACGTACCACTGGCGACAAAATCACCACCGCTTAATGTGGCACTCTGATCACGAACAGGAATAGCTTCTAAATCAGGCAAATTAGGGTAGGTAAAATTAATGGCTTTGCCTAAATCTAATAATTGGCCTTGATATAAAATACGTACTCCTAATCCTGTAATATCTGTTTGTAGTGCATTTGAATCGAATCCAGTTGCGCTACCAGTGATATAAACCTTCATCGCATTTGTCGGCATCTTTTGGCACGTGGCGGTATAGCGAACTGGCTGTTTATAATTTGCGCCGTCAATACGCGTACTCATCACCTCGCCAAAATTCACCTCAATCATTTTGCCGTCATTGATCAAGCAAGGCGGTGGGGCAATAACATTTCCAGTGATATTGATATAAACAATTCCCGGAATAACATCTTTCACCGCTCTAGCGGGTAAATTCGCAACAGCAGTAAAACTTAGGCCTCCAGTAAATGTTGCCAGAATAAAAATCAACACTGCTTTGCTTGGGCTAAACCGCTGTTCCATTTTCATAAAATAGACCTATTTAGTATCCTGCTGATGTTTCTGTCACTTTGCATTCATTGCCATTACAGCTAAATTTCATCTGTGGACGTCCACCGTAATCATTGATGTAACTTAATACTGGTGATGCGCCAAATGCAGAAGCATTTAGGTTTATCGTGCCTGTGCTTTTAGGTGCAATCATTAATGGCTGAAAACCATCAAGGCTTTTTCCTTGTAATCCTGTCAATCCATCAACTAATGTTACATAGTAAGGTGTTGGATTATTCACTTCGTAACGATCACCTTTTTTCGTTAAGATGATTTTTTCTTGCCAAGGATTAGTCAGATCTGTTTGAGTGGCATAAATAGCCGCTGGGCGATAAAACAACTTAATTCGGGTTTGTAATGCAATTTGCAATACGTTGGGTTTATCACTACGAGGTGGAATTTCACGCAAGTTAAAATAGAAAACACTTTCTCTATCTTGTGGCAACTTAGCAATATCCGGTAATGACTGCACTTTTACTTGGCTTTTATCGCCAGGTTCAATACGTTGGATCGGTGGTAAAACCAGTAATGGAGAATCAATACGCTCGCCATTCTCATTTTCCATCCAACCTTGTGCTAAATAAGGCAACTCTTTATTTTGATTACTGACATTTAAACTAATTGATTTATCCGCGCCATTAAAAATGACGCGCGTTCTATCTAAAGCAATCGCGGCAATGGCTTGACTAGTAAACATCATTCCAGTCAATAAAGTGGTTGTTACAACAAATAAGCGCTTTAATAACATCATTTTAAATTACTCTTTTTGTCTGAAATTATTTTTATCTTTCCCTTTTGCCTAACCTTATTTTGTGATCAATTGAGGTTTAGGTAAGGGTTCGGTTCTTTGATTGATTGTTGTCGGTGCGGTATTACCATCACCACAAGTTAGTAATAATGAAGATATAAACATGCCTTCAACTAATGTCGGGATCTGAATTTTGCACTGCTCTTGTCCATTCCAACGCACACTCAACACATCGCCACTATTAATACCTGTCAGGTAGACATTCCCACCATCATTGACAATACCGAGCTCTCGGCCTTTATCGGTTGTGACACTGGCACCAAATGGTGGATAAGTTCCGTCTTGTAAACGAATAACAGCCATGGCTTTTTGTCCCGACACCACATCAAAGTGACGGTAGCCTATTGCGCCTTCTGTTAGGGTGAGTTGTTGAATTGAACGTAATGCTTCAGTGTTATCTGGCATCTGATCAAGGTCGATACTGGCACTACTACGGTAATAATCATTGATATCAGGCAGTATGGCTTTACCAAAAGCATTGGTACGAGTAATAGCACCGATACTTTTCACTGGTACATCAGAAATACCATCTGTATCAATAAGTAAACGGGTACTACCTGTACGACTTGTACGGTGTAATGCCCCACCTTTTGGTGTCAATGTTGCCCCACCTTGCAGTGATAATGTGGCTGATGTGTATTCATCATTAATATGGCTCGCACTGGCAGTGATTAATGCCGCATCAGCGTAATGCATAAGATAGGCATCTGCAGATGGTTTACCGCTACTGCTTAAACCAGCACCAACACGATAGCTACTATTGTCATCAATACGATCGTAATAACTGACATTATGTGAATTACCGTGTTTGTTAATCACGGTGTTGTAGCTAATGGTCGCACGATCGCTCCAAGGCATGCTGACATTCATATAAACGCCATTATCATTGGTGCCATTAAATTTATTGCGAAACGCCGATAGACTGAGGTTGATATTTTTAAAGCTACCAACATCCATCGTTTTGGCTAATGACAAGTTATAGTTATCATTATTAGGCTTATTCCAATAAGTCTGATGACTATAGTTTAAGTAGGCACTCAATCCCCATTCAGGGAACTGCTTACTAAACATAATGGTATAAAGCTCTTTATTGTTATCTTCTTCACCACCACGATAACGACGATCTAAATATTGGTTCATACTCATAAAATCACGTTCGGAGAATCGATAACCTGCGAATGTCACTTGGCTATTTATTTCTTCAAAACGTTTTGAGTAACTTAAGCGATAAGAACCACCGTGATAGCGCTTGTTATCACTTGGAATTTTGGCCCAAGAATGTGTTGCATCAAAAGAGATAGCACCCAGTGCCATTAAGTCACGACCAATACCAGCAGAAACTGAGTTATAATCGCCCGAGACTAATGAACCACCATAAAGTGACCAACCGTTACTAATACCCCATGAGAATTCACCCATACCAAAAACAGGGCCTTCTGTATTACGGTTCATATCTGACGGTTTACCCGCAGATAATTTATATTGCACTCGGCCCGGACGTGTTAAATAAGGAATACTTGCAGTATCCATTTGGAATTCTTGAACAGATCCATCTTGTTCTTCAACACGTACATCTAATTTGCCACTCACTGCATCATTAATGTCTTGAATACGAAACGGCCCAGGAGCAACCTGAGTTTCATAGATCACACGACCTTGTTGGCTAATCGTCACTTTCGCATTCGTTTTTGCCACACCCGTTACTTCAGGGGCATATCCCCTTAAGTTAGGCGGTAGCATATTGTCATCCGTAGACAAGTTAATCCCAGTAAAACGGAAGTTATCGAAAATGTCAGAGCGTGAATAAGTCTCCCCCATCACAAGGCGAGCCCCTAATTGGGTGATTGCTCTATAAAGATAAAGCTGGTTCCATTTCCAACTATTTTCAGTGCTATCAGGAAGACCCGTTGTATGCTGATAACTTGCTTGCCAATCAGCACGGAAGCGCCAAACACCTAAGTTTGCTCCCACGGTTCCTAAACCTGTAACTTGTTGACGTTGTTTTCCTTTAGCAGGATCTGTCACGTTAGCATTAACGTTATAGTCAAAAAGCACACCTGAAATACCGTGATCCCAACGAGAAGGTGGATCCCAGTTTGGTGCTGAATATTCTAGATAAGCTTGAGGAATAGTCAGAATAAGATTACCACTTCCCAGACTTGCATTTATTGTCATGCCGGGAATGGAAGACATATCAAGACAACTTCCATTATCTTGATATTTAACTTTTTCAGCCCATTCAGGTTTAAGGCCTATTTGATGGATCAACTCTGGAGGCAAGCAAGGTTCACTACCTTTAGGATCATTGGCAGGCACTACATAATTAATGTTATAAAGTTCAGGGAGTTCATTATTGTTAACACGAACAACAAACTCATATCGGCCGGGCATAATATAGCCCGCACGAGAGAAATCTGATAAGTCGATATTTTGTTTATCTTTTAGATCCAGAATATCGGCATTAAATTCAATATCACTATTTGCTAAAGCTGAACTTGAAATACTGGAAGCTCCAGTAAGAATTAAATAGATCAGTACAGCAACAGGCCGAATAGTATGTTGTTTTTTCTTTTTTTCCGTCCCTAAACCAACGGTTTTGAATGATCTCGCCATAAATTATCCAACCCGATCCATTTAATAGTATTCCAGCTTAAATCGCAGCGTTGTACGGTAATTCCCTGCTTTGGGTATTTCGTTATTTTTGACTATTCGCGCTTGATAAAGTAGCGCCATTGATTTCGAATCAATACCAACAGGGGGCAATGGTTGCCCTGGAATAGCTTGTCTACCATAACGATCAGCTATCGCTAATGATGCACCCCTTGCTTCACCAGAAAGTGCAAAATTACCATTTTCGTTAGAAGGTCCTTCAAACGTTGCAATAAAACGAGGGTTGTCCGCTTCCTGACCTTTTTGTTCAATTAGCGTACATTCCGTTAATCTGATAGAAAAATACTCAATAGGTCCTTGCCCTTCAGTCACTAACATTGGAATAGAAACCGTTGTCAGTGGAATAACTTGTTCGCCACTTCCTGCTGCAATCGTGCAAGATGGTTCTAAAATCGATCCTGAAAGATTAAGTACCCCAAATCGCTGATGCATGTTTTTATCTTGTTTTACATCACTTGCTATTACCGATGTTGTCAGTAAACTGCCAATAAGGCATAGCCATAGTGGTGTCATCTTGCGATTCATATTTTTCTCCGTAAGAAAAAAATCGTTAAAAATAGACACAGGAAATAAAGCCCTGTACATCCATGTACAGAACTTATTTTTTCTTACTGATAAGTCAGTGCGAAAGTTGCAATTGCAGTGAAGTCACCAGGAACAGCGGCTTCTGCAGAAGAACCTTGTAGGTAAGCAGCAAAGTTCAGATCATTATTACCATCACGTAAGTTTTGAGCTGCACTTGGTGTACCTAATTTGATTTGTTTGCCACCTGCATCAGTGATAACAACAGCAGCATTTTTAGCGATACCTTCAATACCTAAAGAACCTGCTAAAATGTCTGCATCTTCTGAACCAGTGAAAGTTGTTTGAACTGTTTTATAAGTTTCAGTTGTACAATTTTCTAAAGAGATTTTGAAATCACGAGAATTACTACGACCACCATCTTTTAATGCAGCAGTAGAAATTTGACCTAATGGAACAGTTTGATTTTCTGTATCAGGAGTAATTGAGCAAGGAGCATCAATAATTGAACCAACAAATTTAACAGTACCGTGACCTTGATCAGCAGCAAATGCAGAACCCGCAGCAACAGATAAACCTAAGCCAAGTACTAACGCTAATTTATTTAATTTCATCTTTTTGTTTCCTAAAATATAAAGGACGAAGACATTAAAAATAATAAATTCATTAGGATTGAATTATTCCTAATTGAATGACTCATTATTGAGTTTTGTAATTTTGGTATACTTGTGCCCGTCCAAAACGAAATTAAATTTCGTTAGAAACAAAACAAAATACACCAAATTGTTTTGTTAAAAATTATCATCTCGAAATCAAACGCATTTAGATAATACGGCTTTAAATAGCGGAAAAAGAGTTTATAATTCTAAGTGTAATTACTATAATTTGTGAAAAAAGTAAAAAAATTTATTTCTAGATTTTAAACAAAGTAACTAATCATAATTGCTTTTTGAAATAATGATAAATATCAATATGTTAAATAATCGATGATATGTGATTAATATTAAATTTGACTTAAGTGAGAAGCCAGAGAATAATAGTAAACAATTTGGTGTATTCTGTTTATTTCTCTAAAGATGACCGAATTCCTATCTATACTCACTTTTCACTTTGTCAATCAATCACTTTCATTTTCTAAAATTAAATAAACTTTCAATAAACTTGTTTAAAATTAACAAGTAAAAGTACAGCATAAAAAAAATACAACTCTTTATTGATGCATATTACTTGTTATAGTTATGTATCAATTGACTTTTGTTCCTTGTTATCTCATTGAAAAGGTTATGAAAATGAAGCAACGTAAGTTTCTTACACGTTTTGAGATCAACTCTATTTTGAAGCAAACAAAAGAAGGACGGTACCCAGAAAGAGATTACTGTATGTTTTTAATGTGTTTTTTACATGGATTTCGTGTTAGTGAACTATGCAGACTAACCTTAAGCGATATCGATTTGGAAAGTAGGATACTCTACGTCAGGCGCTTGAAAGGAGGTTTATCAACAACACAACCAATTATAGAAGAGGAATATGATGCCTTAGTTAACTGGTTGAAAAAAAGGGAAACATGGAGAGAAGCGGACTCAGAATGGGTCTTTTTATCCCAAAAAACAGGTCCAATCTCTCGTCAGCAAGTATATGGATTACTTCGCCGTTTAGGTAAAGAAGCTAATGTATCTATAAGCCCTCATCCCCATATGTTACGCCATGCATGTGGCTATGCGCTTGCAGATTTAGGTAGAGATACGCGTTTAATTCAGGACTACTTGGGGCATCGAAACATTTCACATACCGTTATCTATACAGCAAGCAATTCAAAACGTTTTTTTCACATTTGGGATATAAGGAATTAACATTTAGTTTTTAATTAATATACTTACTGAGAATTAATACACTAAATAGAGTAGGCTATACTTTTTCAATAAGAATAAAGTTAATTTCAATCTAATTAAGAAAATTAGGAATAGTTTTATATTAAATAAATAATCACGATTACTGGTATTAATAATTTATTAATAATCGTTTTCTAGTAAAAGAATAATTTAATATTGATGTTCTTTTTTTGATTATCTTTATTAGGAGGCTGTAAGTTTAATATCAATCTTTATTTATAAAAAATATTAAACATTCTTTGTTTGATTTTTAATCAGAAAATAAGGATCTTATTTAAAGAAAATTTCTGTTCTTAAAATTTTTATTCATTTGCATTACATGCACACGCTGTCATATCTCACTATCCCCTACGTTACCGTTTGGGGATAGTTATGAATTATCTTAAAAAAAGTACGATTAACCTTTTACACACACCACCTGTCTTAGCGTATGAACAACTTCAACCAAAGATGATTGTGCCTTCATAACCGCATCAATATCCTTATAAGCCATTGGAATTTCGTCAATGACATCTTTATCTTTTCGACACTCCACATGTGCTGTAGCTCGGATCTGATCTTCAACACTAAAGGCTTTTTTAGCTGCCGTTCGACTCATTACACGCCCTGCACCATGGCTACATGAACAGAAACTTTCAGCATTTCCTTTTCCTCTTACAATAAAACTCTTAGCCCCCATCGAACCAGGGATGATCCCCATTTCACCACGTTGTGCTGAAACAGCTCCTTTTCGTGTTACCAGTACTTCCTCACCAAAATGCATTTCCTTTTGTACATAGTTATGGTGACAATTCACAGCTTGTTGCTGTGTCGTAAAAGGTTTAGTGATGTGCGTTGATAATGCGGCCAACACACGTTCCATCATGACTTCTCGGTTATGTCGTGCAAAATCCTGGGCCCATTCGACCGCTTCTATATAGTCATCATAGAAAAGCGTTCCTTCCTTTAGGTACGCTAAGTTTTTATCCGGCAAATTAGCAATATGTTCTCTCATATCTTCTTGCGCCATTTGTATAAATAACGTACCGATAGCATTACCCACACCTCGAGATCCACTATGCAACATTACCCAGACGTTATCTGATTCATCAAGACACAACTCAATAAAGTGGTTCCCTGTTCCTAATGTTCCAAGATGACGATAATTATTAGTATTTCGTAAACGTGGGTACTTATCAGTTAAAACCTTAAAACGCCCTTCAAGTTGTTGCCAATGTTGATCAACAAGTTTAGGTGGGTTCTTCCATGAACCACGATCATTCCCTGATTGATAACTCGTTCTTCCATGAGGAACGGCTTGTTCTATTGCTGTTCTTATCGCAAATAAATTATCGGGTAGATCATTTGCATGTAATGATGTTTTCACTGCAATCATTCCACAACCGATATCCACACCAACAGCCGCTGGAATAATCGCACCTTTGGTTGGGATAACACTACCTATTGTTGAACCTTTGCCTAAGTGAACATCAGGCATAACCGCCATATGTTTAAAGATAAAAGGCATCTTAGCCGTATTGATAAGTTGCTTTAGAGCATCGGCCTCAACTGGCACACCATTTGTCCACATTTTGATTTCAGCAGTCCCTGCTTCTTTTACTATTTGATGATCCAATATCATGCCTGTGCTCCTTTAATTTGTACTAACCCGTTTAATACTTGGTCTAAACCACCGTAAACGGAAATCTTATCAATACGTTCTGCAATACGTTCTACGGTTTCTAGCTCTTTTAATCGTAAGGCTACTGGATTGTTTTCCATCACTTTTGCCGTATTTAATAAAGAACGCGTTGCGGATGTCTCTTCTCTTCGGCGAATAACATTAGCCTGAGCTGATTTTTCTGCCTCAACGACTTGCGCTAAAATCGTTTTCATTTCACCGGGTAAAACAATGTCTTTTACCCCTAATGAAGCCACTTCAATACCATATCCTTCGGTCACTTCACTGATTTTTTCACTGACTAAACTATCTATCAGGCTTTTATTTTCTAATAATTCATCTAATGTTCTTGTTCCTACGGCTTCACGTAACGCAAACTGTAACTCTTTATATAAGAACTCTAATGGTGAAGCCAGTTGTTGATATGCTAAAAGTACATCGCTATAACGCCAGTTAGCCGATAAATTAATACGCAGCGTCACCTTGTCTTTCGTTAGGATCTCCTGCCCACTAACATCCAGTGTTTGTAGACGCATATCGACTACTTCAACATCTACTTTATGCTGATAACGCCAATATCCTTTTAATCCCGGAGGCAACAATGCTTGTGTTTCCCCATTGATCCGAATAACACCAGCATGCCAAGCAGGAATATCCACAGTAAGAACCCCTTCACTTCCCTTTATGACTTGATTTCGTAATTTAGGGTGCTGGAGTTTTTTCATCAAGATTGAAGATACTTCAAGTTCATCGATAGATACTATTTCTAGAGAACGGTCGGAATAACGCCAATATAAACGTCGCGTTCCTGGTGCTAAGATCTCTTTTAAAGAGCCGTTTTCATATAAAAGACCGATCTCCTCATCCGATAACACAATATCAAAACCATACTCAGTCACCCATTGAGGATAGTATTGACGTAAAAATTCGGCTTTCTCGCTTTCTAATGCCCCACCATTTAAAGGGAAAATATCTACACTGAGCTTATGCCCAAAATCAAAAAACTTATGTTCACCTGCTGTTAGCACATCAATGTACTCATCTTTTTTCTTTAAAAGTGCTAACTGTCCCTGTTTTACCACGATTGTTGTTTTTATCATTTTTCGTTCCTTCTTCTTTTATTCTTCTTTATATAGTGCAATTTATCGTGACTTACTTTTCCACGGGCAAGCTTTGCGAAACTGAAAGGAAAACAAGAGAGGAACGATACTTTGTTTGTCTCTTCTTCTGCTATCAATCCAGCTCAGTTGCTGGTGGATAAGTAAGGTGACGGTACAGCTGTCACAACGATTTTTTATAGTTAATTTTACATTTGGATTTGTAATGGTTTTGGTGTCAGGAATCGAACCTGAAAATAACCCTCTTCACCTACAGAGTCTCGATGTGGAGGAACACATTTAGATAACACCACAAAGTGTTCCTCATGTGCCTACCAGATTTAAAATCTGCTCAAGACAGTAATAACATTGCCAATATCGTGCCAAGTTTTCAAAAACCACTAAAAATATTTTTAATTTATTGTTTTTATTCATAAAAATATTTTTATATGCGATTTTTAGATATTTATCTATTAAATTAAAACAACAGAACTCTATCTTTTTATCTATATATTTATAAAAATAGATAAAAAATAAGTAGGGATAACTTAATGAAACGCAAAGTAGTGATTGGTGTTTTAGGCACAACATTAGATAAAAGAGGTAAAAGCCATAAAAGGTGGAACTCATGGCGCCCAACAATTTCCATTTGTCATCAAAAGGATTTTCCTGTTAGCCGATTAGTGATGATCCACCAGCCTAATGACTCAACGCTAGCATCTAAAATCACAGAAGATATCCATACTGTCTCACCTGATACAGAGGTGTGGCCATATGAAATTGATATTTGTGATCCATGGGATCTTGAAGAGGTTTACAGCCATTTTCTTGATTTTGCAGTAAATTATCCATTTGATACTGAAAATGAAGAATATTATGTGCATATCACAACAGGAACACATATTGCTCAAATTTGTTGGTTTTTACTGACAGAAGCACATTACTTACCTGCAAAACTATTACAAACCTCACCCACTTCTAAAATAGAAAATAAAGATGGTGCTAAAACCATACAGTCAGCTACGGGCAGTTATGCCATTATTGACCTTGATTTAAGCCGTTATACAAAATTAACGAGCCGATTTGAACACTACCATAATGAGTCGCTCTCTTTTTTAAAATCAGGGATCGCCACACGAAATGAACGTTTCAATACCTTAATTGCTCAGATTGAACGAGTCGCATTGCGCTCTTTTGACCCTATTCTATTAACTGGCCCCACTGGTGCAGGAAAATCATTTCTTGCTCAACGTATTTATGAATTACGGCAATCACGCCATTTTGTAAAAGGGCGTTTTATCGCAGTTAACTGCGCTACTTTGCGCGGTGACAACGCCATGTCCACTTTATTTGGACATGTAAAAGGCGCATTTACAGGTGCATTGCAAGCTAGGCAAGGATTATTAAGAGAAGCCGATAAAGGAATTTTATTTCTTGATGAAATTGCAGAATTAGGGCTTGATGAGCAAGCGATGCTACTTAAAGCAATAGAAGAAAAATCTTTTTATCCGTATGGCTCAGATACTGAAGTACAAAGCGATTTTCAGTTGATAGCAGGTACACATCGAGATATGGATAAACAAATTGCAAAGGGGCTTTTTCGCGAAGATCTCTATGCAAGGATTAATATGTGGTCTTTTTCATTACCGGGATTAGCCGATCGCAAAGAGGATATTGAACCCAATATTGACTATGAGCTGCATCACTTTGCAACACTCTATCAAAAAGTGATCCGCTTTAATTCAGATGCAAAATCTCACTATATTCGGTTCGCCACATCTGAGCAGGCATTATGGCGTGGTAATTTTCGTGAGCTTAGTGCTAGTATAACGCGAATGGCAACACTTGCTGAAAATGGTCGCATCACTCTAGCACTTGTTGAGGAAGAAATTAGCCGTTTAAAACAAAGTTGGGGAATAACCTCTTCTTTATTGAAAAATTCGGATATCGATCTTTTCGATCTCAGCCAACTGAATACGGTTATCAAAACTTGTCAGCAATCATCAACTCTCTCAGAAGCTGGTAGAAAACTTTTCGCAGTATCAAGACAAAATAAAAAACAGCCCAACGATGCCGATCGCCTACGCAAATACCTTGCGAAATTTGGCTTAAGCTGGGAACAAATTCAACATGGAGAATAATATTTCATTATGGAGCTCATTTTTTTAGGCACTAATGCAGGTGTTCCGTCTAAAGATCGGAACGTCACAAGTATGGTGCTTGATTTACAAAATAAACAAAAAAGTATGTGGATGTTTGATTGTGGTGAAGCCACACAGCATCAGATACTACATACTCGCGTGAAATTACCACGTTTAAATAAAATTTTTATTACCCATTTACATGGTGACCACATTTTTGGTTTACCTGGACTACTTTGTAGTCGTTCAATGGGGGGAACCGAAGCTGGCTTAACAGTATATGGTCCTGCTGGCATCAAAGATTTTATAGAAACATCGCTGACATTAAGTCACTCCTATTTAACTTACCCGATTAATATTGTTGAAATTGACGCAGCTGGTTTTTTGTTTGAAGAAGAAGGAATGAAAGTCAGTTGTGAAGCACTTTCTCATCCAGTACCTTGTTTTGGCTATCGCTTAGAAGAAGAAAATAGCCCTGGTAAACTCGATGCCCTGAAGCTAAAAGCTGAAAATATTCCGACGGGTCCTTGGTTACAAGAGTTAAAACAAGGTAAAACTATCACATTGCCCGATGGAAGAGTCATTGATGGTCAAGAGTATATCGGCCCTGAAATAAAAGGACGCTGTATTGCTATTTTCGGTGATACACAACCCACACCAGATGCATTAAAACTTGCTAATAACGCAGATGTTATTGTACATGAAGCGACGTTTAAGCATGAAATGGCAGAACAAGCAAATAGTCGCGGGCATTCAACAACAGTACAAGCTACAACATTAGCAAAAGACGCTAATGTCAAAAAGTTGATTATTACCCATATTAGTAGTCGCTATTTACCAGAAGACTGTGTTGAATTACTCAATGAATGCCAACACGTTTTTAGTCATACTGAAATTGCGGCTGATTTTGCCGTGTTTAAGTTATAGTTCTACTACTAGAAAATAACAATAGCGACATTATGTCGCCATTGTTACTCTACAGCATTTACCCAATCATCTATTTGTATTTTAGTTAATTATTCTGCAATGATGCGGTACGCTTTATCTTGCCATCTTGCAAAATAAAGTTCACTTTTCCATCCCAAAACTCAGCTAAAAAAACATCTTCAGGCTTATCAATATGCTGGTTTTTCATTTCTTCTTGCAACCATGCTTCATCTTTTTCTATTTGTACTAATTCTGAAGTACGGATAACGCCGTCTTTCATCACAATCAAGGACGGCATTTTAGCGCCATCACACACTACTGTAATTTGTCCATCAGGCTCAATTTGTGCGTAGTTAACTTCTTGAAACGAATGGATACCTTGAGCATGAAGTCGTGAAGTAATATTAAGAATGTCTATTTTATTCTTCTTCTCCATGATGTTTTCCATAATAAACTCGCCCTTTTTTATGATAGGGATCGGATTTCCAATGGTAACCGCACGAAAAAAATTGAATCGTTTGCTGATATAGTTGAGCAAAGAGATAAAACAAACACCGATTAAAAAGACAATAATGTATTGGTAAAGAGGAATAGCATCAGTATAAATCACTCCTCCCATGATCCCCCCAAGAACAAAATTACCAATAAAATCAATGGGAGTTAATTGAGAAAGTTGTGTTTTTCCTGATAAATTCATATGGGCTAATATGATAGTAAAACCAATAATAAATTTGATAATAACCAGAAAGTAATATTCCATTTGCATCTCACATTTCCAATAATGTCTGCCCTCATTATTATAAAGCAGAAAACGCTATCCTGATAAAAATTAAAATTATTTTTCATGGGATTTGACTAAGAACAAACACTTAATATACTTAGGTTAGTTGATTTTAAGACTCACACTATACTTATTATGATAGTTTATCTGTAATCTCTTACTATCAGCGTAATAGCTTCTCGCCTTTTTTACTACTTACGCGGGATATCACTGAATTGTTTTTGAACACACATTTTGGAGAAAAAAATGAATAAAAAACTACTTACTTCATTGGTTCTAGCGGGTCTTGTTACTCTCACTGCAGGTTGTGATGATTCATCTAAAAAAGTCGATGATGGTATTGATAAGGCAAAAGAAACTGCAACTCAAGTAACTGAGACAGCACAAGATAAAGCTAACGAGCTGACAGAACAAGCTAAAGATAAAGCTGCTGACGTAAAAGAAGATGCAGCAGCAAAAGCAGATGAATTAACACAACAAGCTCAAGAGCTAAAAGATAAAGCCGAGCAAAAAGCCGCAGAATTAAAAGCACAAGCTGATGAAAAAACAGATGCGCTAAAAGAGAACATCTCACAAAAAACTGATGAGTTAAAAGATGCGAGTGCAACAAAAGCAGAAGAGATTAAACAAAGTCTAGAAGCTGAAAGCAATAAACTCTCTGAAAAAGCGGCAGAGTTAAAACAAGATGCCAGTAAAACAGCTGATAACCTGATGCAAGAGGCTGACACAAAAGTTGATCAGCTAAAAGGCGATGCTTCAAAAACAAGTGGTGATATAAAGCAACAAGCTCAAGAGACTGAAAATAAAGCACTTGATAAAGCGGATCAATTGACAGATCAAGCAAAACAAAAAATTGATGATTTAAAAGCTGAGAACAAATAATCTGATTTCAGAATTTTTGATGAATCAAAAGCCAGTGAAAATTCACTGGCTTTTTTTGTACAAAAAAAAGACAAGGGTTGATCGATTAAGCAAAAAATGTAACCATGTTCTCCTTTTTTCAACAGGAGAAACCTATTAAAGAATGAAAGCACTTATATCACAATAATGGCAATCAATTGATTTAATGCTCTTTTTCTCCATTTTACGGAAAAAATAATTTACTTCCGTTCTTTTATAAAACATCACTCTGACTTGATGTTTTATTCAAATTTTCTTACGAACTTTTCTTTTCTGGTTATAAATAACAATCAGAAAGTTGATAGCGAAAAGTCTCTTTCTAGGAAAATAACAAAAAATAGGTTAACTATGAGTCAACAAAACGATATTACCCCTCAAAAAATTAGGATGAAAATTAATCCTCCCGTTTTTTATACCTCAGCGCTATTAATTCTATTAGTCGTTGGCTTCTCTGCATTATTTCCAGAGTTGGCTAATGACAAATTAGGTCATCTTCAGGAAAACCTCTTCACGAATGCAAGTTGGTTCTACATTCTAGCCGTAGCATTGGTTTTGCTGAGTGTGACTTATTTAGGACTTTCCCGTTTTGGTCAAATAAAACTGGGGCCTGATCATGCTCGTCCTCACTTTAGCTATTTTGCATGGTTTGCCATGCTATTTTCTGCTGGTATGGGGATTGGATTAATGTTCTTTGGTGTTGCAGAACCGGTTATGCATTATTTAATGCCCCCTACAGGTGAAGCGCAAACCATTGAAGCAGCTAAAGAAGCAATGCGATTAACTTTTTTCCATTGGGGATTACATGCTTGGGCAATTTATGCCATTGTTGCGCTAATTTTGGCTTTCTTCTCTTATCGTCATGGTTTGCCATTAACACTACGTTCAGCACTTTATCCCATTATTGGTGATCGTATACATGGTCCTATTGGTCATGCCGTCGATATTTTTGCTGTTATGGGAACAGTTTTTGGTGTTGCAACCTCTCTGGGTTTTGGTGTTTTACAAGTTAATGCTGGTTTAAATCACCTTTTTAATGTTCCTATTAATCCAACCGTTCAAGTTGTTTTAATTGTTGTAATAACAGGTCTTGCAACTATTTCTGTTGTTTCTGGATTA
Organism: Proteus vulgaris; assembly: GCF_011045815.1. Classification (GTDB taxonomy): domain Bacteria; phylum Pseudomonadota; class Gammaproteobacteria; order Enterobacterales; family Enterobacteriaceae; genus Proteus; species Proteus vulgaris_B. The sequence goes on along the minus strand of NZ_CP047344.1, from coordinate 913,803 downwards.
GAAAAAGGTATCCGCTTTTTATCCGAACTTAACTTAGGTTTAGCCGTTATTCTTCTTTTATTGGTGATCATTCTCGGTCCAACAGTATTGATATTAAAATCATTTGTTGAGAATACGGGAGGATATCTATCCGAAATTGTGAGTAAAACCTTTAATCTTTATGCATATGAACCCAAATCGAGTGATTGGTTAGGGGGATGGACACTGCTTTATTGGGGTTGGTGGTTATCATGGTCTCCGTTTGTGGGTATGTTTATCGCTCGTATTTCTCGTGGCCGCACTATCCGTGAATTCGTTGTGGGTGTTCTGTTTGTTCCTGCTGGCTTTACCTTACTTTGGATGACCGTTTTTGGTAATACTGCCATTCATTTAATCAAAGATAAAGGTGCAGAAGCCCTCGCCAATATCGTACAACAAGATGTTTCATTGGCTTTATTTGAGTTCTTAAATTACTTCCCATTCTCGTCTGTTTTATCTTTCTTTGCGATGCTGATGGTCATTGTCTTCTTTGTGACTTCAGCAGACTCGGGTGCTATGGTTGTTGATACTTTGGCTTCAGGTGGCGATAGTGAAACACCAGTATGGCAACGTATTTTCTGGGCGGGATTAATGGGTGTTTCTGCAATCACTTTATTATTAGCCGGTGGTTTAACAGCGCTACAAACAGTGACTATTGCAAGTGCACTTCCTTTCTCAATCGTATTGCTTGCTTCTATTTATGGATTGATAAAAGCATTGCGAGTGGATGTATATAAACGTGATAGCCAACAGCTAACTACGATTGCGCCACCGGCAAGCCGTAATCCAATTCCTTGGCAACGCCGTTTAAGAAATATCGCTTATTTTCCAAAACGTTCCCACGTAAAACGTTTTATGGATGAAGTTATTCAACCTTCAATGGAAATGGTCTCTGCTGAGTTAAGCAAACAAGCAACTCAATGCTATATCCATAATGAAGAAGATGATCGCATTGGCTTCGAAGTCGATTTAGGCGATGACATGAATTTCTTCTATGAAGTTCGTCTGCGTTTTTATACTCAACCCGCTTTTGCTTTAGCTGGGTTAAGTGATGAAGAAAGAGACGAAGAACATAAATATTATCGTGCTGAAATTCATTTAAAAGAAGGTGGGCAAGACTACGATGTAATGGGTTGGACGAAAGAACAAATCATTCATGATATTCTTGATCAATATGAAAAACACATCCACTTCTTACATGTATTAGGTAAACAGTAATATTATCTAAGTCATAACAAACAAAAAGGAGATGCCCTTGCATCTCCTTTTTTATTATCAAAACAAATTATTTCTCTAATTGTTCAGTATCATCTGGATTTAACGCAATCAGTTCTTTTAATAACCCAGATAGGCGTTGTAACTTCTCAGTCGAAAATTTTTGCTCAAGTAATTGATAACCTTCTTCAATTTTAGGCTGAATTTTATCGTATAAATTTTGACCATTTGTGGAAAGCGAAACAAAAAGCTTTCGCTGGTCACTGACAGGTTTTAATCGACAAATTAGCTCGTCTCTTTCCATTCTAATAAGAATACCCGTTAAACTTGGTCGAAGAATACACGATTTTTGTGCTAGTTCGTGAAAATCAATAGAACGCTTATCCGCAAGCACTCGAATAATCCGCCATTGTTGTTCTGTCAGATTATGCTCTTTAAGAACAGGTCGAAAAAAACCCATCGCAGATTCCCGAGCTTGCAATAGCGCGATAGTTAATGATTCATGCATAATCAAGAAGCTCTTTATATGGTGTTATAGGTGAATGGACGAAAAATCACTCAATATAGACAGTGAAAAAGTACCGCTGTTTATGGTTTATAAAATGACTATATTCTAAGAATAGACTATTTGTTACAATTATTCATATTAACAAATAAATAAAGTTGACTCAATTTTTGCAATTTTATTCTCTTTGTGCAATTTATCACCCTTTACTTTTATTTGTTTTAACACCACTTTTCACAACCTTATGCCCTATATGCAATTATTATGAATTTGCAATTTGTGTTATCCCCCTATCTATTGAAAAAAGTCGCCTAATTTGCCTATTGCCTTAGCTATAATTTAGGAATAATGATCGTAGCGATAAGGTTGTCTCACATTTTTTTGAGATAAAGTTAACAAGTTGTAACAAAGAAAGATTGCTATCTTTGTTTATGCGCGGTAGCGTTACGCCTTTAAATTCGTGCGACGAAGAAACCGGCAAGTTCATAACAACTTTGTTAAGCGGAGTCGTTAAACCATATTTTAACGACCTTAATTAATCATTATTTTAAGTGAAGACGCCCACAGACGAGAAGTCTGGCAGTAGGAGTAAAAAATGTCTGAGGAAAAACAGGCTAACCCACTTTTTCGGGATGCAATGGCAAGCTTAGGTGCGGCAGTTAATATCGTTGCAACAAATGGCGATGCTGGATGTTGTGGCTTAACCGCAACAGCGGTATGTTCAGTCACTGATAATCCACCAACCGTGATGGTTTGCATCAACAGTAAAAGCCAAATGAATACAACTTTTCAAGAAAATGGAAAATTAAGTATCAATATCTTGAATCATGAGCAGGAAGAAATGGCCTGTCATTTTGCCGGAATGACAGGGCTTGCGATGGCAGATCGCTTTACCCAACCAGGTTGGCAAAATGGGCAACTACAACAACCGATATTAACAAATGCACTAGCCTGCTTAGAAGGCGATATTTATGATGTTCGCCAAGTTGGCACGCATTTTGTTTATATGGCTGAAATTAAAAATATTGCTGTACGTGAAGATGGTGATGGACTTATTTATTTTAAACGCCGTTTCCATTCTGTTAAAAATGAATTGGTACCTATCTCCATTTAAACTTCGACTATTTCTGACTCAAGATAAAAACGCGCTTTCAATAAGGGCGTTTTTTATTATTAATAATATCTTTATAAATCCAAATGTTTATCCAAAATAAATGAATACTTATTTATCCAAATAACCATTCCTAATTTTTAGGTCTTTATTAAACTTTTATTAACATCTGTTTGTTATAAAAGAATATCTTTAAATTATAATGAAAAATTTCTTTCTATAATCAATCAGTCACATCACCAAAAACTTTTTCTTTTCACTTTCACCATGCATCTTTATTTATTTTAATTAGATTAAAATACAAACAAAAAATAATCTTATCGGCGAATTTTTATACCAATAACCAATTAAATAGCTTTATTTGAAAATAAACTAATGAATATTTTTTTCAATCTGGTATTAATCTTCCTTACAGTGTGATCAACCTTTGAGAAGTCATTCCATCAATATATTAGTCTACTCGACTTGCTGATTACCTTCTTAAATTTGCAAACATCACTCTAAATACGGCAGATAATGTTATCGTCATGTAACATATCTCATAAGTTTGAGTAAATAACATCGTTGTTGAAAATAAATAATAATTAGGGGCATTACAGATATGGATAAACCCGCTCAAGTCGGTTTATTACAACAGCCTAAACCATTCTTTATGATTTTCTTTGTAGAATTATGGGAACGTTTCGGTTACTACGGCGTACAAGGTATTCTTGCCGTTTATTTTGTTAGTAAACTCGGATTCTCTCAAGAACAGGCTTTTATTACTTTTGGTGCATTTTCTGCACTGGTTTATGGGCTGATTTCTATTGGTGGTTATGTTGGTGATCACTTATTAGGAACAAAACGAACTATTGTTTTAGGTGCTATTGTCTTGGCTATCGGTTATTTCATGACTGGTATGTCAATTATGTATCCTAATTTAATTTTCTATGCATTAGGAACTATCGCTGTAGGTAACGGTTTATTTAAAGCGAATCCTGCAAGCTTATTAGCAAAGTGCTATCCACCTAAAGATCCCCGTCTTGATGGCGCATTTACGCTGTTTTATATGTCGATAAATGTTGGCTCATTAATTTCTTTATCTATTGCGCCAGTACTTGCTGATCATTATGGATATGGACTGACTTATAATATTTGTGGTATTGGCTTAATTATCGCCTTATTGGTTTATTTCTTCTGTCGTAAGATGGTAGCAAATATTGGTTCTGAACCAGACCATTTACCAATGAATTACAACAAGCTGCTCTTAGTCATTGCCGGATCTGTCGCAATGGTATTTGTTTGTGCATGGTTACTGCACAACGTAATGATTGCGAATATTGTTTTAGTCAGCTTGTCTATTATTGTTGTCTTCATTTATTTCCGTGAAGCGTTTAAACAAAAAGACCGTGTTGCACGTAATAAAATGTATGTTGCTTTTGTTCTGATGTTAGAAGCTGTTATTTTCTACATTCTTTATGCACAAATGCCAACCTCATTAAACTTCTTTGCTATTCACAACGTTCATCATAATTTATTGGGTTTTGAGATCCACCCTGTAAGCTTCCAAGCTTTAAACCCATTCTGGATTATTATTGCTAGCCCAATCTTAGCCATCGTGTATAGCCGTTTAGGCGCGAAAGGCAAAGACTTCTCAATGCCAGCGAAGTTTACCGCCGGTATGCTTCTGTGCTCGTTAGGATTCCTTACAGCCGCCGCATCGGGTATGTGGTTTGCAGATGCTCAAGGCTTAACATCACCTTGGTTTATCGTTCTGGTTTATTTATTCCAGAGTTTAGGTGAGCTAATGATCAGTGCATTAGGTTTAGCCATGGTTGCGGCTTTCGTACCGCAATATATGATGGGCTTTATTTTAGGTATGTGGTTCTTAACTCAAGCAACAGCTTATTTGTTAGGTGGTTATGTTGCAACCTTTACAGCAGCACCAGAAGGTATTACAGATCCACTACAGACTTTACCTATTTATACCGATGTGTTTGGTAAAATTGGTATAGTGACCTTAATTGTAGGTCTGGTTATGTGGGCAACAGTGCCTCTACTTAACCGAATGATGAAAGAAGAAAGCAAAAGCGTCAAAGTCACTGGCTAATCTTTCAGTTAAAATATTGACTATATTTAAGCGTCTATTCATTAATAGGCGCTTTTTTATATCTGCTTTATCTCAAGGTCGGATATCTCTAATAGAGACTAAAGATATTGATTATCAACACAACTTTATACCTAATTCTGCAGATAAATATCATCATAGCCAAACTGCCTGATAACTTTCTATCAGGCATAAAAAAACCCGCCAAATAAGCGGGTTTATTTCATTTTAAAGAATGAATCAATTACAGAACATCAATCGCATTCAATTCTTTAAATGCTTGCTCTAAACGAACAACCATTGATGATTGTGCTTGGCGTAACCAGTTACGTGGGTCGTAGTATTTCTTGTTAGGTTTATCAGCACCTTCTGGGTTACCTAACTGACCTTGCAGATAGCCTTCGTTCTTTTTATAGAATTGTAAGATACCATCCCAAGTTGCCCACTGAGTATCAGTATCGATATTCATTTTGATAACACCATAGCCAACAGCTTCTTTGATTTCTTCAGCAGAAGAACCTGAGCCGCCATGGAAAACGAAATCTAGGCTATTGTGTGGCAGATTGAATTTCTCTGATACGTAGTCTTGTGAATTGCGCAGAATTTTTGGCGTTAATTGAACGTTACCTGGTTTATAAACACCATGAACGTTACCGAAAGAGGCTGCGATAGTGAAACGAGGGCTTACCGCGCTCAGTTTTTCATATGCGTAAGCAACATCTTCTGGTTGAGTATACAGAGCAGAACTGTCCATGCCTGTATTATCAACACCGTCTTCTTCACCACCAGTACAGCCTAATTCGATTTCTAAAGTCATATCGATTTTAGCCATACGCGCTAAATATTTAGCACAGATTTCGATGTTTTCTTCTAATGACTCTTCTGATAAGTCAATCATGTGAGAAGAGAACAGTGGTTTACCTGTTTTAGCGTAATGTTTTTCACCTGCATCTAGCAGGCCATCAATCCATGGCAATAATTTTTTTGCACAGTGGTCAGTGTGCAGAATAACAGGAACACCGTAGTATTCAGCCATTTGATGCACATGGTGAGCACCAGAAATTGCACCTAAAATAGCGGCTTGCTGAGGTACATCAGATTTAAGACCTTTACCTGCGATAAATGCAGCACCACCGTTAGAGAACTGTACAATAACAGGAGAACGAACTTTCGCAGCAGCTTCTAACACAGCATTGATTGAGTCAGTACCTACACAGTTAACCGCTGGCAGAGCAAATTTGTTTTCTTTTGCTACTGCAAATACTTTTTGTACATCATCACCCGTGATGACACCCGGTTTCACGAAATCAAAAACTTTAGACATGTAATAAGATCCTATATTTGGAACAGGTAGAAAATAACTTTCTACCTGTATGAGCTGACTTAATTACTGTTTAGCGCGTTCTTCTAACATTGCAACAGCAGGAAGTTTTTTGCCTTCAACGAATTCTAAGAAAGCACCACCGCCGGTTGAAATGTAAGAGATTTTGTCTGCGATATCAAATAAATCAATAGCTGCCAGCGTATCACCACCACCTGCGATAGAGAATGCTTCGCTATCTGCAATCGCTTTAGCAATGATTTCTGTACCTTTACGGAAGTTAGGGAATTCAAATACACCTACTGGGCCATTCCACAGGATAGTTTTCGCATTTTTCAGGATTTCAGCTAAACGTTCAGCTGTCACATCACCGATATCTAGCACTTGTTCATCGTCTTTGATGTCACTTGCTGATTTTAAAACAGCATCTGCTGTTTCTGAGAATTCAGTTGCAACACGAACATCAGTTGGTACTGGAATATCGCATTTTTCCATCAGTTTTTTAGCGTCATCTACTAAGTCTGCTTCATATAAAGAACGACCTACTGGGTGACCTTCTGCTGCGATAAAGGTATTTGCAATACCACCACCAACGATTAATTGGTCAGCGATTTTTGATAAGGAATCTAATACAGTCAGTTTAGTTGAAACTTTAGAACCACCAACAATTGCAACCATTGGGCGCGCTGGTTTATCTAATGCTTTACCTAATGCTTCAAGCTCTGCTGATAACAGAGGGCCAGCACAAGCAACTTGTGCAAATTTAGCAACACCATGAGTTGATGCTTGAGCACGGTGAGCAGTACCGAATGCATCCATTACGAACACATCACATAATGCAGCGTATTGTTTAGACAGTGTTTCGTCGTCTTTCTTTTCGCCTTTGTTAAAACGAACGTTTTCAAGAACCACTAATTCACCGGCATTAACTTCAACACCGTTTAAATAGTCTTTAGCAAGACTTACAGGTGCAGTTAATTTGTCTTTCAGATAGTCAACAACTGGTTTTAAAGAGAACTCTTCGTTGTACTCACCTTCGGTAGGGCGACCTAAGTGAGAAGTTACCATCACTTTAGCGCCTTGTTTTAACGCGGCTTCAATTGTTGGTAAAGAAGCACGAATACGCGCATCTGAAGTCACTTTACCATCTTTTACTGGAACGTTCAGGTCAGCACGGATAAGAACTCGTTTACCCGCTAGGTCTAAATCGGTCATCTTAATTACAGACATGATGAATCCTCTCATTGATTCTCTAAAATTTAGTAATCTTCTGTTCAGTGTGTTGTATTTTACGCGACACCGTCATTAAAACATGATTATTTAAAACCAGTTGTAGCCATTGCTAACGTTGTATCAAGCATCCGATTAGCAAAGCCCCATTCATTATCACACCAGACTAACGTTTTGATCAGGTGTTGCCCACTGACTCTTGTTTGAGTGCCGTCAACGATAGCACTATGAGGGTCGTGGTTAAAATCAGTTGAGACTAATGGCAATTCTGTGTAATCCACTATACCACGAAATGCGCCAGTTGCTGATTTTTGAATTAACCGATTGACATCTAACACATTTACAGCAGTTTTTACAGTGACACTTAAATCAATTGCCGTCACATTAATTGTAGGAACTCGTACAGAAATTGCCTCAAAATGATCCTTAAATTTTGGGAAAATTCGAGTAATTCCTGCGGCCAATTTCGTATCAACAGGAATGATAGATTGTCCTGCGGCACGAGTACGGCGTAAATCCTTATGATATGCATCAATCACGGGTTGATCGTTCATGGCTGCATGGATTGTAGTTACTGTTCCTGATTCTATATTAAACGCATCATCCATCATTTTAATGATGGGAATAATGCAATTTGTTGTACAAGATGCGTTTGAAACAATGCGGTGTTCTTTTTTAAGTTCATGTTGATTAACACCAAAAACCACTGTTGCATCTAAATCTGTTGTTCCCGGATGAGAAAAGAGCACCTTTTTGGCACCTTGTGCAATATGAGCTTCGCCATCAGCACGAGAGCCATAAGCACCACTACAATCAAGCACAACATCAATACCAAGCTCACCCCAAGGTAAATCAGTAATATCAGCATGATGAAAAAGACGAATACTATCATCACCTACTTGCAATAAATCATTATTAATTCGTACATCCCAAGCAAAACGTCCGTGACTGGAGTCATACTTGAGAAGATGCCCAATACCTTGTGCATCAGCCAATTCATTTATTGCAACAACCGTTATTTCAGCCCGTTTGCCTGATTCATAAAGCGCTCTTAACACATTACGCCCTATACGACCAAAACCGTTAATAGCGACTCTGATTGTCATGTGACTTCCTTGATAACTTGTGATTTGCAACCGATTAGAATAATAGAGCAAGATACTAATCAACAACGATAAATCAAGTAAATCTAGAAATTGTGCAGTCACCGACATTTCAGCATTAACTGAAACGGTTCAGCTTATTGGTAATCAGATTACGAGAAATGAGAGAAGATCGCAATAGTAAACAAAGATGGAAGGATAAAAAAAGAGCACATCTGAGAAACTCTTCCCAAAAATGTGCTCTTGTTAACACTTATTGATTATTTAAGTAAAGATTTTGCCTGTGTGACCACATTTTCAACAGTAAAACCAAACTCTTCAAATAATTCGTTTGCAGGTGCAGACTCACCGAAGCTATGCATACCTACAATCGCACCATCTAAACCAACATATTTGAACCAGTAGTCAGCAATACCTGCTTCGATAGCAACACGAGCTTTCACTGATGCTGGTAATACTGCTTCACGATAATCTGCATCTTGTTTATCAAATGCATCTGTTGCTGGCATAGAAACAACACGTACTTTACGGCCTTCAGCAGTCAGTTGATCATAAGCGCTAACCGCTAATTCAACTTCAGAACCTGTAGCAATAAAGATTAATTCAGGCGTACCAGTACAATCCTTCAGGATATAACCACCCTTCTCGATATTTGCTAGTTGCTCTGGAGTACGTGGTTGTTGTGCAAGGTTTTGACGAGAGAAAATCAGTGCTGTTGGGCCATCTTTACGATCAATCGCATATTTCCATGCAACTGCTGATTCAACTTGGTCACATGGACGCCATGTGCTTACGTTTGGAGTAACACGCAGGCTTGCCATTTGCTCAACTGGTTGGTGAGTTGGGCCATCTTCACCCAGACCAATAGAGTCATGAGTATAAACGAAGATACTGCGGATCTTCATCAGTGCAGCCATACGCACTGCATTACGAGCATATTCCATAAACATCAAGAAGGTTGCACCGTAAGGAACGAAACCGCCGTGTAATGCGATACCGTTCATGATTGCAGACATACCGAATTCACGTACACCGTAATGGATGTAGTTACCCGCGTTGTCTTCATTCAGCGCTTTAGAACCAGACCACATAGTCAGGTTACTTGGTGCTAAGTCCGCAGAACCACCCATGAATTCAGGTAATACTTTACCGAATGCTTCTAATGCATTTTGAGATGCTTTACGGCTTGCAATACTTGAAGGGTTTTGTTGCAGATTTTCAATAAATGCTTTGGAATCTTTTTCCCAGTTTGCTGGTAATTCACCAGAAACACGACGTTTGAATTCAGCCGCTAATTCAGGGAACTGTGCTGCGTATGCAGCAAATTTAGCATCCCATGCAGCTTCTTTTGCTTTACCCGCTTCTTTCGCATCCCACTCTTTATAGATTTCTTGTGGAATTTCGAATGCGCCATATTCCCAACCTAACGCTTTACGTGTTTCAGCGATTTCTGCATCACCTAATGGAGAACCATGAGAATCTGCAGTACCTGCTTTATGTGGGGAACCAAAACCGATAGTGGTTTTACAAATCAACAGTGATGGTTTGTCTGTAATTTGTTTTGCTGTTTCGATAGCGGCTTTAATGCTTGCTGCGTCGTGACCATCGATACCACTGATAACATGCCAGCCATAAGCGTCAAAACGTTCTGCTGTATTGTCAGTAAACCAACCATGCACTTGACCATCAATAGAGATGCCATTGTCATCATAAAATGCAATCAGTTTGCCTAACTGTAGTGTTCCAGCTAAAGAACACACTTCGTGAGAGATACCTTCCATCATACAACCATCACCCATAAAGGCGTAGGTGTAGTGGTCAACGATGTCATGACCAGGACGGTTAAATTGAGCCGCTAATGTACGTTCTGCAATAGCAAAACCCACTGCGTTTGCAATACCTTGACCTAAAGGACCCGTTGTTGTTTCAACACCTGGGGTATAACCATATTCTGGGTGACCCGGTGTTTTAGAATGCAATTGACGGAAATTTTTCAGATCATCTAAAGAAACTTGATAACCAGACAGGTGCAGTAAGCTATAAATCAGCATTGAAGCATGGCCGTTAGATAATACGAAACGGTCACGATCAGCCCAGTTAGGGTTTGTCGGATTATGATTTAAAAAATCACGCCATAATACTTCTGCAATATCAGCCATACCCATAGGGGCGCCAGGGTGTCCTGATTTCGCTTTTTGCACAGCATCCATACTTAAAAAACGGATCGCATTAGCAAGGGTTTTACGAGTGGTCATTTTCTACTCCAAGTCGGATAAAAAGCATCTAGATAGCTGATTCTCTCAATGCAGGCAAAAAACCGCAATATAAAAAATCCACCAAGGTGGCTATCGTAATTAGCTTAAATCAATAGTTCTTTGATTTGTACGGCGTTTTTTACGATTAAAGCGGAAAATAACATTAAACCACTGCATTGTTGCGCAACAAAAAGCAAAAAAGACAAATATTTGCGCAATTGAGAAGCGTGCTATTAAACCTTAGCTTGATATGACTAATCAAGATAAAAATTCATTACCTAATTATCCATCAAATCAAATAAATACCGTATTTGTTTTAATTATAACCTAATAACTGACTGAACTTGTTACAAAGACGTAGAATTATAAGTGTTTAAAAAAGATAAAAAGCAGATAATTCACTGATTCAGTGATAAAAATCTTATTTATATCATATATAACTAAAAGGAAAACTCTGCGTAACGTAATTGTTATTCTTTTTATTAAAAAGCAATGTATCTATATATTCTACTTAGTCTTAGTTAATTTTAGATAGAAAATACTCTAAGTGTAACTCCTTAAAATCTTCTTTTCTAATAAAGAAATGCAAATCGATAATTGATTTTAATAATAGAAAGAATTGTAAGTTATCTCTTTTACAAAACGCTTTTAATTTTAAAATTTCATCAGGATTATTTTTTAAAATATAATAGTTATAATTCATGATGATCATCTTAGAGACGAAGAGATTAAGTGCTGATTGATCTTTACTTAAACAACTTACTAATAGTTTAAATATTTTATCAGTATCACATTGGTACGTTTTTATAAATTTTTCAGGTGACAGATAAAGTAAACAGTGATCTTCTAACGTAAAGATAACACTTTCATCTTCCTCAAGAAGAAATTTAATAATTTCCATCTGTTGGTTCTTAATGATATTTAAATCTTTATGACTATTCTTCTTTCTATATTGATAAACAAGATCGTGAGTTAAGTTGATTAATAAATCAACTCTCATTATTTTATCATCTGAATAACGAAAATAAAGTTGATTATCTTTTACTATAAAATAATGATAATAAAAATCAGCAAATCCCATATCATAGAATAAATAATTAATAAGTTCAGTTTTATAGATATTTTCTTTCTCTTCACCTAAAAAAGAGAGAGTCGCTTTTAACTGAGAAATAATATAAGTAGAAACTAAGTTTTTACTATAAAAACTTTCATTTCGATTTATTGATAATATATTAGGTAAAAGTCTTAAAAAATAAAAGAATCTATAATAATTTTGATCGTAAGGTTCAACACTAATCACTTCATCAACTTTCTGTGAGCTAAATAGTTCATTCCACCATGAAAGATAAAGAGCTGGCTTATTTTTTAATTTGACTGAAATGATTTCATCTAATTCACCATCCCAAGGCTGTAAAAATAGAGTATCGTGTTCAAAAGGAAGCAACTCTCGGATTGAATAATTTTCTTAATTTATATTGATAAATCTTAGTGATATCCATCTCTCTACTTCCTTAAGTTACTCTATTTTTCTTAAAAATAATAAAGTTAAATTACGACTATTTTTTTATGGTATATCCCTACTGGCCAATACCCTTGATAATAGATATTAACGATATTTTTCCAGTTGTCTCCAAGGGAAAAATATTTTTCAGTAAGATACTGCCTAAATGCGTAACATATCGCATTTCTTGCTACAATTTTAAAGTTATGTACATCGTACTGAAAATGACTGTCAGTTACAGGAAACGCTTTTAAACTTTCTATTACTGCTTTACTGACAACTAATCGCATCTCAACTAAATCTTTGGGATATTCTTGTTTTATATAGAAAGGATCATCTTGAGTGGGAGACGTTGGCAACCATTCGACATTTAAAGACGATTCAAAGCAAGTTTGAATACTTTGAAAATAGATAATTTTTTTATCATCAAAGCTTCCTTGTCCCATATTAGAAAAGAAAGGTGTAATGCCGATTTTTTGTTGGATTTCGTTAAAAAAACTCATAGTAATAGACTCAATTATTTCTACGTTAACTCTGTCTGATTTCAACAAACTTTATATTACCCAAAGTAAGGATAACCTCTTCTTCCACATAAGGATTAAGGGAAATAACTCTAGCAAAGTATTTCATTCTTATTCTGGCCCATCCCATTTTAGTTGATCTTTTAAATGCTCAGGGACAATCTCAAATAAACGCTTAATATTTTTCTTATGTACATTATAATTATCACAAATTTTTTCATTAGCATTGTCTAAGTAATATTTAGCTTGCACATTAAGAAAGTAGATATCATTATCATTCATCCCTTCGGTAGGTAAAGTGCCAACAACATTATGTAGTAACTCAGCTTCAAAACCACAGGATTTATTTTTCCCCTTACGGATAAAACTGTGTGTTTGAACATTTCGAATATGGGATAATGCCCACCATAGCATTTCAGAGTAAATTTCTATTCTTTTCATTTTAAAGCATAATATCCTTATAATGATTAAATCCCTACTAGAATAAACTTTAGTTTAACGATTATTATCTTCCACTAACGCTAAAAAATGATCTTGAAGATCGCCTTGAATTTCTTCATCATCATAAATAAGCTGAAAATCCTTATTTATATTATTAACGAAATGAGTACCATCTAGTGTTCCAAATATTATTGATGCCGTATCTGTCATCGCAATTTTCAACATATTAATTATTAACTGCCTTTCTTTTTCTGATAAATTAACAAAAAACTTATTCACTTGAGAGGAAGTGCCTCTATTTTGACTCTCTTGAACTTGCCTATTTAGTCTTTCACTATATAGTTTTAGGTTATCTTCAAATAATTCTTTGTATATTTCACTAATAACAAGCTCATCTTTTTTCATTATTTTTCTCTGTATTAAAACCAACGTCCCATAGGTGAATTCTCTTTCAGATTTTTATCAATCAATTCTGGAGTAATGATGTTTTGTTCAATCACAGGAAGCATGATCTCATCTAGAATTTCGCAATCAATATGACAACCAGTATTATGAAATATAAGGTTTAAAGCCTCATCAATTAATGCTTGCTGACCATGCTCTTTCATTTCAAGGATAAACTGAACAATAGCCTGTTTTATCTGTTTATTTTTACTGTATTCGGCTTGTTCAGTTTCAAATTCTTGATAATAAAAATGGTCAAGTGTTTTAGATAGCATACTTAACCGTAAATAAAATTCCGTGTTCATAATTTGATCCTAAATATCCCTAAAACTATGATTTGATATCGTGCGGGTTGTCTTTCACCAATAGCAAATAAACCAAATAGCTGCATATTCTCTTTTTTTGACTTTTGGATATCGTACATTACCGACAAACCATCATAGGTATAGCACGTTCCTAGATTTAAGGTGAGTCCTTTAACTTTATTTATTGCCTTCTGTTTTACATCTTCATCTAGACTGTTTAAGTCTCTTAATCGCATTACGTCAACTAACATATCTTCATCATAATAAGAGCATTGAATAAGATGATTTAGCTGATAAAAATCATCTTCAAAACCATCATAAATTAGTGCTTTTTTCTTTATATTTTTCATCTTATTCAGATTTTAGTTGATGCCAAAACGAGATTGTTTGAGAAGAAGTTAGTTCGATAACTCTATCTGGCGAAATATCCGTTAAAAATAGAGTGGCAACCGCACTAAAAAAAACAAAAAAGTTCGCGGCAATATGTTCAAAACTATCCATAGGTGTTTCACTGGTCATTGCAAAAACATTACCAGTTTGAGTATTCAATAAGAGGGTATAAGGATCTGACAGTGCAATAACAATCATATTTTCAGGTCGCTTATTTCCAGTCCACCACTGGGTAAATTCATTAGGGCTATTTAGCATGAAAAGTCTTTCAAGATAATCTTCACCACAACCAAAACTGATATTAAATAATGAGAAATTATCTAAATTATAGAGAGAGATAAAAGAGGTAAAATCATCAGGAAGAGAAAGTATTGATTTTTGTTCTAACGTACTTAGATCAGTAAGTGGTGTCGCTCTTTTAAAAAGCACTAAATCATCAAAATCTTCTCCTAAAGGGGAGAATTTTTTTTCTAGCTCTTTTGTGATTTCATCAAGCGTTAATAGCATTATGACTCCAACCTAAATAAATTATTAAACCAACTAATCACCTTTATATTGACCAATATAATATAAATTATTATAAGTTTGATTATCGCTCTCTTTGATAACAAGTTCAGGATCTTGGTACCAAAATATCGCATTGGCACGTTTAATCCCTAATACTTCACATCTAGCTTTAATGAACGAGATTTCACTTTCATCAACAGCAGCATCTACTAGAATTTCATCAAGCATAACATCGTTATCAAAGCGAGGAATAACACCAATAAAATCTTCGTCGTACCACATTATTCCCAGATCTTTGCAAAATCCACATACTCTATAATTAGGAGAATCAATCCCTTCTTCCTCGGAGTAATCTAACTCAAAATAATGCATATACTCTTCTTCAGAAGAAAAATTACTGCCAATCCATAAATGTACTTTATTTTCCATATTAATTACCCTGCAGAATGCCATTCTATATAGCACTAATATCATTAATAAATTTTAAGATAGTGATATCAAATATTGAAAGCAAGGAATAATAACTTAGAAAAATATGGAGAGAGAAAATTATTTGAGGCTATAAATGCAAAAACCCCAGCATAAATGCTGGGGTTTGGAATGTTGGCGGAACGGACGGGACTCGAACCCGCGACCCCCTGCGTGACAGGCAGGTATTCTAACCAACTGAACTACCGCTCCGCGTATCCTTTCGGACGAGGTGAATATTACGAATCTCTTGCCTTGTCGTCAACTGTTTTTCTAACAAAAAGATGCATTTGGATAGTTTTTAATCTCAGTTAACCATTTCTGTTTTTTTTATATTCAAACGGCCTCATCATTTGATGCAGGACGCCACAAACAATGCCCACCTTTTTTCTCAACTAAATCTAATCGAGACTCATGCTCAGCAAGTTCTTCTGCGGTTGCTCTTATTACTCTTAATCCTGAAACTGGACGCTCAATACGTTGAATATCATTTTGCTCTTGTTCGTTACTTGATTCGCCTTCCATTGAAAATGCTAATGCTGTTTGTCCACCGGTCATTGCCAAGTAGACATCAGAAAGTATTTCAGCATCCAGTAACGCGCCGTGAAGGGTACGTTTAGAGTTATCTATTAAGTATCTATCACATAAGGCATCAAGGTTATTTCGCTTACCGGGAAATAATGCCCTTGCCATTGCAAGGCTATCAGTAATTTGGCAGAACGTTTCGGTAGGCGGAATGTCACGATTAAGCTTTCTGAACTCATAATCCATAAAGCCGATATCAAACGATGCGTTATGAATAATTAGCTCTGCACCACGAATATATTCTAAAAACTCGTCAGCAATATCAGCAAAAGAAGGGCAATCCTCTAAAAATTCATCACTGATACCGTGAACTTCAAACGCTTCAGGATCGACTAATCTTTCAGGTTTAACATACACATGAAAATTTCGCCCTGTTAATCGACGATTGATAACCTCTACGGCACCAATTTCAATGATATTATGACCTTCATAATGAACGCCCAGCTTATTCATACCGGTAGTTTCGGTATCAAGTACAATTTGTCGTGTGATTGGAGTGCTCATAATCCGTTTTTATGTCAGACTTAGGGTTAGTTTTTCGTATTAATCAATAAGGATAAGTCGCCTTTATGCACAAGCAGGTAGAAATATTCACCGATGGTTCATGCTTAGGCAACCCAGGTCCCGGTGGTTATGGCGCTATTTTACGCTATCAACAACATGAAAAAACCCTAAGTGAAGGTTTTTTTATGACCACCAATAACCGAATGGAACTTCTTGCCGCTATCGTAGCATTAGAAACATTAAAATTCCCTTGTAAAATTACACTGACAACAGATAGCCAATATGTCAGACAGGGGATCACACAGTGGATACATAGCTGGAAAAAGCGTCAATGGCGTAAAGCAGACAAAAGCCCTGTGCTTAATGTCGATTTATGGAAGCGCTTAGATAGTGCTATTACTCGTCATGAAATTGAATGGCATTGGGTGAAAGGCCATGCTGGTCATGATGAAAATGAACGTTGTGACGAATTAGCAAAAGCAGCCGCACAAGCACCAACTCAAGAAGACACAGGTTATATCGAAAGCCAAAAAGATAAAACCACAGATTAGTCAATATTATGGCTCTGGATGATTACGTGTAGCCCCTAAAACTCGACCTTTTACACTCATGCGTGGCAATGCAAATTTCATGGCTGTGGGTGTTAAAGGAAGCGTTCTTTTACGTGCAATGATTAAATTTAAACAGCCACCGATGTGATAGCGGCTACCATCACGTTTTATTGGTCTTGAAAATGGCATAATCTGAAAATTCTGTTGTGTCATCACTTCATAATTTAACACACTAAGCCAATCTATTTGGCGACGAAGTGAAAACATACGACTAGAGTAAGGCTGTTTTTGTCGTAATATCGGCGTGCATTTCCCAAGCCCTAATAAACTAATAGGGTTAAAGCTCGTTAATACAATCCAGCCATCATCAATTAAAACGCGATCTGCTTCTCGTAATAGCCAATGGGGATCTGCACTATAATCCAGTACATGTGCCATAAGGCAAACATCAATCGATTTATTTTCAAAGGGTAAATAATCTAAAGAGGCAATAACATCTGCATTTATTTTATTAGATGTCACATTAACTTGATGTGACACGATACTTAATTTGGTATCCAGTTCAGCACTGAGTTGGCCGAGTTTCAATAAATGAAAGCCATAAATTTTCGGCCACCAATTTTGTAAACGCAGTTCGATAGCTATGCGATAATATTCCCCCCAGGGAATATCACGCCAAGAATCTGGCATCATAATTGGTTTTGCTGAACGTGCTGCTTTCATCGTTTAACCCTTTATAATTTATAAGTAAGGTAACTTATATGGAGCTTATCAGAATTCCTGCTTTATCCGATAACTACATTTGGCTATTAAGTAATGAAAATAGTGAATGTGTGATTGTTGATCCTTCACAAGCCGAGCCTGTTATAGAAATGCTCTTACAGCGTTCGCTTACACCTATCGCGATTTTGCTCACCCATCATCATGATGATCATGTGGGTGGTGTTGCTGAACTTGTAAAAAAATATCCTAATATTAACGTTTTCGGCCCACAAGAAACACAAAGTAAAGGTGCTGAAAACATTATTCATAACCAAGAGCATATTATTGTCAGCTCTTTTTCTTTTTACGTAATTGGCACCCCTGGTCATACTCTTGGCCATGTAGCTTATTATTGCGAACCTTATTTGTTTTGTGGCGATACGCTGTTCTCAGGAGGTTGTGGTCGTTTATTTGAAGGTACTGCACAACAAATGTTTAGTTCATTACAAAGATTAAGTGCATTACCTGATAACACATTAATTTGTTGTGCTCATGAATACACCTTATCAAATATGACCTTTGCACACCATATCATGCCAGAAAATGCGCTTATTACCGATTATTTAGCCCAAGTTAGTGAAATGCGTAAGAAATTACAACCTACAGTGCCAATAACACTGAAAAATGAAAAGAATATTAATCTTTTTTTGAAATCTGACGATATTGATTTACAAAGGATTTTAGGTATAACCACTAACACTTATGCTCCAATTAAGACATTTACAAAATTAAGGGAATTAAAAGACAACTTTTAATACCTATTAGTTGTTTTATTTTGGCACACTAAGTATTATTTGGTTCAAAAAACACACAGGATGAATTTTTCTATTATGAAGACAAAAGCGATTTTGCTCTCCATATTGCTATTGGCGGGTTGCCAGCAATCTGAGAGCATTAAACCTAATTTGTCTGCGACTACGCCAATATCAACGAAAGGGACTTCAACTTCTCACCAACATCAATATGATGTAAAAACCAATTTATGGGGTTATGTGATAAGTGAATTAAAAATGGACCTCCCTGAGAATGAAAGGATCTCGCAGCAAGAATTATATTTTTTAAATAATCCCAAACATATACAAAGCGTTGCTTCTCGCGCTGAACCTTATATGTATTCGATTATTGATGAAATCGAAAAACGTGAATTACCGATGGAACTAGCTTTAGTTCCTGTGGTTGAAAGTGCGTTTAATCCCCATGTTACCTCTTCTGCAAATGCAGCCGGTTTATGGCAATTTGTTCCAATAACCGGTAATTACTATGGCTTGGCACAAAACCAATGGTATGACGGTCGTCGTGATGTCATGGCATCAACCAAAGCTGCACTTGATTTACTTGAACGCCTGTATGTAATGTTTGATAGTGATTGGGCACTTGCCCTTGCTGCTTATAACGCTGGTGAAGGCCGTGTTATGCAAGCAATAAAGGCAAATGAAAGTAAAAATCTACCCACAGACTATTGGTCACTCTCTTTACCTAAAGAAACAATGAATTATGTACCTAAAATTCTCGCTTTAAGTAAAGTTATCCGTGAAAACGAAGAAAACATTACTTTTCCTAAAAGTAATTATCGTGATAAAGCATTAGCTTCCATTGATGTCGGTGAACAAATCACGTTAAATAAAGTTGCTGAATTAAGTCAGCTACCTATTAATACTGTGAAAGATTATAACCCAGGCTATAAACGTGGAATAACCGCGCCTAATGGCCCTCATGTCATTATGTTGCCTCGTAATAAGCTTGATCAATTCCGTAACGCTTTTGAAGATGAAGCGGTATTAGAGACTATTCGTTTAGCCGTTGCCAAAACAAATCAGTCAATTAAGCAAGAAGGTGTTTATAAAGTTCGCTCAGGAGATTCATTTTACGCTATTGCTCGTCGCTACAATATGAGCATAAAAGATTTACAACGTATTAATGGATTAAATGCAAAAAGCACCCTATTAGTAGGACAAACATTAAAAATTCATAATGCAGGCAGTATCAGTAATACTCCGGTAACAAAACCGACAAAACCGTCTCCGAGTTATTACAAAGTTCGGCAGGGAGATTCTTATTACAGCATCGCTCGTCGTCACGGTATTAACCTCAAATTATTAATGAGTTGGAACTCAGACATTAAAATGTTAAAGCCGGGTACACAACTTACACTTTACACAAAATAATTAATTTATTTTCTATTTTAAATAGCCATCAATGTTATGACATTTTTAGTCTTAATATTGATGGTTTTTTATAATCCATAAAAGTCATATCACCTCTCCTTTTTCTAGAGCAATCCCTATGCTAACGAGGATAGCAATCCAAATGACAGATAAGAAAAAGGTAATAAAAAAGCGCCCGATATAACTATCAAGCGCTCTATTTTTATCTCATCAAGGTTAATTTAGCGTATTGACTTACAACCAGAAGAACCAAGCAAACAGAGAGATAACTAAGATACACACTAAGTTCAGCACACCACCTACTCGCACCATCTCGGTCTGTTTAATATAGCCGGAGCCAAAGACAATCGCATTTGGTGGGGTTGCAACAGGTAACATGAACGCACAAGATGCACCGATACCAATAATCATCGTTAACGCCATTACTGGCATACCTAATGCTTGAGCTACTGTTGCGAAGATTGGCACTAATAACGCCGCACTCGCTGTATTACTGGTAAATTCAGTTAATACGATGATAAAGGTTGTTACTGCAAGGATGATGACAAACCAGTGGCTATTACCAAAGGTGTCTTTCATAAAGTCGGCCATAACCAAGCTTGCACCAGATGATTGTAAAATTGCGCTCAGTGTTAAACCTCCACCAAACAGCATTAATACGCCCCATTCTGTGTTCTCTTGAATTTGGCTCCAACTTGCTACACCGGTTACACCAATAACAATTGCTGCACTAACCGCAATCACAGTATCTAAATCTTTTACACCTCCAAAAGCACTGCTGATGAAAGAGCTGAAGATCCAGCATAATACCGTAATTAAGAAGATGATCATGGTAATAACACGTTTGTTATTCCATTCTAATACTTCTAATTTCAGGTCAAACTTATGTTTTAAGTTAGGACGCAACATCAGATACATAACGATAAACATGATAGGTAATAGTACCAACATGATTGGTACACCGTACTTCATCCACGTAATGAAATCTAAATTTAATTGGGCAGCAGCAATCGCATTTGGCGGACTACCCACTAACGTACCTAAACCACCGATACTCGCACTATAAGCAACACCTAATAATACGAATACGAAAGTATTACGTTCTGAACGAATATCTAAGTTAGATAAAATACCTAATACTAAAGGCAACATCATCGCAGCTGTAGCGGTGTTACTGATCCACATAGAAAGCAATGCAGTGACACCAAATAACAGCAATACGGCGATTGAAAGTTTACCTTTTGCAATCATCAACAAACGGTTAGCAATTAAGCGGTCTAGCCCTTGAATGTGAAGTGCCGTCGCTAACGCAAAACCACCGAAGAATAAGAAAATGATGGGGTTCGCAAATGATTTTAATGACTCATTGGTATTCATTAGCCCAAGTACAACGGCTAAAATAGGTATAAATAATGCTGTTATCGTAACGTGAATAGCTTCTGTCAGCCATAACACACCCACAAACACCATTAATGCTAAACCTGCATTGGCCTTTGGATCATAAGGTAAAAACTCTAGCAAAAGTAATAATAAAACTACATCGATTGCCAGAATGATTAACCCTCGTTTGTTTATCGGGCTCGACTTCGCCGATGGGGCTAAATTGGACGCGTCCATGATAATACTCCACATTAGCTGATATGAACATTGGGTTCACTAAGCCATAATTGTTAACGAAATAGGTTATATGTGAAATATAAAAACATTTCTCGTCATTGAAAATGCGCAAAACTAATAATTGGGATCTCATCCACGAGAATTAACCAATTTATTAATAAAAGAGTAATAATTGAACACTATTTCCTCTTATGCATCACACTTTTTCAAAGGTATTAAAAATAAATATTCTGTTTTCTCTGAAAAAAAATCAAAAAAAAGAGGAGAACTTAAGGTTCTCCTCTTTTAGATTAATAAGATTTTTTAATCAAAAAGCAAGATTATGCTTGGCCTTTAACTTCTTTCAAACCGTTGAAAGGCGCTTTGTTGCCTAATGCTTCTTCGATGCGGATCAGTTGGTTATATTTAGCAACACGGTCAGAACGGCTCATAGAACCTGTTTTGATTTGGCCTGCTGCTGTACCCACTGCTAAGTCAGCGATAGTTGCATCTTCAGTTTCACCAGAACGGTGAGAGATAACAGCTGTGTAGCCTGCATCTTTCGCCATTTTGATTGCAGCTAAAGTTTCTGTCAGTGAACCAATTTGGTTGAATTTGATCAGAATTGAGTTAGCGATGCCTTTGTCGATACCTTCTTTCAGGATCTTAGTGTTAGTTACAAACAGGTCGTCACCAACCAATTGGATTTTGTCACCAAGAACTTTAGTTTGGTATGCGAAACCATCCCAGTCAGATTCGTTTAAACCATCTTCGATAGAAACGATTGGGTATTGTTTAGTCAGTTCTTCTAAGTAATGAGTGAACTCTTGTGAAGTGAAGGTTTTGCCTTCGCCTTTCAGTTCGTAGTTACCTGTTTCATTGTTGTAGAATTCAGAAGCTGCACAGTCCATAGCCAGAGTAACGTCTTTACCTAAAACGTAACCTGCTTTCTCAACTGCTTCTTTGATAGCAGCTAATGCAGCAGCGTTAGATTCTAAGTTTGGTGCATAACCACCTTCGTCACCAACTGCAGTGTTCATACCTTTTGCTTTCAGCACTTTTGCTAAGTGATGGAAGATTTCTGAACCCATACGTACAGCTTCTTTCAGTGAAGGCGCGCCAACAGGTTGGATCATGAATTCTTGGATATCAACGTTGTTATCTGCGTGCTCACCACCATTGATGATGTTCATCATTGGCAGAGGCATAGAATATTGACCGTGAGTACCGTTCAGATCAGAAATGTGCTCATACAAAGGCATACCTTTTGCAGCAGCCGCTGCTTTTGCGTTTGCTAAAGAAACCGCTAGGATTGCGTTTGCACCAAAGTTTGATTTGTTTTCAGTACCGTCTAAATCGATCATGATTTTATCGATGTTAGCTTGGTCTTTTGCATCTTGGCCAAGGATAGCTTTAGCGATCGGACCATTAACAGCTGAAACCGCTTTCAGAACACCTTTACCTAAGAAACGTGATTTATCACCATCACGTAATTCTAATGCTTCACGAGAACCTGTTGATGCGCCTGATGGAGCAGCCGCCATACCAACAAAACCACCTTCTAAGTGAACTTCAGCTTCAACAGTTGGGTTGCCACGAGAATCAATAATTTCACGACCAAGTACTTTAACGATTTTGGACATTCGGTTTTCCTCTGTACAAGTTAAATTTCCGAGAAGAGATACCCTATCTCTTCTCATATATCCTATTTCAGCAAACCTTTTTGGTTATCAAAGGCTGCTTTCACAAAGCCTGCAAATAACGG
This sequence comes from Proteus vulgaris, assembly GCF_011045815.1. Taxonomy (GTDB): domain Bacteria; phylum Pseudomonadota; class Gammaproteobacteria; order Enterobacterales; family Enterobacteriaceae; genus Proteus; species Proteus vulgaris_B. The sequence goes on along the minus strand of NZ_CP047344.1, from coordinate 890,454 downwards.
ATGGCCGTCACGCGGCGTTGAGGTAAACTCTGGGTGGAATTGACAAGCAACAAACCAAGGATGATTTGGATTTTCAATAATTTCCACCAGCTTGTTATCTACTGAACGACCTGCAATACGTAAACCCGCATCTTCGATACGTTTTAAAAGTAGATTATTTACTTCATAACGGTGACGATGGCGTTCTGTAATGGTATTTTTTCCATACAGTGTACGTACTAAGCTATCACCACTTAAATGGCAAGGCTGAGCACCGAGGCGCATCGTGCCACCTAAATCACTATCATCTGAGCGTACTTCAATGTTGCCGTCTTCATCGCGCCATTCGGTAATTAATGCGATAACTGGATATTTACAATCTGGTGCAAATTCAGTGGAGTTCGCACCTTCCATACCAACAACATTACGTGCAAATTCAATCATAGCAACCTGCATACCTAAGCAAATGCCTAAGTAAGGGATTTTATTTTCACGCGCATACTGAGCAGCCATAATCTTGCCCTCAATACCACGTTCACCAAAACCACCCGGTACTAAAATTGCATCTAACCCTTTAAGCATTTCTACGCCACGGGTTTCAACGTCTTGTGAATCAATTAGTTTGATATTTACAGTAACACGGCTTTTGAAACCACCATGTTTTAATGCTTCAATCACTGATTTATAGGCATCTGGTAATTCAACATACTTACCAACCATACCGATGGTTACTTCGCCTTCAGGATTAGCTTCTTCATAAATAACTTGTTCCCACTCTGCAAGATTTGCAACTGGGCAATCCAAGCTGAATCGTTTACAGATATAATCATCTAATCCCTGAGATTTCAATAGTGCAGGGATTTTATAAATGGAATCGACGTCTTTTAATGAAATAACCGCTTTCTCTGGTACATTACAGAACAGTGCGATTTTTGCACGTTCATTAGCAGGAATAACGCGGTCTGAACGGCAAATCAACGCATCTGGTTGAATGCCGATTGACAGTAATTCTTTTACAGAGTGCTGTGTTGGCTTGGTTTTCACTTCACCTGAAGCGGCTAAGTAAGGCACCAATGTTAAATGCAGGTAGAATGTGTGCTCACGGCCCACTTCTGCCGCCATTTGGCGAATCGCTTCTAAGAAAGGTAAAGATTCGATATCACCAACAGTCCCGCCGACTTCAACTAAAACGACATCATGGCCTTCGCCACCACGGATGATGCGTTCTTTGATTTCATTAGTGATATGAGGAATAACTTGAATTGTAGCCCCAAGATAGTCACCACGACGCTCTTTACGTAATACTTCAGAGTATACGCGACCTGTCGTAAAGTTATTACGACGAGTCATTTTAGTGCGAATGAAGCGCTCATAGTGCCCTAAGTCGAGATCAGTTTCAGCACCATCGTCAGTAACGAAGACTTCCCCGTGCTGAATTGGGCTCATAGTACCTGGATCGACGTTGATATACGGATCCAACTTCATCATGGTGACATTGAGTCCACGGGCTTCGAGTATAGCCGCCAGAGAGGCTGCGGCAATGCCTTTACCCAGAGAGGATACGACCCCGCCGGTCACAAAAATATAATTCGTTTTCATGCTGAACCTGAAAGTTTAGGTGTATTAGGATGATGGATATAACTGGACGGGAACACAGTATACCCGAACCTTATTTTCGCTACAAACATTCTTAGTAGTATAAAGTTCTTTTTCATCACGCCACTTATCCGTTTAAACACGAAAAAACAGTAAAAATTCAATAAACTAAACCCGTGAAAATATTTCTCAAGCATTTTAGCTTAATCCTTTCAGCTAAGATATCACTTTTACAGAAGAGATGCTTTATTTTTTTCACGATATTAAGTGTAGCAGGTTTCTAGCGCGATATTTTGCTTCTGATCATGCGTTTAATTTTTTTGAGGTCAATCACATTTTAGTGCAAGAAAATGAAACGACGATATTTTAAATCACCTAAAAACAAAAAAACGAAATTAGTTTTTATAATTTCGTTTTTTTCATTTTTTTATAAAACAAGATAAAAAACAATGGCTTTTGCTATTCTTTTTATCGCATTTAATGTCACACCAATAACCATTTGCGAGTCACAATTCACTCAATCAATTGTATTTTGGCTTTCTGCCAGCAGATCTCCATCTCTTCCAATGAGGCATTTTCTATGCCTATGCCTTCTTCTGAGAGCATTTTTTCAACAAAGCAAAAACGTTGTTCAAATTTGTGACATGCTCGGTTTAAGGCTTGTTCTGGTTTTTGTTTTAAATGCCGAGATAAATTTACAACTGAAAATAGTAAATCCCCCAATTCATCTTCAATTTTAGATGCATCTTGAGGTGTTTTTTTCACTTCAGCCATCACTTCATCAATTTCCTCAAATACTTTACCTAAAACAGGTTCAAGTTCATTCCAATCAAATCCGACAGAAGCACATCGCTTTTGAATTTTTTCTGCTTTCATCAAAGCAGGTAATGTGACAGGAATATCATCTAATAATGAAAATTGTGCTTTTGCCTCACGCTCTTGCGCTTTAAGTTTTTCCCAGCGATGTTTTTCTGTTGATAAATTGTTTTCGCTTTCAGAGGCAAAAATATGAGGATGACGGCGTTCTAACTTATTACTAATGGCTTCACAAACATCATTAAAATCAAATAGTTTTTGTTCTTGCGCCATTCGTGAATAAAACACAACTTGATAAAGCAAATCGCCTAACTCTTCTTTTAAATCAGAAAAATCTTTGCGAGCAATAGCGTCTAGCACCTCATACGTTTCTTCTAATGTATAAGGCGCGATAGTGTCAAAAGTCTGCACTTTATCCCATTCACACCCAGTATCAGGATCACGTAGCTGTGCCATAATTTCTAATAAACGAAAGATTTCACGATTTTCTGACATCATATTGCCTTTTAAATAAGAGTTAGCCTTATCCTGCTTAACACTTTTTTAGATAAAAAAATGCCGAGAACAGTTGTCTCGGCATCTTATCATTTTAATGTTTTAGTGAGAAAAGCGTTTCGCTTCTATCACATCAGGTAGCTGATTAAGTTTTGCCAAAATACGACCTAATACTTGGAGATTATAAATCTCAATATTCATGTCAATGGTCGCTATTTGTTGCTTCACATCACTACGGCTACTCACGCCAAGTACGTTTACTTTTTCATTCGCTAAGATAGTTGTAATATCACGTAATAATCCACTACGATCATTAGCGACAACACGAACGACTAATGAATAACCGCTGGAATAATTCTCCCCCCATACCGCATCAACAATACGTTCTGGTGCATGAGAGAGTAACTCGGCAAGTTGTTCACAGTCAGCACGGTGAATCGAAATACCTCGGCCTTTAGTAATAAAACCAACAATATTGTCACCCGGAATAGGTTGGCAACAGCGAGCAATATGGTGCATTAAATTACCAACCCCCTCAACGACAATACTACTCCCTGAGCCTGTGGTTCTTGGTGCTGGTGTTTTGCTCTCGAGTGTTCTCAGCGCTTCTTTATCTTCATCTTCCGCAGTGGCTTTATTTAATTTACTTTGAATAAAGTTCACTAACTGGTTAATTCTGATATCACCGACGCCAATACCAGCTAATACTTCATCAACACTATGCACGTTATAACGCGTAATCAGCAGTTTTTCTGCTTCTTTCATGTTGATATCCATATGTGCCAATTCGTTATCTAAAATCTGACGCCCCGCAAGGATATTTTTATCACGATCTTGCTTACGGAACCAATTGTGAATTTTCGCACGTCCACGGCTTGTAGTGACATAACCTAAGTTAGGATTTAACCAATCGCGACTTGGATTAGGATGTTTTTGTGTGATGATTTCAATTTGGTCGCCCATCTGTAATTGATAGCTAAATGGCACAATACGTCCGCCGATTTTCGCGCCAATACAGCGGTGCCCTACATCACTGTGAATATGATAAGCAAAATCAAGTGGTGTAGAGCCTGTAGGTAAATCAACCACATCACCTTTTGGTGTAAAGACATACACTCGATCATCAAAAACTTGGCTACGAACTTCATCCAACATTTCGCCAGAATCCGCCATCTCTTCTTGCCATGCAATCAGTTTACGTAACCATGCAATACGGTTTTCATAACTACCTGTACCGCCTTTCGTCGCAGCACCTGTTGCACCTTCTTTATATTTCCAGTGCGCAGCAACACCCAATTCTGCATCTTCATGCATTTGACGAGTACGTATTTGGATTTCAACTGTTTTACCTTCAGGTCCTAACACAACAGTATGGATTGATTGGTAACCATTAGGTTTTGGGTTTGCAACATAATCATCAAATTCATCAGGTAAATGACGAAAATGCGTATGCACAATTCCCAATGCGGCATAACAGTCTTGAAGACGTTCAACGACGATACGAACAGCCCTCACATCGAATAACTCATCAAATGCGAGGTTCTTTTTCTTCATTTTACGCCAAATACTGTAGATATGTTTGGGACGTCCATAGATGTCTACATCGACATTCTCTTCTTTCATATAACCACGTACGGTACTGACAAAATTATCAATATACTGTTCGCGATCGATACGACGCTCATGAAGCAAGCTTGCTATTTTTTTATATTCATCAGGATGAAGATAACGGAAACAAAAATCTTCTAATTCCCATTTTAATTGACCAATACCCAATCGGTTGGCTAATGGTGCATAAATATTAAAACACTCTTTGGCAGCCAGTACGCGCTCATCTTCTGTGGCATCTTTCACTTCACGTAAATGAGCAATACGCTCTGAAAGTTTGATGACTACACAACGGAAATCTTCCACCATGGATAACAACATACGACGTACATTATCCACCTGAACTGAACTTGTTTCATTGGTATGTGTCGCTTTTAATTGGCGTATGGCATCCATTTCCATAACACCGCGCACTAAGCTCCAAATGGCATCACCAAAATGTTCAGTAACGATTTCCTGATCAATAAGATTTTCTTCAGCAAGCGGGAAAAGGAGCGCCGCCCTCATGCTGTCTTTATCCATGCTTAGTGTCGAAAGAAGCTCAACCATTTCAACACCACGCCACAATAACAGTTCGGCATCTTCACGCCCTTGAACAGTACGATGGCAGTATTCCCAGGTTTGCATGATTTCACTACCTGCATTGACATGGGTTAAGTTCAAACTGTTGACCCATTTATCAACAGCAAACTCTCCTGCAGGTGTTAAGTGAGCACTTCTTACTGCAACCATATTCTCTCCCTACACGGTATAAATCTTATTTGCGACTTATTTACTGGCTAACTGTTTATTTTCGACTAAACAGTGCCATTGATTCCAGATGACCCGTTTGTGGAAACATATCCAACATTTTTAAACCGGTTAACTGATATCCAGAATCTAATAATATCTTACTATCTCTGGCTAACGTGGTCGGATTACAGGAGACATACACGATTTTTTCTGCGGATAACTTCACAATATGTGACATTACCTCCAAAGCACCGGCTCTTGCTGGATCTAACAACACTTTGTTAAATCCTTCTTTCGACCACGACATCGCAGAAAAATCAGCCGATAAATCTGCATGCCAAAAATGCGCATTACCTAATTGGTTTAGTTTTGCATTCTGTTTCGCCATTTCAACCAGTGCGGGCACACCTTCTATACCCACCACATCACTGACTCGTTTCGCGATAGGTAAGGTAAAATTTCCCATACCACAAAACAGATCTAACACGCGATCTTCTGGCGATAAATCAAGCCACTCAATGGCTTGAGCAACCATCTTAGGATTTATTTCATCATTCACTTGAATAAAATCAGTGGGTGCAAAGCGTAAATTAAGACCGTCTATTAGATAGAAGGGTTCCTTCTCAATTGAAGTTAATCGTGCTATCTCGCTATTATCACCTGCAAGATATATCGTAACTTGATGAGTTTGAGAGAAATCTCGCAAACTTTGTTTATCGTGCTCAGGCAATGGTGATAAATGACGTAAAATCACCAATGGTCCATTATCGGCAAGCACCATTTCAACATGCCCTAAATCACGCACTGACGTTAATTTTTTAAGGCATGTCCAAAGAGGCGTTAATAAATCATTTAGCTGTGGTTTTAACACTGGACATGTTTTTATCATGACCAAGTCATTAGAGCGCTCTTGACGAAAGCCCATTATCAAACCTTTTTCAGGTTGATAGCGTAATCCCAATCTTGCTCTACGACGATAACCATATTCAGCGCCTGCAATCACAGGCTCAGCTGAAATCACCACACCGGTTTCGCGTTTAATAAGATGTGATAACACACTCGCTTTTGTTGTTCGTTGCAATGTAATTGGTACATGTTGCTGCTGACAACCGCCACAACGCCCATAATATTCACAATGAGGAGCTATACGCTGTTCACTGGTTGTTAAGCGCTTAATAACTTCGCCTTTAGCAAATTGGCGCTTTTCTTCTGTTAAACGAATTCGAGCAGTTTCTTGTGGTAGTAATCCTTTTACAAAAATTGTTTTGCCCTCAGCATGAGCAATACCTTGACCATTTGCATCCAATGCACTGGCGGTCACTTCCAACGTTGCTACCTGTTTTTTCACAGGACGTTTTTTAGGGGAATAAAACTGCACCATAGTATTAAATTAAGTTTCAATGATGGATTAACAGTGAAATGACATCGTTTTAGAATACGCTGTATGTTTTTCAGCGTTACATGAATGACTATGCATTTCAAAAGAAAACATGGGAGGAGTATAACATCGAACAAGTTATTTACTTAACTGATATAAGCAATATTTTTATTAAAAATTGAGAAAACTTTTAATGATAACAACCTAAGACTCTCGTCTTATGGATTTTATATTGTTCTATAACTAACAAATATTATATATAACTTTTATATTGAATATATTTACAATTAACAACATCTATTTTTTGTTGTTTTAATAAATCTTCCTTATCACTAAGAAAAGCCTAAAAATTGTCATCAATCAATTAGATAGCATTTCTCTTAATGATTACAAATCAATCACAAACCATTAATTTTCTATATTCTTCATAAGCATAATGATCGGTCATTCCACTGATATAATCTTGAATTAATCTTGTGCGATAATAAAATTCTAAAATTTTTCCTCTTTCAGTATTTATATCATCTAGCTTTTCTAACATTTCGTTATAAGCCAGTTTATGTTTAACAGAAAGCTTATGATATAAACGAGTCTCAATGACATATTTAGAATGTTCGTTATATTTATGCAACCTTACAAAATCTTCAGTTGATAATAAAAGCAAGGGCTTATAGATATCGAGTAATCCACTGATCACGCGATATCCTTTCATTTCAAGCTCTTCAACTTCAGGATGGCTAAACACCCATTTTTTAGCGACACTTTTTAATGTTGTTAATAAACGATGCTCTGCACTATTCCCTTCCAATAGGGCATGGTTAAAACTTCCTTCATAAACTTGAGGAAGATTTTTTATAAATCGATGTGCCGTATAAGGAACTAACTTCCCTGTAATATAAACTCTCAAATACATAAAAAACTGATCTTGCATACTACGTTTGGCTTCATTTTGATCAACTTTTTTATAAGCCCGATTAACTGTTATATCGAATAAATCACCTTCAGTTACATCGCCATTTTCACGCCAAGCATCCCGTAAAAGGTGAACAAGACGGTTGATATCAAAAATCCCCTTTTCTACCGCATCATCTAAATCCGCAATGCAATACGAGATGTCGTCAGCAGCTTCCATAATATATGTGAGAGGAAAGCGACAAAATTCACCCATATCTAATTTTTCTTGTACTTCTTTTACGAAAGCTAATTCAGACCAGTAATACCCCGGTTTTTTCATTAAATAGCTATATTCTTTGGGAATTTCTCCTTGCCAATAAGCAGGACGAGTATATTTTAATACACAGCCAATTTGAGCATAGGTTAAATTCAATTTAAGAAGATGATGCGCCATTCGAATAGCTTGAGCATTACCTTCAAATTGGCATAAATCTTGGCGTAAAGTTTGTCGTAATTCATTTAATTGCACTTTAGCTGAATACTGCATTGGGATAAACGGACAACTATCGAATTCGGCTGTTGCCTCTGGTGATAATAATTTTTCAAACCAATGCTTAATTGCGGCTTCACCAAAATGTCCAAAGGGGGGATTACCAATATCGTGCATTAAGCACGCCATCTCGATTAAACTTTCAAGACTATCAATGCGATCAATTAAGCCATAAGCTTCAAGCTTATTTTGCTTTTTTAATTCACCGATGATTTGTTTAGCGATATAACGACCAATTTGCTGAACTTCAAGAGAGTGAGTAAGACGGCTACGGACTGCGGAATTTTGCTCTAAAGGGAAGACTTGCGTTTTTTGTTGTAAACGGCGAATAGCTGCTGAGTTAATAATACGTCCGCGATCACTTTCAAATTGACGAGAAACCTGTATTTCATCGTTAATATCGATATCACTGCTGTTATATTTGCGTTGATAATTTAACTTCAGCTTAAAATCGATCATTTCTGTCCTCTTTCTGGTTTCGATGAAACGAATTCTCTATTCTTTGTGTTATATCGTGTTTTTCCGATAGATGTTAAACTCTATTTAAATTTCTATTTATTATTAACCTACAAGTGAGTATGACACAATGAGAGTTGGCGTAATAGGTGCAATGGAGCAAGAAGTCACACTTCTGCGTGAGAAAATTGAAGACTGCCAAATCTTATCGCTTGGCGGTTGTGAAATTTATACAGGTACAATCAACGGTGTTGATGTTGCATTATTAAAGTCAGGTATTGGTAAAGTTGCAGCAGCAATTGGCACAACACTATTACTTGAGCATTTTCGTCCTGATGTCGTTATCAATACTGGCTCTGCGGGCGGCTTAGATTCAAGATTAAATGTCGGTGATATCGTTATTTCAACAGAAGTTCGTTATCACGATGCTGATGTGACTGCGTTTGGTTATGAACCTGGCCAAATGGCACAATGTCCTCCTGCTTTTATTGCAGATCCTAAACTTGTTAGCATCGCAGAGGAGTGTATTGAATCGCTAAAATTAAATGCTGTTCGTGGTTTAATTTGTAGCGGTGATGCCTTTATTAATGGTGCAGAGCCTTTAGCACGCATTCGCCGTACATTCCCAGATGTTGCTGCCGTAGAAATGGAATCAACCGCGATTGGCCATGTTTGCCATCAATTCGACACGCCATTTGTTGTGGTTCGTGCTATTTCTGATGTAGCCGATAAAGAATCGTATTTAAGTTTTGATGAGTTTTTATCTGTTGCCGCAGAACAATCGAGCTTAATGGTGACAGCGATGTTGGATAAATTAAAAGACTAATTAAGTCGAGATAATCCTAATATCGCTTTATCAATACCCCACCTTTATTTTTTACTTATTCTAAGATAAAAAACAGGGGGGTATTTTTACTATTGGAAAAGTAATGCGTTTATTTATCAATCTTGGATTATTGCTCTGTTCATTATTTTGGCTAAATTTTGCTATTGCTACTACGCCTGCTGATCGTGTTATTACGCTATCGCCGTCAGCCACCGAAATGGCTTATGCCGCAGGAATGGGAGATAATATTGTCGGAGTTAGTGCTTACTCTGATTATCCAAAGGCTGCTAAAAATATTGAACAAGTCGCTAATTGGCAGGGTATTAATATCGAGCGCATTCTATTATTAAAACCCGATTTAGTGATTGCATGGCAAGGCGGTAATCCACAGCGTCCATTAGATCAGTTAAAAGCTTTGGGTATTCCTATTATTTATTCTGATCCACAAAGTATTGAAGAAATTGCAGACGATCTTGTTACCCTTTCCAATTATAGCCATCATCCTGATATTGCAATAAAAAATGCCCAACAATTGCGTCAGCAATATCAAGTATTGCAGCAACAATATGCATCAAATATATCAAATCAACCCAAGAAAAAAGTGTTTATTCAATTTGGGATGCAACCGTTATTTACTACATCAAATAGTACATTACAGAGCCATATTACAGCGCTTTGTGGTGGGGAGAATATCTTTGCTAACAGCCCAGTAGTATGGCCCCAAGTAAGTCGTGAGCAAGTACTTACAAAGCGACCTGATTTGATTATATTCAGTGGTAAAGCAGATCAAATACCGACAATAAAAACATTTTGGCAACCCCAACTTACTGTTCCCGTTATTGCTATTGATGAAGACAGTTTTAGCCGCCCTTCACCACGTATTATTAATGCAGCACAGCAAATTTGTGAGGCGATAGCAACGAACAATTAGTAAAATTATTAATTACTCAATAGCCACTAATACACAGCCATTTAAACAACCGCATTGCACTTTATGTCCTTCTAACGCGACGGGGATATTGTTTATTTTCATCATAGTATCCCCCTCAATAATTTTGCCTTTTTGCTGACAATCAGGGCAATAGACTTCATCGCCTAAACAGGCAATTTCATGAGTTTGTTTTGCTAATAAAGAACCGCTTAATACGGTTCCTTTTGTATTGGTCGTATCATTTTTTAAAATGATCTTTCGTCCTTGAATTGTGCTACGCATTTTTTACCATATATTTTAAAATGAAAATTATTACTTAATTAAGGAAAGTAATTTTTTATAGTCTGGTTTTCCATCTCTATTTGAACTCTTTGTACCATCTGGGTAAGAATATATTGTACTTACACCTTCAGTTTTACGCTCTGCTGGATATTCAGAATAAACCACAATATTGGGGTGAATGATTGGTTTCCAAGTAATTTGCTGAGCATCACGAGATTTATAATAAAGATAAAGTTCTTCGCCATATAACCATAGACTAATATTTTTATCATTTTTAAAAGGTATATCAATCCAAGGAAAATAATCAAAGATAATATAAAAATCATCTTTTTTATTAATTGGTTTTTTTCCTACTCGTTGAGGCTGATTATTATCGAAAATAATAATAACTCCAGTTCCTACTACACCAGTAATATCTTTTGAAAAGTGATCATTAATCTTCAATGTCATCCTTAATGTGATATTACTTAATTGCCAATCACATTTTCCACCTCCTCTATAAGGGATTTCTGCACTATATAATGAACTATGACCTTCTTTTTCTAACAAAACCATTTCACTATTAAAACCAGAAACTGTATATGTAGGCACTTCATTATTATTATACGTTTTTCTGCAAAGGTTTGAACGATACATAACCTTCATTGGAGAAAGTTCAGCGATATTGGGTACATCAACTGTAATTTTTACTGTTCTACCATTTTCAGGAGGGGAGAATGTCCTGTCTATTCGGGGTGTTAATATATTACAGCCAGTTAAAAGTAACCCCATCACCGCGATAGATAAAAGAAATAGCTTATCGATAACGTATTTATTCATTATTCTATTGCCACTAATACACAACCCTTTAAGCAATCGCATTGCACTTTATGTCCTTCTAACGCGACAGGGATATTGTTTATTTTCATCATGGTATCCCCTTCAATAATTTTGCCTTTTTGCTGACAAGCGGGACAATAAACTTCATCACCAAGGCAAGCTGTTTCATGGAGTTGTTTTGCTAATAAAGAACCGCTTAATACGGTTCTTTTTGTATTGGTCGTATCATTTTTTAAAATGATTTTTCGTCCTTGAATTGTGCTACGCATTACTTATTTTCTTTTTATCTATTTCGGCTAAAGTACAGCTGACTTGTTGCTCAAAATCAGCGGGGAGTGGGTTTTTATTAAACCAAAATAACGGTTTTCTTCGACGATAATTAGTCTGGCTTATTGCATCTCGACCTTCTTTCATAAACGTATTAATAAAAGTCACAAAATGCTTATTTTCAGCCGTTCGACTAACCAAAAGACCAGTTGAGTATGAAATATTGGGTTTAAAATAGCCTTCTATTAATTTTCCTGTTTTTTTATCAAGGCAATAAAATTTTAAGAACATTAATGTGCCTGCATAACCAAATTCAGCATCACGATAACGTGTTACTAATAACTGTCGGGAATTCCAAACATAAAGAATTTGTCGTTTTCTATCCACTTTTAATACTACCCAAGGCATATAAAAAATAATTAGCCCCATTAATATCATTCCAATTAATGGCATAGAAAATAATGCAATCTCTTGATAAATTGCATTTTTTGTTCCTTGATAAAAATCACCAGAATAATACGCTTTTAGGTAATCCCAATAAGTGACTTTTTGGTTAAAATATGGCTTGTATGCATCATATATTTCTTTCCAACTATTGCTAACTACAGAATATTCTTTATCATAATCTTTCTCATATATTTTCACACTTTCTTCAAATCTTATTGTTCCATAATAAATTCGTTCACATTTATCATGTAATAAGTAAATAAAACTAAAAAAAAGTACAATAAAAATGGGAATAGCCATATTCTTGATAATATTTCTATTAGGAGAATCAATTTCACATTCATCTTCATTCAATTCATTTAAAAAATCAAAGTCTTTTAACTTAACACTTGAGTTATAATTATCATTATCTTCCTTAAAAAGATTCATTTCTATCTTATGAGGATTATTTGTACCACTAAATAAACTTGCCATTAATTTACCTTATCATTAACAAAACCAATTAATTCCTTGTTAAGTTCAAAATCTTTATATCTCCTTGGTGAGATAATATTTTTCCCTTCATCAACCTTATAATACCAATAAATTGATGGAATAGACTCTGTTGGATTATAAATATCTTGTTTATATTTAACATCAAAAGCAATAATAAAATTCCCATCTTTATCAAAGCAATTTTTTTCTATAGAACTAGCCACTGCTTTTTCTAGTGATCTTTTAAAAAGCTCATTATATTTTTTATTATTTGATAAGTAGTATCTTGTTGAATCAAAATCCATAAAGAAAGAAAGATCTTTATAATACTCCGACAAGTGATACTTTGCTGAATCATAGTCATCCGCATTAGAAACATAAATATTTTCAATTAATTTATATTCTATCTCAGAAATACCAAATTTAAAATTCGGCAATATAAATCTGTAAGATAAACTACGTTTATAATCATTATTATTAGAAACAACATTTTTTATTTCTATTTTAGGAGAGAAAAAAATATTATAAAATTCTTGTAATTCTATTTGAAAATAATGATGGTTTTTATCAAATTTATTTATATATTTTTTAAGTTGATTTCCAATTTTACTATCTCTTTCACTATTTTTATCTTTTTTACCATAAGCAATATATTGATTACCTTTACCCCAAAAACAATTTTGTAATAATTTCTCCAATGCTCCCCATTCATATTTTTTACTATAAATATAACTTCCAATGAGTCCTAATATCCCAATAATAATTAAAGGCCACCCAATAGGATTTAAAATAGCCAGAACTCCAGCTTCAGCACCTAAAGCCATTATACCTAAAGATAATGCCAGTGAGCTAAAAGCTTCTGTAACTTTAGCCCAAGCAAACCCATCATTACCTATTGTAAAAGCTGAATTAGATTCAAATAATGGAAGTGCAAAACCAAGAATTATTACAGCCCATGAAATTCCTTTTAAGGCCACCTTACTAAATCGAGCATTAACTTCAGGTAATGTCATTCTTTTTAAAAACATACTATATCTAGGATTAATAACAAGGCTTGCATATTTTTGTATAGTACTTTGAATATCAAAAATAGCTTGTATACTTGCAAATAAATGATATCCCATTTGCAATGAATATATACTTCGTGCTTGTAAAGCTAATGGATTATTTTTTTCAAATTCAGTTGGATATTTAGTTGTAGCAAGCCCAATAATTCCACTAACAAGCCAAAAAACATCTTTTGCAATAAGAGCTGTTGCACTTACATCATAAAAATTAAAATTTGAATTTTTATTTGACTTTGAATTCTTGTTTGTATTTAATTTTTCTGATATCCATTTAAAATTTGGCAAATTTATTACTACATTATTACCGGCACCTTTAATTCTTTCTTTCCAATTAAACATTTTATCCATTATTTTTTGATTGTTTATTGAAAATGAAGGTTGTTGTTTTAACTTGTTTATTAATTTATTAAATTGCTCCCCAGTCATTTCACTAAAATTAGTGTAACTTACATAAATACCAAAGTAGGATAAAATTGCAGGAAGGATCTTATTGGCTATTATATCTACTCCTTTTAAACTGCTCCCTCTTGAATGAGTAGAAATATTCTTTAATTTATTATGAGTATGTGTAAAAGCATAACCTAATGAATCCCAAAAAATAAAAATTGCAGATTTTACTACTGGAAGTATTTTTTCACTTAACTTCTCATTACTTTTATCTCTAACCTTATCTTGAGATAAGATATAAAATATCACTTTTGCAAAGCCTGCTAAAAAATCTTCTTCTTCCTTGAAAGAATATAATGAATCAAGTAATTCTTTTCCTGCTTTTGAACTATGTAATGGATGTAATAATGTAGAATGAAGTTCACAATAGCTAACAAGATCTCTTAAAAAATCACTATGCCAAACATTACTTTCTTCTAGTTGTTCTTTTATTAAAAAAACATGATCTACATAGTTTTGAATTCCACCTATTTTAGGTGCTATCATAGGACTCGTTAGAAATTCTTGATAGAGATTAACAATGTTTAATTGAATTTTTTGAAAATCCAAGTAACAATTTTCAATTTGTGCCGTATATTTATTTAAATCATCAAATTTTATACTTTTCTCAAGGATCTCTTTTAGCTCTTTCCCTGCATCAGGAGACATGCTTTTATTTTTTGTTTGTTCATCAAGTTTTTTAATAAATGTCCCTACTGTATTAGGATAACTCCAATGTCCTTGAAATAAAGTATAAATACCAGTAATAAAAAGATAAAATGATAATATATCTTTTTGATAACCAACAGGATCATAAAGAATTACTAAAGTAGCATTTTCATTTTCATCCAATGTTTTCTGAAGTTGATTAACAAGCTTCTTAGAATTTTGCGTAACACTTATATTTCCTGTTACTTCTGAAAAATACTCACCGGGTAGATCCCGTTTTATTTTCTTAGCTTCATCAATAAATGCTTCAAATTTTTTATCCTCATTTTTATAGTCCTCGATAAGTGCAGAAATATTATCTTCCGTTGGTTTAATACAATGATCATTTTTTTCTAATGCTATTAAATTAACGAATTGCATAAAAGATTTTCTGTATTTTTTATTTTTGATCATCTTTTTTAAAATATAAGGAGATAACTCTATATCACTAAATAAAAAAGATGCATTAATAACATCTTTTTTTATTGTCAAATAAGGGTATTGTTTTTTGTCTTCACTAATAGTTAACTCACCTGATTTTTCATCTATAAAAACAGTATTCTTAATAAATTTTTCTTCCGCTACTCCATTTTTTTTCGCAGATAAACCTTCAGAACTATCATCACCCTCATTATATAATTTTTCATTATAGGAATAGTTTATTTGATGTTCAAAAATGATTAAATTACCAATCTTATTATTTCTTGTTGGGAACGATCCCTCTTCAAAAATATAGATCCAGCCTTGTCGTAATAAACGAGCTGAAAACCCTCGATTCTCATCAACACTGCTTGCATTAAGTAATGTATCTATAGGTGGTGGTAATGTAGCTTTTGCGTTTTCATTACCATATAAATTCGAATAAGCATACCTTACTGGATACACTGCTCTATGAGCATCTTCACATGGGCATACAACTGCATCTGCTTGTAAATTACGAGGACTCATTTCATTTATTTTTTGAACAACATCAGCTGTATTAGTCGTTTTTTCAGTTTCTGTTGTAATTTTATTTTTTTCCGTCATGAGTTCACTCCTTGATTATTTGAACAATATGTATAACGATGATAGCTAAAAAGAACTTGATTATGTTTATAAGGCATTGCATATTCAGTCGCCTCTTTCCATTTTTGAAGATCATTGCGACTGATATAACGAGCCAATAAAGTGTATAAAATAGCTTGTGTCTGTGTGATATCTTCTAAAAAACTTTGATTAGCTAATTTTAGACAATAGTTATCTAATTCAATCACATTATTTTCATTAGCATCTGGCGAAAATTGAATAATTAACTGTTTTGCTTTTGTTATATTCTGTATTAATGTTAGATTTGAATAATATCTATACAACCTCTCATTAATAAATAATGATTCTCTTACCCCATCATCATTCAAATAGTGAGGATCAAATGTAATTTTAACACCATCAATATACTCTTTATTATAACCATAGAACGCATTGATACCACTAACAACATTAAGAAGTTGTCCTTCCTTTAATGATTCAATAAAAGGAATAAAATGTGTAACATCATAAAATCGGAAAAAATTCCACGTATTTAACTTTTGGTTATATAAATAAGTTAATTTTCTTAATTGACGATGTAATTCAAAAAATGGTTTAGTACTATTTAAAAATAATCCTAATGTTCCTTTATTTGGCATACACATATAGTCATCTAATAATTGTTGCCCTGCTTTATTAGATAAAATTTGTACTAGATAGGGTGCATTATCTTCTAAACTGGTTTGAGTCTCTCCTTGATAAAGAGGTTGCCAAGGCAAACAAGAGCCATATAACATAGGAATGAGTGATCGCCCTGTTTGACGCAGATATTCTCCGCTATCAATCACTAAATATAATGTACAACCATTAATAAACTCAGGAGAACCTGACTGATAATAAATATCGCCTTTTTCCGAAGGAAGTGGATTTGTTAGGTTTTTTTCATCAATAAGAATAGCATTTATGTGTTCACTATTTTGTTTACGTAATTGACGAATTAAAGGCAATTCAAGTTTATTGCTTCTTTTAATAAACGTTATTGCAGGAACAATATCATCATATATTGCGGCACTGTACTGATTTTTATATTGGCTAAAATAATGGCGCATTTCATTAATAGCTTGATCTTCATTTTCCCCTAATAATGTCATATAACCACAGAACTTTTCACCCTCTCTAGTATAGTGGCATTGCGCTACCCAATAATTTTGATAGATTTCATTTATTGTCGAAGTCATTATGGCGTATCCTGCTTTAACGCTTTTGCTCGACAATCTTCCGATAACGGAAGCCCTTCATTTACAGCAGCTTCCAATGAAGGTACAACTTCCGGAGCTCCGCCTACAATAGAAACATTCCCTCTTAGTGTAATATTTCCAGTAATAGTGACACCTTGAGCATCCAGTTGAATGCTTCCTGATTTCCCTTTAATTATCATCGTTTCACTGGCTTGTAGAGTATGTACTTTGGTATGAGAATGAATACCACCAGCAACTGTCAATTTATAATCATTTTGTATATCACATTGTTTATTTTCACCTACTTCTTGAAAATGACTGGCATGGATCACTTCTTTCCAATGATTATCAATCCGAGTAATGCGATCTTTACCAATTTGCTCGAATTGATTGACACCCACGTTAAGGGTTTGCTCATTAACTATACGAATAAATTCATCATGACAAACCTCATGTTTGCGATCATTTGCAACTTCATGAGATTCATTTTTACCAATATATTGAAATTTATTATGGTTAATATGCGTATTTTGATCCCTCTGCGCATGTAAATACACTTCTTCACGTCCTCCGGCGTCCTCAAATCGCAGTTCATTAAATCCTGTGCCTTTATGCGTCTTAGTGCGAAATGTGGTTCGGGTTTTTTCTTTGGGTAAATCAAGCGGAGGAGCATTACGACCGTTATAGGTGCAACCGGTGATAATTGGTCTATCAATATCGCCATTTAAATAAGACACAATCACCTCTTGCCCAATGCGAGGGATCGCCATAAATCCGAAGCCATCACCATTCCAACCCTGTGCCACTCGCAACCAACATGAACCACTATGATCAGGCTTTCCGCGTCTATCCCAATGAAAATAAACTTTTACCGCACCTTGTTCATCGGTATAAATCTCTTCGCCTTCAGGTCCTACTACGGTCGCTAACTCGTCACCATCTGCCAGCGGTTTATAATGAAAAGGTGGACGCCATTCTTGTGTGCCAGGAATAAATGTCACGTGATTGCTTAACTGGGTGCCTTCACCGGCCCCGTTATCCGCAGAGGGCTGTACACCGTGATGCGAAACGCTGATCACCTGCCAACGCGAATTCATACGCGCACTTGGGTGATGGGTTAAGGTAAATACTTTGCCCGGCATTAACGCAAAACAGTTAGTGCTTGCTGAGCCTGTTTGACGATAATTTTGCGATTGTTCATAGCGCAGTTGATTCAAAGGTTGAGCATGGGCATCTTCTTGAAAACGTCCATAGCTCTCAAAAACAGGATGTTGTTGATGAACGTCACCCGTTGTTTCTTGTGATAACGGGTAAGAAGGACGCATAGGGTTATAATCTTTATCGATGCGCACATCACTGCATAAACGTTCGGTATAGCGCCATGTGGTCGCTGTGGTATCCGTAATATCCGTTTCAGCTTGTGGGTTATACGTCAGCGTGATCCCCGCCGTCATCCCTAAATGATTGTCGCTATAAAACAG
Source organism: Proteus vulgaris (assembly GCF_011045815.1). Classification (GTDB taxonomy): domain Bacteria; phylum Pseudomonadota; class Gammaproteobacteria; order Enterobacterales; family Enterobacteriaceae; genus Proteus; species Proteus vulgaris_B. The sequence continues at coordinate 871,979 of NZ_CP047344.1, read as the reverse complement.
TTTTGGCCCTTCTTCAAACCAAAAATTGATCCCCTCTTCAAACGCTAAACGACACCAGAATGCATAAGCAGACTCGCGCTTTTGAGTGATATAGCGACGAGTTTGATGCAGTTCAGGTTGATAGAATTGCTTGTCATATTTGATATGTGCTTCATCTAGCAATTGCTGAAGAATTTGTGGCACCGTTTTATTCTGGAAAATACGGCTATCTTGGTTCAGCGTCATCACCCACATTTCTGGGCGAATAACAAATTGATACCACGTTTTAACGCCGTCTGTGTTGCCTTGTTCGGCACTCGCCAGTAAGCCTTGAACCGTGCGGATTGTTTTACCGTCACGACTGACGGTTAACGATGAAGCCACGCCTAATTGGTTGGCAAAATCAATATCACGTTGCTCGCTCACCGCGTGTATCGAAAGCGTGAAAAGTTCTGATAATCCTTCGTTTAAATCAAACTGAGTGACTTGAAAAGTGCTTTTAGGTAAATCGCCAATTTGGCAAGTAAACACTAATCCGGTATGAAGTAATCCCTTTCCTAGGGTGTCGAGTAATTCGCTGTATTTTTTAATGCGAGCGTGTTGTTCAGAAAATGTCATCCCTATTTCAAAAGGTTGTGATGATGTGGGATCATCTAATACCAAACGGGGTTTAGGAGGGTTGTTAGCGTCATTCGTTGACATAAAAGCTCCGATTTAAATGTGACAAACACGCAATAAAAAGACAAAAAATGCAGAGAACAATGGGCCCATGACAGAGCCCATAAATAAAGTGTGAAGAATTAACCTTCGAGTGGTGCACGCCAGTCGTCAGAGCCTGATGTCCCTGCAACCGTGTGTTCCCAATCAATTTTGCGATAAGAAAGAGACACTTCGATCAGTTGAGTAAAGTCAGATTTAGTCGGATCTTGGCAGTGTGGCATTTGGCAATCGATATTCACGATAGTCGCATCGGTTAACGTGGTGGTGAAGAAATGCTCTTGCTTCCCTTCAACCGAGGTGCGATACCATTTTAAGGTGATTTTTGGCAACATTTCGCCCGAAGCTAATGCGTTATACAGCAGAGGAACCGCTTTGTTTAACGCCACCGTAAAACGAAAAGGTTTATGCGCACGTTGACCTGAAGGCTGACCTGATTGCGGATCAGTTGGCACAGTCACTACATGAGAGAATGCTTGCACCAGCATTTCATCTTCATGACCTTGAACATAAATATTTCCTACTGATTCAGCCGTAAATGCGCCCGCAGTAATATTGCCTTGGGTTTTTCCTTCAATGGAGATATAGCAGGGAGTTGGCATGGCAAGTCCTTAATTAACTATCAGTTATTGTTTCTCAACAAAACGATTATTGTTGATGTCCTTTTCAAAAAATCAGCCAGTGCACACTGCGATTTGATTAGAGTAGCTTAAGTAATTTTAAGGGGAAGTAAAGGGAGTGACGGAAAAGAAGGACGTTGTATCCTCGTAGGATAAGTGACTTAGCGTAAAATAATTGTTCATACGGTATTTACTGCTTTCGTTTCTTAAAATAAGTGTATTTATTTACATGATCAACTTTCGTAAATGTCCGAAATCTCGCTAAAACCAGTCAGTTCTAATGTACATGAATTTTTAATATGTAACAAAATGTGTATTTTGTTTCAAATTGTAACATCATTGATTTATAAGGAGAAAACAACCCTATTTTCAAAATAATAAGTAAACTACGATTTTTATTCTCACAGTACAAAAAATACGCACCTAAAATTTCGCATATCACAGCCGATCCATTTAAATAGAGACAGAAATATCACTCACAGAGTGATTTTATGAAATAAGCTCAGAAAGAATAAATAACGAAGAATAAAGAAGAAAAGAGAAGAGAAGAGAAAAAAAGAGAAGAAAAAAAGAAGAAAAAAAGAAAAGAGTAACCAATAAACTCTCACAAACAAAAGTCGTGAGCGAGCAAGCAGTGCAACAAGGCAGACAGCGCACAGTAAGCGGAGCATACATTAGTATGTGAGCATTACGAGCACTGCTCTAACGCCGTGGCACTACTGCACAGCCACGACGCCAAAGAATAAAAACAGCGTAAAGCATTACGAGTGTTGCTATAACGCCACAGCACTACTGCACAGCCACGACGCCAAAGAATATAAACAGCGTAAAGCATTACGAGCATTGCTATAACGCCACAGCACTACTGCACAGCCACGACGCCAAAGAAGGATCAAATACTAAAGGAAGAGCCGCAACCACACGTACTCTTAGCATTAGGATTCGTCACAATAAAACGCGAACCCTCTAACCCCTCGGTATAATCCACACAACCGCCCACTAAATACTGCAAGCTCATCGGATCAACCACTAAAGCAACACCTTGTTTTTCTATGGTCATATCGCCGTCATTCATGGCATCATCAAAGGTAAAACCATACTGGAATCCGCTACAACCGCCACCCGTGATATAAACACGTAAACGCAGATTTGGATTTTCTTCATCTGCAATCAGATCTTTTACTTTATTTGCAGCCGCGTCAGTAAATTGTAACGGCAGAGCCATATCATCACTCATTGTTCACTCCAGACTGGGTATTCCAGCAAAAAAACAGCCAGCAAAAATTTATCTTTCTTGCTGATATAATGTGATGATTATCTAATACCTGCTCATAACCTTCAAGTTTGTTGTGGACAAAATACACTTTTTGCTACCTATCACTTTTTACGATAAACCACGTATCCACAATAACAGTGATAAATCAAAATCTTGTTGCCGTGTATTTGGCTTCATCTGCGCAGTGCTTTAGAATACGCCTTAATCTTACGCTCACCCATCATTAGGAGTTTGACATGAGCAAGTCTGAAACGCTTTATAATCTCGCACAACAAGTGATCCCCGGCGGTGTCAACTCACCTGTTAGAGCATTTAACGGTGTCGGTGGAACCCCGCTTTTTATTGAACGTGCTAATGGTGCGTATATTTATGATGTCGATGGACGTGCTTACCTTGACTATGTCGGCTCTTGGGGCCCAATGGTTTTAGGCCACAACCACCCTTCTATTCGTCATGCCGTCACTGACGCGGTACAAAAAGGCCTCAGCTTTGGCGCACCAACAGCAGCCGAAGTTGAAATGGCAAATCTCGTCACAGAACTCGTGCCGTCAATGGATATGGTTCGTATGGTGAACTCAGGCACAGAAGCGACAATGAGCGCGATTCGCCTTGCTCGTGGTTACACGGGTCGTGACAAAATTATTAAATTTGAAGGTTGCTACCACGGCCATGCAGACTGCTTATTAGTCAAAGCGGGTTCGGGTGCATTAACCATGGGACAACCCAATTCACCGGGTGTGCCTGCTGATTTTGTCAAACACACCTTAACCTGTACTTACAACGATTTAAATTCTGTACGCCAAACCTTTGAAAATTATCCTGAAGAAGTCGCTTGTATCATCGTTGAACCTGTTGCGGGTAACATGAACTGCGTACCGCCAAAAGCAGATTTCTTACCGGGTTTACGTGCGTTATGTGATGAATTTGGTGCACTACTGATTATTGATGAAGTAATGACTGGTTTTCGTGTTGCATTAGGTGGCGCACAAGCTTATTACGATGTTGATCCTGACTTAACATGCTTAGGTAAAATCATCGGTGGCGGTATGCCAGTCGGTGCATTTGGCGGACATATGGAAGTGATGTCTAAACTCGCGCCAATCGGCCCTGTTTATCAAGCAGGTACGCTATCTGGTAACCCAATTGCAATGGCGGCAGGTCTAGCGTGTTTACACGAGGTCTCACAACCGGGTGTTCATCAAACATTAAATGAGCTAACAACAATGCTGGCTGATGGCTTACTTGAAAAAGCACAACAAGCCGGAATTCCAATGGTTATCAACCATGTTGGTGGTATGTTTGGTCTGTTCTTTACCGATGCAAAAGAAGTCACTTGCTACCAAGATGTCATGAACTGTGATGTTGAACGCTTTAAGCAATTCTTCCATTTAATGCTAGAAAAACGCGTCTACCTTGCGCCTTCTGCATTTGAAGCGGGCTTTATGTCTATCGCGCATACCAAAGAAGATATCCAACGTACGATTGATGCAGCAGAGTATGCATTTATGCAGATGAAAGGCTAGTTATCCCTGTTCGGAAATCAACAAAAAACGGCACTTATGTGCCGTTTTTATTTTAGCTAATCGGCGTGATTACCTACTCAGAAAACAGATCTTGTAACCACTTTGGTGCGCCGCTTTCATCGGTATCTTGCTGAATAGGTGTGCATAATCCATCTGGGTTTGCTGTCCATACAGGTAATGTACGCACACCGCCACCATAACAAGCAAAGTTGCCTTGGGCATCAACAGACATCTCTGCAATATCTTCTGGCACTGGTGGATTTAATTTCAGCGGTGCTTGATTCTCTAAATAATTACGATACAGCAACAATGCCCCTGTTGAACCCGTTAAGTTTGTTGGACCATTATTGTCACGCCCCATCCATGCAATGGTGACTTCTTTACCATCAATTCCCGCAAACCAGCTATCACGTAAATCGTTAGTCGTACCAGTTTTACCGGCAAGGTTGTAATTACCAAATTTTGGTTTTAATACACGCCATGCTGTCCCTGAATTAACCACTTGTTGCATACCAAATAACGTCATATAAGCGGCTTGAGGCGAAACAGTCGTTTCAGCTTGAGGATAACTTTGATAAAGCACAGTACCATCTTGAGTAATAACCGAACGCAATGACGATATTTTTGCTCTGTTACCTAAACTACCAATCGTTTGAAATGTTTGAGCAACTTCCATGGGTGTTAAGTTTAACGCCCCAAGAAGCATTGCTGGTACTTTTTCCAGATTCTCCGCAGGTGCTCCCAAGTTAATCCATGTTTTGATCACTTGGTCTAACCCCACTTCTAAACCAAGATTCACAGTGGGTATATTGCGCGATGTTGCTAACGCATCCACCAGCATTAACTTGCCTTTATAACCACGATCGTAGTTACGAGGTTGCCAAGGTTTTCCCCCAGGAATAGGCACAGAAATAGGTTCATCTGCAAGCCATGTATTTAAGCGGAAACGTTCTGGTTCACTTAATGCCGTTAAGTAGGTAGCCGGTTTTGCTAAAGAGCCGATTGAACGACGGGCTGATAATGCACGGTTAAAACCTGCATATTGTGGTTGTGAGCCCCCCACTAAGGCACGAACTTCACCACTTAAGCGATCCACAACAACCATCGCCCCTTCAAGATCGTCAATTTTACGAACTTTACGTATATCCGCGACACCCACTTCAACGGCTTTTTCAGCCGCATCTTGCGATACAGGATCTAATGTAGTGAAAATTTTTGTACCTGATAAATCATTTACTTTATCGCCTAAAGTTGTTTGTAGCTCTTGGCGAACCAATTGCATAAATGCAGGTTGCGGTGTTAGTGCTTCACTGCGTGGCTTCACACCTAAAGGACGTGCGCTAAGTACATTGTAAAGCTCTTGGTCGATGATCTCTTGAGTTTGCAGTAACTTTAACACCACATTACGGCGTTCAAGTGCAGATTTAGGATTACGCCATGGGTTATAAGCCGAAGCTCCTTTTACCATTCCAACTAGAAGCGCTTGCTGATCAAGACTTAATTCATCAACAGGACGGCCAAAATAGTAGAGGCTCGCTAAAGGAAAACCACGAATTTGCTCATCACCACTTTGTCCTAAAAAAACTTCATTAAGATACAGCTCTAGAATGCGATCTTTGCTATAACTTGCATCCATAATGATCGCCATATAGGCTTCATTCAGCTTTCTTTTTAACGTTCTTTCATTTGTTAGGAATAAGTTTTTGACTAACTGTTGCGTGAGTGTACTCCCGCCTTGAACCGCTTTACCCGCGGTAAAGTTTGCCAATACTGCACGCCCAATAGAATAAAGGCTGATCCCGTCATGCTCATAGAAGCGACGATCTTCTGTTGCAATTAATGTATCCACTAATAATTGTGGGAATTTATCTCTCGCCAAGAACAAACGTTGTTCACCATTGGCAGATTGCATCATGGTAATTAATTTAGGATCAAGACGGAAAAAACCAAACTGACGCTGATTTCCCATATTTGTGATGCTAACGAGAGAATTTTGCTCAAAAGACAACTTAGCCAAAATTTGCTCTTCACGGCCATCTGGAAAATCAAAAGGTCGGCGCAACATCTCAATCGTGTTGCCTCTTACCACAAATTCACCGGGACGTGTGATTTTGTTGACATTACGATATTGCATGCCTTCAAGTAAGCTCACCATCTCTTTTTGGCTATAATTCATGCCCGGCTCTAAGTTAACGGTGCGTCCGTAAACAGCAGCAGGCAATTCCCAAACATTGCCATCAAGGCGCTCTTTGATTTGAGAATGTAAATAAACACCATAAATGCCCATTAAAACCGCAACTACAACCGCAATTTTGACAAATAACCAAAACCAAAAACGACCTCTTTTGGCTTGTTTTGCTGGTCTTTTCTTTCTACTCATGAACTGTATCTCTCATTAAAACCCCTTTATCACGGGATAAAGAAGCCTAACATTGTCGCTATTTTTCTGTGTGATCACACAAGAAAGCTCTCAAATATAAATAACACTAGGTTAAAACTTGCATTTATTTATTGGCTATATTTTTTTACTCGCCGTGTAGGTGCAGTATTAGCGGGTGAATCAGGCCACAAATGTTTTGGATAACGCCCTTTCATCTCTTTTTGTACCTCTTTATAACTTCCAACCCAAAACGTTGCTAAGTCTTGTGTTTTTTGAATAGGCCGATGAGCAGGTGATAATAACTCCATTACAACAGGTAATTGACCATTTGCTACAATAGGGCTTTGTTTCTCACCATAAACTTCTTGAATGCGGATCGCGATCACCGGTGGTAACTCTAGATCATATTGGATAACCACTTTTGTACCTGTTGGTGCTAAATAGTGCGTTGGAAATAAACTTTGTAGCAACTGATTTTCATGCCACGTTAATTGGTTTTTAATAATTGTATTAATATCAATTTGTTGCAATGCTTTTAATGTTTGAATTTCACCCAACTCAGGCAACAACCATGTATCTAAAGTTTCAAGTAATACAGATCCACCAAAATCAGGTAATAAGGCTTCTGGACACCATTTTTTCGCTAAAGAAAGCCGTATAAAAAACTGATTAGTCTCTTCACTAAGGGCTAATGCATTTAAGCCGTTATCTCTCAACCAGTTCAATAATGCTTGTTGCATTTGTTGTTTATTGGGTTTGTCTAATTGACGCTGACTTAAGGTTAGTCGCCCTAATTGGCGTTGTTGCCAAGCAATTAACGTACCGCGTTTTTCATCCCATTCAACCGTGGTATTTTCTTCAATAAGTTCAGAAAAGGTCGTTGATATTTCATCAATATCAATAGGCAGCGCTAATAAAATGCGCGCATCAGCATAATGTGTATTTTGAAGTAACAACGGCGCTAAAATCCAAGGTGCACCACTTATTGCTTGAGTGTCGTCCATCATTGCCCCCTGCCCATTGGCTAAACGAAAACGGCCTTGATTATCACGATTTTTAGCAATTCTATCAGGAAACCCGACAGCTAATAATGAACCTAATAATTCCGGACAAAAAGTCCCTTTTCGATGTTGAGAAAGTTGCTTTTCACGTCGTGTCCAGAAAGTATTTTTTTGTTGAGCAATCCACTCTAAATTAATTTCTTGCCCTCGTGGTGGTTCTTCTAGGATTGCACATAATCGAGAAGCCGTAGCAAGATGATTGTCACTTTGTTCACTAGCATAATCTAATATTGCCGCGAGTCGAGGCTCTATTCCCCATTGCGCCATACGCAAACCACGTGGTGTTAGCCCATCTTGTTTATCAATAGCGCCTAAACGACACAATAAATCTTTAGCTGCATTCAATGCTTGTGACGAAGGTATATCTAGCCAGTTTAACTGGTTAATATCGCGACATCCCCATTGCAATACGGAAAGCCATAATGAGGATAAATCGCTACTTAAAATTTCTGGTACTTGATGAGAGGCAATTCGTTGTGATTGTTCTTGACTCATTAAATGCCAGCAAATTCCAGCCTCAAGGCGACCCGCACGCCCAGCTCTTTGTGTTTGTGATGATTGACTAATTCTCTGGCGTAGCAAACTGGTGATACCGCTTTTTAAATCAAACTGAGCGCGTTTCTCAATTGTACTATCCAATACAAGGCGGATACCTTCAATTGTTAAGCTGGTTTCTGCGATATTGGTCGCAAGTACCACTTTTCGATAACCTTGCTCTGTTGGTTCTATCGCCTTTTGTTGTTCAGCTAATGAAAGAGCGCCATACAGTGGGAACAGCAATACTGAATTGTCTACTTTATCTTTTAGTATTTCAGTTACACGCATAATCTCTGCACTACCCGGCAAGAATATCAGCATGGAGCCTGTTTCTTGTGCCAGTAATCGCAAAGCCATGGTGGCAATTTCTTGTTCAAAGGGTTGATGCGTATTGATAGGAAAATAGCATCGTTCTACGGGATAACTGCGCCCTTGAGCGCTGATCATGGGCGCCTCAGGTAATAATGTTGTGAGTTTTTGATTATCTAATGTTGCTGACATAATCAAAACACGCAAATCATCACGTAATCCCATTTGGACATCGAGTAATAGAGCCAGCGCTAAATCAGCCTGTAAACTGCGTTCATGAAATTCATCTAATATCACAAGACTGATGCCTGTCAGTTCTGGATCTTGCTGTAACATACGGTTTAATACACCTTCTGTTACCACTTCAAGTAAAGTGTGCTGGCTCACCTTGCTTTCTGCTTTCATACGATAACCTACCGTATGACCCACTTCTTCATTAAGCTGACTAGCTAAACGATAAGCAATGCTTTTAGCGGCAATTCGTCTCGGCTCTAATAAAATTATTTTGCCATCAAAAAGGTTTTGCTGAAGTAAATAGAGGGGAAGCGCTGTTGATTTACCTGCACCTGTTGGCGCATGAAGTAAGACTTGTGGGGATTGTTTTAACGCAGTAACGATATTTTCCGTTACCTCAAAGATTGGCAATAAATGCACACAGGCTCCATGACTCATTAACTTTCTCGGCTTGCCATTGTAGCATTAGCGCTTTATTAAAGATCGTATTTTCATCGGAGTTGTCATGAAATTTGAGCAACCGCTACAATCTGCCACTTTACTAAAACGATATAAGCGTTTTTTAGCAGACGTTGTTACCCCTGATGGGGAAGAATTCACGCTTCATTGCGCCAATACAGGCGCAATGACAGGATGTGCGACTCCCGGTGATACGGTTTGGTATTCCACCTCTTCAAATGCAAAAAGAAAATACCCCCACAGTTGGGAGCTTACACAGACTCAAACTGATGATTGGATTTGTGTAAATACATTAAGAGCGAATGGTATTGTTGCAGATGCCATTGAAGCGGGTGACATTCCAGAATTATCTGAATATGAAGAGATAAAACGAGAAGTCAAATACGGGAATGAAAATAGCCGTATTGACATTTTACTTAAATCAAATCATAAAGTTGACTGTTATATTGAAGTGAAGTCAGTCACATTGTTAGATAGTGGAATGGGTTATTTTCCTGATGCCAAAACACAACGTGGCCAGAAACATCTTCGAGAGTTGACGGCTATCGCAAAATTGGGCTTAAGGGCTGTCTTATTCTACGCAGTTCCCCATACTGGCATTACGGAAGTGACTGTTGCTAAAGAGATTGACCCTGACTATGCTTCATTGCTAAAAGAAGCACATGATGCAGGGGTTGAAATTTTGTGTTATCGCATCAATATTAGTGAATACAATTTAACAATTGGACAGCAATTACCTTTTATTTCAAATGGTTAATTGTTTCTCATGGCTTTAGTTAAGCATTTTTTAACTAAAAAGGGACATTTACTTGCGTGCCTTCACACCATGAGAAAACTTATTAAAGGAATAATTGCTATCCTCGCGGGCATCTGCTATTTATAGCGCCCTATTTTTTCCCCTTCCTGTTTTGAAGGTGGGGATTATTCAGAAATGCGTATGTAGGAGAAGCATTATGCAAGAAGGGCAAAAGCGTAAAACATCGTCCATGAGCATTCTCGCTATTGCTGGCGTTGAGCCATATCAGGAAAAAGCGGGCGAAGAGTACATGAACGAAGCCCAATTAGCGCATTTTAAGCTAATACTTGAATCTTGGCGCAATCAGCTCAGGGATGAAGTCAACCGCACCGTTACTCATATGCAAGATGAGGCGGCAAACTTCCCCGATCCCGTTGACCGTGCTGCACAAGAAGAAGAATTCAGTCTTGAGCTGCGTAACCGTGATCGTGAACGTAAACTCATTAAGAAAATCGAGAAAACACTGAAAAAAGTTGAAGATGATGACTTCGGCTTCTGTGAATCTTGTGGCGTTGAAATCGGCATCCGCCGTTTAGAAGCTCGCCCTACCGCCGATTTATGTATCGACTGTAAAACATTAGCTGAAATCCGTGAAAAGCAGATGGCTGGCTAATTGATGAGCCAACGCCTCAACCTGATACGTTGAGGCGTTTATCTGAATCTTTCGATGCACGAGATTACAGACTATATTGGGCGCTTTGCGCCATCACCAACGGGTCAACTTCATTTTGGCTCATTGGTTACTGCACTTGGTAGTTACCTTCAAGCTCGCGCGCACCACGGGCGTTGGCTTCTTCGCATCGATGATATTGATCCTTCTAGAGAACCCCCTGATACGACATCCTTAATTATTCGCACATTAGAGCGTTATGGATTGTTTTGGGATGGTGATATTCTTTATCAATCACAACGCCATGATGCTTATCATGAAATACTGTCCGCACTTTGGCGAGAAGGTATCTGTTATCACTGCCAGTGTAGCCGTCATCGTTTGCATGATTTGGGTGGTGTGTATGATAATCACTGTCGCCACCACGCTCCGTTAGCGAATAGCGAGACACCTTTTGATAAAAACAGTGCATGGCGACTGATCCAGCAGCACCCTGTTTATCATTTTGAAGACATGATCCAAGGCACCTATTATTCTAAAAGTACATCTATCGTACTAGAAGATATGATTATTCACAGAAAAAATAACTTATTTGCGTATAATCTAGTGACGGTGATTGATGATAATTATCAAGGTGTGACCGAAGTGGTAAGAGGTGCTGATCTACTTGATCCCACATTGCGACAAATCAGTTTACATAAACAACTGAATTTACCTATTCCGCGTTATGCTCATTTGCCTTTAGCAATAAATCATGACGGTAATAAATTATCGAAGCAAAATCACGCACATGCGTTGCCGGATTCTGATCCAAGACCCGTCATTATCGATGCTTTACAATTTCTTAATCAGCCGATTATCGCTGGCTGGCAGGATTATTCGTTAGCATCATTATTAGAGATTGCGATTGCGCAGTGGTCACCTTCTGAGATTTTAAAACAAAATCATCAGCAACAAGGATACGAATAAACCACACAAAGCATTCTCAAAAAATGTTCAGTAGGCTATGATTAGCCGCTTAATTTTTTTAATTATTAGAATTTATTATTCGAGGTGTCATATTTTTAATCGAGTAGCACATTTCTGCCGTAATCTGCTAGGGCGACAAACAACGTCATCAGATACACAACCGGTAGCAAGTGAAAGGCCAGTCACAACAGCATCTGACCGACCAATACAAGAAACACAGAAACCTGTGCGTCGGCGTCCTGCTATATCCGCAGACCGTCCCCGTAAGAAAAAGAGTAATAAAGAAAAGGCGAACGGGAGTGATTTGCCAATGACTGTGATCCCAAGAGATCAACACCCAATTTCACGTAAAGACATCAGTGACAATGCATTAAAAGTGCTTTATCGCCTAAATAACTCTGGTTTTCAGGCTTATTTAGTCGGTGGTGGTGTCCGTGACTTACTACTGGGAAAAAAACCAAAAGATTTTGATATTGCCACAAATGCAACCCCTGAAGATGTACGTCGATTATTCCGCAACAGTCGTTTAGTCGGTCGTCGTTTTCGTCTTGCACATATCATGTTTGGCCCTGAAGTGATTGAAGTGGCCACTTTCCGTGGCTCTCATGAAGATCATGAAATTTCAGACAACAACCAATCACAGCAAGCACAAAGCGGTATGTTACTGCGCGACAATATTTTTGGCTCCATTGAAGAAGATGCCATCCGTCGTGATTTTACATTAAACAGCCTCTATTACGGTGTTGATGATTTTGCTGTGCGTGATTACGTTGGAGGTTTAGCTGATCTTAAAGCAGGCATTATTCGTTTGATTGGCGATCCTGAAACGCGTTACCGCGAAGATCCCGTTAGAATGTTAAGAGCTATTCGCTTTGCTAGTAAGCTTGATATGCAAATTGCACCTGAAACCGCAGAGCCAATTAGCAGGCTTGCGCCATTATTACGTAATATTCCTTCAGCTCGTCTGTTTGAAGAGTCACTGAAATTATTACAAACAGGGCAAGGCTATAAAACATATAAACTCATGTGTCGCCATCAGTTGCTTGAGCCGCTGTTCCCGCTAGTAGCATCAAAAATGACAGAACAACATGATACGCCGATGGAGAGAATGCTGGATCAAGTTCTCAAAAATACAGACTATCGTATTAATAAAGATATGCGTGTTAATCCGGCATTCTTATTTGCGGCAATGTTGTGGTATCCATTAATCGAACATGCTGAGAAATTAGTCCAAGAAAGTGGTCTTTCTTACTATGATTCTTTCGCTATGGCGATGAATGATATTTTAGATGAGCAATGCCGTACAATTGCAATTCCGAAACGCATTACAACCATGATGCGTGATATCTGGCAATTACAGCAACGTTTACCTAAACGCCAAGGTCGTCGTGCAAATAAACTGCTTGAGCACCCTAAATTCCGTGCAGCATTCGACTTACTGGAATTACGTGCCAATGTACAACGTAATCCAGAACTTGAAGCATTAGCTAGTTGGTGGGCAGATTTCCAAGCCTCTAACAATACACAACAACGCTCAATGGTCTCAGAATTAGGTCAAGCACCGGTTCGTAGACGCCCTCGCCCACGTAAGCGTCCTCGCCATCCAAGTGCAAAACCAGCATCAAGACAAGAGAACAATAATGAGTAAACAGACAAAACGTGTTTATATCATTTTAGGTAGCAATTTGAATTCACCTGAAGATCAGGTAAATTCAGCAATTAAAGCAATCAGTGAGATCCCACAAACCACACTGATTGCTCAATCTTCCTGGTATCGTACTCGCCCTATGGGGCCACAAGATCAACCAGATTTTCTTAATGTTGCCGTCGCCGTTGATACAACCTTGACGCCAGAAATCTTGCTTGATAACACTCAAGCGATTGAACTAGCACAAGGTCGCGTCAGAAAAGAAGGTAACCGCTGGGGCCCTAGAACGTTGGATCTCGATATCATGTTATTTGGTGATGAAGTGATCCAAACAGAGCGTTTAACAGTGCCTCATTACGGGCTAAAAGTCCGTGAATTTATGCTCTATCCATTAGCCGAATTAGCACCAGATCTTCGCTTTCCTGATGGTGAGTTATTAGCAGATAGATTAGCGTTAGTGCCTGAAAATGGCATGGAAAAGTGGTGATACCACGTAAATCCTCCACTAAAGCTAAAGGTTGATACTGTAAAAAATAAACACGGTATCAGCCTCTATCTCACTACCACACATTCACTGTATTACAACCCCACCTTTATGACCTTCTCGCCATTTGAATGATTGTAGCTTTATTCCTATCACTAACTGATTGACATATATAATCTTTTCTTATTAATCATTCTTTTTTATTACTCATTTAACTACTTTTTCTTCGTTTTTAGTCCTTAAATGCTACAATCGAAAGCGGCTTTATATTTGTGATTTGAAAATTTACTTAATAAACAAATAATTATGTGAAGCATTTTATTTTATCTGCACACAAAAACCAACAATGATGGAGTTTGTTATAATGAAACCCACGACGCTTTCAACGCTAAATCGCTATAAGCAAGAAAAGAAAAAATTCGCTACGATCACCGCTTATGATGCAAGTTTTGCGCGCCTTTTCGCACAAGAAGGTATTCAAGCCATGCTTATAGGTGATTCATTGGGAATGACGCTACAAGGCCATAGCAGTACATTACCGGTTACTGTTGAACAAATCGCCTATCACACCCGCTGTGTCAGAGCTGGTGCACCGAACGCTTTTTTAATTGCTGATATGCCCTTTATGTCATATGCAACCCCAGAACAAGCTTGCCTTACTGCTGGTACCTTGATGCAAGCAGGGGCAAATATGGTGAAAATTGAAGGCGGTAATTGGCTTATTCCTACTGTTAAAATGCTAACAGAGCGCGCAGTACCCGTGTGTATTCACCTAGGATTAACGCCACAATCAGTCAACGTATTTGGCGGTTATAAAGTCCAAGGCAGAAAAGATTATGAAGCAGAGCAATTAAAGCAAGATGCAATCGCTCTTGAGAATGCAGGTGCTCAACTTGCTGTATTAGAGTGTGTGCCGGTTTCACTCGCCAAAGCCATCACCGATGCATTAACAGTACCTGTGATAGGTATTGGTGCTGGAAATGTCACTGATGGGCAAATTCTGGTTATGCACGATTTATTGGGTTTAACACCTCAAGCACCGAAGTTTTCAAAAGATTTTTTACAAGAAGCCGGCTCATTAAAAGGCGCAGTTAGCCTTTATGTTCAGCAAGTAGAACAAGGCCTGTTTCCACAAGAGCAACATTCATTTAACTGATTTACCATCTCAATTTATAAACATCGTTTAAAGGAGTCACGCTGTGCTAATTATTGAAACTACGCTTATCTTACGCAGAGAAATCAAGCGATTAAAGCAAGAAGGTAAACGCATTGCATTGGTTCCAACAATGGGTAATCTTCATGAAGGTCATTTGAAACTGATTGAAGAAGCTCGTATTCATGCCGATGTGGTGATTGCGTCTATTTTTGTTAATCCACTTCAATTTGATAGAGAAGCCGATTTAGCAAATTACCCTCGTACTTTACAAGAAGATTGCGAATTATTGCGTGATAAAAATGTAGATATCATCTTTGCACCATCAGTAAAAGAGATGTATCCACATGGTATGGAAAATCAAACAACGGTTGATGTACCTGTACTTTCTACTGTATTGGAGGGTGCAAGTCGCCCAGGGCATTTTCGTGGTGTAACTACGGTTGTTAGTAAGCTTTTTAATCTTGTACAACCCGATATTGCAATGTTTGGTGAAAAAGATTTCCAACAACTGCAAATTATCAAGAAGATGGTAAGTGATTTATGTATGGATATCAGCATCGTTCCTGTTGCTATCGTACGTGATAAAGAGGGGCTTGCATTAAGCTCTCGTAATCGCCTGTTATCCGAGAATGAAAAGCAGCAAGCACCTAAGCTTTATCAAGCTATACAAGTTATTGCCGAGCAATTAAAGTCAGGCAATCACGATGTAAACCAATTACTGCAAAATGCAAAAAGCACATTAGAAAGCCAAGGTTTTCGCGCTGATGAATGCTTTATTTGCGATGCAGATACACTCACTCCATTAAATGAAGAGAGCCGTCGTGCTGTTATTTTAATGGCTGCGTGGTTAGGTAATACTCGCCTTATTGATAATCAACAAGTTGATCTTGTTTAATTAATTTGGTGTATTGATTATAAAAGAATAGGAAACACAACAATGCTACGCACTATGTTACAAGGCAAACTTCACCGCGTAAAAGTGACACAAGCCGATCTTCATTATGAAGGCTCTTGCGCGATTGATCAGGATTTCATGGATGCTGCTGGTATTCTTGAAAATGAAGCAATTGATATTTATAACGTAGATAATGGTGAACGCTTTTCAACTTACGCAATTTGTGCGGAAAGAGGTTCACGAATTATTTCAGTCAATGGTGCTGCTGCACGTCGAGCCGCCGTTGGTGATCGCTTAATTATTTGCTCTTATGTACAAATTCCTGATAGTGATGCGCGTAGCCATAAACCCAATATTGCATATTTTGAAGACAACAATGAAATGAAGCGCATAGCCAAAGCCGTGCCGGTTCAAGTTGCCTAATTAATAAAATATTAATCACTTCCCATAGGCAGAGGTTCCCTGCTTATGGGAAATAATAACAATAAATAACCTATTGTTATTATTTGCTTGTCACGATTCATCTTGATAAAAATGAGATATAAGATTCAAAACCGTGTTTCTTCTCCCTTTTTGCTCGCTTATCATCCTGTAGCTTGTTATAAATCAGGTAAGTATTATCTGACTACTCTCTGACTAATAAAAAATTATGATAAAAGTTGCTTTAGTGGATGATCACATTGTTGTGCGTTCTGGCTTTGCACAGCTGTTAATGCTAGAACCCGATATTCACATTGTGGGTGAGTATTCTAATGGGCAAGAAGCATGGCCTTATTTAGCGCATGATGATATTGATGTTGCTGTCATGGATCTCTCTATGCCGGGTGAAAGTGGTTTACAACTGCAGAGCCGTTTAAAACAAAAACGCCCTGATTTTCGTACAATTATTTTAAGTATTTATGATACCCCCGCCTTTGTTCAAAGCGCACTTGATTCAGGTGCTCGTGGTTATTTAACCAAACGTTGTGGCCCCGAAGAATTAGTTCAAGCAGTACGCGCCGTACATCAAGGTGGCTGTTATCTTTGCTCTGATGCCATGAAAGCATTACGACACACCCCTGAGAAAGAAGATGCTCTGCATACATTAACGCCCCGTGAAAGAGAAATTTTCAACCTTTTAGTTCAAGGCGTTAATGTCAAAACAATTGCTGTACAACTTAATCTTAGCCATAAAACTGTACACGTTCATCGCGCTAATGTACTTGGCAAATTAGGCTGTGAAACAACCATCGATTTAGTCCATTTCGCCTTAAAAAATCAGTTGATCACAGGATCGCTGTAACATGAAAAGAGGACTGCGTTTTCTTCTTCAATCCCTCTTTTTATTACTCACCTACTCTTTACTTTGGCTATCGCTTTGGGTGATTGGTTTCTATTTAAGTAAAAATGGGCAACAAGCAGCCCTTTTCTTACCTCAAGGCCTGCGATTAGCCTTGATTATTTTGCTTTGGCGGCGCTTTTGGCTACCGATGTTATTCGCTGAATGGGGGCTTTATTACTGGCTAACACAAGAGCAGTTAATTACCCATGCTATTATTTATCTGTCTCCATTATTAAGCCTAATTATCGCCTTAGAAGTTCAACGTATTTGGTGGCGATATCCACTCTACTGGCAACGCTTAACCTTGTTAATCGGCGCTGTTGGCTTTAATAGTCTGTTACAAGCCTTTATTCTTGGCTTTTTTATTAATACCACCAGCGGAGTTTTTCTGACCTCAGTCACCGGTGGAATATTACTCGCACCTTTTGTTTTTTTACTTTATGAATATCTTCGTGAATTACAAAGTCGAACGTTAATCTCTGATGGAACACCTGATCCTCCGTTAAGAACATCATTATTAATGTGGGGATTTTTATTTTGCCTTATTGGATTAAGCGCACAGTTTTTCTTAACACCAGAAATAGAGCGTTTATTAGTTATTCTCGTTTTTATTCCTAACGTCTTTATGGCCTACCGTTATGGCTGGCAAGGTGGTGTATTATCAGCATTACTAGGAAGCTTAATTATTACCTTTGCTCGCCAAGTAAACGGCGCATTTAATGACTTACGTGAATTAGAAATGTTCTTAACCACGCAAGCTATTATTGGCATTGGTTTAGGGATAGCAATAAGCCGTCAACAGCAATTAGCCCATAATTTACGTCATTATCGATTACGTCTAGAGCAAGAACTTCAAGCCAGACGTGAATTAATGGAGCAACTGGTTCATACCGAAGAAGATGTAAAAAAAGCGATTGCCCGCGAGTTACATGATGAAATTGGACAAAATATTACTGCAATCCAAATTCAATCGATGCTAATGAAGAAAACGGCCAATAACGATAAAACGCGACAAACGGGCGAACAAATAGAACGCCTAGCATTGCAAATTCATCAATCTACACGTCAACTTCTGCGACAATTGCGCCCACCTGTTTTAGAAGAAATGTCGCTTGAAAAAGCCCTTCACCATTTAATCAATGAATTTGCCTTTAATGACAATGGCATCACCTGTAATTTTAATTATTCATTAGATAAAGAGCCTGAAAACGAAACCATAATTTTTACTCTCTACCGTTTGGTACAAGAGTTATTAAATAATATTAGTAAACATGCCAACGCAACCTATATTGAAGTTTCATTAACCCAAAACAAAAACTGCCTACGGTTGATCATTAGCGATAATGGTATTGGTATACTCCCCACATCATTATCAACACAACAAAGTAGCGGTTTTGGATTGCGCGGTATTGAAGAACGCATTCGCGCTTTAGGTGGAGAATGGGAAGTGATAAATCATCACGGCACGAAAATAATTGTTAACTTACCCACAAATTCAAAAGAAAACAGTGAAAACTAAGAATAAGTCTTAGTCATCTACAACCTTATCTCATTCTTTTTCGCGACATTTTTTTTACATTTGCAACATCAAAGAGGATGTTATGTCAGGTAAAAATTCGGCATCAATAAATAAGACCTATAACTTTTGGCGCAAAAATTTAATGCTGTCGATGATTATTGGTTATGCCACTTTCTATCTCACACGTAAAAGCGTCAACTTTGTAATGCCCGTTATGCAGATTGAATTGAATTTAGATAAAGGAGATATCGGTTGGATAGCCAGCCTTTTTTATCTCACTTACGGTTTATCTAAATTTGTTTCTGGTATTTTCCATGATAGATGGGGATACCGCTGGTTTATGGGTGTGGGATTAGTGATGACAGGCATTATGAATATTATTTTTGCCTATTGTCTTTCTTTTCCTGCACTACTTTTGGTCTGGGCACTAAATGGTTTCTTTCAAGGCTTTGGCTGGCCACCTTGTGCAAGGTTGTTAACACACTGGTATTCACGCAATGAGCGTGGCTTCTGGTGGGGATTATGGAATATATCAATCAACCTTGGTGGGATGAGTCTTCCCATTTTAACGGCGTGGCTAGCAACGCATTATAGTTGGCAAGTGGCACTGCTTGTACCCGGTATTATCGGCATTATTATCGGGTTATGGCTATGCGTACGGTTAAAAGGCACTCCGGTAGAAGAAGGATTGCCTACCGTCGGTGTATGGCGACGTGATGTTTTTGAACTACGTCAAGAGCAAGCCTCTCCACCTAAACCAATGCTAACTATTTTGAAAGAGAGCATTTTATTTAACCGAATGATTTGGTTGCTAGGATTTTCTTATATTTTGGTTTATCTCATACGTATGGCGATAAACGATTGGGGAAATATCTGGTTATCAGAAACACATGGCGCCAACTTATTGAGTGCTAATGCCATCCTCTCTTTATTTGAAGTGGGTGGTTTGTTAGGGGCGTTATGTTCAGGTTGGGGCTCGGATCTCTTATTCCGAGGCCAACGAGCACCAATGATATTGCTGTTTTCACTCGGACTTTTTACCGCAGTGGCAGCCCTTTGGTTAATTCCAATTCATCATTATGCTCTACTCGCAGCCTGTTTTTTTAGTATCGGTTTTTTCGTGTTCGGACCACAGATGTTAATCGGGCTTGCTGCAACAGAATATTGCCATAAAAACGCAGCAGGCACGGTAACTGGCTACTTGGGATTGTATGCCTACTTAGGGGCAGCAATGGCAGGTTGGCCATTAAGTCAGGTCATGGCGCATTATGGTTGGACTGGGATGTTTGCATTATTAACCAGTGCCGCGGCCTTAATGGGACTACTGCTAATGCCGTTGTTGATTGCTGATGTCAGCAAACAAGAGCATTTAGTAGGCCCTCTTTCATTTTCCGATGACGACACATTTAAAAGGTTCTGAACATGAAATTGAAAACCCTCTCTACACTTGTTGCTACTGGTCTGGCACTTTCTGCTGTTAGCTTATCAACCCACGCTGCCGGTCGCTTAGTGGTTTACTGTAGTGCGACAAATGCAATGTGTGAAGCTGAAACAAAAGCCTTTGCCGAAAAATATGATGTTAAAACGACCTTCGTTCGTAATGGTTCGGGGAGTACTTTAGCCAAAATCGAAGCTGAAAAACGTAATCCACAAGCTGACGTTTGGTATGGCGGTACAATGGACCCTCACTCACAAGCGGGTGAAATGGATCTACTTGAGCCTTATGTTTCTCCTAATCTCGATCAAATCATGCCACAATTTCGTGATCCCGCTAAACGCAAAGGTAACTACTCGTCTGCGGTTTATGTCGGTATCTTAGGCTTCGGCGTTAATAAAGATCGCTTAAAGGAAAAAGGAATTGCTATTCCAACTTGTTGGAAAGATTTAATCAAACCTGAATATAAAGGTGAAATTCAAATCGCCGATCCACAAAGTTCAGGAACTGCTTATACCGCACTGGCAACCTTCGACCAGTTATGGGGTACTGAACAAGCCTTTGATTATCTAAAGAAAATCAACACTAACATCTCTCAATACACAAAATCAGGTATTGCCCCAGCACGAAATGCAGCCCGTGGTGAAGCAGCCATTGGTATTGGTTTCTTACATGATTACTCATTAGAAGTTGAAAATGGCGCACCGCTTGAATTGATTTCACCTTGTGAAGGTACAGGCTATGAAATCGGTGGTGTCAGTATCATCAAAAATGCCCGTAATATGGATAATGCTAAACTATTCGTAGATTGGACACTCTCAAAAGAAGCGCAAGAAATTAGTTGGAAAGAAGGTAAATCTTACCAAATCCTAACAAATACCTCTGCAGAATCTTCACCAATGGCACTGAAATTATCAGACTTAAAACTCATCAACTACGACATGGATAAATATGGCGATAGTGAAGTGCGTAAAGCGTTGATTAATAAGTGGGTAACCGAAGTAAAAATGGGTAAATAGCTCATTAATGGAGCGAGATAATCTCTCGCTCTCTTTTTCACATAATAATAAATATATTTACTCTCGGGGGATTTATGTCTCACACACTCGCTTTACCTGAAAAAAAGAGGCGGGAACCCATATTTTTATGGGTCCTAATTGCTTGGATGGCTTTTGCATTACTGCCGTCATGGAGCCTTGATTACGGTCTTTTAGATTCTACAGCAGATGAATTACTCACCTCTTACGGTTGGAGTAGCGTCAATCTCAGTTGGCTCTGGTTTGTATTACCGAGTTTACTGCTCTTTCGTTCATTAAATGAACCTAAGCGTGAAAATCGTTCTCGCCACTATTTTGATGCCGGTTTTGCCTTATTTTGTGCTGTTATTACAATAGTTAGTGCAACGCTTGAAGGACGAGGTTTAGGTTATTCTGCGATCATTCTCTTTATTTCTCTGGGAATGATCATGAAAACCGCCTTAACACGCTTGGAATGGCTTGGCGGTGATAGCTTTGTTATTGGCTCTTTGATAGCCGTTGTTGCTCTGATTGGCGCCTTTATTATCTTTCCTAGCATCGCTATTTTTATTCCGATGTTTAAAGATAGCGCAGGCAATTTCGCTCCATTTGAATTTATTTCTATCTTAAGCCAAGCTCATATTGTACAAGTAATGCTCAACTCCATAATGCTCTCTATTGCTGTGGGGATCGGTTGTACTTTCTTTGGTTTAATTCTAGCAATTTATACATCTCGTATTGCAGTACGCTCTGCCATTATTGGTCGCGTATTTTCTATCTTACCTATCGTAACGCCTCCTTTTGTTGTCGGTTTAGGGGTCACACTTATGATGGGACGCTCTGGTTATGTGACAGAGTTTCTTGCCACTTATGCCGGACTTGAAAATACCAACTGGTTATACGGTTTTACAGGAATTTGGTTGGCTCAAGTTCTCGCCTTTACCCCAATGTCGTTTATGATTTTAGACGGTGCTATTAAAACCATTCATCCTTCATTAGAAGAGGCGTCTTACACCTTAAGAGCTAACCGTTATCAAACCTTCTTTAACGTCTTTATGCCGTTACTTAAACCCGCATTAGCTAATGCGTTTTTAATTGTGATTGTGCAATCTCTTGCTGACTTTAGTAACCCATTGGTTTTAGGGGGTAACTTTGACGTTATCGCCACACAGATTTATTTCTATATCACCGGCTCTCAACTAGATTATCAATCAGCCAGTACATTAGGTGCGTCACTCTTAGTTTTCTCACTATTAGTGTTCTGCGTGCAGTATATGTGGATTGGCAAACGCTCTTACGTCACCGTATCAGGGAAATCCTATCGTGGTGATGTTCAACCTTTACCATCGTCATTGATTGCATTTGTAACAACTGTTCTTGGCATTTGGGTTGTCTTTAATATCTTGTTATATGGCAGTATTTTCTACGGTAGTTTTACCGTTAACTGGGGTGTTGATTACACCTTAACCCTTGATAACTTTATCAAGCTATTTGGTCAAGGAATGAGTGATGGAGCATGGCCTTCATTATTGGATACCTTGTTATATGCAGGTATTGCAGCACCTATTACAGCCATTCTTGGATTGCTAATCGCCTATATCGTTGTGCGCCAAGACTTTAAAGGTAAGAAAAGTATTGAGTTCACAACTATGCTTTGTTTCGCTGTGCCGGGAACGGTTGCAGGTGTCTCTTATATTCTTGCGTTTAACGACTCACCGTTCTATTTAACGGGCACTGCGGCGATTGTGATTATCTCTATGACAATGCGTAATGTGCCAGTAGGGATACGTGCAGGTATTGCGGGATTAGGGCAAATTGATAAATCACTAGATGAAGCCTCTTTAAGCTTAAGAGCAAATTCAATGAGAACGATTTTCTATGTGCTATTGCCGCTATTGCGCCCAGCTATTTTGTCTGCGCTGATTTATAGCTTTGTGCGTGCAATTACCACAGTCAGTGCCATCGTCTTCCTTGTTACACCAGATACACGTGTTGCAACTGCTTATATTTTAAACCGTGTTGAAGATGGTGAATACGGCGTCGCAATTGCCTACGGCTCGATTTTAATCGTCGTTATGTTGGCAATTATTTTCTTATTTGACTATTTGATTGGCGAAGCCCGTGTTTCACGCTCTAAAGCCAAAAATGCACAGTAATACGGAGTATAAACCATGACACAACAACATTTCGTTGAACTGAAAAATGTCATTAAGCGCTTTGGCTCTAACACAGTTATTGAAGATCTCAGCTTGTCTATTCCACAAGGTAAAATGGTTTCATTATTAGGGCCTTCTGGTTGTGGTAAAACAACTGTTTTACGTTTAGTTGCTGGATTAGAAAAACCAACAGAAGGTAAGATTTTTATTGATGGTGAAGATGTCACTGAACGCTCAATTCAACAACGCGATATCTGTATGGTGTTTCAGTCTTATGCCCTTTTCCCTCATATGTCATTAGGGGAAAATATTGGTTATGGCTTAAAAATGCTCGGGCGTCCGAAAGCAGAAATCAAACAACGAGTAACTGAAGCCTTAGAGCTGGTGGATTTAGCCGGCTTTGAAGATCGTTTTGTTGACCAAATTTCAGGCGGTCAACAACAACGAGTTGCATTAGCTCGCGCGTTAATTTTAAAGCCGAAAGTGCTGCTTTTTGATGAACCACTCAGTAACCTTGATGCGAACTTGCGTCGTAGTATGAGAGAGAAAATTCGTGAATTACAACAACAGTTTAATATCACTTCTCTTTATGTAACCCATGACCAAAGTGAAGCTTTTGCGGTTTCTGACATGGTATTGGTGATGAATAAAGGTAAGATAATGCAATTAGGCTCACCACAAACTCTTTATCGCCAACCGGCTTCTGAATTTATGGCCAGCTTTATGGGTGATGCAAACTTATTCCCAGCCACATTAGGCGCTGATTATGTTGATATTTTCCAATATCGCCTACCAAAGCCAGATACATTTAATACCACTAAAACAGATGTTAGAGTTGGAGTTAGACCCGAGGCTATCACCTTATCTCAACAAGGCGATGCCTGCCAGCAATGTAAAATCGTGCATGTGGCTTATATGGGGCCTCAGTATGAGGTAACCGTCGAATGGCAAAATCAGACTTTACTATTACAAGTCAATGCCACACAGCTTCAACCAAATGTAGGTGACAGCTATTATCTCCAAATTCATCCTTATGGCATGTTTATTTTAGAATAAATTTAATATTTAAAGCGATAGATGTAAGTGAGGCACCCTATGGGTGCCTCTTTTTTTATGATTATAATACTACGACATTTTCCCCTGGTGTGACATCCTGGTGTGAATGTTTGATGTAACACTTGGTTTAATCCATTGTTACTATATTATTGTTTTATATAATAATTACTGAATACTCGCACTACTCCCTTTTATTTTATATGGAACGATAAAGATAAACCTTATCGCCCCGGATCTACGCTCTATTTTCCTTGAGCGAGATATTTTTGCATTTCATCCGCAGGAACCATGCCACCACCTGTAGCCCAGACTAAATGCGTTGCATTTTGCATTTTTTGACTGTCTAGTGATAAACCTTGCAGATAATCTTTAGCTTGAGTGACGTGTACAGCTCCCGCCATTCCTGCTAATGCCGAAGGTTCTAACTTAATTCCTTCTTCTTTATTTAATAGACTTAGCAAATCATAAAGCTCTTGATCATCAATAGTGTAATAGCCATCAATTAAGCGCTCCATTGCACGCCCCACGAAGCCTGATGCGCGACCAACAGCCAGACCATCAGCGGCAGTCACGTTGTCGATGCCAATTTCTTGTACTGAAATACCTTCATGTAACTGGGTATAAACGCCCAATAACATACAAGGTGAATGTGTTGGCTCAGCAAATAAACAATGCACTGCATCACCAAATGCCAGTTTTAGCCCAAACACAACACCACCAGGGCCACCACCAACACCACAAGGCAAATAAACAAACAGAGGATGTTCACTATCAACACGAACACCTTGTTCTTCAAATTGACGTTTCAAACGTAATCCGGCAACGGCATAACCCAAGAACAAGGTTTTTGAGTTTTCATCATCAATAAAGAAACAGTTAGGATCTTTTTCTGCTTCTTTACGGCCTTCTTCTACAGCAATACTGTAATCTTGTTCATATTCAACAACATTAACGCCATGAGAGCGTAATTTGTCTTTTTTCCACTGACGTGCATCAGCAGACATATGAACGCTTACACTAAAGCCTAATTTCGCACTCATGATCCCAATAGACATACCTAAATTGCCTGTTGAACCAACCGCGATGCTGTATTGGCTAAAGAATTTACGGAATTCATCAGAGAATAATTTTTCATAATTATCATCTGTATTCAGTAACCCCGCGTTTATTGCCAATTTCTCAGCGTGCGTTAATACTTCATAAATTCCACCTCGTGCTTTAATTGAGCCTGAAATTGGTAAATGGCTATCCTTTTTCAAACGCAACTGACCGCTAATGGTTGTGTTATAACGCTTTTCAAGAGCAATTTTCATCTTAGGAATATCAACCACTTCTGATTCGATAATTCCTTGAGTAACCGCCGTTTCTGGAAATGCTTTAGCTAAATAAGGTGCAAAACGTTGTAACCGTGCTTGTGCATCAATTACGTCATCTTGCGTTAAACCAACATATGGAAGTCCCTGGTCAGTGGTGGTCACCTTTGGGTTAAACCAAACCACTTCTTTTAAGCCCACTAAGTCACGAACTAGTGGAAAATTACTTATTAGTTTATTTATATCTATATGGCTCATAGTCGTTCTCTTTTATATGACAAAAGAAAGCATAAATGTACCGCCTAATGCGACAAAGGAGGCAATAAAGGTCGCGACACTGTAAAAACGAAAAGTTTCACTTAAAGTTGCATTACAATACTGTTTCACTAACCAAAACAGTGAGTCTGTGACGATGGTACAACCAATAGCACCTGAACCAATTGCTAAGGTAATAATTTCAGGGCTAATGTCTGGGTATAAAGGCATTAATGGTGCAACAATTGCAGTAGCTCCCATCATTGCAACCGTTGCAGAACCAACAGCCGCATGAAGGATAATGGCAACCAACCAAGCCAATAAAATAGGATGCATGTCCAAGTTAGAAAGAATTAACGCTAAAGATTCACTTAAACCACTACCTTTTAAAATGCCATTAAAAGCACCACCAGCACCAATGATTAATAAGATATTGGCAATAGAGCTAAAACTATCTTCTGTTTTCTTTAATAAGATATTCATGCCCATATTACGGCGAATACCTAAAACATAATAAGCGACAAAAGCAGCAATAAACATTGCAGTAATTGGATTACCAATAAACTGTAATGCAGTATAAAGCGAAGTATCTTTTGTCATATTTAATTCTGCGGCTGTCTTTATCAGCATCAGAACAATTGGCAATAATACCGTAAAGAGAGTGGCGCCGAGCGAAGGCAAATCTTTTTCTTCACGCACTTCCATATCTGAAAATTCTTCAGGTACGGTTTTAAACGGCAAACGCTCACCTAATACTTTTAAAAATAACGGGCCACCGACTAATGAAGCAGCTAAACCAACCGCAAGTCCGGCAACAATCACGGTTCCCATATCTGCGCCTAATTCATTAGTAACAAACAGCGCGGCTGGATGAGGAGGAACAATACAATGAACGGCCATTAATGCCGTACATAAAGGAATGGCTAATTTTAATAATGATGTATTTGTTTTTTTCGCAATAGAGAAAGCAAGTGGAATAAGTAATACCACACCAACTTCAACAAAAAGTGTAATACCACAAATAAGACCAACTAATACCATAATAACGTCTGGAGATAACCAACGACACTTTTGCAATGTAATACCGATGCGTTCTGCCGCACCTGATATTTCCATCATTTTACCTAGAATAGTACCTAAACCGATAATTGCTGCTAAAAATCCGAGTGTACCGCCAATACCATTTTCAATCGCATTCACCATTTCTAAAGGGTTCATCTTCATTGCAGTACCTACAAAGAAGCTGGCCAACAGTAAGGCTAAAAACGGGTGAAACTTAAGTTTTATTATAGTAAAAACAATGAGCAAGATACTAATTATAAGAGTACCTAGTACCCATAATGTTGAATCCATATATC
The DNA here is from genome assembly GCF_011045815.1 of Proteus vulgaris. Lineage (GTDB taxonomy): Bacteria > Pseudomonadota > Gammaproteobacteria > Enterobacterales > Enterobacteriaceae > Proteus > Proteus vulgaris_B. Next base: position 844,897 of record NZ_CP047344.1, on the reverse strand, counting down.
CATCCCAAATCTTTTATTTATTGTTAAACATATTGAATATTAATCATTCGATACTTACAAATGATGAAAATTTACACTAAGATGAATTCAATTAACTCAAATAAGTGATCTTATCCACAAATAATCACATTTTGATGAGTGATAGCATGGTATTTCATCTTAACATTACCTTGATTGTTAACTAACGTTACTATCAACAATAAAATGAGAATAAAAGAATGTTTGAATCTTCTAGCGTGATTTTAAGAAATAAACGATTATCTAGTTATCAATTAGCCAGACTTCACACTTTTGAAGCAACAGGTCGTCACCTTTCATTTGCTTTAGCAGCAGAAGAGCTGTCATTAACTCCCAGTGCTATTAGCCATCGTATTAATACACTAGAAGAAGAATTAGGCATTAAGTTATTTAACCGCTTTCATCGCCGAATTGAACTAACAGAAGAAGGTGAACGTATTTATTGGGCACTTAAAAAAACGTTAGAAGACATTAACCAAGAAATTTTAGATATCCATAACCAAGAAATCTCTGGTGTACTTACCGTTTATTCACGCCCTTCTATTGCCCAATGTTGGTTAGTTCCTCGTATTTCAGATTTTACTGAGCGTTACCCCTCCATTGAATTAAATCTGCTCACAGGAAATGATGACATTAACTTTCGAGGCTATGGTATTGATCTCGCCATCTATTTTGATGATAAACAACTACAAAATCTTTATTGCGAAGACTTAATTTCAGAATCGATTATTCCGGTATGCAGCCCTGAATACGCTAAAAAACATGAGCTTATAAATAATATTCATCATCTCTCTAATTGCACCTTGCTACATGATAGACAAGCATGGAGTAACAATTCTGATTTTGATGAATGGAGAGCTTGGAGTGAACATATGGATCTTTCACTTTTCCCTAATCGCAGTAATATCTGTTTTGATCGTTCTGATCTTGCAGTGATTGCTGCCGTTAATCACTCTGGCGTCGCGATGGGAAGAAAACGTTTAGTACAGAAACAACTGGCCAATAAGGAATTAATTATCCCTTTTAATAATAGTGAGCTTTTTTGTGCTCAGCGTTATTACCTTGTCACTCGAAACGAAAAGAATAATGCCAAAGTGCAGCTTTTCATTCAGTGGCTGAAAAAACAGATCAAGGAAAGCATGTAATTTTTTAAGGAAAACCCTATGAAAGAGATGACATTTTCAACACAACAGATAGTCGCTATTGCAGAATATGCTGGTTTATCCATCCTAAATAAAGAACAACTCACTGAGAATAAACGTTATATCTTAGTTGACTTAATGGATTTGAAAACAGATGAAGGGCTTTATTATGGTGCTGCGGTACTAGATTTTAGTGACGTTTATCGCAAAGCACGTATCTTAGAATTTGGTGGCGAGGGCTATCAACGAGCACAAGCTCGAGAAAAACAAATTCAAGACTATAAAAATAATCGAAAAGCCCAAGAGCCAGATACCTACCAGCCACCGATCCATCGTTATAGTCACTACACAGATTTTCAAATAAACCTAACAGCTATCTATCGCCGTTATGGTTATGAAATCGAGTTTGATACAGAAACCGAAAAAGTTTGGAGCTCTTTAGATCCCGATGGCGCACTATTTGATCTACTCAAAAATGCTGATGATGCACTTTCCTTATTAGAAGATTGTGAAATGTCATGCTCTTATCATCAAGAAAACAAAGTGTGGTCTGTCACTTCAATAGAAAATGATACTGTTGAACATAAATCTTTAAACCGTGCCGTGGCTGAATGTTTTTTATTAATGACAGATCATTATGCTGATGATTGGCCTAACATTGAAAACATTCTTTATTAAAACAAAAAAAACACAAATAAATCATTAATTATCAAATAATTATAGTTTATTACTTGATAATTATTGCTAAAGCAACATCTAGCTCAAACACCGAAAAGCATCATATTCACGATAATAGTTAATTTCTTCAATAACCCACTGTAAGGTTTTTTTTTCGACTTGTTGAACTTGATAGCATAATGCCAAATCACAAATCACCATCCAGCCTCGTAAATTTTTATCTTTAACAATTTTTGGCATTTCCAGATCTTCATCATCAAGGTAAATCTCATCATCAGGTAATTCTTGAAGATAATCCCAAGGAATATAATAAAAAATCGCCTGATTAGGATCACGATTCCAAGTTGCAATTTCCGTATAAATCCACTCATTAGATTCAAGTGTTGAAAGCGCTGCTAATAACTCACTAAGCGTTTCAAATTTTTGTATCATTCTATTTCTCACTAAGCATTCTAGTTATTTTTAAAATAAACCCGCCAATTAGGCGGGTCTATTATTTCTTAATTCTAAACGTCTATGATCTTATTTAGTTAAAAAGTGTTTATCTTCAACCACGATCAACGGTTCTATATCACTCTCTTTTTTAATAACTAGTGTAGGATCAGAACGTAAACAACAACCCCCGTAATGTCCACCGACTGTAAAGGTGCAAACTTGAATATAACGGTTTGCGACTTTCGGTAAACACCATAATTCCTGATAAATATTTTCTTGGTGATCAAATTGACCTTGGGTTTCATCTAACACATTTTCTTTATGATCAACTAAGCCAATGTTACTACCACAACGACCCGCTATTGGTTTAACTGCATAACCACTTTGTGCAAGATGAGGAGTCACTTTAAAATCCGTATCTAGCAAATAAGGATTGTCAGGGAACAGTTGCCATAAAATCGGTAAAATGGCTTTATTACTTGGGATAAGTGTCCAAAGTGGCTCAAAAACGGTAATTTCAGGACGTAAAAGTACATCGACCAAACGGACTTCGCCTTCAGGATGCCCTGTACGAATAGGGATCAGTGCTTGTTGCTCACTCTCTTCTCTTAGTTGATCTAATGCCGTTTCCCAAGCCCATGTTTTCCAGACACACTCAACAACACGTTTGTCTGCATCAATCAATTGGCCGCGACTATTCCAATGAAGCTCATCTAATCCACGTAGAATTTTACTGTTATAACCTGCTTGGGTCAGTGATTGTTGCATAAAGAGAGCGTGATAATCTTCTTCACTATCATCATCTTGAAGAATATGTACAAAAGGTTTTGCATCACAATGTTTCCAAGCATCGGCTAATGCATCAAGTAATCGTTCGCCGGGGTTAAATCCCTCTTTAATTCCACCTTTCTGTGCCCATTTTTCGATGATTAAGCCAGCTTCTGTATGGCAAGAGGCTGAATCTGCATTATATTCATAAACTTTGACACCACGTTCATCCATACAAAAATCTAATCGTCCCGTGATCATTTGATGACGTCTGTTTTGCCATGACAAACGAATGCGAGGCCATAACACTTCAGGGATATCGAATAAACGCAGTAACTTATCATCTTTCAACACTTTTTCAGTTGCATGCAAATACATCAAATGCATTTCATTACTTGCGCGAATAAGCTCCTGCTCTGCACTTTCTGAAATGGTGAAATATTCGTAACTATCTTGATTGATAATATGACCATGTTGCGCACAGATATAAGCTTTCTCTAATGGCGAGCTTTCATCTAGCCATTTCCCATCGAATTGACCTTTATTTTCAAGTTTTTCGGCATGAATATTTAATAGTTCAGGTGTGATTTTAGGCTCAGGAAGACTATAAGCATTAGGTTCAGTTTGGATCATCCAACCTAAAAGCGTTGTGTTCTCAAAAGTATCTTGAATAAAGTAGCCGTCATCACTGACGCTAAGCGGTAATTCTCGTGTCCATTGCTGGCCTGCTGGTAATCTAGTGTGAACAACATTCTGTTCCGCAATACGGATTTTATCTTCAAGCACTTCAGTGATCACCGCAACATGACCTGTCACTTTAAACTCACCACCTTCTTGCCAAATCAGTAAAGCACCAACAGCTGGTGCCTGCTTACCGCCATTCGCAAACGCTTGGAGAGGTAATATATCGTCATCAATGGTTTTACGTAAAAAACGCAATGAAAAAATCTCATAAGCCATTCCCACATCAGTAAATACAGCGCCGTAATGCAGATAAAGGAAACGACGAGCAAATTCAACACACTGCCACTTGTGCCCCATATATTCATTACCAATATAACTACGGAATGAATCATTAGCAGCATAGTCTTCTTTATCGATACTACTGTAATCTGAAGAGTAAATCGCGACACCACCAGGCGCATAACCTAGCAATGTTCCAAATGGTTCATGACGAATGATATCTTTTACATTCATAATCTCGACCTTGACGATAAATAGATAATTACCTGTAATACTTATAATCTACCTAAGTATTATAGATAACAATATTAACGCCATGGACTATTAGAAGTGAATGTAATTTTATTAATTTCGATAAAGTAAAAAGAGGTGTGTCGCTTTAAAGCTATTTAAGAAGAAAAATTGGGCCAAATAAAAAAAAACTCAAAAATAACCCATCATAAAAAATATATAAAAGGTATTTTCGAGTATAAACACAGTCAAAGAGGGCTTTATCTTTTTTGTTATAGTTTCATTATTTACTCTTTATCAATCATAAATGCGAGCACAAATAATGGATAAAATGGCATTTAGGCAATATATAGCACTGTTTATCAAATTTTTCTCGATTTTCCTGCTAGAAAAAAGAAAGATATCAAAATAGTTTAATAAAAATTATTATCATCTTATAGCCTGACGGGTATAAATAATTCCGCCTATTAACCGATAACACTAGAGAATGGATTTTACTCATTCAAGCCGGAGTGCTTGTTTACTTTGAAGATCCATCACAGAAACTTGATATTCGAATTATTGAATATTATTGGTGGTTGATAGGAAGAATGAGGTCACTAATGTCAAAGATTTATCCCATTTCTCAAATTATTGGGCATAAAATTCGTAAGCAACGCCAGCAACTTCGCTTATCAGCAAAGGTTGTCGCTGAACGAGTAGGTATTAGCCAACAACAATTTTCACGATATGAGAATGGGCTATGTAAAATTGATGTTGATATGCTCTTTCATATTGCTCAAGAGCTAAAAGTGACTCCTGCGTTTTTTTTACCCCCTAATGAAGAGCAAGTTTCTGCTATCGCACTGATACAATCCAAACAATTTTGGAGTGCTCAAAGCCAAATTTAATATTTTTGGTATGGAAATCTTCTATTTTATCTTTTTATTAAGATAAATAAGGTTTCCATATATCACTCTTAATTTGATGATCCCAGTGAGTATCATTACTTAGAGTTATCAATTCTATTTATCTTTTATATTTAAACCAACAAATTTTTTTCTTCTATAAAATAAAATGTTAATACATTTTTCACTATTTTTTTCGTAAACTTAAGCGATATTTTTCGTATAGATTATCTCCTATCTTTAATACAAATTGTGTTAACCTAATTAAGAATAATAACAATTATCATTTGAAATAAGGGTTAAACATGAAATATCGCTATGCACTCTCTCTTACTGCATTATCGTTTCTCTCAACCTCGGCTTTTGCTCTAGAGTACCCAGTAGGTCATCCTATTATTAAAAATGGTATGGAAATTCAGGGGGTTTACCTTCAACCTATCACTATGGATACCGAAGAAGGTCATCATGCAATGAGCCATCTCGCGGCTGATAAAGCCGATATCCATTTAGAAGCCGATATCCATGCTACAGAAGACAATCCTAATGGCTTTGCAGAAGGTGACTGGATCCCTTACCTCACTATTGAATACACCGTGACAAAATCAGATGCGCCAGCGAAAAAACAGCAAGGCGTTTTTATGGCAATGGTGGCTAATGATGGTCCTCACTATGGCGAGAATCTGAAACTCGATGGTAATGGCCAATATAATGTTACTTATAAAATTTACCCACCTTCATACAATAAAGATATTACATTTGGTCGCCATATTGACAAAGAAACCGGTGTTGCACCTTGGTTTGAACCCTTTGAAGTTTCATGGGATTTCACCTATAGCGGCACAGGTCGTAAAGGTAGTTATTAATTAGCTTGATAACGGATAAGCTCAATAAAATTGAGTTTATCCTTTTTCTCTTTTTTTTAAGTGAAACGCTGATGATGAAACATCTCTATAAATACACGTTATTACTGCTATTAATGATAACAAGCTCTGTTTTTGCTGCTGAGAAATTTACTGTTGAATTAGAAATGAAAGACGGCGAGCTTATTCCCCAAGTACTTGAAGTACCAGCCAAAACCCCCATTAGAATAAAAATACGTAATACAGGCACCAGCCCTGTTGAATTTGAAAGTACACAGTTACGTAAAGAAAAAGTATTAGCTCCTGGCGCAAATTCTGTCGTTGTGATAGCACCACTAAAACCCGGTCGTTACACCTTCTTTGATGATTTTCACCTTTCTCACCCTCAAGGTGAAATTGTTGCAACTGAAAAGGCAGAGTAAATATGGGACAAGTTCTGTTTGTTGTCTGGCGAGAAAGTTTTGAAGCGCTACTGGTAATTGGCATTATTTATGCTTGGATAAAGCGCTCTCCCGCGCCCAAACAAGGTATGAAATACTTGTGGAGTGGCGTTATATTTGGACTATTTCTTGCTGTTATCTTGGCTCTGAGCATTTATGGTGTATTTAGTTCACTGGAAGATATGTGGCAATCTCTATTTATGATCGTAATGGAGATCCTCGCCTGTGTGCTTATTGTTCAAATGGTTTATTGGATGAATGGGCAAGGAAAGTCATTAAAAACCAACATAGAAAATGAACTCGCACAAAAAACACAGCAACAAAGTGCATGGGGTATTTTACTGATTATTGCCATTGCAATTGCCAGAGAAGGCAGTGAAGTTGTTGTCTTCCTCTCTAGCCATATTATGGCTCTCAATGCACAAACAGCACTGCCTTTCTTTATTGAAGTCTTTATTGGCTTACTTGTCGCAGCATTCACTCTATGGCTATTTTTACTGACATCAAAAGTTATTTCATGGCGTTATTTCTTTACTGTAACAGGATTTTTGCTGCTATTCCTTGCCGTTTCTTTGCTCTTAAAAGCCGTAGAAGAAATTGCAAATCTACTCATTGAAATGGATTTTGAATTACCTGATTTCTTGATATATCCGCTTTGGGATATTAGCCATATTCTGGATGACTCGAGTGTCTTTGGTAATTTCTTAGTATCATTCTTCGCTTATCGCTCTCAACCCATTGGTTTAAGCGTGGTGACGTTTATTGTCTACTGGGTGATTGTTGCACTGTTATTTAAGCGAGGTACTCAGCATGCGAAATAACACAAAATTTAAAAGGAAAAATATTACTATTTTTTTCTTTATTTTGCTGTTTTCTCTACCTATTTACGCCGAAAAAATCATTCAAGGAATTATTCAAGATAGCGAAAATATCATCGTTGCAAAAGGGGATATTCCTACTCCTGAAAAATTTAAAACTGATATTTTAATGTACCGAGAAAAAGCTGTTGAGCAATTAACTCAAGTTGAAAAAGCACTCAATAAATTAATAGTAAATAGCGAAAAAAATCAGCTTATTAATGCTCAAAATGCCTATCAACAAGCGCATTATCACTATGAAGTTATTCGTCCTATTATTGCGCTTTTTGGAGCAAGCGAACGTTTATTAAATAACCGAGCTGATTTCTTTCTTGAAAGAGAAAACTCATCGCGTTTTTCAGGATTTCATTTAATTGAATATCAACTCTTTAAATTAAAAGATACGCAAAAAGCTACAGAGTCCGCAAAAATGCTATTAAGAGGCATTAGTGATCTAAAAAAACGTTTAGCCATTGAAGATATCCCAATCCCCAAATTAGTCCAATCGGCGGGTGATAGCTTGGAGTTTATTTTAACGGACAAATTGGCAGGGATTGAAAACCAATACTCAAATAGCGATCTAGGTGATAGTTATGCAAATTTATCCGGGTCACGCTTAATAGTGGAGAGCTTATCCGAACATATTCCCCCTACTGAATATCAATCTCTGATCAAGCAATATAATGATATTGGTGCTCTGCTTTTAAAATATCAGCGTGATGAAGGTTTATTCCAGCCTTTAAATGCGCTTCCTGAAACAGAAAAAAGCTGGCTTTTCTCTCAAGTAACACAATTAGCAGAGCAAGTGGCGAATTTACGTAGCACGCTCGATATTGATGTTTACTATCACTATAAAGAAGCAAGTGATGAAAAATAAAACTCTCTTTAAACCGTTATTAAAAAGCCCAGTTAACCTCGATAAACGTACAACGTTAAAATGGTTAGGTGGAAGCTTATTACTCGCCAGTATAGGGGCTAATGCACAACAAAAACAAAGTGCTTCATCTGTGCCCCGTTATCAACGTACGATTGCTTATTTAGGTAAACACCAAGCAGGCGTTATTACTCCAGAACAAAAACACGCCTCATTTATTGCTCTTAATCTAACAGTCACTACTGTTGATGAAGTGAAAAAAATATTCGCAACTCTGACACAACGAATTGCTTTTTTAACGCAACCTCGTGAGCTAGAGCAGAGAGCAAATCCACATCTTCCTCCTGCTGAGTCTGGTATTCTGGGCACTCAATTACACCCAGATGAATTAACCGTCACTGTCGCGTTAGGTGATAGCTTTTTTGATAATCGTTTTGGTTTTCAGCCTAAAAAACCCAAACGCTTAGAGCCCATGAAACCCTTTCCTAATGATCGATTAGATCCAAAATGGTGTGGTGGCGATGTTCTACTCCAGTTTTGTGCTAATAGCCAAGAAAGTGTCATTTATGCGTTAAGAGATATTTTAAAATATCTTTCAGGTCAAGTTTATGCGGTGTGGAAAATTGATGGTTTTCTTCCTGCTCGCGATATTGATAATCACCAAACACCGATTAACCTTTTTGGTTTTAAAGATGGCTCAGGGAACGCGCCTTCATCTGATAATAACCTGATGGACTCGCTAGTCTGGATCACAGAAGAACAAAAAGAGCCACAATGGTGTTTAGGCGGAAGCTATCAAGCAGTGCGTCTTATTCGGTTTGCATTGGAATTTTGGGATAGAACACCGCTTGAAGATCAAGAGAATAACTTTGGTCGTCATCGATCAACGGGTGCCCCAATAGGCATGAAGCAAGAGATGGACGATCCACAGTTTGAAAAAGATCCTCATGGTGACCGAGTGCTGTTTGACTCTCATATGCGAAGAGCAGAGCCAAGAAATCCAGAACGTTATAGCGCCAAACTACGCCGACGTAGTTACAGCTATTCATTAGGTTTAACGCCTTCAGGTCAATTAGATATGGGACTGATTTTTATCTCATTTCAAAATAACCTTAAAAAAGGCTTTATTGATACCCAAAAACGCTTAGATGGTGAACCATTAGAGCGCTATATCAAACCTTTTGGTGGCGGATACTACTTTGTATTACCCGGCATCCCACACCAAGGTGATACCCTTGCAAAAGGGCTATTTGATTAATTCTTCTCTGCATATTAGGCACTTGGTTTTTCCTGCCAAGATGCCTAAATTCAATACTCCACTCAATTAACGTGAAAAGCGCGTCATCTTAGCTTTAAGTGTATTACCCAATTCAATTTGTCTTTCAGACTCAATAAAGCCCATCGTTAATACTGCTGCCACCATTTCTCCTTTTTTATTAAAAACAGGGCATGAAATGGATTGTGCACTAGGAATACCTTCAGCCGGTTCATGACGAATAGCAAAACCTTGTTGGCGAATAGTATTTTTCTGTTTTTCTGATAAACCCGCATCTATCTCTAAATTACTAAAAACAGCAAAAATAGAGCCCGCAGCACTAATTTTATAAGGCACAGGTGTATCGGGTAAAAAATCAATATCAACATGTTTAAAACTGCGATTATATCGCGTTAAAAAAAGCTGATTGCCTTGCGCAATAACTAATCCTGTAGACATATTATGTTCATCTCTAAACTCACATAATAGCTGATTAATTTCATCCACCATGGATTGTGGCTTAGGTGTTGCCTGCGCTAAAAGAAGAATTTTACTCCCCAAGCAATACTGGCTTCCGCCGCTTTCTTGGTACAACATTTCAGAGCGACAAAGTGACACTAAATATTTATGTAAGCGACTTTTTGAAAGCGAACAGGCTTTTGCAATATCTGACGATCGGGCAATACCGCCATTCGATGCAATAAATTCGAGAATGGTAATAGCAATATCAACCGAGTTAACTCCTTGAGAATTCTGCATTTATTTCTTTCACACCTATTCGTTATTTATTTCGTTTTATGACGACATCCAATTATTCTTTTTTTGTCATTTTTACTAGTTTATTTCACTAAAACCTTATTTTAAATGTGGCCTTTTAACTATTTTCTGTCGATTATTTTCTTTGTCTATTTTTAGATGATCTACCTCAATGTTAACTATATATGAATTGAGTTTATATATAGTTAACTTTTCTTGTGCGTGAGAATGTCTATGTCTAAAAATCAAAAGTGGGAATTAAATAGAAGAACGCTGTTAAAAGGAATGGGTGCCATTGGCGTGGCAGCTCTTTCTCCTAACGCGTTCAGTCTAGTTAATGAAAATAAACCCATATTTAACCAGAAACCACGGATAAAATTATCCGAATATAAAACCTTTCGTTCAACCTGTGCGATGGAATGTTTGCACTGTAACCTAACAGCTTTTACACATAAGGGGCAACTTATCAAAGTTGAAGCCACTGAAGGCTTTAATGTGAAATGCTGTTTACGAGGTATGAGTCGAACCAAATGGGTATACCATAAAGATCGTTTAACCACACCTTTATTGCGTGTGGGTGAAAAAGGAAAAGCAGAGTTCAAACCCATTAGTTGGGATGAAGCGCTAGATCTCATTGAAAAGAATATTAGAGAAACCATTGATAAGTTTGGTAATGAGGGATTATTTATCTCCACTCATGCGGGCAATATGGACTCAATTAAAAATGATATGGGTAAAGCCTTTTTCGATTACTTAGGTGGCTCCACAAAACAAGCGGGATCACTTTGTTGCTCTGCCGTAACAGCGGCAATGATCCCAATGGTGGGTCTACGCTACGCCGACACTCGAGATACAGTAAAGGATAGTCGCTATATTCTTTGTTGGGGAAATAACCCCGCAGTGACGATGCAAGCGTATTTTAAAAACTACAACCAAGCTCGCCGAAATGGCGCCAGAATGGTGGTTATTGATCCTCGCTTTAATGAAACAGCCGCTAAAGCAGATGAGTGGATCCCTATCGTTCCTGGTACTGATACGGCACTTGCGTTAGGTATGATCAAAATTATCATTGAAGAAAATCTCACTGATAAACCTTTTTTACGTGCACATACAGGTGCCGTTTACCTTGTTGACTCACAGCAAAAACTATTACGTCAATCTGATGATGATCAAGATAGTTATCTAGTTTTTGATACTTTAAGTCAGCAACTTGTTCACCATGAGACACCGAATATTATTCCTGCGTTAACTCATGATGAACTACCTACTAATGCTGATTATGTGACTGTCTTTGAGCAAATTTACCAACAAGCACAACCTTGGACTGTCGAAAAAACCAGTCAAGAAACGGATATCCCGAAAGAAACTATTATTCGTTTAGCACGTGATTATGCCACCACCAAACCCGCTATGATTGTGCAAAATATGTCCGGTGCTCAACGTACCGAATTTGGTGCTTATGTTGCTGCTAGCCAATTTTATCTTGCATTATTAACCGGCAATATCGGTAAAAAAGGCGCTGGAATTTGTGATGCCGGTGGTGCTCGCCAAATGGCGAAATTTAGTCCAATTATTCCACCAGCACCTAATGCAAAACCCATCAAACCGATCCCTGTTGCGAAAGTGGGTGATTGGATTGTCAATGAAAGACCACACCCAATTAATTTTTGGTGGATCATGACCATGGGTGTGATGACGCAACTGCCTAACACTAATATGGTACGTAATGCACTGAAAAAAGTACCTTTTGTAGTTGTTGCTGATAACTTGATGTCATCCACTGCACTTTATGCCGATCTTGTACTCCCTGTTACGACTATTTTTGAAGATACCAGTTTAATGGCAGGTGTTCGTAGTCAATATGTACAATTAATGGAAAAAGCGGTTGAGCCGCCAGGAGATGCAAAACCTGATTATTGGATCTTTGCTCGTCTTGCCGAACGTTTTGGCTTTGGTGACGTTTTCAACCAACCTATTGAACACTATATTGATACTTGTCTTAAAGGCTCCGGCATTACGCGTGAAATGTTAGAAAAAGGCCCAGTGCGCCCAGTTGAAGGCGACTGGATCCCCTTTAAAGATGGCATTTTCCGTACTTCAACGAAAAAAGCACACTTCTTTATTGAAGAGTGGCAGGATAAAAACTTCTCTCCGGTTGTCACCTATTATCCCGTAAAAGAATCGACAAAAGGCTCACCTGAACTTGCTAAAAAATACCCACTAATGGCGGTACAACGCAAGCTCGCTCGTAGTGTTCACTCTAGCCATGGTATGAATGAGTGGATCTTAGAAGTACAGCGTAATCAACCTAATATTCTTATCCATCCCAATGATGCTTTAGCCAGAGGAATTAAAGACGGTGAATGGGCTATTGCATTTAATGATCGAGGAGAGCACCGTGCGATTGCCGTTGTGACCACGCATATTAAGCAAGGCGTTATTTCATTAGATAATGGATGGTGGGAACAACAAGGCGGAAGTAGTAGCCATGTTACCAATGACCACGTTGAACCTTTAGGTAACGGTCATTGCTGTAATAGCACCTTAGTTAACGTAAGACGGGAGGCTTGATCATGGCGAAGAAACAGTATGGTTTTCTAATAAATACCAAAGATTGCTATGGTTGCCGAACTTGCTCGATGGCCTGTAAATCTGAAAATGTCACGCCTCCAGGTGTGTTGTGGCGTCGAGTTCGCGAATTCAATGAAGACCAACCCAATGCACAAGCTTTTATTACCATGTCTTGTAACCATTGTGACGATCCACAGTGCCTAAAAGTTTGCCCTGCTGACACTTATACCAAACGTGAAGACGGTATTGTCGTGCAAGATCATGACAAATGTATCGGTTGTCAAATGTGCATCATGGCGTGCCCTTATAACGCTCCGGTTTACGATCCAGTAGAAGGAAAAACCAGTAAATGCAATATGTGTGCGGATAGACTTGATGAAGGCTTAAAACCCCGTTGTGTTGAATCTTGTCCTACTGGGGCTATTGAGTTTGGTGAAATTGAAGATCTGCGTAAAAAACACACGACAAATTGGGCTTTATTAGAAAAACGTTATGGTGTACCTGATCACACCATCAGTAATCCTAATATTGTTATTATTGGTATGGAGGATTAATCATGCATGATTATCAACTGCCGTTAGTCCTGTTTACGGTTATGAGTCAATGGGGTATTGGTGCGGTATTAGCACTTTCACTGTATCAATGGCAAAACCAAACTCAAAACGTTGCAATGCTAAACACCAAAGCATTACGAACAACCATTGCGCTCATTTGGCTGATTGAAGTTGTGGGTTCATCAATGTCGATGGGGCACTTAGGTGATCCGCTCGGTGCTTATCGTTCTGTATTAGGTATTGCACATTCTTGGTTAAGTCGCGAAGCAATTGCCTTTGTGATGCTAAATGGCTTAATTTCATTATGGGCACTAGCCAGTTGGGTACAACCCCATGCTATTCGCCGTAATAGTCTGTTTGGGTTGTTTTGTGGCGTTATTGGTTTGCCTGTTATTTTGATTACAGCACAAATCTACTACCAAATGCAGGCTCATCCTCTTTGGCATACACCCGCAACACAAATTAGCTTTATTGGCACCGCGTTATTGCTTGGTTTTGGCTCAATGATCCCTTGGTTGCGTTTGCAAGGTAAAACCATTAGTAACTCATTAAAAATAGGAACCTTAGTTGGTGCATTCTTAGTTCTCATAGGCTTGGTTATGAGAACACAAGTACCCGGTGCAGATGTTGCAAGCTTATTATTATGGTGGCAAGTCATTGCTAGTCTAATTATTGGTATCTGCATTATTACTTTGTCTCACAGCACGTCATTTAACAAAACTTTGCTCTCTATCATCACTATTTTGATGTTATTTAGTGGTGAAATCACGGGAAGAATGCTGTTTTATGGCAACGTAATGGCACAAGCACCTTGGTTCTAAATGTTTTACCTCTGAGTTAAATAGTTTCGTTAACTCGATTATTTAACTCAGATTCATTCCCTATGTTTCACTTGATATTTTTTATTTGCCCTAGCATTACCTTTAATTTTTACCTCGAATTTATTCGGGGTATTTTTTTATCTCAATCAATATCATTAATTTTACTTTATTCATGTTCTTTTTGTTTTTGATGAAATAATCATCTAGCTATCTTTATCAATAATAGGCAAAATTAACATTAAAGATTTAACACAATTTCCTGTTTACGATTAGAAAAGAGAGCACTTCACCATGACTGGGTTAATTATTACTATCGCGTTATTGGGTCTTATTTTTTATTATTACAACCGTATTATTTCTATGCGTGAAGCTGTTATCTCAAGTGAAACCGAAATTTCGGTACAATTAGATCGTCGTGGTAAAGTCTTTGATAGCTTATTAGCTACAGTAAAAAAATATCTCAGCCATGAATCTGACGTATTTACTAAAATCACTGAATTAAGAACACAAACTCAAAGTGCCAATGGCAAAGAAGCCAAAGCAGCTGAAGACGAATTATCAAAAATTGTTTCAAGTGGTGCCATTAATGTTGCGGTTGAAAATTACCCTGAATTAAAATCCGATACCATTATGGCAAATTTACAAGAAGAGATTGTTTCAACGGAAAATAAACTCTCTTTTGCAAAACGTGGTTATAACCGTACTTTAGAACAATATCGCGCTTTTATTGCTTCTATTCCTGCTGTGTTTATTGTCAAGATTTTCCCAAGCTTAGTTATTGATAAAGAGTACTGGCGTCTTGATGAAGGAACCATTAAAACAGAAGAAGCTCGCCGCATTAATTTCGATTAATTTTTAAAGTAATAAAAAGATACTTATGCCTTCTTGATTGATAAAACAGCACTTAGCGGTGCTGTTTGGAGTCACTAATGGATTTCAGAAATGTTCTACGGAAAAATGCTATTCGAACTCGTTTTGTTATAGCAACTTATTTACTATTAATGCTGATGATCGGTTTGCTGGTGGATACAGCTATTGGAGCAAACCCTTATCTAGATCTCACTGATAATATGTTGGTATTTCTGACTTTCCAATCGATCCCCATTGCTTCACTCATTATTTTAGCTATCTCGATTTTATTGCTTCTTTTTATTCATTTTAAAGGGCACAAAATCATGCTAACAGGAATGAATGCTAAATTAATTAGCCCAGATGAAACAGTAAATGCACAAGAGCGCCAATTGCTCAATATTGTGGAAGAACTTAGTTTAAGTGCCACGCTAGGCTATATTCCTAAGCTCTATATTCTTGATACATCTGAAGCGAATGCCTTTGCAGCTGGTTGGTCTGAAAAAAATGCCTTTATTGGTGTAACAACTGGCTTATTAAGTCGCCTTAATCGCCAAGAAGTGCAAGCAGTATTAGCCCATGAAACAGGGCATATTATTCATGGCGACTCACGACTAACGTTATATGTTGGCATCTTAGCCAACGTTATTTTGACGGTTACGAATATCTTTGGTAGCCGTTTATATATTGCATCAGGCAACCGGGGTGGAAAAAGTAATGATGCAGCAAGCAAGGCTCGCCTTATTTTGATTGTATTAAACCTTGTTTTACCGATTATTACCCAAGTCCTTTATTTTTATTTATCTCGTACTCGTGAATATATGGCTGATGCCGCCGCTGTCGATTTAACGCAAGATAATCAAGCAATGATTAATGCGCTAAAGAAAATTTCGGCACAACATGACACTGAAAGTTTTGAAGATGGTTCAACGGGACGTGCTTATCGTAAAGCGGCCTTTATTTTTAATAAAGGAGACTCATTTTTTTCAACACATCCGTCTATTGAAAATAGAATTGCGGTACTTGAAGGTAAAAAGACTTTTTGATCCGTATGATACGATGCAATAAAAAGAAAAAAGCGTTTACACCTGTTTATTAAAACGGTTAAAACGCTTTTTAAATACTTATTTCTTAGCCATAATCCGATTAGCGATGTTTTTCGCCGTGATGGAAAATAGCTGTGCGTAAACGCTCTTGTTGCTCATAACGTAGTGGAAACTCAATCATTTTATCTTTACCTAATTCCACTAAAAGTTCATTCATGGTTTCAATACTGGTTGTCGCAATAGCATCATCAACCTGTTTAACCACTTCATCATAATGAGACATCTTTTATCCCCTTTCTTCATAAAATTCTTAATCACTATCATATTACAAGTAAGGGGATTTCTGTATTTTTAGTCACATAAAGTGTGATTAAATTGAGTTAAGCGGTTTATTCTTTGTCTCTTTACCCAATAACATCACTGCCAATATCCCAATAACAATTGAAAAACTGAAAATAAGAAATATGGAGCTTATTTCAAATTGATATTGGACTAAATATCCCACCATTAAAGGCCCTAATATTCCACCAATACGCCCTATTGCTGTTGCTGTTCCTGCACCTGTTGCTCGTATTCCATCAGGATATTGCTCTGGCGTATAAGCATATAAAGCCCCCCAAGCCCCTAAATTAAAGAATGACAGTAACATGCCAAAAATAAGTAGCGTTGTCGTGGTATCAGCCACACTAAAATAATAGGCACTAATAGCAGTTCCTGCTAAATAAGTGACTAACACAAATTTTCGCCCATAACGTTCAATTAACCATGCAGCGGTAAAATAACCGGGTAATTGTGCTAATGTCATAATAAGCACATATTGAAAGCTTTTTATTAAACTAAAGCCTTTTAACATAGCCACACTTGGTAGCCATAAAAAAATACCATAATAAGAGAAAACGACACAGAACCATAAGATCCACAACATTAGCGTTGAACGTCGATACTGAGGTGACCAAATTAATGCCATTGATTGGCGAATCGATAAGCGTGTTTTTTTCTGTGAGATATGGGATGGAGTTGGTTCAGGTAATTTTGATCGTAAATAAAGAGCATATACAGCCGGTAATGCACTTAATAACATCGCCATACGCCAGCCATAATCAGGAATAATAAAATAAGCAATCAAAGCCGCAATTAACCACCCGACAGCCCAAAAACTCTCTAATAAAACAACAATTCGACCTCGCTCATGAGTTTCAACACTTTCACTAACAAGTGTTGAAGCAACAGGTAATTCCCCACCCAATCCCATTCCAATAAAGAAACGTAAAACAAGCACCACCATCAAAGAGCTTGCTAATGCAGTTAATCCACAACCTAAGCTAAACAGCAACAAAGTAAAGATAAAAACGGGTTTACGTCCTTTTCTATCTGCAATAATGCCAAATACAAAAGCACCGACAGCCATTCCAATTGAGTTTACGCTACCAATCCAGCCTAATTGTGATGCAGTTAATCCCCAATCTTCTTTTAATGCAGTGAGCAAAAAAGCAAGTAGCCCTACATCCATTGCATCAAAAGTCCAGCCCATACCAGCGATACATAAAAGCTTATTACGAGAGATTGCCTCAGGCGCTTTACCTGTTTGGCTTGCCGTTGTCATTACATTTCCTTTCTATCCCCTATCAAAGTGTTTAGTATACTAAACAAGAAAAATCATTTTGTTAATAGCAAAGCGTCAATTTAAAGAAAAATTAACATTTATGCTGAAAAAATAGTTAAAAAAAATCGGTATCTCTAATTAAGATACCGATTTCAAACATTATAACTGTTATTTTCGTTTTATTGATTAGCTTCTTAAACCTCTACCTTTTTCAATCAAGTACCATGCTATAACATAAAACACGGCAATGAAAAGGCACAACACACTGATGGTAACCGTTAAAGAAACATCGGTAATACCCAAAAAGCCATAACGAAAACCGCTAATCATATACACAATAGGGTTTAATTTTGACACTCCTTGCCAAAATTCAGGTAAGAGTGAAAGTGAATAAAATACACCACCTAAATAGGTTAATGGCGTTAAAACAAACGTTGGAATAATGCTGATATCATCAAAGGTTTTCGCAAAGATTGCATTTAACAACCCGGCAAGTGAAAACACAATGGAAGTCATCAGCAATGTCACCACGACCATTGTCCAAGAATGCATTTCTAAAGGTACAAAAAATAGCGAAACTAAAGTCACTAAGATACCGACACAAACACCACGAGCCACACCACCACCCACAAAGCCCGCAATAACAACATGTGTTGGCACCGGTGAAACTAATAACTCTTCGATACTACGCTGAAACTTGGCACCAAAAAATGAAGAGGAAACATTGGCATAAGAGTTTGTTATTACTGCCATCATAATCAGGCCAGGAACAATAAACTGCATATAATCAACACCACCCATATCGCCAATTCGTTTACCAATTAGGTTACCGAAAATAACGAAATAGAGAGACATAGTTATTACAGGTGGAATTAACGTTTGTATCCAAATACGGCCAAAACGGGTAACTTCTTTAATCCAAATTGTTTTGAGGGCTACCCAATACAGCTGAATCATTCCCTCTCTCCTTCTACTGTATGCTCTTCATTAACTAAATGAACAAATAATTCCTCAAGGCGATTGGCTTTATTTCTCATACTTAACACTTGAATACCTTGTGCATTAAGTTGAGCAAAAACACTATTTAAACCTTGTTCTCTTTTAACATCGACTTCTAATGTTGAAGTATCCATTAAACGATATTGATAATTTTGTAATTCAGGCAATGGACTTTTTGGTGCTAAATCTAAAATAAAGGTTTCAGACTCTAGTTTACTTAATAAGCCTTTCATACTGGTGTTTTCGACCAGTTCACCACGTTGAATAATACCAATATTCCTACACAACATTTCTGCTTCTTCTAAATAGTGTGTCGTTAAAATAATGGTGGTTCCTTCAGTGTTTAATTGTTTTAAAAACATCCACATTGAGCGACGTAATTCAATATCAACACCTGCTGTTGGTTCATCAAGGATCAGTAATTTCGGCTGATGCATTAATGCACGAGCAATCATTAAACGGCGCTTCATTCCCCCAGATAAAAAACGGGCTCTATCATCACGTTTTTCCCATAAATCTAACTGAGTTAAATAGGTTTCAGCACGTTCTAATGCTAACTTACGAGGAACACCATAATAACCTGCTTGATTGAGGACGATTTGTAATACGGTTTCAAATGGGTTGAAATTGAATTCTTGTGGCACTAACCCTAGCTGGCGCTTTGCATTAACCATATCGGTATCTGTGTCATAGCCAAAGACTTTAACTTTGCCACTACTCTTATTAACTAAAGAGCTGATAATACCAATGGTGGTCGATTTTCCTGCGCCATTAGGACCTAATAAAGCATAAAAATCTCCCGCTTCCACGGTGAGATTAATTCCTTTTAGCGCTTTTACGCCATTGTGATAAGTTTTCGTTAACTCCGTTAACTCCAATGCATACGTCATAAGTGGGAATTACCTTTTATCAACTGCATTATTCAGCATTGACTGAGCTGAAATCAGAAAATAGCTATTCAACTAAGCCTTACTAACGCTACGTATTGCTCACACGCTTCGAATTAGAAAATAAGCTTAGTTCAATATGATCAAAATGGAATAAGGATATTCTAGAGAAAATAAGGCCGTAAATAAACCGTTTTAGGGTTTATGACACAAACGAATAAATAAATTTATTTTAACTATTACAAATAATAAGAATAAAACTTAATGTAAGAAAAAATCAGAGATGAAGATGCTATATACTGTTACTTCTTGCTTATATTCCTAATGTATTAATCAATTCATCCCTTGATGTAATCATTTAGCCTAACTGATAGCAATAAAATTATTGCCCTTGTTCCTCAATCTTACTGATTGATATCATCTCGCCATTTATTATCTCAATCAATGCTGACTATCGATTTTTATCATCCCTGTATTTATCCATATCAAAAAGCAAAAAAAACACAAATATAAGATTTATTTATAATATGTTTTAATAAACCTATTTTTGGATAGTATAATAGTAGTCTTAACAATCAGTTATCTTTTTACACATTTGATTTACATCAAAGAATGTATTGATAAATTCATTAAACAAATGCTATAAAAAGATCTATCTTATTTGAAAGCGAAAAAATACAGACAATTATCTGTCACTTGGCTTTAAAAAGCCTTCTGATTAATTCAAAAGTAATGGTATAAAAATACCCTTTCTTAGTGGATCTCTCGCATCCAACAATAACACAGTGCTATTTCGTGTTGGCGTACTGTCAGCGCAAATGGTGAGAAACCGAATTTACAGGCAGTCACGTCATGATGAGAAAAATTGAAGAGCTGTTAGCCAATAACAAGCAATGGTCAGAATCTGTTACTGAAGAAAATCCTCAGTTTTTTAAAGATCTCTGTAAAGGCCAAAAACCCCATTTTTTATGGATTGGTTGCTCTGACAGCCGCGTTCCAGCAGAAAAATTGATAAATGCTGCACCTGGCGACCTATTTGTTCACCGTAATGTCGCAAACTTAGTGATCCACACCGACTTAAACTGTCTTTCTGTTATTCAGTATGCCGTTGATGTATTGCAAGTTGAACATATTATTGTATGTGGTCACTATGGTTGTGGTGGTATTGAAGCGGCTATTGAAGGAACTGAATTAGGACTTATTAATAACTGGTTATTGCATATCCGCGATATTTGGTACAAACACAGTTCAATGTTAGGCGAACTTGCTCCTCATGATAGATTAAACCTACTTTGTGAGCTAAACGTTATTGAACAAGTGTATAACCTAGGCCACTCAACGATTATGCAAGCCGCATGGAAACGTGGGCAAAAAGTGATGATCCACGGTTGGGTTTACGGTTTAAATAATGGTGAATTACACGATCTCGATGTCACCTCAGATAGCCGTGAGAAACTTGAACTTTCTTATCGCCAAGCGATGGCAAAATTGAGTCACCCTCGTTAATAAGCACATTCAATTCAATAAAAAACCCGCCTAAAGCGGGTTTTTTTACTTCTATTTAAGTAAATAAATTACTCATCTAATAACGTTACATGCCCAATATAAGGCAGATGGCGATAACGCTGTGCGTAATCAATGCCGTAACCAATTACAAATTTATCTTCAATAGAATAACCTATCCACTCAACCGGTACATCCACTTCACGGCGTGATGGCTTATCCAATAAAGTACAGATAGAAATAGAAGCTGGCTCACGTAAGCTTAAAATCTCTTTAACACGATTTAAGGTATTACCTGAGTCAATGATATCTTCAACAATCAGAACATCTTTACCACGAATATCTTCATCGAGATCTTTAATGATTTTAACGTCACGTGTTGACGTCATACCATTACCGTAACTTGATACAGTCATAAAATCGACTTCATGGTTCACGTTAATTTCACGGCATAAATCTGCCATAAAAATAAAAGAACCTTTTAACAAGCCGATTAAGACAAGATCATGTTGATCTTGGCGTGGGCGGTAATGTTCTGTGATTTCACGACCTAGCTCAGCAATACGCTGTTTGATCTCTTCTTCAGAGATCATGACATCAACAATATGTTTCATGATTAATTTCGATTGGGTTAACGGGGAAAGCAAACGATTGTACCAGAACTTCCCTCATCATGCGATGATCTGATTTAATGAAAATAAAGGCACAAAATATTAATCCTGTGCCCTTTATCAACTTATCTTACTGATATTAATGATTTTTATAGTGATAGATTATTTACTAACGGTAAATCCCGCCATCATACCTGTATCTTCGTGCTCTAATAAATGGCAATGCGCCATAAATGGGTGCTCTTTTGTCGCTAAATGGTCAAATTTCACAAGAATTTCGCTAAATTGTCCTTCAACTTTTACGATATCCTTCCAACCTTGGCGATGTTTCTCTGGTGCTCGACCGTTTTCAGATAAGATACGGAACTGTGTACCATGTACATGGAATGGATGTAGCATCATATCACCACGACCTGATACAACCCATTTTTCATAAACACCTTGCTTCACATCAAATGCAGGCTCTGTCATTGAGAATGGAATACCATTGATACTATTAGCATTATAGATATCTAAATCACCATTTCCATGACCGCAATTCATCCCACCGCCCATCATGCCATTACCGTTACCTTGGCGCATATGGCTCATCCCATGATGAATACCCGCTAATGCTTTATCACCATAACGTTCTGTTAATAGCATCATACCTTGCATATCTAAACGCATATCCATACGTAAATGTAATGTCCGCGTTGAAATATTGCTGAGTGTTGGTAATGCTGGAATAAGCGCTAATTGATCAGGTAATAAGCCTTGGCCTTTTTCTGCTGATGGTAATAAACGCAACACAGGGAGTACATTATCAAATGGCGCTAAAACCATCCCCATTTGGCGTACAGGTAAAGTAACAATATCAAAATCACGTCCATCAGACGTATCTACTAAAACTTCAAAACGCTCACCCATTAAAATTGGTAATTCCGTCACTTTGACCGGTTCCGCTAACAATCCACCATCACTGGCGATCACATACATCGGTCTGCCATCACTGGTTGCCAAATTTAAGCTACGCGCATTACAACCATTTAAGAAACGTAATCTGATCCAGCCTTTTGGCACAATATGTTGTGGTTGAATAGCACCGTTAGTTAACATCATGTCACCAAACCAACCAATTGCGGCACTCATTACATCAAGTTGATAATCTATCTGTCCATTACTATCTAAACGTTTGTCTTGTAAAATCACGGGCAAGTCATCAATACCCCAACGATTAGGCAATTTACGGTTTGCTGTTTCAGCATCTTCAATAATGACCAATCCACCTAATCCCATAGCAACTTGTTGTCCAGTAACACCATGAGTATGAGGATGGAACCAACACGTTGACTCGGCTTGATTAGGTGTAAAAGTCACTGTACGAGATTTTCCTGGTTCAATCATGGCTTGTGGGCCACCATCTTCTTCACCACTAATCTCAAGACCATGCCAGTGAACCGTTGTAGTTTCAGGTAATTGGTTATTGATATTAATAGTGACTGGTTGGCCTCGTTTAAGCTTTAGTGCTGGGCCTAATAAACTGCCGTTATAACCCCATGTGGTTGTGCTTGCCGTGGGAATAAATTGAGAAACACCTTGTTGAATATTAAGAACAATCTTTTGTTGAGCGTCTGGGGTAATTTGAGGTGGAATCGCCAATGAAGGCGTGTTACTTTGGGCAAACGCAAAACGACTCCAACTTGGTAATAATGTTACAGCACTTAATGTGGCGCCTAATTTTAAAAATTCACGACGTTGCATAATATATTCCTTTGAATAAAAACAAGTTATTCTGTCTTTATCGAAATAAGATAAGTAAAGAAGCCTTGTAAACTATTACCGATGCTAAAGTTTCCCCTTACTGGAAGGTCAATTTAAAACCCAACAAAATAGCGGGTCTTTGCAAAACTTTTAACTACATTAAGCCAAATAACAAAACTTGCTAAATCATCACACAAAGGAACAACACACCTAATGAAAAAAATGTTCGCCTTGTTCTGCACGCTAACACTTTCTTTTTCTATGCTCTTTTCTTCGGGCGCAAAAGCGTTAACCTACACACAAGCAGAAGACTTGGCAGATTTAACCGCAATCTACCTTTTTTTAAATAAAGATTGTGGTTATGAGCAAATATCAAAGTCTAAAATTGAAAGAGCCTTAATGGTCTTTTCTCGCTCGCAACAATGGGATGTCAGTAATTATTCAACATTACCAATGAGCCAATTAAATGAAGACAGTTACAATGATTTAAAAGGTATTGAAGTGTCACATAATAAGAAATGTCAGCTACTCGCGAATAAGTCATTAAGTCTATTAAATTATTAATACCTGTTGAGTAACATTGAGATAAATAGAAAAAGATAGCCTCTTGGAATAGCTTGCTTATTAACAAGAACCATATAAAGCAACTAATTAGAGGTTATCAAAGAAACTGACTTTCTTTTCCTGCTCTTTATTTCTTTTCCTGCTCTTTATTCCTTTTTGTGCTGATTATTTTTCTTCTGCCTATACTCATTCCAATACAGAGCCACAGAAGGAATACTTTGAATAATCAACATTCTAAAAATATGATTCGACATTACAAAAGCGGCATCCACGTTCATTGTGATAGCGGCAAAAGTCATGGCTTCCATACTTCCCGGCGCCCATGCTAATACTAATGTTGCCCAAGGAACACCCGTTAGATAAGCTGCTCCATATGCTACTATTACCGTTAAAATCACATTAATAATAACTACTTGAACAGAAGAAAAAGCATTTTTAATTAGTGAGGAAAATGGGAAAACAACAAAATGAGCCCCGATATTCATGCCAATTAAAACCATGCTCAATTCATTAAGTAACATTGGAAAGGCAATAGGTTCACTGATAAAAGATTGAATAAATATTGCACTACCTAATGAAGTCAACATAAAGGGTGCCGGGAATCGGATTTTCTGTAATAAAAGCCCAGTACCTAACCCTAAAGCTACAATCAATAATAACCACAAAAATGAAACCAGTGTCATTTCGGGTATAGCAAACTCAGGCATATTGGCTTTATCAGATCCCACAATAAAACCCGCCAGAATAATCAATACCATTAAACGAATAGTATGAGAAATAACAATTTTTTGGGGTGGTGTTTTAGTGTGATCAGTCAATGCCAAAATAGCAGCCATAGCACCAGGTACAGCACCTAACATCGACTCTTCTTTCGTCCAACCAATATGGCGATGGAACCAAAAATAACTCACAAAAAACTGAATAGCTAAACAAACAACAAGAGTGAGTAAAAGAATAATTAAGTTGTCAGCACTGCCTAAATGAACTTGGTTAAACATTAAGCCAACCGATGTACCTAAAGTCAGTTGAATAAACGTTAATGTATGTTTAGGAACCGCAAGCTCCCATTTAAAGCGGTAAGCAATAATGACAACAAGGATCGGCCCAAACATCAGCGCCATGGGCAAACCAGAAAGGGTAAGAACACCACCTATTAATGCACAAAATAGAATACCTGGTAGAGTTTTTAAAAACGACATGTTGTGTTACTCAGTTTTTTTAATTATTGTTTCCATCCTAGCATTTGTATAAATATTTAATAACCAAATAGTGATAAAGTAATTATTATTTTTTTTAATACATAGAGCCGATTATGTCGCTGAAAATAACTACAAATCCCACATCAAATGAGATCAATGAAATTTATGAAGGTTTGTTAACACATAACCTCAACTATATTCATATAGATCAATACACGCCACTTGCTGTTTTTAAGGAAGAGAATGGTAAAAAAATAGGTGGGATCTCTGGGGATATTTTAGGAAATTGGCTACGTATTCGTTATTTGTGGGTAGATAAAGCCTATCGTGAACAAAACATAGGTACAGAATTACTGCAAACAATGGAAAACACGGCAAAAGAAAAAGGTGCCAAATATGCTGAAGTTGATACCTTTAGCTTTCAAGCCCTGCCTTTTTATCAAAAGCAGGGATTTGAAATATTTGGTACGTTAGAAAATTATCCGGTTAGTGATAAAAAATATTATTTAAGGAAAGATTTATAGTTTTTTGTTATTTTCTTCACTTATTTCATTAGTATTTCCCTCCTTCTCAAAAAACAATCGATAATTATCTTTTGAATATTTTACCTTCTCATCTAAATTCAAAGTAGTTTCTCCTTCAGTAGAACTTTCATCTATATCGAGAATAATTGAGTCTAATTTATTTATTATTTTATTGAATTTTTCATTTGACTTTAACTCTGAATTAAGACTGTCTATTTCCCTCATTAAAATATCCAATTCTAATTTTTCCTCATGAACATGATTTATATTAAAACCTTCATAATCCCATTGAAAATCCAAATCATCATCTTCATCTATTTCACTTTTATTATCTATTTTACTTTCTGATATTAGTTTATAATTATCAATATCTGAATTATCATCCTTATCTATCTCATTTACATTTTCTGCTTTACTTTCTAATATTGGTTTATAATCTCCAACATCAAAATAATCAACATTAATATATTTATCACCCAAGTCTTTTTTAGGTGCTTTTTTAGGCATTTCTATTATTTCTTCCGTCTCAAAATCATTAAGTATGACTGTATATTCTGGTATTTCTGTATCTACTTGTGTAGCTGTATCTACTTGTGTAGCTGTATCTACAGTCATATTTCTTTTTATCGCATTATGGTTATCACTAATATATTTTCCTATCCATTCTTGCATTAAATCATTAAAGGAACATTCACTCCCCACCTTTTTATCAAGAGCCATCATCATAATAGTAGATAATTTACTTTCTATTTTATTTTTTATATTATTATCAAATTTATTAAGAACTTGAACTTCTTCGATAGCAATAAGTAAAATATTCATTGATTTTATAAAATTATCTCTTTCTTTTTCTGTTGAAAAATTATATATAAAATCATATTTTTTATTTAAATGAATGTTTTCAAATTTAAACTTAGAATTTATTAATTTAAATATATTTTTTATACTATCATTATTTATTGCATTAATTCTATTTTTAATAATTTCATTTAAACATTCTACAATTAACTTATTATCAGAGCCTTCTTTTCCTATATCATCTTGTGCTGAAAAAAAATCTTTAGCTCTTTTTACTTCAGTCAAATAATCACAGTAACTATAGAAATCAAATTTATCATTTGCATGAGAAATTATGTTACTTATAGTGTTTAAATTTTTATTTCTTATTTCATTTTCCTTATCTGGTAAATTCTTTATTTCACACTCTTTTTTATTTATTTCATTATCTACTCCATTAAAGATGTGACTATGTTTACTTATATCTACAATACTAGATTGTTTATTATTTTTTATATCTCTTATAAGAAAATGAATCTCTAGTTTATGGAATAAAGAAGTCAATGACTGAATAATTTTCTTACCAAAAGAAGGTATGACAGGCGTATTTTTTATTTCACTTATATTTTTTGTGAAAATATAACTTTCCTTTTTTGGAAAGTAATGCGGTTTATTTAAAAATAATAATTTTGGTTCAAATAAATTTGTTTTAACAATCATAGGTTATCCATCCATATGTAAATCAATATAACTTTATTATTACGCATATAAATAAAAAACATTTAATAAAATAATTATATATTTTCAAAGTAATTTGAAAAATATTTTCTCAACACTTCATCTTTAGAACTATCCAAGTTATTCGCATCCAAACCTATTCGATTAAAAATACCCTTTAAATCATTTTCTATTTCTGTATTTTTAGTACTCACAACACCCGATCCCCCTAAATCTCTTACGCCATTGTTTGTATAAGAAATTATTTTACTTTCTTGGTTTTCAAATGTCTGATAACTAATTAATAAAACTATTGCATCTTGAGCCCATTTATAATTAATGTTATTGCTCGTATTTTTAAAAATTCGAGTAAGTAATTCATTACCTCTTTCATTACTTTTTATATTTTCATAAAAACTTTTATCCAATGATTTTATAATTCTCTTTGTTGCACCACCTATATTTTTAGAGATATCTTTATTTATCATCCTAATCAAATTACCTGCTTTAGAAATAGTATCTTCCTCACCAATAAAATCTTTATTTTGTGACAATTGATTATATAACTCTTTTGTTAATGTTAAAGATATAATATTTTTAATGTTTTTAAAATCGCCATTAGATTCAGAAATAATATCAGCCCTACTTTTCTCACTCATTAATGAATCAAATGTTTTCATAATAATACTATCTATATCAATATTTTCATTTAATGTATTTATTCTATCTCTTAGTAAATTTTTTAGTTCATTAACTGTATCCCTAGAAAAAACCATACCTATATTCTTGTTTATATCATCAGTTCCTTCCTTAAGAATTAAATTCAATTTACTATTAATTTCAGAGGGTAAACCAGCATACTTTTCTTCAAATTTACTTTTAGCCAAGTCAGCAATAAACTCATTTTTTAGTATTTTAACATCATTAATAAGTTTACATTCTAATGCTCTTTCTAATGTTTGATATTTTATTATATTATCTATATTTTTATTATTATTTTTTCTATTTATTACTTTATCTGTATTTTTGGTAAATGTGTTATTTAATTCATTTAAGCGTTGAATGAATTTATCAACAGGTTTGTTATTTCCTGATATTGAATCAAGTTTAAACTCACTTAATGCTTGATTAACATTTAGATTTACAGGGTTTATTCTTAAAGGCAGTAGATTTCTATTGATAAATTTAAAAGGAGAAATTAAAGGTTTAAATAAGTTTTTAATGCTTCTTTTCTTCTCTTTTTTTAATTGAATATCTTCATGAACATTTAATTCTTTTCTCCCTGACGCTGTGATCCAATCAGGTAGTTTATTTATGCTGTTTTGTTTTTCTAAGCTATTACTTCCTGTTCTATTAAAATCATTTTCTTCATTTAATGCTTCAACAGTTTGTTGAATTATAGAAAGCATTTTTCTAAATTTATCATCCGTATTTATCGGAATAATAACCGGATAATTATCTTTATCTAATTTATTTTCACAACGTTCTATATGCGCTGAAATATCCTTTTCTGATGTTCTCTCATCATTTATTTTACTAAAGTTCATGTCATTGTTAGAAACAGAATATAATGAATTTCTAAAATTAGAATACTGATTTTTTTATTATCCACATGATGGAAAGTTGTAGGTAATGGGACTTTAACTACATCAATTTTTTTCATTTTATCACCCGTAATAAAGATTATTACAAATAGTTTATCCCTTAATTTTTTTTAAGTTTGTAAAAATCGCACAATAGTAATCAATTAATAACTTTCAATAAAAACACGATATATTATTTAAAAAAAAGACACCCCAAAAAAAGATATCAACTAAGTGATATCTTTTTTTGGGGTGTCTTTTAAAAAATGCCTCTTGTTTTATTCTTTTAAATCGTTATACACCGTTGCCCTTGAAACGCCTAAATACTGCGCTGTAATTTCCATTGCCTTACGCAGTGAAAGATAACCTTCATCCTGTAAACACAATAGCAATTCACGTCGCTGATGCGGTTTTAATGCTCTTGGTGTAACAGAATAAGTTGCTGAAAATTCATCAATACGTTTTTTCAGCGAATCTTCTGTCACTGAGCTAAAGGTTTCAATAATGTCATTACCTTCTTCAAGGGTTGCAAATTGGTTTAGTACCATTTGCAATCCTTTGATCATTGAAATATCAATATTTAAGCATAATGCCGCAACATAATTCCCTTGTTTATCTTTAATACCGATAGACGTACTTTTTGCGGTTCTACCATCAGGAAATTGATTTGGGTAATTAGCCACAATTTGTGGAAAGTCAGACGATTCAATACGTGCCATTCCCAATTCTGTTGCTCTATCCCCAACTTTTCTACCTGATAGATTATTTTCAATGACCATAATGGTATTTTCACTATCAGTTAGATCATGAAGTACAACCTCACAGAAAGGCGATAATGTTTTACCAATGCCTTGTGCAATAAATTGTAGTTGTTCTACCAGCCACTCTTGGTCTTCTGTTTTGTGTGACATAACGATCCCTGCAATAGCTAAAACGTAAATGATTTATACAATTTTAACCGATTTATTCAAATAATTAATCGTTATCTGCAGGATAATCAGATTTTGCCTGATTTAGAATAGCTTTTGCCATCCATTGAGTCATATCAATGACCTGTTGATCATCCATTTTCCAGATATCTTTCATTACCAAAAAGACTTCTGACCCATAAATTAAAGAGAACGATTTAATCACCTTATCCCACATTTCTTGAGGATAGTGTGCTTTTAAAGGTTCAATAACTTTGAGTAAAATCTCTTTACGGTGACCACGAATAAATCGTTTTTCTGCATATTCACTCGATTGTCTCTCTTTTGCCCATTGCTGTAATGAAACTTGCAAAGCACCACGCAGTGCGCCTTCATGTTTAAACATCTGTGGATAGGCAAGATTGAGCAACTCAGTGATGCGTTGTTGCGTATTATCTTCGGGAGTTGGTGTCCATGCAATGATCGGCGCTAAACTTGCATCAACTGTGGCACTAATTAAATCACTTTGTGTGGGAAAATAACGATATGCGGTTGCCCTCGAAACACCGGCATGTGCAGCTAACTCTGACACTGTCGGTAACATTCCTTGCTCAAAAAGCCCCAACGCAGTTGTTACCAATAATTGATAGGTTCTTTTTCGTGTACCGGACATGGCATCCGTTTCATCACTATAACTCATAGAAAATCCTTCGTTATTCCTACACTTTTATGTCTGGGCTTATCTTAAGCGAAATACTCACAACACTTAACGTTTACTTTAGGTGATTAATTACACCTTATCGACCTTTAATGTACAAAAAATAAAAATAATGAGACGGTCGTCTCAAAACAGTGCTATGATAAATGAAACTCAAGTCTCATTATGATTATAATCTATCCGTCGATAATTATAAAAGGTATGGGAAGGCTTATGAAACAGTATGCTGGTTCTATTTATATTGCCACAACGCTTGATACTAAAAGTGCTGAGATTTTTTATGTCAGTGATTTAATTAAAAAAGCAGGCCTTCCTGTTAAGACCGTTGACTTGACAACCAAACCCACGGCACTCGCACGAGAAGCGGATGTCACAGCAACCGAAGTTGCACGCTTTCATCCAGATGGCCAAGAGGCTGTGTTCTGTGGTGATAGAGGAAAAGCAATAGAAGCGATGTCGGTCGCTTTCGAACACTATTTAACTCACTGTGATGATGTCTTAGCCATTCTTGGACTAGGCGGCTCAGGGGGGACGGCTCTGATTACACCAGCAATGCAATCTCTGCCAATTGGTGTTCCTAAATTGATGGTATCGACGATGGCGTCTGGCGATATTTCAGGCTATATCGGTGCAAGTGATATCTCAATGATGTACTCCGTTACAGATGTATCAGGCTTAAATCGTATTTCTCGTAAAGTTTTAAGAAATGCCGCGAATCAAATCGCTGGCGCTGTTTATTTTTGCCAAGAAGAGCATGTTGTTGATAAACCTGCGGTAGCACTAACAATGTTTGGTGTAACCACTCCTTGTGTACAACAACTCACTCAAAAACTTGAAAATAATTATGACTGCCTTGTTTTTCATGCAACAGGAAGTGGCGGCAAAGCCATGGAAAAACTGGTAGACAGTCACCTGCTTCATAGTGTGTTAGATCTTACAACAACTGAAGTGTGTGATTACTTGTTTGATGGTGTACTTGCTTGTGATGAAGACCGTTTTGGTGCAATCGCCCGTACTAAAACCCCTTATGTCGGTTCTTGTGGCGCATTAGATATGGTGAACTTTGGTCGCCCTTCTAGTGTTCCTGAGAAATATAAAGGGCGTCAATTTTATCATCATAATGCACAAGTCACCTTAATGCGCACAACACCAGAGGAAAACCGTCAATTGGGTATTTGGATCGCTGAAAAAATGAATCAGTGTGAAGGCCCATTGCGGTTTGTATTACCACAGGGCGGTTTTTCTGCTCTGGATATTGAAGGGGGTCCTTTTTGGAACCCAAAAGCAAACCAAGCGTTTTTTGATGCATTTATAACAACATTTAAAGAGACAGAGACTCGTCAATTAGTCATCAGTCCTTATCACATAAACTCAGCTGAGTTTACTCAGCAAATTTATGATTTACACCAGGAACTTATTTGTTAACCACGGAGAAAGAAGAATGACTCATTCACGTGAAACGTTACTAAAAAAATTCAACGAAATGATTGCACGCCATGAACCAATTATTGGTGGTGGTGCAGGTACTGGCCTGTCAGCTAAATGTGAAGAAGCGGGTGGTATTGACCTCATTGTTATTTATAATTCAGGTCGTTACCGTATGGCTGGTCGAGGATCTTTAGCGGGTTTATTGGCTTATGGCAACGCTAATGAAATCGTTATGGATATGGCAAAAGAAGTATTACCTGTTGTTAAACATACGCCTGTACTTGCAGGAGTAAATGGCACAGATCCATTCTGTAACTTTGATAAGTTTTTAGATGATGTCAAAGCAACAGGTTTTGCAGGCGTACAAAATTTCCCAACGGTTGGCTTAATTGATGGTAATTTCCGTGCCAATTTAGAAGAAACAGGTATGGGTTATGGGCTTGAAGTAGATATGATCCGCCAAGCTCACGAAAAAGATCTACTAACCACACCTTATGTTTTTAGTCGTGAAGATGCTATCGCAATGACTGAGGCTGGTGCCGATATTATTGTGCCACATATGGGATTAACGACTGGCGGTAACATTGGTGCAGAAACTGCATTAACATTAGCGGACTGTGTCCCTTTAATTAATGACTGGGCAAAAGCAGCAAAAGCAGTACGTGCTGATGTTATTGTGCTTTGTCATGGTGGTCCGATTGCAACCCCTGAAGATGCACAATATATCTTAGATAATTGCCCTGATTGTCATGGTTTCTATGGTGCAAGTTCAATGGAACGTTTGCCAACAGAAGTGGCATTAACCGCAACAACAAAAGAATTTAAAAGTATTAAACGCTAATTCAAAATCATCAAGTTTGCCTAAGCGTTAATCCATATTGCCCACATTATGTGGGCAATATTTTATGCAAAAAATCCTAATTCAAATTAGACTAATTTTGCAATTAATGTATTTAAATCACCCGCTAAGAAATCCACTGGTGGAATTTCAATAACGGTATAAGCACCCGCACGTTGCTTCATACTCGCTCTTGCCGCTGAAACCATAAATTGAGACGTCAATGCAGGGTTGTTAATACGCATTGAATATTCAAATAATTGGTTATGTGTTTTACCCGAAACACCTTTATGAGTCATATGAACACCATGCCCAACATCTTTTAAGCTATCGACACAATCGACTTGCTTCACATGGGTTTCATCAGAAGAGAAATAGCTATCAGCTTTAATCGCTTGCTCTACTTGATTAAAATCTACACCCGCTTCTAATTCGACATAAACCATACGGCGATGAACGCCCGTACCTAGCGGAATAGTCATTGAAAGTGCATCTTTAACACCTTCAATGCTTTTAGCCGCAACACTGTGCCCCATACTCATACCTGGTCCAAAGTTAGTATAAGTAATACCTTTGGGTGCCATGGCTAACATTAATGTACGAACAATAGAATCAGAACCTGGATCCCAACCCGCTGAAATAACAGCAACACGGTCATGTTTTTTAGCTACTTCATCTAATTCTGTTTTTAATGACACAATTTCGCTGTGAACATCAAAACTATCTACTGTATTAATGCCTAAGCCTAAAATAGATTTAGCTAATTCTTTAATTGCACGGGTTGGTGAACATAAGAGAGCAACATCAACATTACCTAATGTTTTAATATCGTTAGTTACGGTAATATTTTGCAGCTCTTCTGGGATGTTGTTTATATCGCGGCGAACAACTCCCATTAATTCAAAATCTTGTGCAGCTTGGACAGCTTCTAATGCAAATCGACCAATATTACCGTAGCCTACAATCGCCACTTTTATTTTAGTATTCATTAATTCCCCTGACTTTAATGTTAATCATCTCTTAATGATAATAGTGATTAGTTATCAATGAATAAACCATATAAATATCTTTTTTGCCAGATAAACATTATTTGCGCTATTCCCTTATAAATAAACCTTGTAGAATCCCCCTTCTTCCGACACGTTTATATTAATAAATCGATTTCACTCTGTTTTTAAGAAGGTTTTCAATGCATCAGTCTGATGTAGCGGATCGCTCGCTTTTCTCTCTTAGTTGGCCAATATTTATAGATATTTTCCTACATCTAGCCACACTATTAATTAATACTTACATGGTAAGCCACGTTTCTACCGCTTACTTAGCCGCTATGGGCGTCGGCAACCAGGTTTTTGATCTTTTCATCACCATTTTTAGTTTTATTAGTGTGGGATGTAGCGTCGTTATTGCCCAATATTTAGGTGCGGGTAAAAAAGAAAAAGCCAGTCAGGCAATCCATATCTCTATTGCATTTAACTCATTACTGGGGATAAGTAGCGCTGTAATTATTCTCTTTTTTGGCTACAACATTCTTAATTTAATGAATACGCCATCTCACTTGGTTCAAGATGGCTACAATTACTTGCATATTATTGGCATTTGTCTTATTCCTGAGGCAATTTCAATTATTCTGGCTGCATGTTTAAGAGTTTATGGCAAATCAAAAGCCGCCATGTATGTCACATTGATTGCTAACATTGTTACCGTCATTGGTAATATGATTGTACTTTATGGCTTCTTTGGTTTACCACAATACGGATTAGTCGGTGTTGCTTGGTCTACTGTTGTTGGTCGTATTATTGCCGTCATTTTATTATGTGGATTATTGTTCTACGGCTTACGCATTAAATTTCAAGCAAGACAACTCTTTATCTGGTCCAAAAATATGCTGGGGAAAATCCTACATATTGGATTACCGGCTGCTGGTGAAAATCTAGTTTGGATCTTACATTACATGACTGCATCCGCCTTTATTGGTTTAATGGGCGAAGTTCCTCTTGCAGCACAAACGCTCTATTTCCAATTGTCATTATTTTTAATGCTCTTTGGTATTGCTATTAGTATTGGTAATGAAATTCTTGTGGGGCATTTAGTTGGCGCTAAACGCTTTGATGATGCCTTTAATCGTGGCTGGAAAAGTTTAAAAACCGGTGTGATATTCACGATTGGGGTAGTGATTATTTATTGGTTTATGCGTGATCCTATTTTGTATTCCATTACAGAAGATCAACGCATTATTGACCAATTAATTCCTCTGTTTATTTTGTCGGTCTTTTTAGAACCAGGTCGTACTTTTAATATCGTGATGGTGAATGCCTTACGTGCGGCCGGCGATGCTAAATTTCCTCTGATGACAGCAATTTGTTTTATGTGGGGAGTGGCAATTCCGGTTGGCTATTTCCTTGGTATTAAGATGGAAATGGGATTGATTGGTATCTGGATTGGCTTTCTTTGTGATGAGTGGTTACGTGGTTTAACTAACGCATGGCGTTGGCGTTCACGTAAGTGGCAAACTAAACGCTTGGATATTTAGTACTAATACTCTCTTTTTTCCCCGATAAAATATCGGGGAACCCCTATTAGATAATATTGTCACTTTTCAACTTTAAGCTCTCAAGAAGAATAAAAGCATTTAAACGTCTTTTTAAATCTTCATTTACTTTAATTTTATGATTATTTGATTTATTAAAATCGTCTATAAATTGATAAATAAATCTATTAATTAAAAAATAATCTTGTATCTCATACTGCTCTTCATATTTTTCACATGAAGAAAATAATTCACCCAATGGAACATCGCTAATAATCTTAATTAAGTTGTCTTTAAAATTACCATTCACTTTATTATTCTTATAAATAATCTTAGATAAATCATCAACAAGCTCTAGTTTTTCTTTTAAAAAACAATCTTGATTCATTGTTTCATAAATTGGCTCATAAATTGGTTC
Source organism: Proteus vulgaris (assembly GCF_011045815.1). Taxonomy (GTDB): domain Bacteria; phylum Pseudomonadota; class Gammaproteobacteria; order Enterobacterales; family Enterobacteriaceae; genus Proteus; species Proteus vulgaris_B. Next base: position 809,345 of record NZ_CP047344.1, on the reverse strand, counting down.
ATAAATTGGTTCATAAATTGGTTCATAAATTGGTTCATAAATATTGTCTTCAATAGGCTCATTAATAGAACTATCAATAACATTTTCTAGCAATTCTTTATTTATTAATTTATCAGTATCAAACCCTTTGTTTTTTAAATAATTAAATATTGATTCTTGCTCTTTCTTATCTAAATCAAAAAATGGATTTTCTTTTTCACTTTTAATAAATAAACTTTTATTAGAAAAATAGCCATCAGCGATTTTATCATAAAACATTTCGTAAGAATTAGAAACGCAAGAGATATCTTTACTCATGTCCATATAAATTGGTTCGTCTAGCGTCTCTATTTCTTTACTTTTTAAACACTTAACACCAATAAATTCATGCGATGAATTTTTCATTGATAACACTGAGTCTCTATGAATAGAGAGCTCAGCATCTGATATATGATTTGCTAAAATTGAAGGCATTTCTTTTTGCATTATGCTTATCTTTTCAAGATACATCATTATCATCCTATTAATTAATATTTATACTATTCTATAGATTACGTTGTATCCTTCTATCATTTATCTGTCATTTATAAAAACCTTCTATTTTTAATTTCATATATAAAAAATACATCTAAAGTTAGTTAAAATTAATAAGAGGATAAAATAACACTATTCTTTTTTCACCATTTCCAATAACTCTTGTGGCGTAAGTTTTTTATTTTTATTTTCGTTAGCTATACTAAGTTGCTCATCTATTTCAGCTAAAAACTCATCAAATGAATTATCATTATTAATCAAATTAAGTTTATCTTTATGCCGCTTTTCTATTATTGACATATTATTTTCATTTAATTTATCATGTTCAGCAAAAACTTTTTTCTGTTCTTCTGCCTCTTGTAACTTTTCATCTTCATTTAAAGTATTGTTAACTGTAACGGTGATATTTTCTATAACACCATTTTTATCGCTGCTTTGTTCTTTTTTTAAAAATTGCAAATAAATAATATTATTAATTCTTTTATTTAATTTAAAAAAATAGTCTGAATTAGCCAGTTTTTTAAAATAAGTTTTTTTATTAATAGGATCTGTTTCTCTCGTTCCCTTATTTTCATTATAAACTTCCAAATAATTAAAAACTTTATCGAGAAATACATATCCATATCTATCATTATCATCTGATAACCTATCTAGTAATGAAATATCTTTTGTAATTTCAATTAAATGAGATTTAAAATTTTCTTTTTCAACAGAAACTTGATTTTTATTAACATTAGAATTAATTTTATCACTCGTATTTTTATCAATATTTTTAAAATCAGTATTTATCAAACCGTCATCATTAACCTGATCATATTGCGGATTAATAATAGCTATTTTTTTATTTATATGACCATCGATTTTTACATATTCACATTCACCTTTTGAATTAGATATATTTAAATTATCATTTGATTGATTTGATAATGCCATTTTAGTTTTTATTGATGATTTAAATTGCATCTCTGTAATATAATTAATTAATGATAATTTACTCTTTAATAGACTATCTTGTTTACATAAATAAAGATCATTAATGACTTTATCAATCGGAACCAAATCTCCATTCGGAAGTTCAATATCTTTCAAAATTTTCAGTCTTTCTTTTAAAATATTTTTCTCATTATCTATACGATTAAACTCTATCGTTTCATTATTTATTCCTTTATTACTGATGATTAAATCTTTAGATTTTAAAAACGAGCTATTTGCATTAAATATAATTTTATTCTCATAGCGACCAGGATGAATGAATTCATTTATTGCATTCCTCACCTTGATAGATATTTTAGAAATAGAGAGTTTTATTTCCCCGCCTATGGAGACTATTTTATTAGCAATAGAGGGTGATTTTCTACCAATTTCATTGATACCATTCATTATCACAATACTCATATTATTTATATATAAATAATATTTTACTCTCAGTGTTTCCCTCATCTATCACTTCTCTTTTCTATTTTTTTAAATAAATAGCATTTTTTTAAGAAAAAAACTTAATATCTTTCAAAAAACATATTAATTATGATAAAGAAATAATAATGAATTAAATGAAGTTTAACGATTAACTTCACAAAGATAGAGGTCATTAAGTAAATAAAAATAACCTCACCTATACAAAACACGATTTTTTTTAATAAAGAAAAAACCAAAAATTAAATATTAATTAACATTAAACTTTTCTTATAAAAATAATTTTTTTCCTCTAATTCCCTGCTGGTTTTTTTATGATACAACAAGTAGATGTTGTCCTTTCCAATAAATGAGACAACTAAGCTTTAATAGAGAGAATACAAAAAATCAAACACAATGGAGTCTTGTCATGAATCTCGTCGAACGGTTTATTTCTTATACAAAAGTTAACACCACCACAAATAGGGAAAATGGCGCAGCTGGTATTATGCCTTCTTCAGAAGGTCAGCGAGTCCTAGCATTACAATTGGTTGAAGAACTCAAGGCTTTAGGAGTTGAAGATATCAAAATTCGCGATACTGCCATTGTTACCGCAACACTACCTTCCAACCTTGATTATGAAGTACCTACTGTTGCTTTCTTTGGTCATTTAGATACCAGTGCAGAACAAACTAATGACACCAAAGCGCAAATCCTACCTTATAAAGGTGGTGACCTCTGCTTAAACAAAGAACTTGATATTTATCTACGCCAAAGTGAATTCCCAGAACTAGAAAACTATATTGGTGACGATATTATCGTGACGGATGGCACCAGTTTATTAGGTGCTGATGACAAAGCCGCAATTGCTTCAATTATGGATATGTTGCAATACTTTAAACAACATCCCGAAGTTAAACACGGTACGGTTAAAATTGGTTTTGTGCCAGATGAAGAGCAAGGTTTACGTGGTGCAAAAGCCTTTGATACTAAAGAATTTGGTGCTGATTTTGCCTATACATTAGATTGCTGTGGTATTGGTGAGTTAGTGTATGAAAACTGGAATGCAGGGGATGTGGAAATTACCTTTACTGGTGCTTCAGCCCATCCAATGTCTGCGAAAGGTAAATTAAAGAACTCACTATTAATGGCACATAAATTTGTTGCTATGTTACCGGGTGGCGAGGCGCCTGAATATACAGAAGGCCGTGAAGGTTATTATTGGGTAAAACAATTAGCCGGAAATAGCGCACGTACTGTATTAAAAATGGATGTGCGTGATTTCACCGAAAAAGGTTACGCTCACCGTATGGCATTTTTAAAACAACTTTCAGATTATTGCGCAGGTTTATGGGGTGAAGACTCCGTAACTTGTAAACTCGCTGACCGTTATGCCAACGTCTTTAATAGCCTACAAGGTGATAATCGCTACCCTATCGATATTGCAGTTGCCGCTTATGAAGCAAATGGCATTACTCCTCGCCCAATCCCAATGCGTGGTGGTTATGATGGTGCAGCCCTTTCTCAAAATGGCTTACCTTGCCCAAACATCTTTACTGGTGCTCATAATTTTCATTCTATTTATGAATATCTGCCTGTTAAATCCCTTTATGCTGCCAGTGATGTCTTAAAATCCGTCGTGAAAATCACAGCAGAACGTTTTGCACCTGGAGCTAAAGAATGATCCAAATTCTTGCGGTCTTAGTCGTCGTTGTTATTGTCGCTAGGATGATCTTGAAAGGATATAAAGCAGAACCTGTTTTGTTAGTCGCCGGTCTAGCCTTAATGGCGCTGACCATGATGTTTGGTTGGGGAGATATTCTTCCTAAAAATGTCAAAACAACAGGCATTGGCTGGTTAGATCCTTTTGAAGTAATGCGTGATCTCTTTAGTAGTCGCGCCGCTGATCTTGGTTTAATGATCATGGCACTGATGGGGTTCGCACATTATATGGATCATATTGGCGCTAATGAGGCCGTTGTACGGGTTGCAACTCGCCCGTTGAAAAATATGCGTTCACCTTATGTGTTGCTATTTTTCTCTTTTTTACTCGCGAGTATTTTACAACTTGCTATTCCTTCAGCAACTGGATTGGCTGTTCTATTAATGGGTACAATGTTCCCAATTATGATAGGACTTGGTTTATCTCCAGCATCAGCTGCGGGTGTAATTGCAACTTCATTAGGCGTGGCTTACACCCCAACGGCTATTGATGCTATTCGTGGTGCCAAAGCGGTCGATTTAGGGGTCGTTGAATATGTACTTTATTACCAAGGGCCTGCTGCGATTGCGACTGTGCTCGCTGTTGGTATTACACATATCTTCTGGCAGCGCCATTGCGACCGTAAATCTGGATTTGTGCCTCAATTAGGCAAAATGTCTGAAGAAACAAAGAGTGATAAAAACGTACCTGGCTTTTATGCCTTACTGCCGATGTTACCGATCATTATGGCAGTAAGTTCATCAAGCCTATTTGTTGCAGGCATTCACCTTGATGTAGTCACTATTGCATTGATTTCAATGGCAATTTGTATGCTAATTGAAACATTACGCTTACGTGATTTTAAATCAGTGTGTGCGGGCTTCCAGCATTTCTTAAAGGGTATGGGTTCTGCATTTAGTAACGTTGTGGGGTTATTAGTCGCAGCGGGTGTCTTTGCTCATGGTATTAAAGTCAGTGGTGCAATAGATAGCCTGATTGTGATGGCGGAGTCTGTAGGCTTGCCACCATTTGCTATGGCATTGGTCTTCGCTATCGTGACATTAGCGGCTGCAATTATTATGGGTTCAGGTAATGCTCCCTTCCTTGCATTTGTTGAACTTATTCCACAAATTGCACATAGCATGGGTGTCAACCCAATTGCAATGATTTTACCAATGCAACAAGCGTCACATATGGGACGAGGTATGTCTCCTGTAGCTGGAGTTATTATTGCAGTATCTAGTGGTGCTAAATTGCAACCGTTTGATGTTGTAAAAAGGACGGCGATCCCGCTTATGGTCGGCTTTGTATTTCATAGTGCTATTATTGCTATCTTCTATTATTAATAAACAACCTGAAGCAATATTTGTTGCTTCAGGTTGTTTTCAAAAAATAAACATATTAAAAATAGACAAAGATATTTTATTGTTATTTCTATAAATAAAAACTAGTTAACTGTTTTTCTAAATATAGACTTAATTATTTATTAAAAAAAACATTAAAGCTATCATCATGAAAATATTAACAAAATAATAAAACATTATTCTTATACACTAAAATTTAATGAGCCTATTATCTGCTTTGTTAAAATAAAAATGTGATATTGAAAACATTCATTATTTTTATTTTAACGATTCTGAGTTAGCCCACATTAAGTATGATGATTATACTAGCAATAGAATTGTGTATTCGTTCTATTGCCTTTTTATTTAATCTTATCGTCAATTTTTTAAATTATCTTATTTAACTTCATTTTTATCCTCCTTAATTTATACACTAGATACAAAATATACCTTCTTTAGCACTCATTAATTACATTAAAGAGTCAGAACGTTTGCTTTTATTTTATGTGGAAAAAATTACCAACATAGAAGCTATAAAGGGTAATATTTTCTCAAAATTTGTACAATGTTAGTAAATTCAGAAAAAACTTTCTCCAATAAATTCAGTATGATTGTGGTATTAAAAATAGAATAACCCTTTGAATTCTCATACTGTTTATTGGATGCATGCAATGAAAGAACAACTATCTTCTCGTTGGAAAATATTGATAGCGGCAGTTAAGCAACAAGTTAAACCCGCTTTAGGTTGTACTGAACCTATTTCGCTTGCATTAGCGGCTGCAACAGCAGCAAGTTACTTACAACACCCTATTACCCGCATTAGTGCAGAAGTTTCTCCCAATTTAATGAAAAACGGTATGGGCGTAACTGTACCCGGTACGGGTATGGTGGGATTATCCATTGCTGCGAGCTTAGGTGCCGTTGGGGGTGATTGTAATGCAGGTCTTGAAGTATTAAAGAATGCAACACCAGATAACGTTGAACAAAGTAAAGCACTATTAGCTGCTGGCATTGTGAATGTTTCAATTAAAAAAGCATGCCAAGAAGTTCTTTATAGTGAAGTGACTGTTGAAGACGGTGAAAACAGTGCAACTGTCATTATTGCCGGCAATCACACCAATATCGTAAAAATCATTCATAATGGTGATATCGTTCTTGATAACACTTGTGATGGTACAGAAAAATCTACATCACCTTGCGAAATAAAAGAAACACTAACTCAAACAAACACCCAAGAAATTTATCAATTTGTTACTCAGGTACCAGTAGAAGAAATTTCTTTTATTCTTGAATCAGCACATTTAAATGATGCGCTATCAAAAGAAGGTTTGAAAAATAGTTATGGTTTACATATTGGACAAACTTTACAACGCCAGCAACAACGAGGCCTATTAGCAAAAGATCTATTATCAGAGATAATGATCCGTACATCAGCTGCATCTGATGCACGTATGGGGGGCGCTATATTACCTGCAATGAGCAATTCTGGCTCAGGTAATCAGGGCATTGCTGCCACTATGCCTGTGGTCGTTGTCGCTGAATACTTACAAGTTGACGAAGAGAAAATGGCTAGAGCATTAATGCTTTCCCATTTACTGGCTATTTATATTCACCATAAATTCCCTGCTCTGTCTGCATTATGTGCAGCAACAACAGCATCAATGGGCGCTGCTGGCGCAATTGCATGGCTAATGGATGAACGTTATGAATCTATAGCTATGGCAATTAGTAGCATGATTGGTGATATCAGCGGTGTAATTTGTGATGGTGCTTCAAATAGCTGTGCTATGAAAGTTTCAACCGGTGCAAGTGCCGCTTATAAAGCTGTATTAATGGCTCTTGATAATACATTTGTGACAGGTAATGACGGTATTGTGGCACATGATGTTGACTCAACGATTGAAAACTTATGTGCATTAGCAAGCCGAGCAATGCAACATACCGATATTCAAATTATTGAGATTATGGAATATAAAGCCGTCGCTAATGGCTAATTTCAGTAATTAAAAAAGCACCCCATAATAGTGATTATTATGGGGTGAAACATAAGATCCTAGGAACAGGACCCTCCTCAAGTCAGGAGCTTATCAATATTCGTTACTGCTATTTACGGCTATACTACGGTTACTTCTACTACTTACTTCGTACTACTTTCTAACACTCACTACAGGGTATTGGGTTAATGTGCATTCTCTTGCGTACTTGGCATTAATGCATCAAAACTAGCTCTTATCTCATCTTCAGGTAATTGAATACCAATAAAGACCAATGTGCTTTCTCGAACTTCACCTTCATGCCATGCTCTATCCCAATCAGCACTATAAAGGCGTTGTACACCTTGAAATAACAAGCGATTAGGTTGATCTTTAATATTTAATATTCCCTTATAACGTAAAAGATTATCAGCAAAGCTTAATAATAATTTTTCCATTACATCAGAAACTTTTTGTAGCTCAACGGGATAATCAAATTTCAGTACAATAGAATGGATATCATCTTGTTTTTCTGGTTGAAAGCGGAAAAGAGGCTGTTTTACTTCAAGGTTATCATTCAACATAAAACCTTTTACATTAAACAATAAACCTAAATCGATTTGTCCATGAATAACGGTATTAACGGGCGCTCTTGCATTAATGCGTCTTAATCGAGCCATTAATTCGGGTGATGCTGGTGCAACATCAGTTTTTGTTAATAAGATGCGATCAGCATAACCAATTTGAGATTGTGCAATAGTAAATTGATCCAGTTGTTGTTGAGCATGAATATTATCAACAAGAGTAATAATCCCATCTAACAAATAGCGTTGACAGATCACCTCATGAGAAAAAAATGTTTGGCTAATAGGGCCGGGATCAGCCATACCTGTACATTCAATAACTAGCCTATCAAATTCAATTTCACCACGATCAAGGCTGTCACATAAGTCTAATAATGTGTCTTCTAATTCATTCGATTTACTACAACAAATACAACCATTGGTAAGTGTTTTAATTTGAGTGGCTCTATCACCAATAATTTCGTCATCAATAGGCACTTCACCAAATTCATTTTCAATAACAGCGATTTTATAACCATGCTCTTCATTAAGCATATGGCGCAAAAGCGTTGTTTTTCCTGATCCTAAAAAACCAGTCAATATCGTCACTGCAATAGGTTCCATTATGTGTCTCCTTTACAGATTATTAGCAACAGCGAAAACCGCCTTTACCATCACCACCACCATAACGGGCTTCCTGACGTTCACGGAAAAACTCGTTATAGGTCATAACTGGCTTATCAGGATGGTTATCTTTCATATGCTGTACATAGTTATCATAATCAGGAATACCTATCAGCATACGGGCAGCTTGCCCTAGATATTTTCCAGCTTGTCCTAAATTGCCAAACATAAGTTTCTCCTAAACCCCGTACCAGCTAAACCAGTACGGGGTTAAACTATTTACTTAAGATTAGTGACCAGAGGACACTTTAACGTCTTTTGGCATAGGCACATACGGGGTTTCTTGTGCTGTTTCTTCTGGGTTTTTACGCGCTTTCATTGCCGTACGGAAACCGTAGAAAATGATGCTGTAAACAACCACTAAGAACAGAATACTTAAGCCCGCATTGGTGTAGTTATTGATTACAATATGATTCATATTAGTAATCTCTGCCGCAGTTAAGTCAGCACCACCCGCTAAGATCTTCGCTTTGTATTCATTTGCTAAGTAGAAGAAACCTTCCATTTGTGGGTCATCGCTGAGAAGTTTCAGACCTAATGCCCATGTTGTACAAATTAATAGCCATACCGCAGGAACCACAGTTACCCAAATATATTTAGTGCGTTTCATCTTAATTAAGATAACCGTACCTAATACTAGTGCAACAGCTGCTAACATTTGGTTTGAGATACCAAATAATGGCCATAAGCTCTTAACACCGCCTAATGGGTCAACAACACCTTGGTATAACAAATATCCCCATAAGCCTACACAACCCGCTGTACCAATAACACCTGGAATGAACGAATTTGTTTTCTTCAAGTAAGGAATAAAGTTACCTAATAAGTCTTGAAGCATGAAGCGACCAGAACGTGTACCTGCATCTAACGCGGTTAAAATAAAGAGCGCTTCAAACAAGATCCCAAAGTGATACCAGAAACCCATATCCGCAGCAGGAATGATTTTATGGAATACCATCGCGATACCAACCGCTAAAGTAGGCGCACCACCAGCACGGTTTAATACAGAAGGTTCACCAATATCTTTCGCTGTTTGTAAGATTTCTTCTGGAGTGATAACAAAGCCCCATGAACTGACTGTTGCAGCTGCATGTACGGTAACTTCTTTTAACTGCCCCATGATAACAGCTGTATTTTCACCACCTAATTCATGTAGATTCGGCATCGTAATACCTAAACCTGATGGTGGGGTATTCATTGCAAAATACAGACCTGGTTCAATGATAGATGCAGCGACTAATGCCATGATCGCAACGAATGATTCCATTAACATTGCACCATAACCAATAAAACGAGCATCCATTTCATTTGCAATAAGCTTAGGTGTTGTACCTGAAGCAATTAGAGCATGGAAACCAGAAACGGCACCACAAGCGATAGTGATAAATAAGAATGGGAATAAAGCCCCTTTCCATAATGGTCCAGTACCATCGATGTATTGAGTAACTGCTGGCATTTTCAGTTCAGGGTTTAAAATCACAATACCCACAGCTAAACCAACGATAACACCAATTTTCAGGAAAGTTGCTAAATAGTCACGTGGTGCAAGAATTAACCATACTGGTAATAATGCAGACACAAAAGCATAACCAATAAGACCGAAAGTAATTGTTGTGTCTTTAAAGGTTAACGCTGGGCCCCAGAATGGGTCGTGAGCAATAACACCACCAAACCAAATCGCTGCAATCAGTAAAACAATACCAATAACTGACACTTCACCCACACGGCCTGGGCGAATATAGCGCATGTAAATACCCATAAATAGGGCAATTGGTACTGTTGAACAAACAGTGAACACACCCCATGGGCTTTCAGCTAATGCTTTAACAACAATAAGTGCAAGCACAGCAAGGATGATGATCATGATAAGGAAACAGCCGAATAAAGCGATAGTACCCGGAATTGGCCCCATCTCTTTCTTTATCATCTCACCAAGTGAGTTACCATTACGGCGTGTGGAAATAAATAACACCATAAAGTCTTGTACTGCACCCGCCAACACTACCCCAGCTAATAGCCAAAGTGTACCGGGTAAGTACCCCATTTGAGCAGCAAGAACAGGACCAACTAAAGGACCTGCACCAGCGATAGCCGCAAAGTGGTGACCAAATAAGACATAACGGTTGGTCGGAACATAGTTCAAACCATCATTGTTAATAACAGAAGGTGTCGCTCTCGTTGGGTCAAGTTTCATCACTTTTTGAGCGATATACAGACTGTAATAACGATAAGCAACTAAGTAGACGGCAACAGAAGCAACAACTATCCATAGCGCACTAACATGTTCACCACGGCGAAGTGCAACCACTGAAAGACAAAAAGCACCGATAATCCCGAGGATCACCCAAGGTACGTGCTTTAAAAATGCATTTTTGTTCATGAGACACCTTTTTTTCAGGCAAGACCGAACAGCCAAAGAGTAATGCGGGACAGCAAAGAATGATTTGAGCGAATCTGAAAGATAACTGCCCGCAGCTACATAATAAGAATTTTGACTCAAGAATGGTGTGACTAAATCGCTTAGCGGTTGTATACCGAATTAAGCGGTCTGTTTTCTTAGTTAAGTGGTTTTGCTGTTTTCAAAAAACGTTTTTTTTGTGATCAAGATAACAATTTTATTTCTTTCAATAAGTTAGAGAATAAAGAAAGATAAAAAAAACGCCTCAACATCAACAAAAAAGACGTTTTTTTATAACATTTTTTAAACAAAATAAGATTATTGACTAAATTGAACGGATATCAAAAATACATTACCTGTTCGAGAAGGTGAGCCATTAAATCGCCACTGATAAGCAACATCAATTACTGCATTATCAATATTCATATCACCACTATTGGTTTTTAGCATAACCACAGTCGGAACCCCCTGAGGATCAACATCAAGCTGTAGGATCATATCGCCCATTTTAGGTGCAGTAATTGGAGCATTTACTTTCGGTAATAGCTGAGTACTACCTTTGATATTTGCTGATGCAAAATCGACACTAAAGGTACGGTTTGAGTGCTCAGTTTTGTCTGTATTTAAAGGTAAGCGAACCACTTTGCTATTCGGATCTGATGCCGGTATCGCACGTTGAGCCAATTGAATCTGCGTTAAGTCATCACTGAGATAATCATCTGAAGGCTTAACTTCAACACCTTCAGGTAAATAGTGAATATCCATCCTTGCTCTCAAAGTTTGGTAACGTTCTAAACGAGCACCTTCAAGAGTATTTATCACCATCCTCATTTCCAGCATTTGCACGACAGAACTAATGCTTTCTTGTGACTTTTGCTGTGCTGCTTTCGCAAATGCGCCCGCTGCAATTTCAGGATCTTCATCTAGCCACGTTATCCCCCAACCTAACCAAACATCTTCACGATTTGGATTTAGTGCAATAGCTTGCTCAAAATGGCGACGTGCTTGTGATAACAAGTTTTGCCAATACTCTTTATTTTGTGGGTAAATATCAGGAGATTGAGATAAATTATTTGTTCCCACATTGTAATATTGCAATTCAAAGCGGGCTACCATTCTTACAACATCTTCATTATCTTGATGAAGTGCCAATTTTTCGTTTAAGAAACGTAGACTATTATCCCAACTTTCGTGGTTATTTTTTCCATTCGGTAATGTCTGGATCTCTTTTAAAATATTTTGTAATACTGCCCGTTCTTCTTGCTGTTGTGCGCGTTTTGAATAAATAGAAGAATAGGGATCATAAGTAGAATGCGATGACGATTTACTCGACTCTTTTTCTGGTGCTTGCTTTTGTAAAGCTACGAACGCATTTTCAGCACTCGAAATACCTTTAATGTTTTGCCTTGCATAAGCTTTTGCCAATGTGATTAATGTAGGTTGTTGTTTAATGGTGTAGTCATTCCAACCAAGACGTGTGCTTTGAAAACGAACGGTAACACGTTGATGATACCCCTCTTTTGTTGGCATAAAACGCCAGCCACGAGCATCACTTAATGCTTTCGTATCAAACACATTGTATCCACTACTTTTTTGTACCCAGAGACCTAAAACGCGTCCTTGCGGATCAACATCAACGGATAAAATAGTTTCTGCAATAGGAATATATTGTCCAATAGATGGGTAATGCATTTCCGTCCAATTCTGTATTTTATTTGGTGAATCAACAAGAACAATCCCTGGATATTCCCTATCATTCATCATTGATTTCCATTCGACATAAGTTTCATTGTTATCCGCTATTGCATAAGTGACAGGCAGTACTTTTTCTGCCAATTTAGCCACCTCGTCAGGAATTGCATTCTTTTGTCGATATAGACGGTCTTCTATCACCCGTGCTTGAAGGATTTGATAAATCTGACGCTGATTTTCTGTCAATTCAGAAATCGCTTTTTCAATAAGCGGTTGTAATGAAGGATTATGATGCCCCAATTTGTCATATTTTAGCGTATCGGCAACCATTAACGCGGCCATTGCTTTTTCTATCTGCATATTGGGTGGCGTATGAGCGATATAGGTTAATGCTAACGTTTGCCATGCTTCAGGTACTAATGGTGCAGTAGTAATAGCGTTAATACCTGATTGTGCTAATTTTTCATTACTACTTGTAAGAAGCGATGATAATGCTTGGGCAGTAATAATTTCGGGTTGATTCAGCAACCAATCACCATAAAAAGAGAGCGTTTTAATTGCTTCTTTTTGTTCTGGTGTTCCTTTTGCATGAGTCAGATACGCCTCTTTAGCTTGCATTGCGGAAGTTACATCATCCGTTAAATAAACAAGCCCCGGTAATTCGATACGTTTTTTTTCAAGCTCTTTGAGATACCCCAGCGTTTTAGGCTGATTAACAACAATCGTTTTAATGATGTTATCTTCAGCATTAATCACGCTATAACGAAAATCACTCCACTGCGACTGTTCTATATTTTGTAAAACAAAGCGACGGCGATCTTCTAATTCACTATGAGGAATGATTGAAAATGAAAGACTAAATGTCGTTAGAACAACAACAACGCCCCCCAAAAAATAGAAGATATTTTTAGCGCGCCACGATTGCAATAACATGACAATCGTCATAATGACAGAACCTAACCATAATCCCAGCAAGAAATTACGCTCATCGAAACGAACTGATGAAGGAAGGATCTTGATACTAACGCTATCGATAGTGCTAATGATTGAAACTAATAATGCAGGTAACCAAAAAGGAAATAAAAGTGTGGTAATCCCAACAATAATGAGGATCGGTTTAATTGTTTTATTCATATAAATTCTCTCTCATTAAGGTTTTCTTTTCAAAATACGTAATGAAGGGAGAATAAAAATGATGAGTATAATAATGGCTATCATCATTAAAAAAATCACGCTTAACATTGTTATTAGTAGCTGTTCAATATAATTCGCTTTTATTAAGTCAGTGATCCAAGTAAAACCTAAATCGCCACTTATTCCTTGCGGAATAAAATACATCAAAAATAATCCGAAAATAATCGGCGCTATGATGGCAATAGCGGTGTGAAAAATAACAGCAGGAACTTTACTTAGTGCTTGTTTTAACGAGATAAAAATAGCAGGTGGCTGTATTGGTTTAGCTGGAGCCGTGTGTATGGGGGTGTGTCTAACATTAGCATTTTTGATGCTATTTTGACGTATTTGCTCTCGTTGTTTTTGGCTTTGTTTTTGAGTTATAGCCACTTGCTGTAGCTGGGTTTGTCTTGCACATGCTGCACAGGCTTTACCCGCAAAATATTGGTGTTTTTTATCCTTCTGACATACCAACATTTGCTGCTTTTCAGATTGTGCGTATTCATAAAGCGCCGTAGCCCATGTTTTCGCACTGGGTCTTAATGTAGGATTTCCTGAAAAAGCTTTATCAAATAATGTTCTCAGTTTATCGGGTAATTGTTTATGGCCACTAGCAACATTTGGGGTAATTAAATTATGCGCCTTCACACCATAACCATAAAAACGACCAGCAATACGTCTAGGAATATCCGTAGGAACTGTATCGTTTTTAGGGCGGCCACTAAAAGGATGGATACCAAAATTAAGCAGTTGAAAAATAATAACGGCTAAGGCAAATAGATCTTGTCGCTCTTCTTGGTCTTGTGGGATAGCTTGTTTTGCTTGAAATTCTGGTGCTAAATATTCGACAGTAAATTGTCCTGCGGGATAGCGTATTTTTTCCCCTTGAATACTAAAACCATCACAATCAAGAAGAGACATATACAAACTTGATTTATAAAACCGTAGGTTTAATGGCTTCATATCAATAATACGATGCCCTTGTTGATGCAATGCATCAATCAATGAACAAAGATTATAAGCAAGGATAACTTTAGCGCCCATTCCTGTGGGTAAATGATGGGCTTTAGCTTGACGTTCTTGAAGAATATATTCCAACTCAATGGTGTTTTTCACATCAAGTTCAGGCATCACGAAGCCAACAAATTGCTTTTGGCTATTGTATAAACGTGCTTGAGGCCAGGCGAGTTGAATTATTGGGATATCATTAACAGAAACGGCCTTTAATGTGGGCTCTAGTTTCTGCATTGCGGTAATTTTTTTCAGATAATAGGCTTTATCAATTTTATCATGATAAACTTTTGATACTTGGGAAGGTGCATTATTAATGTGACTAACACTCCCTGCCCCCCCACTTTTTATCAAATCGCCAATCTGATAAATCTTGCCATTTTCATCTTGTAATTGTGTGGTCCCAGATATCGCCATCCCTTTTTTTCTCGCTTTTACCACAACTCTTCATCCCTGATACAAATCACTAAGGTTTTATCATCACCCGTAATTGAATGTGTCCGAGGATCGGCCAATGTTCCCGCAAGAGCTTCACTTCCGCTGTCTTCAGATACTGTTTTTAAATAACGGATCACTGGCGTGATAAACGGTTCATAAAGGGCATCACACGCTTTATTCATGGCAAAAGGCTGTACACCATCAGACATCAAAATAACTTGTTTTACTGGTTTATCGAGAGGAATAACGCGTAAATGCGCTTCCCAATTTTCTGACGTCACAAACCACGTTTGATTAGCATATTCTCCATTTTCAGGTTGTGATACATAACTTGTACCATCGCAATATTCCACTACTGCAATACCATCACCTAAATGGAATAAATAGCCACTATCATCACCAATCCAACATGCAACCAGTGTTGATGCATATTCATTAAGCGAACATTGTTTTATTTCTGCATATTCAGCCAGTTGGAGGCGAATATCTTCAATAAGTTGTTTTGCGCCTTGCGTTATCTGTTTTTCGGTTAATAAATTAATGTTTGGCCACTCTGTGATACGTAGCGTAAATAACCGAGCAACGAGCTGAGCACCTTGCTCACTATAGCGAGAGGAGCCTGCACCATCACAAACAGCAGCGATAAGATACTCACCTTTACGACGAATAAAATAAGCATCTTGACAGGGAATTTGACGTTCTTGATGGGCAATTCCTGTCACCGATGCCCCATAAGCTAACCAATCGTTCATCAAACAGGTACACTCGCCCAAGGATCTGTTGACGGTAATTGTGCAGTACCACCCGGCGTTGATTGAGAAACCACTTGCATACTGGCACTTAACCACAAGAATAATTCTTTAAATTGCAACCCTTTAAGCATTTTCACACCGTTAACACCATTACGACTAAAATTTCCCATCACTTCTGCTGATGCACCATCAACCATAATCGGAAATACAGCTGTTTTTTGGTTTTCTTCTGCTTCGCGACAAAGCTGCGCAGCTTGTTCCCATTGATCGGTTGGTACACCATCAGACATTAAAAATAACCAAGGACGTGTATAAGCAACGCCTGCTTGTTTAAAGCGCTGTTTTTCAGCTTCTATTTCTTCAAGCGCCAGCGTAACAGCTTGCCCCATCGGGGTTGTGCCATTTGCTTCTAAAATGGGGGCGGTAAAATCCATAGCATCTTTCCAATCACCATGCACAGTACATTGATCATATCCACCATACTCAATCACTAAAATACGCACGCGTTTTGCTGCAATAACATCATTTTTTAGTTCTTGTTCTAGTAGCTTAAGGCCTTCATTTAATTGTTGAATAGGCTGACCATACATACTACCGGAGCTATCTAATACTAAGATCAGAGGGGTACGTTGTTCACTGTTATCAACTAAGGCTACGTCAGGGATCATAAGATGCTCCATCATTCAGTTATTATTTTTCATGATAATGATTAATGTAACATAAAGGTGCTAAATTCATCAGAAAGAAAAAAGGAATAAATTGAAGATAAAGATATTTCTTAGAAAAAGAAATTTTAAAGGGTAATTACCTTACTTTTAATAAAAATTGCGAAGCTTTCCATGGTGTTAAATGAAAAAAAGCACCTTATTACATCAAGTAAAAGGTGCTTTTTTAATAATTGGTTTATGATGTTAATAGTGGATCTTTTGGCGTCCAGCAATAGAGTGTGAAAGTGTTGTACCATCAACCATTTCAAGCTCGCCTCCCACAGGAACCCCGTGAGCAATCCGACTTGCTGTAATATCATACTGAGCACAGATCTCAGCAATATAGTTGGCTGTTGCTTCACCTTCCACAGTCGGGTTTGTAGCCAAGATAACTTCTGAAATTGTTTCCTGGCTCAAACGCTCTTCAAGCCTATCTAAACCTATATCCATCGGTCCGATACCATCTAAAGGGGATAAATGTCCCATTAAAACAAAGTATCGCCCCGCAAACTGCCCTGTCTGCTCGATAGCATGAATATCCGCAGGACTTTCCACAACACAAATTTGCCCATTTTGCTGGCGACGAGCATTGGCACAGATAGTGCAACGCTCTTCTTCAGTAAAAGTTCGGCAATCACAGCAATGACCGATTTCAGACATTGCACGTGTTAACGCTTGTGCAAGCCGCATACCACCGCTTCTATCACGCTGAAGCAGTTGGAAAGCCATTCGTTGCGCTGATTTAGGCCCGACGCCGGGTAAACAACGCAACGCTTCCATTAATGATTCAAGAAGTGGGCTAGTTTGCATTAGAATGGCATCTTAAAGCCTGGTGGTAATTGCATACCATTAGAGACAGAGGCCATTTTCTCTTTTTGCGTTTCATCAATACGACGCGCAGCATCATTAAAGGCGGCTGCAATCAGATCTTCTAACATCTCTTTGTCATCTTCTAACAGACTAGGCTCGATTTCAACACGACGGCAATTATGAGCACCATTGATAGTGATCTTGACTAAGCCAGCACCAGATTCACCGGTCACTTCTAAGTTTGCGATCTCTTCTTGCATTTGTTGCATTTTGTCTTGCATTTGTTGGGCTTGCTTCATCAGATTGCCCAAACCACCTTTTCCGAACATAATTGTCTCTCTTTGTAAAAGCCACACAGTATGAAGTCATACAATATGTTGCGATTAAACAGGTCGGATACTCTCTTCATCCAATTCAGCATCAAAATATTGCTGTAATGTTTGAATTGTTTTATCCGTAATAATCGATTGACGCGATAACGCCAATTTTTCATCATAAATGGCTTGTCGCCACTCCAACGGCGTTTTTACCGCTGGATTATCATCTTCTATAATTGTGAGTGAAATTGCTTTTCCATGCAATTCACTTAATGCATTTGTGAGTGTGCGTAATGCATTTGCTGAATTTAAATGTTTCTGTCTAGTTCGTAAATGCAAAATCACATTTTCTTCACTTACTGTCTCTTTATACGCATTCAATGCCAGTTGTTGCACCAACTTAGGTAATGGCATTTTTTCAATTTCAGCAGCCCACGCATCTCTTTCTTGTGATTCTTTCGCAATTTTGGCTGCTAATTCTGGCGTTTTTTCGTATTCGAGAACTTCTTTAATTTCTTTAGGCGAAGACACTGTCTCTTGCGTTGACATCAACTCAGGATTTTGTGGACGCCATTGATACGCTTCTTTTTTCTTTTTTTCAGGTGCATTAGGATTAGGTTGACGCTTAGCAACTTGTTGGCGTCTTTCACTCACGGCTGCTAGCCGTTCTAATGCACTAGCAGCCGGCTTAGCCTGATTTGGCGTCGCCGGTTCAGACTTTTTTGGCGGGGTTTGTTGTTCTGTCCCCTTTATTGCCTGCCGTGCTCTTAAAAGTTGTGCCGCTGGACTATTACCTAACGAGGCATTATCCATGGGCGAAGAAGAACGTGTATTTTGTGACGAATGAGTCTGTGACACTTGTTGCGCATGACTCACTGGCATTCGATTCGTTGGCGATGACGTAGAAGGCAAAGTTTGCGCTAATGGCGCAGAAGAAACCTCATCAATCACTGTTTTGGGATGAAAAGCTAACGCCCTTAATAACGTCATTTCAACGCCCATGCGTCTATCTGGCGCATAAGCCAGTTCTTTTCGTCCAACTAATAAGGTTTGATAATAGAGTTGTAAATCTTGTGGTGAAACAGATTTAGCCAATAGACGTAAACGCTCTTGGGTAAATTGTTCTTGGGGATTATCCTCACTAGGCAATAATTGCAGCATGGCAACTTGATGCAATAATGAAAGAGTTTCAACCAAGAAGTTTTCCCAATCAGTTCCTCTTGAAGCCACTTCATTGACCAACGACATCACTTGTTGACCATCTGCTTTTACCAGTGCTTCAATCAGTGCTAAAGGTTGTGCATCATCAATAGTGCCAAGCATTTGGCTTACAACATCTGCTGTGACAACACCTTCACCACTTGCTATAGCTTGATCTGTTAAGCTTAAAGCATCTCGCATACTACCATCGGCGGCACGAGCAATAAGCTGGCGTGCTCTTACATCATTTTCAATGTGTTCGGCAGTAAGCACTTTTTCGAGTTGCGTCGCAATTTGATCAATGTCTAATGCACGCAAATGAAATTGCAAGCAACGCGATAAAATCGTGACTGGTAATTTTTGTGGATCGGTTGTCGCCAGTAGAAACTTAACGTGCTCTGGTGGTTCTTCTAATGTTTTTAATAGCGCATTAAAACTGTGGCGAGAAAGCATGTGAACTTCGTCAATCAAGTAGACCTTAAAACGTCCACGTGCTGGCGCATATTGCACATTATCAAGCAATTCACGGGTATCTTCTACCTTGGTACGTGATGCAGCATCGATTTCGATTAAATCGACAAAACGCCCTTGTTCTATTTCAAGGCAATTTGCACATTGACCACAAGGTTTACTCGTAATACCTGTTTCACAATTGAGCCCTTTGGCAAATAATCGGGCAATAGTGGTTTTTCCGACACCTCGAGTGCCAGAAAAAAGATAGGCGTGATGAAGTCGCTGATGATCAAGACCATTAGCTAAAGCCGTCAACACATGACGTTGACCAACAACATCGTTAAAAGTTTGTGGGCGCCACTTACGGGCAAGTACCTGATAGCTCATTGATTCCGCTAAATTTGAACGAGATTTATCTCTATGCTAACACAGGGACGCCCCATTGAGCGAGATTTGTCAGAAACAAATGAGATATTGATGAAAGAACCGTCGAATATTTGACATGTATTAGAGAGGAAAATCAATTGTGCGGGCCATAGATATTTATATATCACATCATAAATAACACAAAAGCACCCGCACTATTACTCATGTTTAAAATAATGGCGTGTATCACCCCATTTTAAACAGTGAAGAAATTAATGTCCTGGAAAATCAACCAGAGTAAAGCTGTGAACACCTTGTTTTTCTAAGCGCTCAATACCGCCTAAATCAGGTAAGCAGATAATAAATGCAGCTTCTGTCACGGTTCCACCTAAGCGACGGATAAGACGTGCAGTTGCTTCAATGGTGCCACCTGTTGCCAGTAAATCATCAACCATTAATACTTTGTCTTTATCCGTAATGCTGTCTTTGTGGATCTCTAAAGTATCTGTGCCGTATTCCAAATCATAAGTTTCACTGAGCGTTTCGCGAGGCAATTTACCTTTTTTACGAACAGGAACGAAACCAACGCCGAGGCGTAAAGCAACCGGAGCACCAAATAGGAAACCGCGAGCTTCGGTACCCACGACTTTAGTGATACCCTGACCTTGATAGTGTTCTACCAATAAATCAATGGTTGCCTGATATGCAGCAGGATTATCCAGTAATGTAGTGATATCACGGAATAATATCCCTTCTTTTGGATAATCAGGAATGGTTTCAATACTGTCTTTAATAAATTGCAGTTGTTGCGCGTTAGCAGTCATAATCAGTGCCATAATAAAAAACGAAACGATAGAATCTATGCAATATGCCGTTAAAATGCAACAGAAAGCCAGTTAACAACTCTTTTTTTGTTGCTTTAAGTCAATTCATGTTTTTATCAAACCAGGAACAAGAACCAGATGAATAAACCCGACCCTTTAAGCTTGTTTAAAAAACAGATAGACAATCTTGCCGAAACACTGGCACCTATTGCAAACAAAAAAATTGCAGCACCTTGCTTCGACACAGCACTGTTCCACCGCCGGAGTGATTCACTTGGCGGCTATATGCAACAGATCCGCGATAATTTTACCCAGTTAATCGCTTGTGTTGAGGCACAACGAAGCCAGCAGGTTAAATTTCTGGCCACACAAATCCTACAACAAATAGAAGCATTAACTCGTGAATTATCGACACAAACACTAAGAAAGCAAGAGAACCAGCTTACTCAACGAAAAAAAAGTGTCGATTTATACCAAAAACTTGCCCAACATCAGGATTATGAGCGCAGATTACACGCCATGATCCAAGATAGAGAGCTTTCATTAAAGCAAGCACAGAGTTTTATGCAACAACAAGAATTGCAAAAAGAGATTGCCGCACTTGAGAATCGCCTAGCACGTTGTAAAAACGCCCTTTTCTCTATTGAAAAAAGCATTGAAAAACAAGAAGATAAATTTTAAAGGCGATAATTATGAGTTTAAAAGAAGCACCAAAATCTGTTCAGTTGGCTGTTGATCTTATCTACTTACTTGAAAGTCACCATATTGATCCTAAAACAGCACTAGAAGCCCTTGAGATTGTGCGCCAAGATTATGAAAACAAATTGGCGACACAATCAACAAACACGCCCCTTAATTAAGCAAAAGGGGTATTGGCTTCAGGTGTCGAACCATCAAGAGGTCGTTTTACCTCTTGTACTTCATCACCTTGTTTATTATGCAAATAAACATCAAGTTGGTTAAACGCAATATTAATATCGTTTTCATTACAAAGCTTATCAATTGCACGGTTTACTTCATCAATTGCAATGCTTCTATCACCTAATGTTCTGACATAAAAACGTAAATCGTGGTTTAACGTACTGGCGCCGAATTCGGTAAATAACACGACTGGCTCAGGTTCAGTCATCACTCTGGTATTCTCTTTCGCTGCTTTCATTAAGATAGCTTTGACCTTATCAAGATCAGATCCATATGCCACCCCTACCTGAATAATAATGCGGGTGACAGTATCGGATAATGTCCAGTTAATAAGTCGTTCTGTTACAAAGGCTTTATTAGGAATAATCACTTCTTTACGATCAAAATCTGTCACTGTTGTTGCTCTAATTCGAATTCGGCTAACAGTACCGGAATAAGTACCAATAGTAACCGTATCACCAATTCTGACAGGTCTTTCGAACAAAATAATTAAACCAGATACAAAGTTTGCGAATATCTCTTGTAAACCAAACCCTAATCCTACCGTTAAAGCCGCCGCTAACCATTGTAGTTTTTCCCATGCCACACCTAATATACCCAGTGAGACAATAGTACCTATTGCAATAATAACGTAGGTTAAAATAGTCGTAATAGCGTAAGAAGCGCCTTGTTGCAATTTGATTCGCGATAAAATTAATACCTCTAATAAACCTGGTAAATTTCGCGTCATAAACCAAGAGATTGCCATGATAGAAACAGACAATAAAAGATCTGCCACTGTGACGGCTTTAACAACATTCCCTAACTCTGTGGGTAATGTATAGCTCCAGAGTGAAATACCATCTAAATAGGTAAATACAGTAATAAAATCGGACCAAATCCCGTAGAAACTAGACGCAAAAATGATAAACAAAATCATTGTTGTCAATCTTAATGATTGCTGATTGATTTGATCCATATCCATTGGAGGCTCTTGAATAGGCTCCAGACTATTATCTTCGCTCTCTTTTTTTTCTTTTAACATCGCTTGTCTACGCTCAAGGGCTCGACGATAAGCAAGCCTTCTAGCCGCCACGGTTAATCCCCGCAAACTGGCATGATAAGCAATGAACCACAACATAAGCAGATATAAGCTATCAATCCAGCGATTTGCTAAACGCAACGCCGTATAGTAATAACCAAAAATCACTAATCCCATTAAAATTAAAGGCGAGAACGTTAATAGGGTGATAACAACCGTTCTAACAACATGATTACCCTTTTCTTGCCACATTTCGCGACAAAACGGCAATGCACATAAACTAATACAAAACAGTGAAATAATCGCAACCAACTGCCCAATAACATCGCCCACCAGTGATAATGGGTTATTAATACCGTAAGCAGAAAGTAAAATAATCGGCAACATAGGAAGAGAAAGACGCAATAAACGTTTACGATTTTGCTGAACTCGCTCGACAGGAATTTTAAAATGTTTTACAGCAACGCCATTATCAGACATTAAACGATAAGACCATTCAAACATCAGCCAGAATACCGCAAATTGCCAAGCAAAAGACCAGATAAACTCTTGTTGCACGTTAAAACTATTTATTAGCCAATAGCCAATCGCTAAAACAAAACAAGAAAGAGGTAATGTTTTTAAGAAAACAATACCTAACGCCAGTGGTGTATGTAGCTGAGAATCTTTATTGAGCTTATTAATATCCCCATTAAGTTTTTCAAACTGAGTATCAAGTTTTTTACGTTGCCAAATTAGTATTAAACCAAACAGAATCAACGCAATAAGGACAGGGAGTGATTTCTTAGCCCCGATCAACAGATTTTCATTTGACCAATTCAATTTAAAACTTTGGAATTCTGCCACGGCTTGTGAAGGAAACGTTGAAAACCAATTGAGATTGATAGGTTTATTACTACTCACCCAGAAAATTTGTTGTGCTAATGTACTTTCTAAAGAGCTTACGACACTGCGTAATTGTTGCTGATCCATTTGCAGGTTAATCGAACCTGAAATTTGATTACCTAATTGATTATTAAGTTTATCAAGCAATTCCCGGCGCGCATCAACAAGTAATTCTAATGCACTATGCAACTCTTTTAGTGCATTAGGATCAGTGACTTCAGGATGAGTGATTTGGTATTCCTGCATCAACCGATCAATATAGATATTGGGTTGTATTATCTGATCACGTTGTTTATTAATTTCAAATTGCTCTAACCGCAAATCAGCGATTTTATCAGGCAAATTATTAATAAAAATACCATCTGGTAAATCAACTTGCTCTTCAAATAAAATTCGGGAAAGTAATAAACTTCCTTTTAATACATCAATTTGTTCTTTTAGGTTTCGTTCAGATTGAATGGCTCTATCTAAGCGATTTTTCACCATTAAGCTATGGCGATTTAGTTCATTATTATTTTGTGTTGTAACGATCAGTTTATCACTAAGATGCTTATTGATTTCTGTTTGCGTTAAATAGAATGGATCAGTATTAATGGCTTGATTATCTAGTTCTGTGCTTTGTGCTTCTTTAGCTGTTTCTTCTGAACTGTCTAGACGTTTATCACTGATGGCATCTTGAAGCAGTTGTGCACGTTCCTGTGAAAGGTCTATATACGCAGAGCTATAGTCACGTTGGAGTTGTAACAAGCTTTGTAATTGCACATTTGACTGTAATGTGCGCTTTTGAAAATTATTTTGTTGCTGAAGATAATATTGCTCTAATTGTAATAACTGCACAGCAGAAGGTCGCATTTGTGCTTTATCCGCACTACTTTTATTCAGCAATGTCCTTATTTGTTGCAATCTATCTGAATTATTAAATAAAACAGATTGGGCCCTTTCAGGTTGTGTCTGTAATACGATAAGTTCATTACTGTAATTAGCTAAATCATCTTGGGATTTTTGTAATGATTGTAGAACACTTTCTAATTGTGATTCTAATGTTGCTAATGGTAATGTTTCCAATGATTTTTGGTAGTCACCCACTTCTTTATTGGCGACTTTTTGTTTTAATTGATTAAGTTGATATTGCGTACTACGCAGTTTTTCAGGTAGTTGATCTACCGTTTTATCGTAATTTACTGATTTTCTTTCTAGCTGTTGAATATTATCGAGTAATAAAAGAGATTGTTCTAAATCCGCAATTGTTAATTTATCTTCTGCGCTTAACTCACTACGTTTATTTAATAAATTAAGCTGATTTTGAATATTTTCTTGAGTAGGTAAATTACTGGGAACCGCAGCTAAAACTGAGGTAATGGAGAGGCACCAAAGAATAAAAATAATAGCAGTGGCGGCGACAATCGTCGTCATTCGATTATTGAATTGAGAAAAAAAAGTTTGTATCCGCATGGTTAAGCAACTTGTTCAATTAATATTGAAAAACTGTTTATTAGTATAATCCAATTACGTTCAATTGGCAGTGTAAACAGAACAAGTTGCTTGGGTTGTTTCTCTCCTGAGAAAATGAAGTGACAATCAGAATGTTAGAATTTTATCCGCATCGAGCGTCCATTGTGCCAAATCAACTAATGTACCTAACTCTGCACCATCAACTAATGGTAAATCACTGATACCTCGAGTATCTGTACATGTTTTGCATAATTTAACCGGAACATTTTGTGCCGTTAAAATTTCCAGCATTTGTTGTAAGTTATAACCTTCTTTAGGCTGTTGGCGAGCTAAAGCCCCTGTAACAGCATCTGACATTAAAAAGATATTTAATTGAGTTTCTGGGTGTTGTTCTTTTAATGTAATAGATAAACGCAACGCGTTAAATAATGACTCATTACCATAAGCCGCACCATTAGCAATAACTAAGACCTTACTCATAAATGTCTTCCTTTTGTTTAATAATAAATTAAGAGGACGCAGATATTCTCATATTTGCACTGTGCTTTATCATATCAATAAAGCTATCAACCAAATATTGACTTTCATCTTTGATAGAAAAGCTTTCTGGTGAAAATAACCAATTTTCAGCAAGACCAGTCATCATAGCCCTTAACATAATGGCGGCTCGTCTTAAATTAAGGTTGGCAGGAAGTTGTTTTTTTTCAACGCAACGAGATAAAGATTGCTCTATTCTAGAGTAATCAGCTGCACACAATTCTCTGCGAATTTCAACAATTGGTGTCATTTCACCAACAAATTCGCATTTATGGAAATATATTTCTAAAAGTGCATTATGTTTAGGATCTTCAACAATCGATGTCAATATGTAAATAAGCAATTCTCTTAATACAAATAGTGGATCATCTGGGTATTTTGTTTGATACTCTATTTCTAAAGATTCTATTTTTAAGTCGGTGAGTTCGCACGCTTCAGTAAATAAATCCACTTTATTTTTAAAGTGCCAATATATTGCACCACGGGTAACTCCTGCAGCGGCTGCAATATCTGAAAGTGATGTGGCAGAAACGCCTTGCACAGTAAACAGCCTAAGTGCAGCATCAATAATCTGCTGTCTTGTCTCTTGTGCCTGCCGTTTAGTTTTTCGTGCCATTAATCCTCGATTTTGACTGAAGTTAATTTACATACATTCATGTATGTTTGTACTATACATCGCAATCAATCATCAACTTAATTATTTTTATCCCGGGAAACAACGTTTGAATAGAGGTTTTCTTATGCGAAAAAACAGAGGGGTTTTGCCTCTGGCTCTGTTAGTGCTATCAGGCAGCTTGGTTCTTGCTGGATGTGACGACAAAGCTAAACAGTCTGCTGGAGGCCCACCTCCTGCACCTGCTGTAGGTGTTGTGACGTTAGGCTCGCAAGCTCTGACAATCACCACTGATTTACCAGGTCGTACATCAGCTTTCCGTATTGCTGAAGTTCGCCCTCAAGTTGGCGGTATTATTTTAAAGCGCAATTACACAGAAGGAAGCTATGTAGAAGCAGGTACATCACTGTACCAAATCGATCCAGCTCTTTTTGAAGCAACTTTAAATAGTGCACAAGCTGAACTTGCGAAAGCGAAAGCAAATGCTGAAATAGCGCGTCTCACTGTGGAGCGTTATAAGCCTCTGCTAGGTACAAACTATGTCAGTAAACAAGATTTTGATGCCGCAACATCTCAATACGCACAAGCCGTTGCTGCTGTTAGAGCTGCAGAAGCTGCTGTGACAAGTGCAAAAATCAATCTTGAATACACAAAAGTAACATCTCCAATTTCAGGCCGTTCAGGTAAATCAACGGTCACTGAAGGCGCATTGGTTTCAATGGGTCAACAAGTTGCACTGACAACTGTTCAGCAAATCGATCCGATTTATGTCGATGTGACACAATCGAGTGAAGATTATCTGAAATTAAAAAATGAAATTGATAGTGGTGCTATTCGCCAAGAGCAAGGTAAACCAGTTGTTCATTTAACACTGACCAATGGGCAATCTTATGCACAGAAAGGGCATTTAGAGTTTTCTGATGTCACTGTTGATGAAACAACAGGTTCTATTACTATGCGAGCTATCGTACCTAACCCGAAAGGGGAATTACTGCCAGGTATGTTTGTTCGTACTAAATTAGAAAATGGTATTCGTCAAGATGCTATTTTAATCCCACAACAAGCTGTTATTCGTACTGCGCGTGGTGATGCAACAGCAATGGTTGTTAATAAAGACAACGTTGTTGAAGTTCGTACTATTCAAGTATCACAAGCTGTTGGTAATAAATGGCTAGTAACTAGTGGTGTTCAGGTAGGTGAGCGCGTTATCGTTTCTGGATTGCAAAAAGCAAAACCGAAAATGACCGTAACACCTCAAGAAGAGAATTTAGATGCGAAGCCATCACCTGAACAAACTGAGCCAGCTAAGAATCCTCAATAAGGAGTCGGTGATCCATGCCTAAGTTTTTTATAGATAGACCGATATTTGCATGGGTAATTGCGATAATTACCATGCTCGCAGGTCTTCTGGCACTCATCAAACTGCCTGTTGCCCAGTATCCAACGATTGCACCGCCAGCGATTTCTATCTCTGCGGTTTATCCAGGTGCTGATGCCACTACGGTGCAGAATACAGTTACCCAAGTTATCGAACAAAATATGAATGGTATCGATAACATGGTGTATATGTCTGCAACCAGTGACTCTGCAGGTATGATGAATATCACTCTGACCTTTGAAGCAGGTACTGATCCTGATATCGCGCAAGTCCAAGTGCAAAATAAACTGCAATTGGCAATGCCGCTATTACCTCAGGAAGTGCAACAGCAAGGGATTAGTGTTGATAAATCCTCAAGTTCATTCTTGATGGTCGCCGGTTTCATCTCAAATGACGGTTCAATGACACAAGATGATATCGCAGACTATGTGGGTGCAACGATTAAAGACCCGTTAAGCCGTGTAACCGGTGTGGGTGAAACCCAGTTATTTGGTACTCAATACGCAATGCGTATCTGGTTAGACCCAGATAAACTGGTGAAATACAACATGACAACACTTGATGTTACTAATGCGATTAAAGCACAAAATAACCAAGTGGCAGCAGGTCAATTAGGGGGAACGCCTCCTGTACCTGGTCAGCGTTTAAACGTATCTATTATTGCTCAAACTCGACTTAATAACGCAGAACAATTCGGCGATATCCTGATGAAAGTCAATACAGACGGTTCACAGGTTAAGCTAAAAGATCTCGGTGTAGTTGAGATGGGTGCTGAAAACTACAGTACTGTTGCTCGTTTTAATGGATTACCCGCTTCTGGTATCGGTATTAAGCTAGCAACGGGCGCTAACGCATTAGATACAGCAACCGCTGTGCGTGCTGCATTAGCTGAAATGGAACCGTTCTTCCCTGCGGGATTAGAGGTCGTTTATCCTTATGATACAACGCCGTTCGTTAAGATCTCTATTTTCGAAGTGGTAAAAACGCTTATTGAAGCCATTATGTTGGTATTCGTAGTTATGTATCTGTTCTTACAGAACTTCCGAGCTACGTTAATTCCAACTATTGCAGTCCCTGTTGTATTGTTGGGTACTTTCGCCATACTCTCGGCGTTTGGTTATTCGATAAATACATTGACGATGTTTGCGATGGTACTTGCCATCGGGCTTCTGGTGGATGACGCCATCGTTGTCGTAGAGAACGTCGAACGTGTTATGCAAGAAGAAGGTTTATCACCTAAAGAAGCAACACGTAAATCTATGGGGCAAATCCAAGGTGCACTGGTGGGTATTGCCCTCGTGCTTTCTGCGGTATTTATTCCAATGGCATTCTTTGGTGGTTCAACAGGTGCGATTTATCGCCAGTTCTCTATCACCATCGTATCAGCAATGGTTCTGTCTGTTTTCGTTGCATTGATTTTAACACCGGCGCTTTGTGCCACAATGTTAAAACCAATACCAAAAGGCAGTCATGGTGTGCAAACCGGCTTCTTTGGTTGGTTTAACCGCACCTTTGAAAAAAGTAGCCATCACTATACTGACAGTGTATCCCGTACTCTTCGCGGTACTGGCCGTTACTTATTAATTTACGTTTTATTAGTCGCAGGCATGGCATTAATGTTTATTCGCTTACCTGCATCGTTCTTACCAGAGGAAGACCAAGGGGTATTACTGACAATGGTTCAGTTACCTGCTGGCTCCACACAAGAACAGACTCAAGACGTATTAGAAAGAGTAAATGACTACTTTAATACCGATGAAAAAGAACTCGTTAAATCCGTCTTTACCGTAAGTGGCTTCGGCTTCGGTGGTCAAGGCCAAAATATGGGTCTGGTCTTCGTTGTATTGAATGATTGGGATGAACGTAAAGCAGATGAGGACAAAGTTCCAGCAATTGTAGGTCGTGCCAATATGGCATTATCCCAAATTAAAGAAGCCTTTGTTTACTCCTTTAACATTCCAGCGATTGTTGAATTAGGTTCTGCGGGTGGTTTCGAATTTGAGTTAGTCGATAAAGCTAACCTCGGTCATGAAAAACTGATGGAAGCCCGAAATCAACTTCTTGGACTTGCTGCACAACAACCTCAAATGTTAACGGGTGTGCGCCCTAATGGTCAGGAAGATACATCACAGTATCGTCTATATATTGACCTAGAAAAAGCGCAGGCTCAAGGTGTTGCAATCAGCGATATCTATTCAACATTAGGTACCATGTTTGGTGGTAGCTACGTAAACGACTTTATCGACCGTGGTCGTGTTAAGAAAGTTTATGTTCAAGCTGAATCACAATTCCGCATGTTGCCACAAGATATTGGTAATCTTTATGTTCGTAACAATGTCGGTCAGATGGTTCCATTCTCATCATTCATTGATACAAGTAAAGATCCTTGGTTATATGGCTCTCCACGTTTAGAGCGTTATAACGGTTTACCTGCTGTCCAAATTCAAGGTAGTGCAACACCGGGTCAAAGTAGTGGTGATGCAATGCTAATGATGGAAGATCTCGCAAGTAAATTACCAAGTGGTATTGGTTATGAATGGACAGGAATGTCATATCAAGAACGTTTATCTGGTAACCAAGCGCCTGCGCTGTATACCATTTCCTTGATAGTTGTATTCCTCTGCCTTGCAGCTCTTTATGAAAGTTGGTCAGTACCGTTCTCCGTTATGCTCGTGGTTCCTCTGGGTGTTATCGGTGCGCTGTTGTTTACCACATTCCGAGGCCTTGAGAACGACGTTTACTTTAAGGTTGGGCTCTTAACAACCATTGGGTTATCGGCGAAAAACGCAATCTTGATTGTTGAATTCGCCAAAGACTTGATGGAAAAAGAAGGCAAAGGACTCATAGAAGCAACGTTAGACTCTGTTAGAATGCGTCTACGTCCAATTCTAATGACCTCTCTGGCCTTTATGTTAGGGGTTATTCCTCTTGTATTAAGTAATGGTGCAGGTTCTGGTGCACAGAACTCAGTAGGTACAGGTGTATTCGGTGGTATGATTGCCGCAACCTCTCTTGCTATCTACTTTGTTCCTATTTTCTTCGTCGTGATCCGTAGACGATTTGCGAAGAAAAACGAAGATTTAGAACATCCAAGTAATTCACACTAACTTATCTGTGAATTCCAAAAAGGTCGCGTAAGCGACCTTTTTCTTTATCTATTGATATATCATTTAAAATGAAAACTTATCTTAGTATATTATTTTAAAAAAATATCTCTTTAATCAATAAACTCATTTTATTTTTTTTCTTATATATGACTTTTTGTCAAAATCAAACAGACTGTTATTTATAAATAACAACGCTAAATAGACCTCATTTACACGCTTAAACATGTAAAACACAATAAAAACAAAGATAATCATAATGTTAAGAAATTACCATCTTGATTGGAATATATTAATTTTTACGAAAATAGACAAAATTCTGTTGTTCAGATAGTGACTTATGCGATAATAGTGCTATATTAAGCAAAGAAACATTTTTATTGTGTATTTTTTAAACTCCCTTGTATGCAATGAGTATTTGATATCATCTTTTGGTATGCTATTACTTTGTTAGAAATAATATATATAATTATTAAACTCTTTTAGCATACGGGCAAATATAAATGCCCAATCTCGAGTTTGTGTTTTTTTATTAATCCATTAATGAATTATGTGATGTGTCTCATTAATAAGTCTAACTCTACGTATTTACCATTATTAATGAATATTTTCTATTAATTCAGCCACGATAAGTTATGGACGAATATTCACCAGAAAAAGTAGATTTAGCTGAATTGTCGTTTTTATGTGAAGAGCTATTACAGCAAGCTTTAGGCTCATTAGATAAAGGCAGCACCGTTTGGCACAATGATCTGAGTAGCACAAAAAGCGTTGACCTTAATGTCTTAATTGAACACATTATGGACTTTAGTTGGAAATTTAAGATTAAACACCCAGATAAACAAATAATTAACACTCTTATAGAAGAGTACCTTGAAGAAACATATCGTTTATTTGGTAATACATCAATTTCTTACTCAGACATCAATAATTGGAAAGAGTTAAATCATTCGCTTTTAACCCTTATAGCCAAAAACCCAAAAAGTTATATTAAGTAAATTTAATTATCTTTAGTTTTATTCTAAATAATAGAGAAAAGACAACATGACTAAGACAGACTATCTAATGCGTTTAAGAAAATGCACCTCAATCGAAACATTAGAGCGAGTAATTGAAAAAAACAAATACGAACTCTCTGATGATGAGCTGGAGCTATTTTATTCAGCTGCTGATCATCGTTTAGCTGAGCTCACTATGAATAAACTCTATGACAAAATTCCAGCATCTGTTTGGAAGTTTGTAAGATAATTTAGTTCTATTTAATTACCTTAATTTTATTTTTGCTATTTTTATTTTTTATAGTAGTAGGGTTATTAGTTCTTAATTTAGATATCGTTTTTATTCACGTTTTCTTATCAGTAGTATGATTACACACCATCATGCCGTTAACTTATTACGGCATGACTGCATTATTTTACCCAAAATCCCCCTTCCATATTATAAATATCATCATTCATTTTCTAATAATACGGTCATACATTGAATTTATTATTTTCTACATACGTAATATTGATGTTCAAAAATGAGGAAATAATACACAAAAAGCGTATTAGTGAGAAAAAATAGGAAAAGATAAATTACGAAGGCTAGAAATTGGGTGGGGCCTTGCCAGCGACATCCCGGCACACACGACACCTGCCATGGCTGCTTCCTTCCGGACCTGACCGAGTTAACAAGTTAGTGTTGCGGGAGAACCAACAAGACCCCATAGATTGTCTTATTGCTAAGACGTCACGCATTATGTTTTAAACTCACAAAAATAGCAAGGACAGTGAGCCTAAGTGATGATTAATTACTCAAATTAAGGCTTGTCTCTTATTCATCTACCTTTAGCGCTCTTTTTGCCTTTCATAAACCCATAAGATCGTATTCAATAAGCTAATAAACAATAATCTCATTTCCTATGTTCATTTATCATTAGGTTGCTATCGAAGATAAAAAGGAGATTGTTTTTTTTATATCCTTAGGATTGTATATAATCACTTTATAAAAAATAACCCGATCTAATGGTACAGGTACACTATGAGTCAGGCATTGAAAGATCTCATCAATTTAATGGCACTTGAAAAAATAGAAGAAGGCCTATTTAGAGGGCAAAGCGAAGATTTAGGATTACCACAAGTTTTTGGTGGTCAAGTTGTAGGACAGGCACTGTATGCAGCAAAACAAACTATTGCAGATAATCGCTATATTAATTCCTTTCACAGCTATTTTTTACGCCCCGGTGATAGCCATAAACCCATTATTTATGATGTAGAATTTATTCGTGATGGAGGTTCATTTAGCACACGCAGAGTCAGTGCTATCCAACAGGGTAAACCTATTTTCTATATGACGGTTTCTTTTCAAGAGTTTGAGGAAGGTTTTGAGCATCAAGATACAATGCCCGATGTTCCTTTTCCTAATGAGCTTATCTCACAAGATGATATTTTGAAAAAATTGGCACCTAAATTACCAGAGCCGATTAAATCTTTAGCATTACGAGAAACCCCTTTTGAAGCTCGTCCAGTACAATACTTTAGCCCTTTTGGCTATTCTAAGGCACCCGCTGAACGCTATGTTTGGTATCGTAGTCGTGGTGAAATGCCATCAGATCCTTTTTTACATCAATATATGTTGGGCTATGTTTCTGATTTTGACTTCTTACCCACAGCACTCCAACCTTATGGTTTAGGATTTATGGATCCAAGTCTTCAAGTAGCAACGATAGACCATTCAATGTGGTTTCATCGTCCATTCCGTATTGATGACTGGTTACTGTATGTAATTGAAAGCCCATCGGCATCAGGAGGAAGGGGATTTGTTAGAGGTAAATTCTTTAACACGAATGGCCAATTAGTTGCTTCATCCGTTCAAGAGGGAGTTATTCGTCAAAAACGCCCTAAACATACAAAATAATTAAATAAACATATTCCCCCCTCAAAAGAGGGGGAATAGACAATTACTGCTGATAAGCACGTTCACCATGAGAAGTTAAATCTAATCCATCATGCTCTTCTTCTTCAGAAACTCGTAACCCCACCAGCTTATCTGCGATTTTAAAACTAAGATAAGCGACAACACCTGACCAAATCACTGTAATAACAACACTCATTAACTGTATTAAAACTTGCTTGCTTAATGTCATGCCATCGCTATAGCCCACCCCCCCTAAAAATGAAGCCGTAAATACCCCCGTTAACAAACACCCCACAATGCCACAAGTTCCATGAATGCCAAAAACATCACAAACATCATCGGCTTTTAGCCACCGTTTTAAAATAACAACCCCCCAAAGCCCAATAACTCCCCCTGTTACACCAATAAATAATGCGCCCATAACACCGACTGTACCCGCTGCTGGCGTAATTGCCACCAGTCCAGCAATACAACCCGAGCAACTGCCTAACATTGATGGCTTTCCTCTGACTAGCCATTCAGATAAAGTCCAAGAAAGTACCGCTCCCGCAGTTGCAATCACTGTGTTCAAAAATGCTAAAGCTGCAATTGCATTTGCACTTCCCGCAGAGCCTGCATTAAAACCAAACCAACCAATATAAAGCACAGCCGTTCCAATAAATACCATCGGTAGATTATGAGGTTTAAGGGCTGTATGTTGGTAATCACGTCGTTTACCGAGTAAGTAAGCACCAACAAGGGCAGCAACAGCTGCATTGATATGAACCACTGTTCCGCCTGCAAAATCAAGTGCGCCATCATCAATTAACCAGCCACCTTCTCCCCATACCATGTGAGCGATCGGAATATAAGAAAACGTAAACCAAATAATCGTAAAAATAATCAACGCAGAAAAGCGGACTCGCTCACCCAATGCGCCAACAATCAAGGCAATCGTTATCACAGCAAAAGAACCTTGAAAGGCAATGTGTACATATTGATTAATTGAACCTGAAACAGACGCCAAAGAAATATTACTCAAAAAAGTAAGTGACCACCCACCCCACACTTTATTACCCGCAGTAAAAGCTAAACTATAGCCAAAAGTTATCCAAAGAATGACCACGACACTAAAGATCATCATCACTTGTGTTATCAACGAGAGCACATTTTTACTTCTCAGCAATCCCCCATAAAACAGGGCAATACCAGGGATAGTCATAAAAAAGACCAGAGCCGTGCAAATCAACATAAAACCATTATCAGCTTTATCGATAACCGAGACTTCAGAGGCAAGTGCTGATGAAGAAAAGTTTGTAAGCACTAACATTAATAATAAAGAAAGTAAGCTTTTCATCGAAATTCTCCTTTAAAGAGCCTCATCACCAAACTCACCCGTACGAATACGAACAGCTTGTAATAATTCTAAAACAAAAATTTTGCCATCTCCCACTTTACCCGTATCTGTCGCTTGCATAATTGTTTGCATAACAGGCTCAAGTTGCTCATCGCTGATGGCGAGTTCTATTTTCACTTTAGGAAGAAAATTGACTTCATATTCGGCTCCTCGGTAAAGCTCAGCATGCCCTTTCTGTCGCCCATATCCCTTTACTTCACTGATTGTCATCCCTTTTATACCCAACTCAGAAAGTAACTCTCTGACCTCTTCTAATTTAAATGGCTTAATTATGGCGATGATATATTTCATATAAACCTCGTCTATGTAAGAAAGAACAACGTTTATAAAGCAAAGGACATGCCAATTTTTAATATAATGATATTTAAAGAAAAATTTAAATTATTAAAAAATAGAACTAATAAACTCACCGAATTGGTGCAAACATAAGCCTGCTATTTTGATAAAAGCGAAATAATGGGAAATAAAAAAGGGCACATAGTTTTATGTGCCCTCTAAAAAAAATCAGATATTAATTTTAAGTCAATTATTCTACTTCGACAGGATTTTGTTCTTGTAAAGACTCTCTAACCTGCTGTAATTGAAACATATTATAGTATCGTCCTTTTTGTGAGAGTAATTCCATGTGATCACCCTGCTCAACAATTGCACCACGATGAAGCACCACAATTTCATTGGCTTCAATAATAGTTGAAAGTCGATGAGCAATAACAATCAGGGTTGTTTTTTCTCTTACTACTTTTAATGCCTTCTGTATGGCTTGCTCTGTTCCTGAATCAATATTCGCTGTTGCTTCATCAAGAATAAGAATACAAGGTGGTATTAATAATACACGCGCTAATGCAAGTAACTGTTTTTGCCCCGCAGATAAGCGACTACCTTGTTCGCCAAGTTCTGTTTGTAATTCTTCTGGTAATGCTTTAGCCCATTGATCAAGTTGTACTGTTTCTAACACCTGCCATAAATGTGATTCATCACATTCTCGCCCTAATGCAATGTTGTCATACAACGAACCTGATAATAAAACTGGATCTTGTTGCACCATAGCAATACCACTGCGCAACGCATAATGCGAGTAATCCTCTAAAGGTTGCTCATCTAAATAAACATTCCCTTTTTGCCAAGGGTAATTTCCCATCAACAGACTTGCTAACGTACTTTTACCGCTCCCAGTATGTCCAACAAATGCCACAAAATGACGAGCAGGAATAGCTAAGTTGATATCCTTTAATACCCATTGTTCATCACGATAGGCAAACCATAAGGAATTAACATCAATATTACCTTGAGTAATGATATGTGATGATGAGCCATAATGTTGTGAAGGTGCATCCATCAATTCAAAAACACGTTCACCTGAAACAACCGCTTGTTGCAAAATGGACTGTTGCGATGTCAATGTGATTAACGGTTCATTTAATCGCCCCAAATAACTAATAAACGCATAAATCACCCCAACACCGATAACCGCACTACCTTGATAGCCAAATAGCATCAATAAGCCACACAAAACCAACGCAGAGAGCATGCTTAGCAAAGGACGCAATAACAGCCCATCAAGTTTTAATGCTTTCATACGGGCCTGATAATGCTGCCAGCTATCATCTGACATTCTTTGACCAAATCGAGCTTGTTGCCTAAATTGCTGGATCACAGACATTCCATTGATAACTTCATGGAAACCATCATTAATATTGGCAAGAAAATGGCGTACATTGCGGACTATCGGTGTACTGAGTCGCTGATATAGCATCATCACACCAATAACAGCTGGGAAGATAGTCATCGCTACCAATGCCATTTGCCACTCTAATAAGAACATGGCAATTAACATAACAACCACTAACGCAATGGCACGAAACAATGTCGGTAAGACGTTAACAAACAAATCTTTAATTGTTTCGGTATCATTCGTTACACGAGAAATTAATTGACCTACCGGTTGATTATCAAAAGCACTTAATGGTTGTTTTAGTGCAGCGCTCATCACATCTGTGCGTAATTGTTGTACAACCCCAACAGCCGCATGGTTAAACACAATTGCCTGATAATAATGAAGTGTCGCTGCAATTATTTGTAAAAGAATAAATGCCAATGCCAAACCTAATGAAGATGTTAATTCAACATTATTCGTAGCCACTTTTTTATCAATGAAATAACCCACAATTAATGGGCCACCCACCTCTGCAACTGCAGCTACCCACAACATAATGACGCCCCATGTCATAGGTTTGCGATAGGTTTTACCATAAGTTAAAAGACGCTTTAATGCAGGGAATAGCGCTTTAACGGATTTATTTTTACTGATCGTCATCCAGCGCGGCCTCTAATTGCTGATAATGGTACATATCTTGATACCAACCAGGTATTGAAATTAATTGTTGATGCGTACCTTGTTCTACAATTTCGCCTTGTTTTAACACTAGGATATTAGTAGCACCAACCAAAGCAGATAAACGATGTGCACTGATAATCAACGTTCTATCTTTTCGCCATTGTGACAAATTTTGTAAAATTTGATATTCAGTTTGTCCATCAACGGCAGATAATGCGTCATCTAATAACAAAATTTCCGCATCTAATAGTAGCGCTCGCGCAATAGAAATACGCTGTTTTTGCCCACCAGATAGCATCACACCTTTTTCACCTACCTGCGTTTGATACCCTTCAGGTAAACGCAGAATATCATCATGAATATTTGCCAGTTTAGCTACCGCTTCAATTTCATCTTTAGTTGCATTAGGACGTCCTAATGCGATGTTTCCGGCAATGGTATCTGAAAATAAAAAAGGTGTTTGATTAACTACAGCTAAACGCGCTCGCCACTCATCGAGTTTTAATTGGTAAATAGGTATGGATTGAAAACAAATTTCACCTTCAGTTACATCGTAAAGTCGTTGGATAACGGTGAGTAGCGTACTTTTCCCACTACCAGTCATTCCGCAAATTCCCAACATATCGCCGGGAGATAAGGTGAAATGAATATTTTTAAGCACATCTGTTGTTTGTTCAGGATACTGAAAGCGGTCGATATCAACAGATAATACCCCTCGACCTTGTTTCGGTGATAAATCACCATCAATCATATCGAGTTTTTCATTCAATAAGCTATTAATTCGGCTGTAGGCAGCACTACCACGTTCAACAATATTAAACATCCATGCCAGCGCTAACATAGGCCAAATCATTTGACCTAAATACATAACAAAACTAGTTAATTCACCTAATGTCATTTTGTCATTGAGTACCAGATAGCTCCCACCAGCAACTGCGAACAAATTAGCAAAACCGATCGCCATAAAAATAGTGGGATCAAACAAAGCATCAATTCTTGCAACACGCATATTTTGACGCCCAGTTTCTTTTGCAACATCATCGAAACGAGAAGCATGCTGTTGTTCAAGCCCGAATGATTTGATCATGCGAATACTGCTCAGACTTTCTTGTGCTTGGTTATTCAGTGACGAAAAAAGTGCCTGCGCGGTTTTAAAACGGCTATGTAACTTATCACCATAACGTTTAATCAAAATGGCCATTAGTGGCATAGGTAATAGTGAAATTAGTGTTAGTTCCCAACTTAACTGGATACTCATCATCACAAGTACAGCAAGTCCCATCACCATTGAATCAACTAAAGTTAGAACGCCTTCTCCAGCCGCAAAAACGACTTTATCAACGTCATTCGTGGTACGAGCGATCAAATCGCCAGTACGATAACGATGATAAAAAGAAGAGGATTGCTGATTAAGCTGTTGATAAATCTGCATTCGCAGTTTTACGGCTAATTGATAAGAAGCACCAAATAACCAAAGTCGCCAAAAATAACGTAAAAGATAAACTGCGAGGGCAATTAACACCATCACACCAACCCAATTCATTACTTGGCTAAACGATAGACTATGATTATCAACACCATCCACAATGATCCCTACAATTTTAGGAGGGATCACCTGTAATACTGCGATAACCATCAATAAGAAAATGGCACCGACATAACGACGCCATTCACTAAGAAAATACCAACTGAGCTGTGAAAATAGAGCCACGCCTTAAATCCTAAGGTTATACAAAAAA
Organism: Proteus vulgaris; assembly: GCF_011045815.1. Lineage (GTDB taxonomy): Bacteria > Pseudomonadota > Gammaproteobacteria > Enterobacterales > Enterobacteriaceae > Proteus > Proteus vulgaris_B. Next base: position 770,755 of record NZ_CP047344.1, on the reverse strand, counting down.
TAAAAGTGCCAGTTGGTAAAGATGAACCTTATTCAGGTATCGGCATTGCCGTTGTGTATTTAATTTTTTCCATTGCGAAGTTAGAAGTTACGTCAATAAGACCTGGTACACCATTAACCATACGCTTATAAAACAAGTCGTAACTTTTCATGTCTACCACTTCAACATGCATTAGATAATCACACTCACCCGCCATTCGATAGAATGTCAGTACTTCTGGCATTTGCTTAACAAATGAAACAAACTGTTCGTACCATTCGCTATTATGTTGCTGTGTTCTAATCATAACAATAACTGTTAGACCTAGCCCAATTTTTTCGCTATCAAGTAGGGCAACTCGTTTACGAATATAACCGTCATCCTCGAGTCGTTTCAATCGTTTCCAGCAAGGTGTTGAGGTTAGGTTAACAGCCTCAGCCAAAGTATTCAGTGAGAGGCTTGAATCTTCCTGTAATAGCGCTAATAATTTACGGTCAATCTTATCTAACATAGATACTCCTTCAAAATATGCCCCTACAAAAAATAATGATAACCTGCCCCTTAGTATAAGAGTAATCATCTAATGATAAATCGGTAATAAATTGTCATAATATATGTACTTTTATGCGTACTAATCCTTATGTAAATTCGATTTTCAGGAGTATTCCGATGAAAAAAACGGTCGTTGTCTTCAGTGGTGGGCAAGATTCGACAACATGCCTTATTCAAGCAAAAGAAAAGTACGATGAAGTACATTGCATCACATTTAATTATGGGCAACGTCATAAAGAAGAAATTGAGGTAGCACAAAAAGTAAGTCAATTACTGGGAGCAACTGCGCATAAGGTTTTGGATGTAAATTTACTCAATGAACTCGCTATCAGTAGTTTAACTCGCGACAATATACCTGTTCCTGATTTCAAAGAAAGTGAAGAAAGTGATATTCCAAGTACCTTTGTACCGGGTAGAAATATTCTTTTCCTCACTTTAGCAGCTATTTATGCTTACCAAATTGGGGCTGAAAGTGTCATTACAGGAGTTTGTGAGACTGATTTTTCTGGCTATCCTGATTGTCGTGATGAATTTGTCAAAGCACTAAATCATGCAGTCAATTTAGGTATTGCGCGAGATATTAAATTCATCACTCCATTAATGTGGCTAGATAAAGCTGAAACTTGGGCATTAGCAGATTATTACCAAAAATTAGATTTTGTTCGCCATGAAACCTTAACCTGCTATAACGGTGTTCAAGGTGATGGCTGTGGTGAATGTGCCGCTTGCCATTTAAGACAACGCGGATTAAACACTTATTTAGCTGATAAAAAGCAAATCATGCAGGCAATGAAACAGAAAGTAGGATTAAAATAGTTACTGTAATATCGTCCACTGATAGTTATCACTGCAACTTGTTAGCTTAGGCAGTGATAACCACTCATGCATTATCACTACCTTAAATTACGTTAAGTTAACTCATCTTGGTTGAATTACCCTTATTTATTTTATAATGTGAAATCACTCTAGATTATGATGCTTGACGTACATACTCTAGTTTTTCTCTTAATTGATCCGTTAAGGTCAGTGCTTTTTTAGTATTAATATCTACAAGAACAAAAGTGATTAATGCATCAGAAATAAGCGCACCATCTTTTTTTCTGACTATCTTTTGAGACAATACACCACTTTTAATCCCAACTTCAGCAACTTCACAGTCAATAATTAACTCATCACCAAGACTTGCTGGTAAGCGATAATTAATATTGATATTAGCGACTACTAACGCCAAACCATTACGCTTAAACCAAGCAAAATCTAAATGTTGTTCAATCCAATCCCATCGGGCTTGTTCTAAAAACTCAAGGTAACGTGCATTATTCACATGCTCAAAAACATCCAAATGAAAACCATAAACTTTAATTAATGTACTCATATAAATCCATTACCTCTTGATTATTATATTAAAAATCTTGATAACGTTTTTTTTGCGATACAATAAATATAGTCAAAAAAATAAATTTAGTAATATCTCAATTTAGCTTTTTTATCGTTCACTCCATTTAACGAATCAATTCAATGGAAATGTGTTTCTCTTAATTACAAAGAGAAACACACGTTATTAAAACAATATTTGTCTTTTCAGTAAACGAACTACATGCAATATAAAATGCAAGTTAGCTCATTAGTTTATGACGATAAAATCACGATTTTGTTCGACTAATTTCATCCCTATACCAAATACTTTTTCAAGTTGTTCAATAGAGGTAAATCGACCCAATTGTTCACGGTAATCAATAATAGCTTGAGCTTTTGCTTTACCAATACCTTTAAGCCCCATTAACTCATCAACCGTTGCTGTATTTAAATCAACCTTATCTCCTACATTTTATTTTACTTCTTTTGCATTTTTATCAACAGATGTGCTCGTTTCAATAGAAATCGAGGGGGTTGAAACAGGTGTTTCTTCTGCATAAGAAAGCGGTGAAAGTCCTAGTCCTAAAGCAAGGCAGATTGAAGCCATAAATCCTGATAACACTTTTTTATCCATCGTCATAATCATAATTTCCTTTTATAAAATAACTTTAAATTCAATAGCAAACAGTGTTTTCTGAATGCAAAAAAATAATGACAAGATATTAATAAACCTGCAATTACATAAAAATAAAATGTCGAGAGAATAGGAAAAATAAAATGAACAAAAGCTGAGTTACAAAAAAATTATCGGGATTACTCTCAAATATTCTTTTTTAAGAAAAAATAGATATAAACTCTCAATATCAATATTTGATACCCATAAAAAAACCCAGCCTAAGCTGGGTTTCTATTAAGATTTAAAGATAACTTATTGATAATCTTTGTCGAAAATCTCAATTTTAGCGTTGTCTTTTAAATCACGTAAAATCAGTTGTAAAGCTTCTTCGCCCATCTGCGCACGATAGAGGTTAGCCATAAACTCTAATTGCTCTGATGTTGGTTTGCCATCAGTCACGCTATCTAATTGAATAAAGACAACCTTAGTGCCTGGCACATTAGTCATACCATATTCTTTTTTGCCGTCAGCAGGCTTAGGCATAGCAAAAATAGCGGTTTGAACTGCATCTGTCGCAGATGAATGAACAATGCTTTCCACATTACCAAAAGAAAGGTTAGCCGCTTTTAGTGCTTCATCACCTTTGCCTTCTTTTAATGCAGCTAAAATTTTCTGCGCTTGTGTATTCATTGCTTGCGATGCTTTTTGCTGTTTAACGAGCATAACAACTTGATCACGAACTTTATCTAACGGTAGGCTTGCAGAAGGCTTATAACCCTCTACACGCACGACAAATGCACTGTCATTGCCTAACGTCACCATATCTGAATTCATGCCCGTAGGGCCATTTTCATCAACTAATGAGCCACCAAAAATTAATTGGGTCAGTTTTTCATTATTTAATGGTGCTGGTACGGTATTTTCATCAAACCAATCTGTATCAACAACCGTCACATTACCCGCTTTAGCTGCGGGTGCTAATGTGTCGTTATCATTAGAGGCTGCCTGACTCACGCGTTGTTGCAATGCAAAGAAATCATCGATAGCTTTGTTTTCGCGCATTTTTGCCAGTAAATCTGTTTTCACTTCGTCAAACGGTTTTACAACAGATTGTTTAATATCATCAAGGCGGAAAATTGCGTAACCATTGCTGATTTTAACAGGTGCAGAAAGTTGGCCTTTTTCTGTCAAACTCGCATTAGCCAGTTCGGGTAATTCTTGCCCGATGGTTATCCAACCTAAAGAACCATTTTGTTTTGCAGAGAAAGTATCAACTGATTTTTCTTTGACTAACGTAACGAAGTCTGCACCTTTTTTCAGTTCTTCTGCTGCTGCTTTCGCCGCAGCTTCATCAGCTAACACTAAGATGCTGTATTGTTTCTGTCCCGCAGCTGTAAATTCATCGATATTGTTGTCGTAATACGCTTTTGCTTCATCATCGGTAATATTAATGCTATTAAGATCTTTTTGAGCATTTAATTGAATATAACTGACTTTAAATTGCTCTGGTGCGATAAACATTTGGTTATTTTGTTCATAGAACGCCTTCACTTCATCGTCTGACGCCGTTTCTTTTTCAAGGAATGGCTGAATATCTAATGACGCTAAGCGTACGTTACGACTTTGCAGCATCAGTCCTGCAAATTCTTTAACTTCGCTCTCTAAGGCAAAATCAGTGCTTTGGATAGAGAATCTTAATTGCTGATTGATAAGATTTTGGCGAATACCTTCTGCAAATGCATCAGCATCAATATTATTGCCTTTCAATAAATCGACGTATTTTTTATTGTCAAATTTGCCATTAGTTTGAAAGTAAGGAAGCGCAAAAATTGCATCTCTAATTTGTTGATCGCCCGCTGAAATACCAAGATTTTGTGCAAATTGATCAAGTAAGGCTTGATTAATAAGTAAATCAAGTGATTGTTGGCGGATCAGTTTCTGACCTTCTTCTGATGAAGCAAGAGCAGCAAAGTTTTCACCCATATCTTGTTGTAACTGAGCGCGACGTTGCTGGTAAGCTTGCTCTAATTGAGAACGGCTAATTTTATATCCGTTAACTTCCGCAGCATCATTAACGCCAGAACTAAAGAGATATCCGCCCATACCAGTTAGGACGAAAGAGAGGATGATCACAGCTAATAATATCTTGATAAATGGATTATTAGCAGTTGAACGAATGTTGTCCATCATAACGAGACGAGGCTCCGTTTGGTGAAATAAAAATTATTTTTATGAGTGTTACACGACTATTTTGAGCACAGCGAAAAGATAATATGCCCATGCTGGCTTAATATCAAAATATCGCGACACGCGACAATCATTAAAAACAGCCAGTCCCGTATTCAATGTGCAGTCTTAAACACGCACTTTCTATCACTAAGAAAACTAAACAGCATTATTTGATTCATTGATTTAACTCATCACTGAATCCTTCATTGTTGTCTATTTCAGTTATAGAACAACGCGACATTCTATCAAATGACTACTTTAGTTTCACGTCTTATCGCCAGAGAATTCAAGGTTTAATCGTGATTTAACATCTAAAAAAAGAAAAGCGCATCTCAAAAAGATGCGCTTCATTTTTTAATTGAGTCGTTTTCTGTTTATCCATAACGTTAAGTTAATAACTCTTTGGCAGAAATTTCGTTCAACTATTATTGATTAACTGCGTCTTTTAAGCCTTTACCCGCACGGAATGCAGGAACTTTTGCAGCTTCAATTTGAATTTCTTTACCAGTTTGTGGGTTACGGCCAGTACGAGCTGCACGGTCACGTACAGTAAAAGTACCGAAACCTACTAATGCTACATCATCACCTTTTTGTAAAGATTCAGTGATAGAAGCAACCAGAGCATCTACAACACGACCTGCTGCCGCTTTTGAGATATCTGCATTTGCAGCAATTTTGTCGATCAGTTGAGTTTTATTCACGCTTTCATCCCCATAATTTTATGCGTTATTTTTCACCATTAATGGCAAATTTTGCAAACGTCGTTATATCAAGCCTTTTTAGATATAGCAAGACCGATAAAACAGCATTATTAATTAAAATCCCCATTAAATTAGCGACACAAAAAAAGGCTGGCAAGCTTTTATTACTTATCCAGCCTTTTTTTTAGCTATAATTCATGACTAGCATCACTTTTTAGTGCGATTTATCTGTCACAATTTCCATGCCAAACGGCGAGTTTTGTAGGGCTAACGATAAAACTTCCTCAATTGTTTTCACCGGGTGAATATCCAGGTCAGCAACAATATTTTCAGGAATTTCTTCTAAATCACGTTTATTTTCATCTGGGATAAGAACAGTCTTAATTCCACCACGATGTGCAGCAAGTAACTTTTCTTTCAGTCCGCCAATTGGCAATACTTGTCCGCGTAACGTAATTTCACCCGTCATAGCAACATCAGAACGAACAGGGTTACCTGTTAAGCTTGATACCAATGCGGTACACATTGCAATACCCGCACTTGGACCATCTTTTGGTGTCGCACCTTCAGGAACGTGTACGTGCATGTCACGTTTTTCATAGAAATCGCTATTGATACCCAGCTTATCCGCACGAGCACGAACAACCATCATTGCTGCTTGGATAGATTCTTGCATAACTTCACCTAAAGAGCCGGTGAATGTTAGCTTACCTTTACCTGGGACACTCGCTGTTTCAATTGTTAGTAGATCACCACCAACTTCTGTCCATGCAAGTCCTGTTACCATACCTACTCGGTTTTCAGTATCAGCACGACCGTAGTCCACTTTACGAACACCTAAATAGTCTTTGAGATTATCTTCGTTAATCTCAATATGTTTGATTGTGCTATCCATCAGCAGTTGTTTCACTGCTTTACGGCATAATTTAGAAATTTCGCGCTCTAAACTACGTACACCTGCTTCACGAGTGTAATAACGAATAATACCCATAATGGCGCTGTCATGGATTGTCAGCTCACTTGGTTTTAATGCATTACGTTCAATCTGTTTTGGTAACAAGTGCTGTTTAGCGATGTTCAGCTTTTCATCTTCGGTATAACCCGATAAACGAATAACTTCCATACGATCTAACAGCGGTGCCGGTATATTCATGGAGTTAGATGTCGCCACAAACATAACATCAGACAGATCGTAATCAACTTCCAAATAATGGTCGTTAAATGCGATATTTTGTTCTGGATCTAACACCTCTAGCAGTGCAGATGCTGGATCACCTCGCATGTCTGATGACATCTTATCAATTTCATCTAATAGGAAAAGTGGGTTTTTTACACCAACTTTTGCCATTTTCTGAATTAATTTACCTGGCATAGAACCAATATATGTACGACGGTGACCACGGATTTCGGCTTCATCACGTACACCACCTAACGCCATACGAACATATTTACGACCTGTTGCTTTAGCAATAGATTGGCCCAGAGAGGTTTTACCCACACCAGGAGGCCCTACTAAGCACAGAATTGGCCCTTTAATTTTGCTAACTCGAGACTGTACCGCGAGATATTCAAGGATACGCTCTTTAACTCGTTCTAAACCATAATGGTCAGTATCAAGCACTTCTTGCGCTTTCACTAAGTCTTTTTTAACTTTGCTACGACTATTCCAAGGAACTTGAACCATCCAATCGATATAACTACGTACAACCGTAGCTTCTGCTGACATTGGCGACATCATTTTTAATTTCTGAAGTTCTGCTTCTGTCTTTTCTTTTGCCTCTTTTGGCATTTTTGCAGCATCGATTTTACGTTTCAGCGATTCCATTTCATCAGGTGCATCATCCATCTCACCTAACTCTTTTTGAATAGCTTTCATTTGTTCATTGAGATAATACTCTCGCTGACTTTTTTCCATCTGCTTTTTAACACGGTTACGAATGCGTTTTTCGACTTGTAGCAGATCGATTTCTGATTCCATCATCGCCATTAAGTATTCTAGGCGTTCAGTCACATCAGACATTTCAAGTACAGCTTGCTTATCTTTCAGTTTCAGCGGCATATGAGAAGCAATGGTATCTGCTAATTTTGCTGATTCTTCGATAGCATGTAATGAGGCCAATACTTCTGGCGGAATTTTTTTATTCAGTTTGATATAACCTTCAAACTGATTAATCGTTGTACGATTTAAGACTTCTTGTTCACGCTCATCAACAGCTGGCGTTTCAAGGTATTCTGCTTTCGCCTGAAAGTACTCACCATTGTCAGATAACATCGTAATTTTGGCACGACGAATACCTTCAACAAGGACTTTTACTGTTCCATCAGGTAATTTTAGCATCTGTAAAACAGAGGCAACTGTACCGACAGAAAAAAGATCATTAACACCTGGTTCGTCAGTAGATGCATCTTTCTGCGCAACCAGCATAATTTGTTTGTTGTCGTTCATCGCTGCTTCTAAGCAATGAATAGATTTTTCACGACCAACGAACAACGGGATCACCATATGCGGATATACAACGACATCACGTAATGGCAATACAGGTATTTCAATACGTTCTGGACGCTCAGGATTCATAGAGCTCTCTCTTCGTTTTTAGCTTAACGCTTTTACAGGTAATTTTATTCGCATGTCACCAAATAAAATTAATTCCACGGATTGTCAAAATATATAAGGGCACTTTTCTGACATTCAATAGCCTTACCCATTAAAAAAACAAAATGAGGGAAAATTCCCTCATTTTTATTGCGTTGGCGCGCTTTATCTTAAATTTCTCGTCTATTTAAGAGAAAATTACAGATAATGTCAGATAAGAGACATTGCCAAATTACGATGCATTATTCACCTGATGCTTGGTTTTCTGGTTGGCTATAAATAATCAACGGCTCAGATTTTCCATTGATGACACCTTCATCAATAACAACTTTCTCTGCATTTTCAAATGAAGGAAGGTCATACATCGTATCAAGTAATGCAGCTTCAACAATTGAGCGTAAACCACGAGCACCTGTTTTACGTACCATGGCTTTTTTTGCGATTGCAGTCAGCGCTTCTTTACGGAATTCTAAATCCACACCCTCTAACTTAAATAATGCCTGATATTGTTTTGTCAGTGCATTTTTAGGTTCTTGTAAGATTTGGATCAGTGCATCTTCGTTTAACTCACCTAATGTCGCAACAACAGGTAAACGTCCAATAAATTCGGGAATAAGTCCAAATTTAATCAGATCTTCTGGTTCAACTTGAGCTAATAATTCACCTTCGCTGGCTTTTTCTTTTTGGCTTTTGACTTCTGCACCAAAACCAATACCAGAGTGTGTATTTAAACGTTGTGCAACAACTTTATCAAGGCCAGCAAATGCACCACCACAAATAAAGAGGATTTTAGAGGTATCAACCTGTAAAAATTCTTGTTGTGGGTGCTTACGTCCACCTTGAGGAGGAACCGAAGCCACCGTTCCTTCAACTAGTTTCAATAATGCTTGCTGTACACCTTCACCAGACACATCGCGTGTAATTGATGGGTTTTCAGATTTACGAGTGATCTTGTCAATTTCATCAATATAAACAATACCACGTTGTGCTTTTTGCACATCGTAATCACATTTTTGTAGCAGTTTTTGAATAATGTTTTCAACATCTTCACCCACATAACCCGCTTCTGTCAGCGTTGTGGCATCTGCCATAGTAAAAGGAACATCAAGGTAGCGTGCTAATGTTTCTGCTAATAGCGTTTTACCACTACCTGTGGGCCCAATCAGCAAAATATTACTTTTTCCTAGCTCAACACCATTGGCTTTATCGCCATTACGCAGGCGTTTATAGTGATTATAAACGGCAACAGCCAGAACTTTTTTAGCCAATTCTTGACCGATAACATAGTCATCAAGGTGCTTACGAATTTCATGTGGCGTTGGCAATTCACTGCGTTCATGATGAGGCGCCAGTTCTTTTATTTCTTCACGAATGATATCGACACAAAGATCAACACATTCATCACAAATATAAACCGACGGGCCAGCGATCAATTTCTTCACTTCATGCTGGCTTTTACCGCAGAAAGAGCAATACAGAAGCTTCCCTGAGCTATCTTTGCGCTTATCTGTCATCAGTCAACCTCACTTAGTTATTCTTCTTATTGATTGATAAGAAGAAGAAAGACTTTTTACATAGAGATATTAATGGCAGTTTCCTTTGCCTAATTCTATAACAAAGGAAACATGTTAATTCAGTTGCTATTACAACTCGCTGTAATTAACTACGTTGTGTATAGACTTTATCCACTAATCCGTATTCTAACGCTTCGTTAGCGGATAAGAAACGATCACGCTCAGTGTCTCTTTCTATTTCTTCAATAGATTTACCCGTATGCTGAGCCATTAATTCATTCATACGCGATTTTACTTTCAAAATTTCTTGTGCATGAATTTGAATATCTGTCGCCTGACCTTGGTAACCGCCTAATGGTTGGTGGATCATCACACGAGAGTTAGGCAAGCAAATACGTTTACCCTTTGCACCCGCTGATAATAAGAAAGCGCCCATTGAACACGCTTGTCCCATACAAATCGTGCTGACATCAGCTTTGATATACTGCATGGTGTCATAAATGGACATACCCGCAGTAATTACACCACCTGGTGAATTGATATATAGATTGATGTCTTTTTCTGGGTTTTCTGCTTCTAAAAATAGCATTTGAGCGACGATCAGATTAGCCATGTGATCTTCAACTTGGCCAGTCAGGAAAATGATACGTTCTTTTAATAAACGTGAATAAATGTCGTAAGAACGCTCTCCTCGCGAAGTTTGCTCTATAACCATCGGCACCAGAGCCATATTAGGTGCGAATTGTTCCTGTGTGTCGTTAAATGACATGTCTGTCTCCTATTGCATTCTTATTGGTGCCAATGACAACAATTTTACTTGAGATAATTGATCATGACCATTTCTAATGATCTAATCTCTCACAAGACATTCAAGGCGCCTCGCGAGGAGTGATAAAGAGAATATAGAATTATCTGGAGATAATCGCTCAGATTTCAAGGCTAATTTTGATAAATATATACAAACTGAAAAAAACCCGTGGTAAAAACCACGGGTTTTTGCTTAAAACCGATATCGCGGTTAAGAATTAACCCATTTGAACTTCATTCATCAGTTCAGTGAAGTTAGTCTCTTTTTCAGTTACTTTAGCATTTGCTAAGATTTTTTCTACCGCTTGCTCTTCTAATGCAAGATTACGGATGTTATTCATAAGCTGTTCGTTCTTGTTGTAGAACTCAACAACTTCTGATGGATCTTCGTAAGCTGAAGCCATTTCGTCGATCAGTGTATTAACACGCTCGTCTTCTGCTTTCAGTTCATTACTATTGATCACTTCACCTAACAATAATCCAACGATTACGCGACGTTTAGCTTGTTCTTCGAACAATTCACGTGGTAATTGCAGAGCTTGTTTCTCGTCGCCACCAAAGCGTTGAGCTGCTTGACGTTGCAGAACTTCAATTTCGCTGTCTACAGCGGCTGCAGGTACGTCAACTTCGTTTGCTTTAACTAAGCCATCAATAACTTGTGTTTTAACACGAGTACGGATTGCATTTTTCAGTTCACGTTCCATGTTTTTACGTACTTCTGCACGCAAACCATCAACAGAACCATCAGCAATACCAAAACGCTTGATGAACTCTTCAGTTAATTCTGGCAGTTCACGCTCTTCAACTTTTTTCAGGTTGATAGCGAATTGAGCTTTTTTACCTTTCAGGTTTTCAGCGTGGTAATCTTCTGGGAAAGTCACATCAATTGTGAATTCTTCACCAGCTTTATGACCGATAACGCCTTCTTCAAAACCTGGGATCATACGACCTTGGCCCATTGCCAGTACGAAATCTTCAGCTTTTCCGCCTTCGAATTCTTCACCGTCAATAGAACCGTTGAAATCAACAGTTACGCGATCTTCTGCTGCAACTTCGCCGTCTTTGTCTTTCCACTCTGCTTGTTGCTTACGCAGTGTTTCTAACATGTTATCAACGTCTTCGTCTTTAACTGTGACAACTGGTTTTACAACTTCAATGCTTTCCAGACCTTTCAGTTCGATTTCTGGGAAAACTTCGAATTCTACAGAGTAAACAAAGTCTTCACCTTCTTTGTATTGCTCTGGTTTGTAGTCAGGCGCGCCAACTGGGTTTACTTTGTTTTCGATGATAGCGTTAATGAAATTACGCGACATTAAATCACCAAGAACATCATTCAGTACAGACATACCGTAACGCTGTTTAACCATAGACATTGGGACGTGACCTTTACGGAAACCATCAATGCGAACAGTCTTAGCAGCTTTTTTCAGTTCACTGTCTACAGCAGTTTGGATATCAGCGGCTGGTACGGTGATTGTGACACGACGCCCTAGGCCTTGAGTCGTTTCAACAGAAACTTGCATCTTGTTACCTCAAAATAAGTTTTAGTGCTCGGTCTACTTTAAAGGAAACTAATATGACATTGACATATTTAGATTTATTTTCCTTTCAGAACCGGGGCCGCCACATTTAAAAAAACGAGGATCCCTGATATCAGAAGCATCCCGAAACCTTACTGAAAATTAGACGCGACATTATAACGATCTAGAGGGGTTGAGTCGAGAAAGAGCCGTTTTATTCCTCAATTTTTTCATAAAATCGAGTAAGTCGCCCCTTTTTCCCTCTATAAAGAACAAAAAATACGCATCTTAGATCTATTTATTCACGATTAACGATAACATTGTTAATCTTCTTGGCTACCACCACGACATCCAGGAGAGCGTAATGCTTTATCCTGTTGTTCATTCCATTCACTCAACGTAAAAGTATGCAATGCGAGAGCATGAACACCATTTTCCATTTCATGAGCTAAGGTTTGATACACATCACGATGGCGTGAAACACTGCGCTTGTCATTAAATTCATCACTAACAATAATGACTTTAAAGTGACTTTCAGAGCCTTCAGGCACATTATGGCGGTGGCTTTCGTTTATTACTTGTAAAAAATGCGGTGAAAAGCGTGAAATCAGCTTATTCTCAATATCATCACGGATCATTTCTGCCCCTAATACTCTGCCTTTATATCATGGCGAACAAAAAATAAGTCGACCAGATTATATTGATTAAGTCTTTATCAATACAAAATGATGAACTCATTCTTTTTTATTTTGCTGATGATAATCGCTTATTTTTCATCTTGAGTAAAACCATTGACCGAATATTGTTAAATTTATGAGCAAAAATGAGGTTAAATTGAAATAAAATCAATTGATAAAATCAGATAATTTCGTTCGTTAAAAGGATATTAGCAACCTATTAGCAGTGGTATGATAGGCTAAAGTTTGAAACCTATTCTACTTGTTAACACAACAGACATATTTAACCGAGATTACCTCATGATTAAAAATTTACTCTGTGCTGTTTTTGCATTAACACTACTTTCAGGTTGTGCAACTCCTAGTAACAAACTCTCTATTGAGCCTGTAATGTCAGTTCCTGCGGCCGATCCAACCATGCGCCCAATTTCACTGAATATTTCAAGCCAAGACAAACGTACATCTAAAAACCTAGCGGAAATTAACCGTAATGGAAAACTAGAAGTACTTGTTCCAACTCGTGATATTGCATTTTTAATGCAAGAAGTATTGCAAAAACAAATGACAGCCCGTGGTTTTATGGTAGGTTCTCCTGCTAGCGCTGATGTGATCATTGTTATCAATAAACTCAACGCAGATGTAGGTGAAGGAAGTGTTCGCCATAATATCAGTGCGAAAGCAGATATCTCAGTTATTGTCACCTTGCCAAATGGCAGTTCAAATACCAAAACATTCCGCACTAGCTACAATGTTCAGGGACCATTTGGTGCCACTAATGAGAAAATTGCGGCTGCGATTAATAATGTCTTAAGTGAGCTCGTTAGCGATATGGCAAAAGACGCTTCAGTCAGTCAATTTATCAAATCTAACGCCCGTTAATTTATTAGAATAAACGACCTGTTATCTTAAACAGGTCGTCGAAAGGAATTCTTGCATGGTTCAGCCTGCCTTCAAACAAACCACTTGGTACAAATCATTTATTTTACTGTTACTTGGCTTTACTTCTGGATTACCACTTGCATTAACCGCTGGTACATTACAAGCATGGATGACAGTAGAAAACATTGATTTAAAAACCATTGGTTTCTTCTCATTGGTGGGGCAAGCTTATGTATTTAAATTCCTCTGGTCACCCTTTATGGATCGCTATACGCCTTCTTTTCTTGGGCGTCGTCGAGGGTGGATGTTACTTACCCAAATAGGGTTGGTAATAGGTATTGCAGGTATGGGGTTTTTAAACCCTAATGATCATCTATGGTGGCTTGCTTCTTTAGCCGTTATTGTCGCTTTTTGTTCAGCTTCACAAGATATTGTCTTCGATGCTTATAAAACAGATATTTTAAAGGCTGATGAACGTGGTACTGGGGCGGCAGTTTCTGTATTAGGCTATCGCATTGCAATGCTTGTTTCTGGTGGGATGGCACTTTGGCTTGCTGATAAATATATTGGCTGGCAGAATATGTATTGGTTAATGGCTGCTTTAATGGGAATTGGTATGATTGCCACACTACTCGCCCAAGAGCCAGAAACCGCGGTAAAACCCCCTCGAACACTCTATGAAGCCGTAATTGAACCCTTAGCTGAATTCTTCTCTCGTAATAATGCTTGGCTTATTTTACTCCTCATTGTCCTATATAAAATGGGCGATGCTTTTGCTCTGAGTTTAAGTACCACATTTCTTATTCGTGGCGCTGGCTTTGATGCTGGAGAAGTTGGTTTAGTCAACAAAACATTAGGACTTGCTGCCACGATTATCGGTGCCTTATTAGGTGGCTTATTAATGCGTCGTTGGAGCTTATTTAAAGCACTGATGATTTTTGGAATAATGCAAGGTGGCTCAAATATTGGCTATTGGTATCTCGCTATCTCAGAACAAAACATTTATAGCATGGGTGCCGTAGTTGCTTTTGAGAATATCTGTGGAGGAATGGGTACAGCAGCATTCGTTGCACTTTTAATGACTCTTTGTCATCTTTCTTTTTCAGCAACACAATTCGCACTTCTTTCAGCCCTATCCGCCATTGGTCGTGTTTATGTAGGCCCTGTTGCGGGTTGGTATGTCGAAAGCCATGGCTGGGAGGCGTTTTATCTTTTCTCTATCGTGGCTTCAGTTCCTGGCCTTATTTTGCTGATGATTTCCAAAAACACGCTTATTTACACACAAAAAACAGGCGAATTTCTTAGAAGAACACAATTTATAAAACAATACCGTTTTGCTCTCTATGGTTTAATACTAGCCGTTTTCTTCTTTATTTGTAGCTTAATTCTGGTTATTACAAATTCATTATCAGGTTTGGAAATATCCCAATCCATTGATTTTATTCAATCAATAAATAATGAATTATTAGGCCATTGGGCTTCATCACTGTTTTTATATGGTGTTGTTATTGGTGCAATAAGCCTCGTTGTAGGCACAATATTAGATTATTTAGCACTCAGAATAACAACACATTAGTTTTGTTATATTTGGGGCCATTAATGAAAAAGGACAGCTTAAGCTGCCCTTTTTCATATTTATATTAATTTTGGTATTAGTAAAAACAGTTACTGATTATTTAAATTATCTAAACAATCTGACTTTGACCGATTTACCTTTAATTTTACCTTGCTGTAGTTGCTTCCAAGCTTGCTTAGCAATTGACTGTTTTACCGCAACGTAAGCATGAGTCTGATTAATCATAATTTTACCAATATCAGCACCATTAAAACCCATATCTCCCGTTAATGCGCCTAAAATATCACCTGGACGCATCTTGGCTTTTTTACCACCATCAATACATAATGTTGCCATCGTTGCTTCAAGCGGCGTAATTTGTAGACCTGTAGGAACAGGTAACCAATTTATCTTCATATGAAGCATTTCTTCTAGGGCATTAGCACGTTGAATTTCTTCCGGTGCACAAAAACTGATAGCTAATCCACTCTCACCCGCCCTTGCTGTACGCCCAATACGGTGAACATGCACTTCAGGATCCCATGATAATTCGTAATTGATCACCATTTCTAACGCTTTAATATCAAGCCCGCGAGCTGCAACATCCGTTGCAACTAACACACGACAACTCCCATTAGAAAAACGAATTAAAGTTTGGTCACGTTCCCTTTGTTCCATATCGCCATGTAAAGCAAGCACACTTTGATTGCTTTCTGTCAGTGTCTCATACACATCTTGGCAATCTCTTTTTGTGTTGCAGAAAACCACGCAAGAAGCTGGTTGTTCACGGCTTAACAGTTTTTGTAGCAATCCTATTTTGCCATGACGAGATATTTCATAAAATTGCTGTTCAACAGCAGGGAGCTCATCAACTGAATTTATTTCGATAGTGATAGGATTTTGCTGTATTTTACGGCTGATTGCAGCGATTTCATTTGGCCATGTTGCAGAAAAAAGCAGAGTTTGGCGAGCCGTTGGCATACGAGAAATAATATCATTGATATCATCAAAAAATCCCATATCCAGCATTCTATCAGCTTCATCGAGCACTAACGTTTTTACATCATCTAAATTGACAGTCTCTTTTTTCAGGTGATCAAGTAATCTGCCAGGTGTCGCCACAATAATATGTGCAGCGTGAATTAATGAATCACGTTGAATACTAAAGGGGACTCCGCCACATAGCGTTAATACTTTAATATTAGGTAAATAACGAGCAAGGCGACGTAATTCATTTGCAACTTGATCGGCAAGCTCTCTCGTTGGGCATAATATTAATGACTGGGTATTAAATTGTTTTGCATCAATATGTTGTAATACACCTAAACCAAAAGCAGCCGTTTTACCACTACCTGTTTTTGCCTGAGCACGGACGTCTTTTCCTGCAAGAATAGCAGGTGAAGCGGCTTCTTGAACTGGAGTCATAGTTAAATAACCCATTTCATTAAGGTTAGCGAGTTGTTCTGCAGGAAGGGCGTTAAGTTCAGCAAATGAGGTCACAATGAAAATTCCAAGTAAAGTAAAAACAAATATGAGCTAATGATACTATCCCTTCATTCTTGTGTCGTGAGGTATTTTTGCACTGTTCATATTACTTTTTCATCTAAGTGTTATTTTTTATCATTATCTCCTTAAATTTCCTCTTCTTATCAAAGATTCCTTTTTTATTTTTACTATTAACTCGAAAAAATAAATAAAAAAACACAAAACTTCCTATTTTTTAAACTAATATCAAAATTCTAGAAATAGATCTTATTTGGAGCTAAAATTCCTACAAAATGGATTTTTATAGTTTATTATTCCAATAAAAAAGAAAAACTGAACATTCACCGCAACCATAATCGACCATGAAACATCGAGATAATTTATGATCAAAAAACCATTTTTGTTTGTCATCGCAACAACATTCTCTTTATCTTCTCAGGCAAGTTATTTAGGAGGATTTGCAAGCACAAGTATTAACTACTTAGATTGGACAACACATACAACACACAAAACAGGCAAAACTTCCCATAAAGATGATTTTGCCTATTTAGAACTTGAAGGTGCTGCTAATTTTTCATGGGGGGAGTTTTATGGCTTTTTCGATTTAGAGAATCCCTTTAATAAAAGAGAAACTCATCCGGGAGATAATCAGCGCTATACCATTAAAAGTACTGCTCGTATTTATTTAGGCAAAAGTAACTTTAATTTATATGGACATGTTTATGGTACATGGTCACTCCCCGGTAAAAAATATGGTGGTAACTTTCATGAAGTAAATACACTTTACGGGTTTGGCTATAACACTCAAATTGCTAATTTATGGTTTAAACCTTTTATTGCCCTTCATTATGTCGATCAATCTAAATATTCAGGTAACAACGGTTATGTGGCTGGTTGGGTTGCTGGATATGATTTTAATATAAAAAATCAAAAATTTAGCCTAACAAACTGGCATGAGATGGAATTTCAACGACATAAACGTTATGGCAATGGAGGTAAAAATGGCATTAATGGCGCTTTAGCCATTTGGTGGCATCCGACAACATCTATTACTACAGGAATTCAATATCGCTATGCTTATAAAAAGCTAGGAGAGAGTTTTCTTCAAGACGGCATTGTATATAGCTTGAAATATAACTTCTGATAGCAAATTGTTAATTTTTATTACAGCGGATCTATTTTTATCCGCTGTAATCCTTTTTTCTTATTTAATGAATAAAATCCTCATTGAATATAAATATTCAACAAATGATCTATTATCAATATTAAAAATCACATAACCGGCAAATTAAGACATTAAACATCATAATAAAAAGGATTTAGCTCATAAACTCTCCTCAGACCTGCTTGCTGTCACTTTTTTAATCAAAATACGTTTTCTTACATTTTTTATTGCATTTTTATTTGTAAAAATATGTATTTATTTTAGAAATATGATACTTTATGAAATTATCGTTAATATCCAATAATTAAATTAACAATTATTTAATAGTTTAATTACTTGTGATCACATTAACACAAAAGAACAACCAATCACCCACTTACCATTACAATTGTTTACACTGTGGCAACCTTACCGTAAAATGTCCTTACTGATACTGATGAAACAACAATAGAACCTTTGTCATTTAGGTCGTTGGATGAGACTTATGAAATACATAAAAAGTATTGGGACACTCTCGCTATTAGCAGCCGCATTCTTATTAAGTGGCTGTGACATGGCGTTAATGGATCCCAAAGGCGCTATCGGCGCTGAGCAAAAAACATTAATCCTTATTGCACTTGGTTTAATGTTAATTGTTGTGATACCGGTGATACTGATGGTGATTGTTTTCGCTTATCGCTACCGCGAATCCAATACAAAAGCCACCTACCGCCCAAACTGGGCTCACTCAAATAAAATTGAACTCGTTGTTTGGACCGTGCCAATTATCATTATTGTGATTTTGGCAAGCATCACATGGAAAACAACCCATGAGCTTGATCCTTACAAACCCCTAGAGTCCTCAGAAAAACCGGTCACCATTGAAGTTGTTTCAATGGATTGGAAATGGTTATTTATCTATCCAGAACAAGGTATTGCGACAGTCAATGAATTGGCTTTCCCTGCTAATGTACCTGTTAATTTCAAAATCACTTCTGACTCAGTCATGAACTCATTCTTTATCCCTCGCTTGGGTGGTCAAATCTATGCGATGGCTGGAATGCAGACCAAACTTCACCTAATCGCTAATGAACCAGGTGAATATCCAGGTATGTCAGCAAGTTATAGTGGGCATGGTTTCTCAGATATGAAATTTACCGCAATAGCAACGCCTGATCGTGCTGGTTTTGATGCATGGGTTGAGAAAGTAAAACAATCATCAGATACGTTAAATACTACTGCTGCATTTAATGAACTTGCTAAACCAAGCCAGAAAAATCCAGTGACCTATTATTCAAGCGTGAAGCCAATGTTATTCCAAGAGACTATTTCTAAATTTGGTCATACAGGTCATGGCGCTCACACAAGTAGCAATCAGACAGCACATGCTGATGCAACAATGAATATGAACATGAGCCATGCGGCGCATGCAGGAGCAGAGGAATAAAGGCATGTTCGGAAAATTAACTCTTGATGCAGTCCCGTTGCATGAACCTATTATCGTAGTAACTTTACTCGGTATCGTTCTGGGCGGACTTGCTGTTGTTGGCGCACTAACTTATTTTCGTAAATGGAAGTGGTTATGGAGCGAATGGTTAACCAGTGTTGACCATAAAAAAATTGGTATTATGTATATCATCGTTGCAATGGTCATGATGTTCCGTGGCTTTGCCGATGCCATTATGATGAGAAGCCAACAAGCACTAGCTTCAGCTGGTGAAGCGGGCTTTTTACCTCCTCATCACTATGATCAGATTTTTACCGCACACGGCGTTATCATGATTTTCTTCATGGCAACCCCTTTCGTTGTTGGTCTGATGAACCTCGTAGTGCCTTTACAAATTGGCGCTCGTGATGTGGCCTTCCCTTTCCTAAACTCACTGAGCTTCTGGTTCTTTGTCGTTGGTGTGGTACTTATCAACCTTTCTTTAGGCATTGGTGAATTCGCACAAACAGGTTGGTTAGCATATCCGCCACTTTCAGGCTTAGAGTATAACCCTGGAGTCGGGGTTGATTACTGGATATGGAGTTTACAGATATCTGGTATTGGTACACTTCTAACAGGGGTTAACTTCTTCGCGACTATCCTGCGTATGCGTGCGCCAGGCATGAGCATGATGAAAATGCCAGTATTCTCTTGGGCGGCTTTATGTACTAACGTCCTGATTATTGCTGCATTCCCAATTTTAACCGTTACGATTACATTGTTAACATTAGACCGCTATCTTGGTACGCATTTCTTTACCAATGATATGGGCGGTAACATGATGATGTACATCAACCTCGTATGGGCTTGGGGTCATCCAGAAGTTTATATTCTTGTTCTGCCTGTATTTGGTGTGTTTTCTGAAGTCACGGCAACATTCTCTAAAAAACGGTTATTTGGTTACACCTCATTAGTCGGTGCAACTGTTGTTATTACCGTATTGTCATTTATCGTTTGGTTACACCACTTCTTTACTATGGGTTCAGGGGCTAACGTAAACGCCTTCTTTGGTATCGCCACCATGATCATCGCCATACCAACAGGGGTTAAGATCTTTAACTGGCTGTTTACGATGTATCAAGGCCGTATCGAGTACAAAAGCCCAATGCTATGGACTATCGGTTTTCTAATTACCTTCTCTGTAGGAGGAATGACCGGAGTTCTGCTGGCTGTTCCAGGTGCTAACTTTGTTTTACATAACAGCTTATTCTTAATTGCTCACTTCCATAACGTTATTATCGGTGGTGTGGTATTTGGCTGTTTCGCAGGTATGACTTACTGGTTCCCTAAAGCATTCGGTTTCACACTGAATGAAAAATGGGGTATTCGTGCATTCTGGTTCTGGTTTATCGGCTTCTTTATGGCCTTTATGCCACTGTATATTCTTGGCTTTATGGGTATGACTCGTCGTTTAAGCCAAAATATCAATCCAGAGTTTAACCCAATGCTGTTAGTTGCCGCTGGGGGTGCTGCACTGATTGCTATCGGTATCGCTTGCCAAGTTATCCAAATTTACGTGAGTATTCGTGACCGTGATCAAAACCGTGATTTAACGGGCGATCCATGGGGTGGACGTACTCTCGAGTGGTCAATTTCTTCGCCTGCACCTTTCTACAACTTCGCTGTTGAGCCTAATGTTCAAACTCGTGATGAGTGGTGGGATCAGAAAGAAAAAGGTACAGCTTATCAACGCCCAACCAAATACGAACCAATCCACATGCCTAAAAATACTGGTGCAGGTGTAATTATTTCAGCATTCAGTTTAGTCCTTGGTTTTGCCATGATCTGGCATATCTGGTGGTTAGCTATCGTTGGTTTCGCTGGCATGATTGTCACTTGGATCGTGAAGAGCTTTGATACAGATGTGGATTACTATGTCCAAGTACCTGAAATTGAAGCTATCGAGAATAAGCATTATGAAGAACTGAAAAAAGCAGGTGTGAAATAATGTCTACTCAAACTGTAAATAACACAAACGCCCATGAGCATCATGGGCATCACGATGCAGGAGCGACGAAAGTTTTCGGCTTCTGGATCTACCTAATGAGCGACCTTATCCTGTTTGCCAGCTTATTCGCCACTTATGCGGTGCTTGTTAACGGGATTGCTGATGGTCCTTCAGGTAAAGAAATTTTTAGCTTACCTTTTGTTTTAGTTGAAACCTTCTTACTGCTATTTAGTAGTATCACTTTTGGTTTCGCTATGCTGAGCATGAATAAAGGTAGCGTTAGCCAAGTTAATCTGTGGTTATTTGTTACTTTCTTATTCGGCTTAGGTTTCGTCATCATGGAAGTTTACGAATTCCATGAGCTAATCGCAGAAGGTTACGGCCCAGATCGCAGTGCATTCTTATCTGCATTCTTTGCATTAGTTTCAACGCATGGTCTTCACGTAACAGCGGGTTTAATTTGGATTGTGATCCTAATGATCCAAGTATCACGCCGTGGCTTAACAGAAGTTAACCGTACTCGCTTAAGCTGTTTAAGTCTGTTCTGGCACTTCCTTGACGTTGTCTGGATTTGTGTGTTCACCGTAGTTTATCTGATGGGAGCGATGTAATGAGTCATCCAAATACTTCTCCTTCAGGCGCAAGCCACGGCAGTATGAAGTCTTACCTGATTGGCTTTATTCTGTCTGTTATCCTCACCGTTATTCCATTTTGGATGGTGATGGAAGGAACCGCGACACCAGCAACTATTCTATGGACCGTTGTCGGTATGGCTGTTGTGCAGATTGTTGTTCATTTAGTCTTCTTCTTACATATGAATACGTCATCAGAAGAGCGCTGGAACGTCGTTGCATTCCTGTTCACACTGCTTATTATCGGCATTGTTGTCGTAGGCTCGTTGTGGATTATGTACAACCTGAACATCAATATGATGATGGATTAAGAGTTGTCGCTATGATTAAGCAATACCTACAAGTCACCAAACCAGGAATTATTTTTGGAAATTTAATTTCTGTAATAGGTGGTTTTCTTCTCGCCTCCAAAGGTGAGATTGACTATCCCCTATTTGTCGCGACTCTACTTGGGGTGTCTCTGGTCGTTGCTTCTGGTTGTGTTTTTAACAACTATATTGACCGTGATATTGACCGTATCATGGAAAGAACGAAGAACCGCCCATTAGTTAAAGGATTAATTGACCCTCAAATTAGCCTAATTTATGCCTCAGTATTAGGTATTGCAGGTGTTGTGTTGCTCTATGTAGCAGCCAACCCGCTTGCAATGTTTATCGCTGTATTTGGTTTTATTATTTATGTTGGGGTTTATAGCCTCTATATGAAGCGTAAATCTGTTTATGGCACACTGATTGGAAGTTTATCTGGCTCTGCTCCCCCTGTTATCGGTTATTGTGCCGTTAGCGGTGAATTTGATGCGGGCGCGGCAATCCTATTACTTATCTTTAGTTTGTGGCAGATGCCTCACTCTTATGCCATTGCTATTTTCCGTTTTAAAGACTACCAAGCAGCTAATATTCCGGTATTACCCGTTATTAAAGGGATCTCAGTCGCTAAACGCCATATCATTCTTTATATTCTGGCATTTATGATTGCAACCTTAATGCTGACATTAGTTGGATATGCGGGCTATAAATATCTAATAGTTGCTTCTGCCGTCAGTATTTGGTGGTTGGGCATGGCTTTATCCGGTTATAAAGCAACCAATGATAAAGTGTGGGCACGAAAATTATTTATTTTCTCTATTGTGGCAATCACTTCATTAAGTGTAATGATGTCGGTTGATCCAACAAGCTCAACAGAAACTGTCTTTGCTTATTTAAGATAATGTATTTACTAAAGTAACCAAAAGACCAGTCAGCCTTCTGACTGGTCTTTTTTTATCCTGTTTTGCGACTAAAGAAGATATCAGTACAGTTTTGACTTTTTTGCATCCCATTTATTGATTAACCTCGTTATAAAATGTCATTACAATGGGGCATCAGTAATACGAGGTAATCCATGAATGATAATAAAATGACCCCATTAGAGCGCAAAGCAACATGGGGACTAGGCACTGTTTTTTCTCTTCGCATGCTTGGCATGTTTATGGTACTCCCTGTTTTAACCACTTATGGGCTTCAGCTACAACACGCAACAGAATCACTCATTGGATTAGCCATCGGTATTTATGGATTAACACAAGCGGTATTCCAAATTCCTTTTGGTATTTTCTCTGATAAATTTGGTCGAAAACCTATGATTGTTTTCGGCCTAATTATTTTTATTGTCGGGAGCCTTATTGCAGCTCTTAGTGACAATATTTACGGCATTATTATTGGTCGAGCACTACAAGGTGCTGGAGCTATATCAGCCGCAGTTATGGCTTTACTCTCCGATTTAACTCGGGAACAAAATAGAACAAAAGCAATGGCCTTTATTGGTATCAGCTTTGGAATTACCTTTGCTTTAGCCCTAGTTTTAGGGCCTGTCTTAACACATATTTTTGGTTTACATGGACTCTTTTGGGGGATCGCCCTACTCGCCTTTGGTGGAATTATTATTACGCTTTTTACCGTTCCCAATAGTGAACATCATATTCTTAATCGAGAATCTGGTTTTGTCCGTGGCAGTGTAAAAAAAGTCTTATTTGATGCACAGCTTCTTAAGTTGAATATGGGTATTTTTTCACTACATACTTTATTAATGGCGGCTTTTGTTGCGCTTCCTCTAGTTATGAGTAGCGCAGGTTTAGCAAAAGAAAGGCACTGGATCGTTTATCTCGTCACCATGCTTATCGCCTTTATTACCGTATTACCCTTTATTATCTACGCAGAAAAAAAACGTAAAATGAAACAGGTTTTCTTATTCTGTATCTTTTTACTGATTATCGCTCAAATTATTTTAATAAGTTCTGGCTTTAGTTTATGGCTAATTATTGCTGGCATTCAGGTCTTTTTTATTGGCTTTAATATTATGGAAGCACTACTACCTTCATTAATTAGTAAAGAAGCACCTGCTGGCTATAAAGGTACTGCAATGGGAATTTATTCCACCAGCCAATTTTTAGGTGTGGCATTGGGCGGTATTTTAGGTGGATGGCTTTATCAGCATTATGATGCACAAATCGTATTTCTAGGTTGTTTAGTGATTGGTATTATTTGGTTTTTGATTAGTTTAACCTTACGTCAACCCGCTTATGTTAGTAGTTTACGTGTTGAATTACCGTCTAATCTATCTTTAGAACAGCAACAAAAACTACAACAAATATTTAAACAACAACCAGGTGTTAATGAAGTTGTGATTATTGCTGATGAGCAAAGCGCCTATATAAAAGTGGACACTAAACAAACACCGAGAGCAACATTAGAGTCTTTAATTCCTTCGGTTTAACTCACAATCAGTTTGTCGAATGAAAACAAAAATGCGCTGTTTATTCAGCGCATTTTTTATGACTAAATGGATAAATTGTTAGTCACGGAAGTTATTAAATTGGAATGGCTGTCCTAGCTCACCTTCTCGAACTAATTTCATTACAGCTTGTAAATCATCACGAGATTTACCAGTTACTCGAACTTGTTCACCTTGGATTTGAGCTTGTACTTTTAATTTACTGTCTTTGATCAGCTTAACAATTTTCTTCGCTAATGCAGTATCAATACCTTGTTTTAAGGTCGCTTCTACACTGTACATTTTTCCGCTGTGAGTCATTTCTTCAGGGATATTTAATACTGCACCATCGATCCCTCTTTTTGCCATTTTCTCACGCAGAATATCTAATAATTGCTGAACCTGAAATTCAGATACGCTGGTTGTTTTCACTGACTCTGCTTTTTCGTTTAATTCAAAACTGGCTTCGACATTACGAAAATCCCAACGAGTAGTCAGTTCACGTTGTGCGTTTTCTACCGCATTACGCACTTCATGTAAGTCAACTTCAGATACGATATCAAAAGATGGCATTCTTTCTTCCTCAATAAATAAATACAACCCAAATAATAGCTTCTTTTAAGGTTGCAAAAAAGCATTGCACATTCAATAACGACTTTATCACTCAAATTCATACTGATAGTAAAGAGCAAACATACTTTAAACAGAGAAGCACAATCAATGTTATAATTTCAGAAAGATAGTCTAGTGACAGCAGGTCACCGCCTTACTCTATTACGATTTTCAAAAGAAGAGGCACAATGAAAATTACCGTTTTAGGATGTGGTTCAATAGGTAAACTTTGGATCGCCGCGTTAACACTTCAAACTCACGAAGTACAAGGCTGGCTAAGAGTGCCACAACCTTTTTTAGATGTGAGCGTCGATAATATTAATGGTGAGCCTTTTTATCAGCGCATTATCGCGAATCAGCTTGAATGGTTAAAACAAAGTGAATTACTTATTGTTTGCTTAAAATCGTGGCAAGTCTCAGATGCTGTAAATGCGCTTCTACCTTATTTATCTGCACAATGTCCTATCTTATTAATTCATAATGGTATGGGAACTGCTGATGAATTAACAGCAACACAACATTCTATCACTAGACCAATTTTGCAAGGCATTATTACTCATGGAGCTTATCAACAAGGCCAGCACGTTATCCACACAGCTACAGGTATAACACATATTGGCCCATTAAATAGTGCTGCCCAACAATACAGTCATTTAGCAGAAATACTACATCATGCATTACCCGATGTCGCTTGGCACAATGATATCCACACCATTAGTTGGCTAAAACTTGCGGTTAATTGCGTGATTAATCCATTAACTGTTTATTATCAGTGTCGTAATGGAGATTTATTGCGCCACCCTGAGCATATTCACAAAATTTGTGATGAAGTTTATCAAGTGATGGAGCGCGAAGGTGTTATCCCAACGTCTAAAACACATCTGCATGGCTACATTATTGATACCATAGAACAAACAGCAAATAATTATTCATCTATGTATCAAGATGTGAAATATCAACGCCATACAGAGATTGACTATATTACCGGTTATTTATTACGTCGGGCGTCAGCGCAAGGCCTTGTCTTACCGGAAAATAACCATCTTTTTCAATTTATTAAACAACAGGAAGGCAATTATGACCATATCAGCGATCATCTGCCTAGCTAATGGAAGTGAAGAAACCGAAATCGTGACCACGGCAGATTTATTAGTCAGAGCCGGTATTCATGTTGTACTTGCTAGCGCAGAAGATGATGTTGATGATCTTGTTATCACTTGTTCTCGAGGTATTAAACTGGTCGCTGATGCGCCTCTAGTTCGTGTTGTTGATCATCTCTATGACGTTATTATTCTCCCCGGTGGATTACAAGGTACTGAAACATTAAGAGATAGTCCTCTAGTGGTCGAAAAAGTACGTCGCATGCACAGTGAAAATAAACTTGTGGCCGCGATTTGTGCTGCCCCTGCAATAATTCTTGAAACTCATAATATTTTCCCTATTGGGAATATGACGGGCTTCCCTGCATTAAAAGATAAAATATCACCCAAAAAGTGGGTGGATTATCGTGTCTATTATGATGAAAGAGTTAATTTAATTACTAGCCAAGCGCCTGCAACCTCTATCGATTTTGCACTAAAAATTATCGAACGCTTAAAAGGTAAAGAAGCTGCAGCTGATGTCGCCAAGCAACTCGTATTGCCACCCGGTATTTATAATTACCAAGATGAATTTACAGGCTTTGGGGATAAGCATTTTGTAAAAAATATGGGCTCGCACAATCACCATGATGATGGCCAAGCAATAAGAGCGAAGTAATCATCTGGAGAATGGCAGCGACATTCCCCAACATAAAAGTTGTATAATTAAAAAAAAGCCACTTTTCAGTGGCTTTTTTTATTCGCAAGATCAAATCGTTAGCATATTATTTTTTACGATACACTTTAATGTTTTCAAATCCTTGCTCACGTAAATAAAGTGCTTGTAAGCGACTCATCATTCCGCGATCACAATACAATAAATAGGTTTTTGCTTTATCTAAATCACCAAACTGCGTGCTGAGTTTATAGAATGGTAACTCTTTAACATCAATGCCATCCATTTTTAATGGTGATGTTTCTTGCTCTTCGGGGGAGCGAATATCAAGAATAACGTCATTTGTACCGAATTCGGAGACCATTTCAACTTCTGTGACTTGTTGTACAGTTTCTTCGGCAATACGACGAATATCCATATTCTTAGCATTTTCAACAACGCTATCAAGAATAGAAAAATCAAACTTCTCTTCTTCTGCTTCAATTTTCGCTTTAACAGCTTTCACTGTTGGGCTTTTTGAAATTACCCCACAGAATTCTGGCATTGTGCGAGCAAAATCTTCTGTGCCAATTTGACGTGCAATATTGATAATGTTTTCTTTATCATGAGTGATAAGAGGACGTAAGATTAACGTATCTGTCGCATTATCAATTAAACGTAAATTAGTTAAAGTTTGACTAGAAACTTGGCCTAAGGCTTCACCCGTTACAATTGCTTGAACACCATAACGCTCTGCCACTCTTGATGCTGCACGCACCATCATACGTTTTAGCACAACGCCCATTTGCCCATCATCGACCTTTTCTAAGATTTCTGCGACAACAGGCTCAAAGTCAACCGCAACGAAATGCACTTTATGAGAACGACCAAAGCGATTCCATAAATAATGCGCAACTTGTTTAACGCCAATTTCGTGCGCTGAGCCACCTAAGTTAAAGAAACAATAGTGAACTCGGCTACCACGACGCATTAGCATATAGCTTGATACACCTGAGTCATAGCCACCAGAAATCAGCGATAAGACATCTTCTTGCGTACCAATTGGAAAACCACCAATACCTTCATAGCGAGCATTAACTAAAATAAGTTTATCGTCTTCAATTTCTAAATTAATGGTGACATCAGGACGAGTTAACTTCACTTTCGCGCTTTCAACGTGTTGGTTAAAACCACCCCCCACATAACGCTCAACTTCATTAGAAGTAAAACTGTGTTTACCACGACGTTTTGCACGAACACAGAATGTTTTGTTTTCAACTAAATGCTTAAATGCTGCAAAAGTTTGCTCAAAAATATTATGTAAATCGGTATAAGGATGTTCTTCGACTTGTAAAAAGTGGTGAATACCAGGAATGCGTGTTAATGCATCACATACTGCTTCACTTTTACTTTCATCTTTACTCACAACCACAATGTTATCCCAATTACGGACAACTGTGATTTCATCGCCGATTGTATTTAATACATTACGGATATTGCTAGTGAGGATTTTGATAAAACGTATACGAACAGATTGGCTTTTGATCGTAATTTCGGGGAATAATTTAATAATAAACTTCATAGTCAATGGTCATAGGTTATTAAATAGAAACATAAACTACAGTGATGTAAATTGACTGGAGTTTATAAAAGTCACAAAGTATATCACCAATATTTAGGGCTCACCCGCAAAAATCATCGACTGAATAAGAAATTTTCATCTTACTTGTAGTAAGATGATCGCTATTATTCAGCGCTAACATGCTTTATTATCAAATATACTATGGCTAAAAAAACGACATCAATTAACGAAGACATCGCAAAAGCACCAAGTTTTGAAGCATCCATGCAAGAACTTGAGCAAATCGTAAACCGCTTAGAATCCGGTGAACTCCCTTTAGAAGAAGCGCTTAATGAGTTTGAACATGGCGTTCGACTAGCCCGTGTTGGACAAAAAACATTACAAGATGCTGAACAGCGTGTTCGTATTCTTCTAAAAGAAGACGACAATGCAACTCCTGATGATTTTACCCAAGAGGCAGAATAATTGAGTAACGCAACTTCAAGTACGGATGCGTTCCGTCATAAATTAGATTCCGCCCACCAGCGTGTCGATGATGCGTTAAATCAAGCGCTCTTAGCTTTACCATTTACTGACATGCCTCTAGGTAAAGCCATGCATTATGGCGCTCTTTTAGGTGGGAAGCGCTTACGTCCTTTCCTTGTTTATGCTGTTGGCGAGATGTTTAAAGTCCCTGCGCTAAACCTTGATGCTCCAGCAGCTGCTGTGGAATGTATTCACGCTTATTCCCTTATTCATGACGATTTACCTGCGATGGATGATGATGATCTGCGTCGAGGTAAACCAACATGTCATATCGAATTCGGTGAAGCTAACGCTATTTTAGCGGGTGATGCACTACAAACTCTGGCTTTTGAGATCTTAGCAAAAAACCCAATGCCCGATGTCTCAATAGCTGATCGCGTTGCAATGATTGCTGAATTAGCTACAGCGAGTGGTCTTGCAGGTATGTGTGGAGGTCAAGCACTTGATCTTGAGGCCGAAGATAAATCAATTGATCTTGCATCTCTTGAAAAAATCCATTTACACAAAACAGGTGCATTAATTCGTGCGGCTGTACGTTTAGGTGCATATAGTGCAGGTTCTAAAGGCCATGATGTATTACCTGCATTAGATAAATATGCTCACTCCATCGGCCTTGCATTCCAAGTGCAAGATGACATTTTAGATGTCATCGGAAGTACAGAAGAAACTGGAAAACGACAAGGTAGCGACCAAGAGTCAGGAAAAAGTACGTACCCAGCCCTCCTTGGTTTAGAACGAGCTCAAAAGAAAGCACAGGAATTGTATAACGAAGCACTGGATGCCTTAGCGTTTCTTGAGCAATACGAGTACGATACAACCACGCTTAAACAATTAGCAAGTTTTATCGTCGAACGGAAAAACTAATAAAAAATAAAGAGAGCAGCTTACCTGTTCTTTCCCTATTACAAGTGATTAATTAATAGGCATCACATGAGCATTGATATCGAAAAATATCCCACATTGGCGTTGGTTGAAACACCAGAAGATTTACGCCTATTACCAAAAGAGAGTTTACCTAAACTCTGTGATGAGCTAAGGCTATTTCTTCTTAACAGTGTAAGCCGCTCAAGTGGTCACTTCGCCTCAGGTTTAGGTGCTATTGAGTTAACGGTTGCTCTTCATTATGTCTATAAAACCCCTTTTGATAACCTCATTTGGGATGTAGGTCATCAGGCATATCCCCATAAAATCTTAACTGGTCGCCGTGACCGTATTGATACCATTCGCCAAAAAAATGGACTACATCCCTTCCCTTGGCGAGAAGAGAGCGAATACGACAAACTTTGTGTCGGTCACTCTTCAACCTCTATCAGTGCAGGTTTAGGTATGGCTGTTGCCGCCGAACAAGAAAAACTGAATAGAAAAACAGTTTGTGTCATTGGTGATGGCGCAATTACTGCGGGCATGGCTTTTGAAGCGATGAACCACGCGGGTGATATTGAACCTGATATGCTCGTTGTTCTTAATGATAACGAGATGTCGATTTCAGAAAACGTTGGTGCATTGAATAATCACCTTGCACAATTGTTATCTGGCAAACTGTACACCACCTTGCGTGAAGGTGGAAAAAAGGTCTTTTCTGGTATTCCACCAATTAAAGAATTACTGAAAAAGACAGAAGAACATATCAAAGGCATGGTCGTTCCTGGCACCATGTTTGAAGAGTTAGGATTTAACTATATTGGTCCTGTTGATGGACATGATGTTATTGCATTAGTACAAACCCTCGCGAATATGCGTGATCTAAAAGGTCCTCAACTTCTGCATATTATGACCAAAAAAGGTCGTGGCTATGCTCCTGCTGAACGTGATCCTATTAGCTGGCACGCTGTACCAAAATTTGATCCACAAACAGGGACATTACCTAAAAGCCCTAATGCACGACCTACGTTTTCCAAAATTTTTGGTGACTGGTTATGTGAAGA
Source organism: Proteus vulgaris (assembly GCF_011045815.1). GTDB lineage: Bacteria > Pseudomonadota > Gammaproteobacteria > Enterobacterales > Enterobacteriaceae > Proteus > Proteus vulgaris_B. The sequence continues at coordinate 739,956 of NZ_CP047344.1, read as the reverse complement.
AGCCTCAACCGATCCAAAACTGATGGCAATTACCCCTGCAATGCGTGAAGGTTCTGGTATGGTGCGTTTCTCAAAAGAGTACCCATCACAATACTTTGATGTGGCGATCGCGGAACAACATGCCGTTACTTTTGCAGCAGGTTTAGCAATTGGTGGTTATAAGCCGATTGTTGCTATTTACTCGACGTTCTTACAACGTGCTTACGACCAAGTGATCCACGATATTGCGATTCAGAAACTGCCTGTTTTATTTGCCATTGATCGTGGTGGTATTGTAGGAGCAGATGGTCAAACTCACCAAGGTGCTTTTGATCTCTCATTCTTACGTTGTATTCCTAATATGGTTATTATGGCACCAAGCGACGAAAACGAATGTCGTCAAATGCTTCATACCGGTTATCACTATCAAGATGGTCCTGTTGCCGTACGTTATCCAAGAGGCTCCAGTATTGGTGCGCAATTGCAACCACTTAGCCCACTCCCTATGGGTAAAGGTATTATTCGTCGCCAAGGCAAAGGTATTGCGATCCTAAACTTTGGTACATTACTACCTGAAGCATTAGAAGTCGCTGAAAAGTTGGATGCCACTGTGGCTGATATGCGATTTATCAAACCTCTTGATAAATCACTTATCCTTTCTCTTGCTGAGCAACATGATATGTTGGTGACACTAGAAGAGAATGCCATTATGGGTGGTGCTGGCAGTGGAGTTAATGAATTACTCATGCAAGAGCGTTGCTTAGTGCCTGTCTTAAACCTCGGTATTCCTGATTTGTTTGTACCACAAGGTGGACAAGAAGAGATCCGAGCGGACTTAGGACTTGATGCCGTTGGTATTGAAAAATCTATTACGGATTATCAAGCTAAATAACGTCTAAAATGCCCGTATTAAACGGGCATTTTTCTATGCCCATAACTTACCAAAACGACTATTAACTCTTTGATTACTAATTCTTCTGTTCATTTTTGAATTACAATTTGCTCTATCTATCCCATACAGCCTATTTACATAAGAAAAGCTTAATAAAAAGTTAAATCTAGTACTATTATTACTCAAACTCCTCTATATAAGATGTAACCTATAACTCATATTTTATGAAAATCATTGCAAATAAAGCATTTTCCTATTGAATCCATTCAGCGCTAATTTATTCAGTCAGTTAGATTTTTCTTTCTTTTTGTTGCCCAACGAAACGTTTCGATCGCGCTCACAATCTGAATAAATCAGACTTGTTTTCCCCTTTTTCTTTTCTACTATATAAACAGCGAAACGTTTCGCTGAGGAGGAAATATGAAAAAAGGCGTATTACTAAATAGTCCTATTTCTAGCGTAATTTCACGTTTAGGACACACTGACAAAATTACCATTGCAGATGCCGGATTACCCATTCCCTCTTCTGTTGAACGTATTGATCTTGCTCTAACACAGGGTATTCCTGACTTTATGTCAGTATTGCAAACAATCACTCATGAGATGCAAGTTGAAGCAGTCATGCTGGCGGAAGAAATTAAGACCATTAACCCCATCCTTTTTAAAGAGATAGTCTCTTATCTTAATTTATTAGAGCAAGAACAGAAGAAATCCATTCAAATAACGTATGTTTCACATGAAACATTCAAAAGACAACTTACTGAAAATAAAGCTGTTATTAGAACAGGTGAATGTACACCTTATGCCAATATTGTGTTGTTTTCTGGTGTGACTTTCTGAGGACAATATGAAACCTTTACTTGAGCTTAAAGATATTGATAAGTCATTCCCTGGTGTAAAAGCACTATCAGGTGCTACTTTGCGAATTTATCCCGGTCGAGTGATGGCCTTGGTGGGTGAAAATGGTGCGGGTAAATCAACACTGATGAAAGTGCTTACAGGCATTTATAAAAAAGATGCAGGCGAAGTTATTTATCAAGGTGAGCATTGCTCCTTCAATGGTCCTAAATCATCACAAGAAGCAGGAATAGGCATTATTCACCAAGAGCTTAACCTTATCCCAGAATTAACCATTGCAGAAAATATCTTCTTAGGCCGTGAGTTCACACGTGCTTTTGGGGCTATCGATTGGAAGAAAATGTATGCTGAGGCTGATAAGTTATTAGCTCGATTAAACCTCGCTTATAGCAGTCACCGTTTAGTATCTGAATTATCGATTGGCGATCAGCAAATGGTGGAAATCGCCAAAGTTCTCAGTTTTGGTTCTAAAGTCATTATTATGGACGAACCTACAGATGCATTAACCGATACAGAAACTGAATCTCTGTTTAGTGTTATTCGTGAACTAAGAGATCAAGGTTGTGGCATTGTTTATATCTCACATCGTTTAAAAGAGATCTTTGAGATTTGTGATGATGTCACTGTACTGCGAGATGGTCAGTTTATTGGTGAAAAACCCGTTAGCGCATTACAAGAAGATACGCTTATTGAAATGATGGTTGGCCGTAAATTAGAAGACCAATATCCTCGTATCAACATTCCCCAAGGCAAAACCAAACTCAATGTCATTAACCTCAGTGGTGAAGATGTTCACGATGTCAGTTTCTCATTACATGAAAGTGAAATTCTCGGTATCTCAGGTTTAATGGGGGCTGGTCGTACAGAATTAATGAAAATTATCTACGGCGCATTGCCCAAAACCAATGGCACCGTAGAACTCGATGGAAAACTCTGCCAAATCAAAAAGCCGGTTGAAGGATTGGAACAAGGCATTGTTTATATCTCTGAAGACAGAAAACGAGATGGCTTAGTGCTAGGTATGTCAGTGAAAGAAAATATGTCACTGACCGCACTTCGTTATTTTAGTCGTGGCATGGGAGTGCTCAATCATAAAGAAGAGCAACTTACTGTCGGTGATTTTATTAAATTGTTCAATATAAAAACCCCCTCAATGGATCAAACAATTGGTTTTTTATCCGGGGGAAATCAACAAAAAGTGGCTATCGCAAGAGGCCTGATGACTCGCCCCAAAGTGCTTATTCTTGATGAACCCACTCGTGGTGTAGACGTTGGTGCTAAAAAAGAAATTTATCAACTAATTAATAAATTTAAACAAGAAGGATTAAGCATCATCTTAATTTCTTCTGAAATGCCTGAGGTAATGGGAATGAGTGACCGTATTTTGGTGATGCATGAAGGGCGTATTAGCGGTGAGTTTTCAGCTCACAATGTCACACAAGAAATGCTAATGGCGGCCGCTGTTGGTAAACAATATGACGCTAAGGTAGGAGTTTGATATGAGCACAAATTCAATTCCAGCGTCAAAACGTTGGTTCTCAAAAGCATGGCTATTAGAGCAAAAATCACTGATAGCATTACTACTTCTGATTGTTGTCGTTTCCACACTCAGCCCTAATTTCTTTACCTTAAATAATATCTTCAACATTCTCCAACAAACATCCGTTAACGCCATAATGGCGGTTGGCATGACCCTTGTTATTTTAACCTCTGGTATCGACTTATCCGTGGGTTCATTACTTGCGTTAACTGGCGCTGTCGCAGCATCTATGGTTGGCGCTGATGTTAATGCCCTTGTTGCGGTTGTCGGCGCATTAGCACTTGGTGCAGCTATTGGTGGTGTAACAGGCATTATCGTAGCAAAAGGTAAAGTTCAAGCCTTTATTGCTACGTTAGTCATGATGTTATTACTGCGCGGTGTTACCCGTGTTTATACCGACGGCAGTCCAATTAATACTGGATTTAGCGATAATGCTGATCTCTTTAGCTGGTTTGGTATTGGTCGTCCATTTGGTATTCCAACCCCAATCTGGCTCATGATGATTGTCTTTTTGAGTGCATGGTATTTATTACATCATACCCGTTTAGGTCGTTATATTTATGCGCTTGGGGGAAATGAGTCGGCAACACGTCTATCCGGTATTAGCGTCGATAAAATAAAAATTATTGTTTATGCACTTTGTGGTTTATTAGCTGCCCTTGCTAGCGTAATTGAAGTTGCTCGCCTTTCATCAGCACAACCGATGGCAGGTAATGGTTATGAGTTAGATGCCATTGCTGCGGTTGTTCTGGGTGGTACAAGCCTTGCAGGTGGTAAAGGCCGTATTATCGGTACATTAATTGGTGCACTTATTCTAGGCTTCTTAAATAATGCACTAAATTTATTAGGAATATCATCAAACTATCAAATGATAGTAAAAGCGGTGGTCATCTTACTTGCTGTTTTGGTAGATAACAAAAAATAACTCTCTATTCTCTTAATCCGAACCCCGACAGGAACTTATATTATGAAACTCAAAAAAATGGCGACACTTCTTTCTGTTGTTGCGTTAAGTGCCACAATCAGTGCTAACGCGTTTGCAAAAGAATCTATCGCCCTTGTTATCTCTACACTCAATAATCCATTCTTTGTTACCATGAAAGACAGTGCACAGAAAGAAGCAAATCGTTTAGGTTACGATTTAGTTGTACTTGACTCGATGGATAACCCAGCTAAAGAGCTTGCTAACGTGCAAGATTTAACCGTAAAAGGCACACGCTTAATGCTCATTAACCCAACAGACTCAGATGCTGTAGGTAATGCAGTTATTTTAGCGAATAAAGCTAAGATCCCAGTTATCACGTTAGACCGTGTTGCAAACAAAGGTGATGTTGTCAGCCATGTTGCTTCTGATAATCGCCTTGGTGGCAAAATGGCGGGTGATTATATTGCCGAAAAAGTAGCTAATGATGCCAAAGTCATTCAACTAGAAGGGATCACCGGAACTTCTGCATCTCGTGAACGTGGTGAAGGATTTAAACAAGCTGTTGATGCCCATAAATTAAATGTACTTGCAAGCCAACCCGCTGATTTCGACCGTACTAAAGGTCTTAACGTGATGCAAAACCTATTAACTGCTTACCCTGCGGTGCAAGCTGTTTTCGCACAAAATGATGAAATGGCATTAGGTGCATTACGTGCATTGCAAACTGCGGGTCGTACCGATGTATTAGTGATTGGTTTCGATGGCACAGACGATGGTATCAAAGCGGTAAACCGTGGCATGTTAGGTGCAACCATCGCTCAACGCCCGGTTCAAATTGGTATCATCGGCATTCAAACCGCTGATAAAATTCTCAAAGGCGAAAAAGTGGATGCAACAATCCCAGTCGAACTTGAGTTAGTTATTAAAAAATAACAACAACAAATGCCACGGAGTGATATTGCTCCGTGGTGACTTTGATCATTAAACATGTTTTCACAAGGATAAAAGGCTATGACAACACCTCGCCTTGCTGTTCTAGGTAGCATTAATGTTGACCACATTATGAATATTTCACAATTTCCAAAACCCGGTGAAACCATTATTGGTCATCAATACAAAATAGCCTTTGGTGGTAAAGGTGCAAATCAAGCGGTTGCTTGTGGTCGTAGTGGTGCTGATATTACCTTTATTGCTTGTGTTGGTGATGATGCGATTGGTAGTGAGATAATTTCACAACTTAAAACAGATAATATTCATATCGATGCAATTAGTATTATTCCGCAAACACCAACTGGTGTTGCAATGATCCTTGTTAATGAGCAAGGCGAAAATGTAATTAGCATCATTGCAGGTGCTAATGGCGCACTAACCCCTAGACATCTTGAGCAATATCATCATGTTATTGAACATGCTGATGCCTTATTAATGCAGTTAGAATCACCGTTAGATACCGTATTTGAAGCAGCTAAACTGGCAAAGTCACATCATACAAAAGTTATTTTAAACCCTGCTCCAGCTCAACCTTTATCTGATGAATTTCTGAGTTTTATTGATGTTATCACCCCAAATGAGACAGAAGCCGAAATATTAACAGGTATTTCTGTGCATGATGAAGCAGGTGCGGCTAAAGCCGCCGATATTTTACATCACAAAGGTATCAAACAAGTACTGATTACATTGGGTAGCCGTGGAGTCTGGTTTAGTGAACAAGGAAAAGGCATGATAATTCCTGGATTTCGTGTCGAAGCTGTTGATACCATTGCCGCAGGTGATACATTTAACGGTGCATTTGTCACAGCAATATTAGAAGGCAAACCTTCTGTTGAGGCTATTCGTTTTGCCCATGCAGCAGCAGCCATTGCAGTTACACGTCATGGTGCGCAATCTTCAGTTCCTTGGCGTCATGAAATCGAATCATTTTTAGCAGAGCGAGCATAGTACTTTGGCAACAATGAAAGATGTCGCCCGTTTAGCGGGCGTTTCAACATCAACAGTCTCTCACGTTATCAATAACAATCGTTATGTCAGTGAAGGCATTCGTAAAAAGGTTAATGATGCTATCGAAACCTTAAATTACGCGCCTTCAGCTTTAGCACGCAGTTTAAAAATGAACTGTACTCACACTATTGGTATGTTAGTGACAGCTAGTAGCAACCCTTTCTATGCAGAAGTTGTGCGTGGTGTTGAACGCAGTTGCTACGAAAAAGGCTATAGCCTAATTTTATGTAATACCGAAGGGGATTACGAGCGCATGGATAGTAGCCTTGAAACGTTGCTACAAAAACGTGTTGATGGCTTATTATTGATGTCAACAGAAGCCAGAGCGCCCTCTCATGAAGTACTAAATCGTTATCCTCGTTTACCTATGGTCATGATGGATTGGTCTCCATTCGAATACGGTGGAGATATTATTCAAGATAACTCCCTGCTTGGGGGAGAAATCGCCACCAATTATCTGATTGAAAAAGGCTTTACTGAAATTGCCTGTATTGCAGGCCCACAAGATAAACTCCCAGCTAAACATCGTTTGCAAGGCTATTACAATGCGATGCAAAAAGCAGGACTCACTATTCGAGAGGAGTTTGTGTTAACCAGTGATTTTGAATTTGCGGGTGGGTTTAGCGCGATGCAAGAATTACTCTCACATTCTGTCTTACCACAAGCAGTTTTCACCTGTAATGACGCAATGGCTGTTGGTGCTTATCAAGCTATTTATCAAAAAGGTTTGCGTGTACCTGATGATATTTCAGTCATGGGTTATGACGATATCGACCTAGCCTCTTATATGATCCCTCCTCTTTCTACCATTCACCAACCTAAAGATGAATTGGGTAAACTTGCTGTCAGCCAATTATTACATCGTATGGAAAATATCGATGCTGATGACAATGTTTTGGTGCTTACACCCAAACTTATAGAGCGTGGCTCAGTGAGTCATTTTGTAAAACCATAATAAGAAGATTAACACTATTATTGATGATGCTCTCTTTTAAGATGGGGGCATTTATTTTTAGTTATATTTATAAAATTATCACTTTAATATCATTAAATTGGGAGATATTTAAAACCACCTTTATTTATCTTTATTTTCCATTTAACTCTCTATATTTGTTCTACTTTTTCTCACTTTCAAGCCATAACCTGTGAAAGATGCAAATTTTCATCAAATCTATTATACTATCGCCCTTTCGCATTATCTGATGCCGGATCATTTAGGGCATTACTTTAAAATTTTTATGCTTAAACGATAATGTGTCCTTTAATTTATGGGGCAAGTGTTATCCTCATTTTGACGATTAATCACTTCCCATTTTGATAAAATTTGAGAGTATTATTATGTCATTACCTTCTTGTCCTAAGTGCAATTCAGAATACACCTATGAAGATGGTGCAATGTATGTTTGCCCTGAATGTGCACACGAATGGAACGATGCTGAACCTGTCGTTGATAACGATGAGTTAGTAGTTAAAGATGCTAACGGAAATTTATTAGCTGATGGCGATTCAGTGACCATGATTAAAGATCTGAAAGTTAAAGGTAGCTCAACCATGCTAAAAATCGGTACTAAAGTAAAAGGTATCCGTTTAGTAGAAGGCGACCATAATATTGATTGTAAAATTGATGGTTTTGGGCCAATGAAATTGAAGTCTGAATTTGTGAAAAAGAATTAATATAATAGATTATTAATAATTTTTTTAAACTTATATTTAGATATTAAAAAGGCGCTAATAAAGCGCCTTTTTAATATCTATTAAGTATTTAAATAAAAAATATATTTTCACTTTTCTCTCTCAGCACTATAGAATAATTAAATTCTTTCTTAATTAGATCATAGTATTATAAGTAATGACTACAATTATTTCTCAGAATTTAGCTTTTGTCGCTTCCGATAGGTTGTGGACCGATAATGATGATAATCCAGCTCCTCCACCTTTTAAAAAATTTTATGTTCTTGAAGATAGCATCATATTTTATTCAGGTTATGTTAATGCCATATTAGCAATATTGGCATTTTATCTTGGTGATGATATAGGAATAGATGAAGAATATGCAGAATTAATAGGTATTCTTTCAATTATGGATAAAGATACTTGTGAGTTTATTGAAGTAGATAAATTAAATGGAGAAGTAGTCCATTCTCAAGGAGCGACTATACAAAAAGATGATAACTATCTTTTTTATGGCGCAGGTTCTGGCTCTGAATATGCTATGGAATGCTATATAAATAATATTCAAATTATCAAAAATGGCGGTAATAACTATGATTTTAGTAAGCATGGTGATAATTTAATAAAAATAAGTATGATTACCGCATCTACAAAAGATACATGTTCAGGTAATGACTTTGATTCGATAAAATGGATAAGAGAAGATCAAATTTTAAATCAGCTTAATTGGCTAGATACAGAAACAATAGAGCAATATAATCAAAAAATTATCGACTTAATTAGAAAAAACTGTGGAGATAAAGAAGAGCTCCGTGAATTAATAATTATGATGGATGATGAACAAGCAAGAGAGCGAGAAGAATTAGAACGAGAAATCAAATCTATTGACAGTTCATTACCTCATAAGCATAATCCTATAAAGGATCAACAGATAAAAGGGGGTTCTCATATGAGTAATATAACCCAACAAAAAAATAGAGTTGCAACAAAAACTTCAGGCTCAAACAAGGGTGTTGTGCTAGATCTAGCTTCATTAAAAGAACGCATTGCTAAACGAAAAGCACAAAGAGCCTAGTTAGTATTCTCTTCAAATATATGACGAAAAGGCGCTAATTAAGCGCCTTTTTAATTGAGGTAAGATTACTCATTACTCTCACTAAAATGATCAAACCCTTTCAGATTAGGGTGGACATCTTTACCATCACGTAAATAACGAATACCTTCAGCAATCGGCATAATTTGCCCTATGCAATGAAAATCAGCACCAGTATGTGCTAACGCGATTTCAAGTGCGCCTCGATTAATTTCAGGTACAGTAAAACATAATTCATAATCTTCACCACCACTTAATGCCCAAATTTCGGCCTGCTCTGGACTGACGGCTTCTTTCATTGCATCAGAGTACGGTAGAGCATCTAAATTTAAGCGAGCACCACAACCACTTGCGGTGAGAATATGATTCAAGTCTGAAATAAGTCCATCAGAAATATCAATTGCTGAAGTTGCTAAATGACGTAATGCCTGACCTTGTAATAAACGTGGTTGAGGGCGTAAATGTCTAGCGACAAAATAATCACTGTGCTCTTTTTTCGTTGGCTGTAGTCTATTTTGTAGTACGGCAAGTCCCGCAGCACTATCGCCTAAAAAGCCAGTAACATAAATCCAGTCACCAATTTTAGCACCAGAACGCAATAATGCCGTTCCTTGAGGAACCAGTCCTTGGATTGTGATTGTTAAACTTAAAGGGCCACGCGTTGTATCACCACCAATTAACTGAATGGCGTAATAATCGGCTAAAGCAAAGAAAGAACGGCTAAAAGCTTCAAGCCAATCACAATTTGTCTCAGGAAGTGTTAAAGCAAGTGATGCCCATGAAGGATCAGCCCCCACGGCAGCTAAATCACTAATATTTACAGCCAGCGCTTTATAGGCTAAATCTTCAGGTGAGATAGAAGGAAGGAAATGAATGCCACTAACTAAAGTATCGGTACTAATCGCAACTTGCTGCTTTTCAGGTACTGTCAATATTGCGCAGTCATCCCCAATTCCTGTACTAACATCTTTGCGTTTTACAGGCTGTGAAGTGAAATATTGTTTGATAAGGGAGAATTCACCACAAGGCATTATCAATTTCCTATTTAGCTGTGCCGACTAAACTCGTTTTATTAAACAAAAGGCCGGAAATACCGGCCTTGAATTATTTACCATAGAGGAAACGTGAAAAACGTTATTTTTTACGTCGTACTGTTGGTGCCGCTTTATCAAGCACGCCATTAACAAATTTATGGCTATCGTCAGCACCAAATACCTTAGCAAGTTCAATCGCTTCGTTAATCGCAACTTTGTAAGGAACATCTTCGCGGAAGCTTAGTTCAAACATTGCTAAACGTAAAATTGCTTTTTCAACTTGACCAAGCTCTTCAAGTTGGCGGGATAAATAAGGCTCCATTGCCTTATCTAAACGTGCTGCATTAATGGCAACACCCACTAAAAGCTCACGAAAATAAGCAATATCTACACCTTGGGTATCCTGCTCGGATAAAAACTCCAATTCCACATCCGCGATGTCATTTCCGGATAATTGCCATGAGTAGATAGCCTGAACAGCACACTCACGAGCACGACGACGAGCAGCAGGTTTCACAAAATTCCCCTTTAGTTAAAACAGATGATTAGCCTTTTATGGCTTTAAGTACATTGATCATTTCAAGTGCTGTCATTGCAGCTTCAGCACCTTTGTTGCCCGCTTTGGTTCCAGCGCGTTCAATAGCCTGCTCAATATTTTCAGTGGTTAAAACACCAAAGGTCACAGGGATCTCACTTTGCATTGCAACTTGAGATAAACCAGAGCTACATTCGCCAGCAACGTATTCAAAATGTGCGGTTCCACCACGGATAACAGTACCTAATGCGATAACTGCATCATATTTGTCGCTTTCAGCTAAAGCTTTAACTGTTAACGGTAGCTCGTAAGCACCAGGAACCCAAACGACGGTAATATTTTCAGAGGAAACTTGTCCAATACGTTCTAATGCATCAACAGCACCTTCTAATAAGCTGTCGTTGATGAAATTATTAAAACGGGCAATTGCAATTGCTACGCGTGCGTTTGGCGCCGCGACAACACCTTTGATTACGTTCATAGGTTACCTTTTTCTCCTATCCGCGGGGCGCGGATTTTATCATATTCTTTCCCTTACTGCGCTCTGTTTTATTATCACACAGCAAAGGAGCCAAAAACCCTTGATAAATCAAGGCATTTAGTTGGCTGATAACGATGTCGTAACGACAGGAAATAACACACACGGCGCTATTTTACTACAAATAGCGCCGTAGACACACTTATTTGCGTCTATTAATAACGAGGTTTTAAACAAACTCTGATATCAGAACCAATCTGTTGAAGAGAATCTACTGTAAATTCAGGTGCTTCAGATAATGATGAAAGGGGAGACAGTGCAAATAAACCTCGAGCATCATTCCCTAAAATTTTAGGTGCGATATAAATAATAAGTTCATCAACAAGTCCGGCTTCCAATAAGGCTCCTGCAAAATGCGCCCCACTTTCAACCCATACACTATTAATATTACGTCGCCCTAATTGCATCATTAGCAACACTAAATCTACGCCACTATTTTTACCATTCGTTGGTAATAAGATTTCTGACACTTCACCTTGCCATTCATTTGACTGTGATTTCGTGCGTGCTAACCAGCATTCGCCTTCAATTTGTGTGATTTTATGATTTTCAGTAACCCGATTTTGGCTATCAGTGACAATACGAATAGGTTGGCGTAGTGTTTCTTTAGGATAAATAGCTTTAATTTCATCTGAAAGCTCATCCCAACGCACATTCATGGAAGGATCATCTGCTAATACTGTCTCACTAGTAGTTAAAATAGCACTTGCTTGGGCTCTGAAATTTTGTACGTCTCGACGGGATGCTTTAGAGGTTATCCATTGGCTTTCGCCTGATGCTAATGCTGTTTTACCATCTAAAGAAGCTGCTAATTTTAGTTGGATGTATGGAAAGCCAGTTCTCATACGTTTAAAAAAGCCAATGTTGAGTTTCTCGGCTTCTTGCATTAATACACCATGTGAAACATCGATACCCGCAGATAATAATTTGTGTAATCCTCGTCCGGCGACTTGAGGATTAGGATCTTGCATAGCAGCAACAACACGTTTTACCCCTGCATTAATCAAAGCATCAGCGCAAGGTGGTGTTTTACCGAAATGGCTACAAGGCTCAAGCGTAACATAAGCTGTCGCCCCTTTTGCTTTATCACCTGCCATTTTCAACGCATTAACTTCTGCATGTGGGCCACCAGCATGATGATGATAACCTTCGCCAACAATGTCGCCTTCTTTAACAATCACACAGCCTACATTCGGATTAGGAGATGTTGTAAAGCGACCTAGTGCGGCAAGCTCAATAGCTCGACGCATGTAGTATTCATCGTTCAGGCTTTCATTTTCGTATTGGTTGTCACTGTTGTTATTTGTCATAATTATTACGTTTAATTTTATTATTTATCGTTATTTTTCAAATCATTAAATAAAGCACAGTATTAATCCTGTAATTTTGCGATTTCTTCACCAAAATCACGGATATCCTCAAAACTACGATAAACAGAAGCAAAGCGAATATAAGCCACTTTATCGAGTTTCTTTAGTTGTTCCATTACAAAATTGCCAATTTCTTTTGAAGGTATTTCCCTTTCACCAGTTGCTCTTAATTGTGATTTGATATGGCTAATCGCAGCTTCGACATCATCCGAACTAACAGGACGCTTTTCTAATGCTTTAAGCATACCTCGACGAAGTTTTTCTTCATCAAAAGGCTCTCGTATTTCATCACTTTTCACAACACGAGGCATCACTAACTCTGCTACTTCAAAGGTAGTAAAACGTTCATGACAAACAAGACATTGGCGACGACGGCGCACTTGTGAACCATCACCAACAAGTCTGGAATCAATTACCTTGGTATCTACGGCTCCACAAAATGGGCAATGCATAGTTATTCCTACTTTTGATAATACTCATAAACAGTGTACCTGTTCAGTGAACAAAAAACACCCTGTCAGTATACACTGGCAGGGTGTTTGCAATGTTTTATCAGAAAAACGCTCTACTATGGTAAGAGTGTTGTCTGATCTGCACCCTCTTTTTCCACTTTTTGTACAATCAAGTGTTCACGTTTCATTCCCATTTTCAGTGCTAATGCAGAAGCCACATAAATAGAAGAAATAGTACCGATAGAAACACCGATTAACATAACTAAAGAGAAGCCTTGAAGCATTGAACCACCAAAGATATACAGCATTAATACAACCAATAATGTTGTTGCTGATGTCATAATGGTACGGCTTAATGTCTGTGTCAGAGAAACGTTCATAATTTCATATGAAGTCCCTCGACGAATTTTACGGAAATTCTCACGAATACGGTCTGATACAACGATACTATCGTTCAGTGAGTAACCGATAACAGACATCAATGATGCCACAATGGTTAAGTCAACCTCTATGTGGAACAGTGAAAGCACACCCAGCGTAATAACCACGTCATGCGCAAGTGCAATAACCGCACCTAACGCCAAACGCCATTCAAAACGGAATCCAACATAGATAAGAATACAGATAAGTGCTGATAATAACGCCATTGCACCTGTTTGAGCCAATTCACTACCCACACTTGGCCCAACAAATTCAATACGTTTTACCACTGCGTCGTTATCAACTTTAGCATTGATAACATCAATAACTTTCTTACCTAATTCTTGGCCTGCCTGTCCTTCAACAGGAGGCATACGCACCATAATATCGCGACTGCTACCAAAGTTTTGTAACAGAGGATCTTTGAAGCCTGCAGCATCTAAGCTATCACGCATTTTATCAAGGTCGGCTGGTTGACTGAGATTGATCTCAATTACCGTTCCCCCAGTAAAATCCAATCCCCAGTTAAATCCTTTCACGGAAATGATAGCAATTGACGCTACCAAAAGCAGAAACGAAATACTAAAGGCGACGTTGTCCCAACGCATAAAGTCAATGACTCTACGACCATGGTTTAATTGTTCAACAGTATAATCCTGTGCCACAACGTGCTCCTTAAATAGACAGTTTCTTAACGCGTTTACCACCATACAGCAGGTTTACAATCGCACGTGTACCGACGATAGCGGTAAACATGGAGGTTGCAACCCCGATAGCGGTGGTGATAGCAAAGCCTTTAATTGAGCCGGTACCGACTGCATAAAGGATCACCGCTGTGATCAGTGTGGTTAAGTTCGCATCAATAATACTGGAGAAGGCGCCTTTATAACCTTCATGGATTGCTTGTTGTACTGATCGACCATTACGTAACTCTTCTTTGATACGTTCGTTTATCAGTACGTTGGCATCGACGGCGACAGCAAGTGTTAATACGATACCCGCAATACCCGGCATGGTGAGTGTTGCGCCCGGTAATAGTGACATTACCCCAACAATTAACACTAGGTTTGCCATTAATGCCGTACTCGCAATCACACCAAATTTACGATAATAAATTATCATAAAGGCAACTGACGCAATTAGACCCCATAAACACGCTTCTAAACCTTGGGTAATATTTTGCAGACCCAAAGTTGGTCCAATCGTTCTTTCTTCAACGATTTGAATAGGTGCAATCAACGCACCAGCACGTAATAACAGTGATAACTGACGTGCTTCATTCGCATTCGAAATACCTGTAATACGGAAGCTATTCCCTAAACGACTTTGAATGTTCGCAACGTTGATAACTTCTTCGCTTTTCACCAATACTGCGCGATCATTCTCATCACGTTTACCGCTGTCTTTATACTCTACGAAAAGAGTAGCCATCGGCTTACCGACATTATCTTTCGTAAAGTTAGACATGATAGAACCACCGGCGCTATCAAGTGAAATATTCACTTGAGGTTGACCATATTCATCAGCCTGAGAGGTTGAGTCAGTAATGTGGTCACCCGTTAGAATAACGCGTTTATAAAGAATGGTTGGCATACCATCACGGGTGTATTTCACTTCTGAATCACCTGGAATACGGCCAGTTTCTAAAGCAGAAGGATCAACGCTGGTATTCACTAAACGGAATTCTAATGTTGCTGTTGCACCTAAAATTTCTTTAGCACGTGCGGTATCTTGGATACCCGGTAATTCAACAACAATTCGGTCAGCGCCTTGACGTTGAACTAATGGCTCAGCGACTCCTAACTGGTTAACACGATTACGTAAGATAGTAATATTTTGCTGTACCGCATAAGTACGCGCATCACGTAAACGTTCATCAGTAAAAATAGCTCTTAATGAGTTATTAGCACCATCTCTAAAAATGAGATCTTGGTTACGACGAGTCAGGTAATCTGAAGCTTTAGAGCGGTCATCCGAGTTACGAAAACGGATTTCAACACCATAGTTATCCGTTTTACGGATAGAAGAATACGGAATGCCTTCGTCGCGTAATAATGTACGCAGACTTTCAACATTTTGTTCTTGAAGTTTACCTAGCGCAGTTTCCATATCAACTTCCATTAGGAAGTGAACACCACCACGTAAGTCTAACCCTAGTTTCATCGGTTCACCGCCAATGGCTTCTAGCCACTTTGGTGTTGCCGGTGCAAGGTTAAGCGCAACAATGAACTGGTCGCCTAATGCAGGCAACAACACTTCACGAGCGCGTAATTGAATGTCAGGGTTACCGAAACGAGCCAAGATTGCACCATTTTCAAGTGCAATAGATTTCGCTTCAATGTTTTCTTTATCTAATAAAGATCGAACTTGATCCAGTGTTTGCTCATTGGCGGCGGTTCCCCGCGCGCCAGTGATTTGAACAGCCGGATCCTCACCATATAGGTTAGGAAGTGCGTAAAGCAGACCGATGAGGATAGCGGCTATCAACATCAGGTACTTCCACAAAGGATAACGGTTTAGCACGGCAGTTCCCTTTTCCCTTTGGGGAAATGTAATTAAATAGCTTTCATTGTGCCTTTAGGTAATACAGCGGCAACAAAGTCACGTTTGATAGTTACTTCAGTTGTTTCATTCAGAGCAACAACGATATAGCCGTTATCTGAAACCTTAACAACACGACCGATTAAACCACCCGTTGTTAAAACTTCATCACCTTTACCGATAGAATCCATCAGTTTACGATGTTCTTTAGTACGTTTTTGCTGTGGACGTAGGATCATAAAATAGAAAATCAGAATAAAGATCACTAACATCGGTAAAATAGACATAAAGCTAGCTTCAGGTGCTGCTTGTCCAGCAGAAGCAACAGCATCAGAAATGAAAAAACTCATTCACTTTTCCTCATTGTTGTCGATATCGACGATATTCAAGTTATAAGCCCAATATCATACACAGAATTGGGCTTTCTCGTATACATTAATCACACTTACTCGCACTGCCGTTTAGCGGTGGTACGGGTTTTCCAATACGTTCGTAGAATTCGTGTACAAACTCTTCAAAACGCGAGTCTTCAATAGACTGACGAATTTCAGCCATCAAACGCTGATAATAACGCAAATTGTGGATAGTGTTCAGCCTTGCGCCTAAAATTTCGTTACAACGATCAAGATGATGCAAATAGGCTCGACTATAATTTTTACAGGTATAGCAGTCACAATGTTCATCTAATGTTGATGTATCTGAACGATGTTTTGCATTACGAATTTTAATCACACCATCAGTGACAAACAGATGACCATTTCGTGCATTTCGTGTAGGCATAACGCAGTCAAACATATCAATACCGCGACGCACACCTTCAACTAAATCTTCTGGTTTACCAACACCCATTAAATAACGCGGTTTATTCGCAGGAATTTGAGGGCAAACATGCTCTAAAATACGATGCATATCTTCTTTAGGTTCACCGACTGCAAGGCCGCCGACAGCGTAACCGTCAAATCCGATTTCGACTAGCCCTTTTACGGAGATATCACGTAAATCTTCGTAAACACCGCCTTGAATAATACCGAATAATGAATTTTTGTTATTGAGTTCATCAAAGCGTTCACGACTACGTTTGGCCCAACGTAATGACATTTCCATTGAATTTTTTGCATAATCCCAATCTGAAGGGTAAGGCGTACATTCATCAAAAATCATCACAATGTCAGAACCCAAATCGTATTGGATTTCCATTGATTTTTCTGGGCTTAAGAAAATCTTTTCGCCGTTAATTGGGTTACGAAAGTGAACACCTTCTTCTTTAATTTTACGCATTGCGCCTAAACTAAAGACTTGGAAACCACCTGAATCCGTTAAGATAGGGCCTTGCCATTGCATAAAATCATGTAAATCACCATGTAATTTCATGATTTCTTGACCTGGGCGTAACCATAAGTGGAAGGTATTACCTAAAAGAATTTGTGCACCTGTCGCTTTTACTTCTTCAGGCGTCATTCCTTTTACAGTACCGTAAGTACCCACGGGCATAAATGCAGGTGTTTCAACAATACCACGTTCAAAAATAAGGCGACCACGACGAGCATTACCGTCGGTTTTATCTAGTTCGTATTTCACTCATCCTCCAAGCATCAGAAAAACAGTCCAATGCGTAATAAAAAACAGCACATTCTAATCATTTGTTAGACGGCTGTATATGTTACTTCAACAAAAACCCATGCTTAGTCGAAGGGATTAAGCCATAAAATTGAAATAACACTTCATAAAATGAAGAAAATCGTTAAAAAGAATAATAAATCTTTATTCTTATCCGACTTTTTCATTGATAGCTAAAGGATTATGCGTAATAAACATCGCATCACCATAACTGAAAAAACGATACTCTTGCTCAACAGCTTCTTTATAGGCATTCATGGTATTTTTATACCCAGCAAAAGCAGAAACCAGCATGATTAATGTTGATTCTGGTAAATGGAAATTAGTAATCAACGCATCAATAACTTGGTATTGGTAACCTGGATAAATAAAGATTTGAGTATCATCAAAGAAAGGAGCAATTAACGCATCGTTTGTTGCTTTTGCTGCGCTTTCTAATGAGCGAACAGAAGTTGTACCTACAGCAATCACACGATTACCGCGTGCTTTACACGCTAATACAGCATCAACCACGTCTTGTGGTACTTCTGCGTATTCAGAATGCATTGTGTGTTCTTCAATATTATCAACACGTACAGGTTGGAAAGTTCCTGCGCCAACATGCAGTGTCACAAATGCCATCTCAACGCCTTTTTCTTTTAAGGCTTGAAGTAATGGTTCATCGAAGTGTAACCCCGCAGTAGGAGCCGCGACAGCACCTGGACGCTCGTTATAAACTGTTTGATAAAGCTCTTTATCTGATTCTTCATCAGGACGATCAATATAAGGAGGTAAAGGCATATGCCCAATGCTATTTAGGATGGTGAGAATATCTCTTTCATCATCAAAGCGAATTTCAAAAAGCGTATCATGACGCGCAACCATAGTTGCTTGTACACTTTCATCTTCACCTAACACAAGAGCAGCGCCTTCTTTCGGCGATTTAGAGGCTCTAACATGGGCAAGTACACGATGCTCATCGAGCATACGCTCAACTAGCACTTCGATTTTACCGCCAGACGCTTTACGTCCATAAATACGCGCAGGGATCACGCGAGTATTGTTAAAAACCAGCAGATCACCGGCATTTATTTTATCTAACACATCGGTAAAAATACCGTGTGATAAAGCACCAGTCTTACCGTCTAAAGAGAGCAAACGACAACCACTGCGTTGAGGTTGTGGGTAGTGAGCAATCAAGGCTTCTGGCAATTCAAATGTAAAGTCTGATACACGCATAATTAAACGACTACTTTCATAAAAAACAGGCGGACTAGTCTAGTGCTGCCTGCTTATCAGTGCAACAAAGAAGCCCTTTTTTATTCAAAAAGCGCTATGATGATGCAATGAATTATCTCGCTCACTTACATCTGGCCTTTAGAGCAAAAAGCTCTCTATTAGGTAATATGATGGCAGATTACGTCAAAGGCACGCCTAGCTCTGATTACAGCCAAGCTGTTATTGAGGGCATTCGTATGCATAGACGCATCGATATGCTCACTGACACTCACCCGTTAGTTAAACAAGCGCGTCTGTTATTTCCTGCTGAATATCGTCGAGTCGCCCCTATAACCTTAGATGTCTTTTGGGATCATTTTCTCTCCTTAAATTGGTCTCAATTCGAACCAGACATGCCTTTAACTGATTTTGTCACTAAAACACGAAACATTATTGAGCCAGATTTATGGCAAACACCTGAAAAATTTCAAGAACTCAACGAATATTTATGGTCACAATCTTGGTTAATTCGTTACGCTGATAAAACGTACATTGCTCAAACATTGAAAGGAATGGCAAGAAGAAGACCACGGTTAAGTGCACTAGCCGGTTCTTATATTGCACTTGAAACCCATTATGATGAATTAAGTGAGATTTTCTGGCAATTTTATCCACAATTGCTAGAAAGAGCACAGCATCATCAACTGGATAACTGATACATTTAACCGCTATATTGAATTTCATCTTTTTGTCACATCGTAGGATTACATTTGATATATCAAAGAGATGCTAAGTCAATTTATCATATTATTCGTAACGATTTGTTAACAAGCATAGTATTCATTTTCAAAGTTGATTAGAATGAATGGTTATACAAGGAGTCATAAATAATCCTACTTTGTTGTATTAAGTTAATAGCTATAATCTATCAAATAGATTGTTCTGTTTGACTTTATCGATAGCGATTGATTATTTATGCTATAAGCATCATCTAAAAACAGAGTATGCACTCTGAATTTATTCTAAATAGTTCGAGGTATAGCTAGGCGACAAGTGAATGAGTCGCTAGGAGCATACAAAAGTATGTGACTAGTGCGAATGAACGCAGTCAACAACGCTACAACTTGAAATATGACGAGATTCTTACTCTAAATAGTTCGAGGTGTAGCTAGGCGACAAGTGAATGAGTCGCTAGGAGCATAAAAAAGTATGTGACTAGTGCGAATGAACGCAGTCAACAACGCTACAACTTGAAATATGACGAGATTCTTACTCTAAATAGTTCGAGGTGTAGCTAGGCGACAAGTGAATGAGTCGCTAGGAGCATACAATAGTATGTGACTAGTGCGAATGAACGCAGTCAACAACGCTACAACTTGAAATATGACGAATATAAACTCTTTCAATTTACAGGAGTACATTATGGTTCTGGTTACTCGCAAAGCCCCTGATTTCACAGCTGCTGCCGTTTTAGGTAATGGCGAAATTGTTAACGATTTCAACCTGCATTCATTTATCAAAGGCAAACCTGCCGTTATTTTCTTCTGGCCAATGGATTTTACTTTTGTTTGCCCTTCAGAGCTGATTGCATTTGATCACCGTTTTGAAGAGTTCAAAAAACGCGGTGTTGAAATCATCGGTGTTTCTATGGACTCAGAATTCGTTCATAACGCATGGCGTAAAACCCCTATTGATGACGGTGGTATTGGTGAAGTTAAATATCCAATGGTTGCTGATATCAAACACGACATCATCAAAGCTTACGGCATCGAACACCCAGAAGCGGGCGTTGCATTACGTGGTTCATTCCTGATCGACAAAGAAGGTGTTGTTCGCCATCAAGTCGTTAACGATCTGCCATTAGGTCGTAATATCGATGAAATGATCCGTATGGTTGACGCACTGCAATTCCACGAAGAACACGGCGAAGTTTGCCCTGCTCAGTGGGAAAAAGGTCAAGAAGGTATGGGCGCATCTCCAGACGGCGTTGCTAAATATCTAAAAGCAAACTCTGGCAAGCTGTAATATTTCAGTAAGCTAATATCTTTCTAAAAGCCTGTGAAAACAGGCTTTTTTATTGTATCGCCACATTTATCTATTATTAGATTATCTCCTTATTGCTATTATTAATTATCCATAATCTTATTATTTTCCAGCTTAAAGAGAATTTTGTGATCATCACATCAAAAAAAATTCTCCTCAGCAATAACCTCTCTCTATACTTATTGTTACGCAATTGTTAATTAATATTAATAACAGCGTATACCACTCCTATTTTATTTGTCTTTATTCAAGATAACTCACTGTTATTAATGGAGATAATAATGATTATTATAAAAAGAACTCACCTGCTGTTACTCACTGCTCTTTTTTCATATTCACTTTATGCAGCCTATGAACCTGCTGTTGAAGCACAACATGGTATGGTTGTCTCTTCTCAACATTTAGCATCTCAAGTAGGGAATGATATTTTACAAAAAGGAGGGAATGCCATTGATGCAGCCGTTGCTGTTGGTTATGCGCAAGCTGTCGTAAATGCCTGCTGTGGTAACATTGGTGGCGGTGGTTTTATGACCATACACCTTGCTGATGGCACAAATACCTTTATCAATTTTAGGGAAACAGCACCTACAGCGGCTTCTAAAAATATGTATTTAGATAAAGAAGGTAATTTAATTAAAGACGCCAGTTTATACGGTTATCTTGCATCAGGTATACCAGGTACAGTTAAAGGACTTGATTCTGCGTTAGAAAAATACGGTACGCTATCTCGACAAGATGTTATGGCACCTGCCATTAAGCTTGCAAGAGAAGGCTATATTTTAACGCGTGCAGATACGGATGTATTAGAAACAACAACAGAGCGCTTTAAACAAGATCCTGAATCGGCAAAAATTTTCTTAAAACCAGATGGAACGCCATGGCAGCCGGGTGATCGTCTAATTCAAACTGACTTAGCCAATACACTTGAATTGATTGCAAACCAAGGTGCTGATGCATTTTATCAAGGTGAAATACCTAAAAAAGTTGAAGAAGCATCGAAACAACATAATGGTCTGCTAACTCAAGAAGATTTTGCTAACTTCACTATTACAGAAACCAAACCTATCACCTGTACTTATCGAGGTTATGAGTTTATTTCTGCACCACCTCCAAGTTCAGGAGGTGTCACTATTTGTCAAACGTTGAATATTTTAGAAGGTTACGATCTTAAATCGATGGGCTTTAACTCTGCTGAATATGTTCATACTCTGACAGAAGCAATGCGCCATGCATATATGGACAGAAACACGTTTCTTGGTGATCCTCAATTTATTAAAAATCCAACAGAAAAGTTATTAAGTAAAGCTTATGCCACCGAACTTCGACAACAAATTAAACCGAATAAAGCAACGCCATCAGAAAATGTACAACCCGGCATCGCTCCTCATGAAAGCCCTGAAACAACACACTATTCTGTGATGGATAAAGACGGCAATGCAGTTTCGACCACTTACACCATTAATGGTCGTTTTGGTGCCGTTGTTATTGCCCCTGGCACTGGCTTTTTCCTCAATAATGAGATGGATGATTTTACAACCAAAGTTGGTGAAAAAAACCTCTATGGTTTAGTACAAGGCGAACGCAATAGCATTGCGCCATTAAAACGCCCACTATCATCAATGAGCCCAACGATTGTGACTAAAGAAGGCAAACCTTTCCTTATTTTAGGATCACCGGGAGGTTCACGTATTATCTCGATCACCTTACAAACGGCACTTAATATCATTGAGTTTGGAATGCCACCACAAGAAGCGGTTAATAGCCCTCGTATCCACCATCAATGGTTACCGGATGAGGTTTATTATGAGCAGCGAGGATTATCAAAAGACACTTTAGAAAAGCTCTCTGCCATGGGATATAAAATGGTAGAACAAACCCCATGGGGAGCAGCTGAACTCATTATGGTTGGACTTCCCGGAGAAGAAGGTGTTATTCCTGCATCATCAGGTAATGATTCTGCTGTTTCTGGCGCAGTACGTGAAGGTTATCTTTATGGATCAAATGATGTTCGTCGCCCAGCAGGTAAAGCAGTGGGTTACTAATCACTAAACCACAGAATAATATTAATATAAGAAACCTTTTCTTGATTAGAAAAGGTTTCTTTTTTTATAAAAATGATCTAGTCATGGTTTTACAATTTATTCATATATCATTCTATTAATAATAATCAATATCAATTTTTGGTTAAATAAATAATTAACATCAAATATCAATTTATTATTAATGTAATAATATTAGATAGAATATAAGAGCAATCCACCTTTAATTCAATTTCAATAATAGAATATATATAAATGGTATTTATTCTCCTTCTTAATTACAGATAAAAATAATAATCATTTAATTAAATTAAATTAATAGCATGCGCTATTTTTATTTCTATGATAGCAGTCACAGTATTAATTTATTAATACCCACACTATCAAAGAGGATAATAAAAATACGCAAAAAGTGGAGATAACACATTGTAAACACAAATATTTAACATTTCATCACAATGTATTTTTATCATAAAAAGAGTTGAAATTTATAATATATCCCTTAACGACAGCGTTATTATATTTTTTATATAACGATAAGGCAAGCGGATAAATAATTTATCATCACAACTTATTTCTTATTAAATTAGTTAAGCGGAGATAAATATTAATGTCTGATACACATCATCGTCCAATATTAAACATTGGACTATCAAGACTAGAGTTTCTGCGAATATCCGGTAAAGGGCTTGCAGGGATCACTATAGCACCCGCATTGCTTTCTCTTTTAGGTTGTAAGCAAGAAGAAATAGACAGCGGCATCATTCAATTAACCACAACACCTAAAGGCGTTTTAGTCACTAATCGAGCACGCTGTACTGGCTGTCACCGTTGTGAAACAGCATGTACAACATGGAACGATGGAAGTGTTGGTTCTTTCTTCTCTCGAACAAAAATTCATCGCCATTTCTATTTTGGTGATAAAGGTATTGGCTCCGGTGGTGGACTTTATGGTGATTTAAACTTTACAACGGATACTTGTCGTCAATGTAAAGATCCAGAATGTATGAAGGTTTGTCCTGTAAAAGCTATCCGTTATCAAGAAGAGTTTGGCTGTATTGTCGTAGATACACGTCGCTGTATTGGTTGTGCAGCCTGTACAACGGCTTGCCCGTGGATGATGGCTACTGTCAATCCACAAACTAAAAAATCCGGCAAATGTAATTTATGTGGTGAATGTGCATCAGCGTGCCCAACAGGTGCGTTGCAAATCATTGAATGGAAAGAAATTACTGTTTAATAAAATCCATACAATCACATCACTGAACCACATTTAGATTAGGAAGCAATATTATGATTAACGGCTGGACTGGAAATATTCTAAGAATCAATTTAACTACCGGTGCCATCACTCGTGAAAGCTCAAGTAAATTTAAATCCTTAATTGGTGGTATGGGCTTTGGTTATAAAATTATGTATGACGAAGTGGGTCCTGGAGTTAAACCTTTTGATGAAGAAAACAAAGTTGTCTTCGCTGTAGGTCCTTTAACTGGATCAGGTGCACCTTGTAGCTCTCGTGTCAATATCACCTCTCTTTCCACTTTTACTCGTGGCAATCTCGTTGTTGATGCTCATATGGGCGGTTTTTTTGCAGCATGGATGAAATTTGCAGGCTATGACTCTCTGATTATTGAAGGTAAATCAGATAAGCCTGTTTGGATCCATATTGATGATGACCAAGTATCTATTGAAGATGCCTCTTTCTTATGGGGTAAAGGCGTTCGCCAAACCACAGAAGAGTTATGTGCTCAAACAAGCCCTGAAGCTTGTGTTGCAACCATTGGCCCCGCAGGTGAAAACCTTGTACCTTTATCTGGCATCATTAATAGCCGTAACCACAGTGGTGGTGCTGGTGTTGGTGCCGTATTAGGTTCTAAAAAATTAAAAGCTATTGTGGTGGAAGGTAGCCGTGGCGTTAACGTTGCTGATCGTAAAGCATTAAAAGAGCTTAACGACTACATGATGACACAATTAATTGGCTCTAATAACAACCACGTTGTACCAAGCACACCACAATCTTGGGCGGAATATTCTCACCCAGGATCTCGTTGGACTGCGCGTAAAGGCCTTTATTGGGGAGCAGCTGAAGGCGGCCCAATTGAAACAGGTGAAATTCCTCCTGGTGATATCAATACTGTCGGTTTCAGAACCATGAAGTCCACCTTTGACTTAGGCCCTGAAGCAGAAGAATACACTGTGAAAATGGGAGGATGTCACTCTTGCCCTATCCGCTGTATGGCACAACTCAACGTTCCACAAGCGAAAAAATTTGGTGTGCCACAAACCGGTGGTAATACTTGTGTTGCTAACTTTGTTCACACAACTATTTTCCCTAATGGCCCTAAAGATGTAGAGAAAAAAGGCGATGGTAACGTTGTTGGTAACTTAGTGGGTCTGAATATTTTTGATGATATGGGTTTATGGTGTAACTACGGCCAACTTCATCGGGACTTCACTTATTGTTACACCCACGGTGTCTTTAAACGCGTTCTTTCTGAAGAGGAATATAATGATATTCCTTGGGATAAACTGGAAGAAGGTAATCCCGAATTTATCAAGGATTTCTATTATCGCTTAGCGCACCGTAAAGGTGAATTTAGTCACCTAGCTGATGGCTCTTACCTAATTGCACAACGCTGGAACTTAGGTGAGGAGTATTGGGCGAACAAGAAAAATAAACTCTGGTCACCAATGGGCTTCCCTATTCACCACGCCAATGAAGCCTCTGCCCAAGTTGGTTCTATCGTTAACTGTATGTTTAACCGCGATGCGATGACACATACCCATATCAACTATATCGGCAGTGGTTTACCTCTGAAACTGCAAAAAGAGATTGCTGGTGAGCTATTTGGTTCTGGTGATGCCTTTGATGAAACCAAAAATTACACACCAATCAATAAAGCAAAAATTGCTTACACCAAATGGACAATTTTACGTAGTTGCTTACACGATGCAGTCACTTTATGTAACTGGGTTTGGCCAATGACGGTTTCACCTCATAAAAGCCGTAATTATCGTGGCGACTTAGAAATGGAAGCTAAATTCTTTACCGCTATTACAGGTGAACCAACAACCTCTAAAGATCTAGATTTAGCCTCAGAGCGTATCTTCACTTTACACCGTGCTTATACCGTTAAATTAATGAATACCATGGATATGCGTAACGAACATGACCAAATTTGCTCATGGGTATTCGATAAAGATCCTGATATTCCTGTCTTTACTGAAGGTACAGACAAAATGGACAGAGAAGATATGCAGCTTTCTCTCACCATGTTCTATGAAGAAATGGGCTGGGATCCACAGTTAGGTTGCCCAACAAAAGAAACGTTGGTGCGCCTTGGATTGCAAGATATTGCTGACGATTTAGCGTCTCGTGGTTTATTACCAAGTTAATCGGTAAAAGAAGGAGATCATGATGATAGAACAAAATGCATCAGCTTCTATACCACCCGATATTGCTGATGATGCAGATTTTGCGTTAGAGCAACCTGATATCTCTCGTCGCCGTTGGCTACTGCCTCTATCAGAAACAGGTGTTGGACGCAGTGCAAACACCACAACGGCGCTTAAGGAAGAACAGGTTGAAGAAATCGCAGAATTATCTGCTGAACAACATCTAGCGAATGCAATACGCCAATGTTCAAAAGAAGGTGAACTGCTAGCTATTTCAACGCTGTATGATGCGCCCTATTCTCTTACTCAAGAAGATATTGTGCAGTTAGAAACCGCGTTAAAAAGCGACGAGTTTATTGATATCGCCCATTTAAGTCTCAATGGTGAGGATTATTTTTACTCTGATGAATTTATGTCAGATAACTTCGCACAACTGCAATTATTAAATCGTCACGCTGATGTTTGCACCGCAATTGCTGGGGTTGTTCGATTTGAGTGCGAAACCTATCCTCGTCCATTGAAACAAAGCATGTTGATGTCTGAACCCTTTCATTACACAGCTTCAGAGATCGAAGATGCACTGACACTGATGAAAGACCACCCTGACTTTCAAGATATTCAGCAAGTTTTAGCGTCTAACGACGCACCTTATCTCTTTAGCAATACGTTAATGAGTTATGGAAAAGCACGAGGCTTAACTGAATGGATAGAGGTAGAACAACATGAAAATCCTTAACGTTCTATCTTATCCACGAAATGTCATGTGGGTATTACAACATCATCAGACTGAGGAGCAAAAATAATGCGTGTTTCTCGCCGTAAATTTGTAGCAGGCATGGGTTCGGTCATTTTTTTCAGTGCGCCACTAGGAAGTGCACTTGCGGCAAGCGCTGAAAAGAAACCAATCCGTTATGCCATGATCCATGATGAGACGCTTTGTAATGGTTGTAATATTTGTGCCACTGCATGTCGTCGATTAAATAAAGTTCCAACGGGAATGGCAAGAATGGATATTGCTCATATTCCATTAAGCCTAAAAGAAGACAACGACAAGTACCATTTCTTTAGACACTCCTGCCAGCAATGTGAAGATGCTCCTTGTATTCCTGTATGCCCTACAGGCGCATCTTGGCGTGATGAAACCAATGGTATTGTGCGTGTAGATAAAGAGAAATGTATTGGCTGTAGCTACTGTATATCAGCATGTCCATACCAAGTACGTTATCTTAACCCTGTGACACATGTTGCTGATAAATGTGATTTTTGTCTTGAGTCTCGATTACAAAAAGGTTTCCCACCAATTTGTGTGAGTGCTTGTCCACAAAATGCCTTGTTATTTGGTAGAGAAGACAGCCCTCAAGTTCAAGAATGGCTTAAAACACACGATTATTATATTTATCAACTTGATGGTGTAGGAAAACCCCATCTCTATCGCCGTGTAGGGCCTCATGTTCAAGAGGAGGGTAAAGTATGAGTATCGTCAATACCATGCCAGACAGTGCCCAGTTTCAAGCCGCACTAAAAGAGTATGTTTTAATTTATACACCAGATTATTTACCGCTTTGGCTCATTGTTGCAGGTGTATTATTCGTTGGCATGCTACTCGTGCTCGCACTTCATGGCTTTTTACGTTATCGCTTTGCTACACCACATGGTCAATCACATAAAGAAGAGAAACTCTACCTTTACTCTAAGGCAGTACGTTTATGGCATTGGAGTAATGCCTCTTTATTTATTTTATTGCTCCTTAGTGGTGGCATTAACCATTTCGCTCTACTTTCTGCTCACGATACAGCCTTATTAGTCAGTGTGCATGAAGTCTGTGGTTATCTCCTCTTAGTGTGCTGGTTATCTTTTGTATTAATTAATCTTGTCGGCGGTAATGGTAAATTTTATCGCATTGATGGTAAAAACTGGTTTCAACGTGCTTTTATGCAAACTCGTTTTTATCTCTATGGGATTATTAAAGGAGAAGATCACCCTTTCCCAGCGACTCCTAATGTGAAATTTAACCCACTGCAACAAATGGCTTATTTAGGTGTGATGTATGCATTAGTTCCACTACTTTTGATAACCGGTGTTTTACTTCAAAATCCAGCGTTTATTCCTGCTGATGCTGTAACGTTTAAAGCTTGGTTATTAATTGCACACCAAATATTAGCGGTATGTAGTGTCTTTTTTATCATTGGTCACCTTTATCTGTGTACAACAGGAAGAACGCCATTCCAAACATTTCGCAGTATGGTTGATGGTTATCACAGACACTAATAAAGAAATTTATTGAGGAGCTTATATGTCAGTCCCTTCAAAGGAAAATATCACATTAACAAAAGAAGACTTACGACAACTGCATGTTTCAACTTCGCTTTATCGTTGGTTTCTACGTTATTTTCCTAATGGAGGCACTTACAGTGCTATCCATTGTGAGTTAATAAAACAGCGCCGTACACAATGGATAGAAAGCTTTATTCAATATATTTATTTACGTCATTTTAACGAAGCCTCCTTTGCCAAACAGGAACAAGAAGTGATGGAAAACATCTTGTTCCTACTCGGTGATGAACAACAACAAGGCGTCACATTACAACGCTTGCCATACCACAACACCTTGCCTAGTGCTGAAAATATTCAATTCTCTACCGAATGGCATCAGTTAATCTTAAAAAGCCAGCAACTCAGCGCCGATCTCGCTTTATGTGGTAGTAATAACATTGTGGCATTTTCCGGTGATGAAAATAGCATTGCCAATACAGGCTATAGCAATCAATTGATGAATACGGGTTTTGCAGGAAAAGTGTGTAATACAGGCAATCAGTGTCGTATTGGTAGCTTAGGTGGGCGCTCTCGCATTTGTAATAGTGGCAATGATGTCAAAATTTATGCCTCAGGCAATGGTGTTCATATCGCCAATAGCGGTATGCGTAACTTTATTACAGCCTCTCAAGATCGCGCAAAAGTCACTAATACAGGTGATTTAGCGCAAATCAATGTTACTGGAAATAACTCTATAGCAATTAATACGGGTGATAACTGTAAAGTCACAGTATCTGGCGACAACAGTATTTGTATCTCAACCGGTGATCTCCATCAGTTCTGCTTAGGAAAAGGCGGTAGTGCCGTGATTGCTTATCATGATGGGCAACGTACTCGTTTTAACATTTTCTATGAAGGTGAAGATAATATTGTTGCTGGAGTCCATTATTATTTAGATGAAAACCAACGCCCAGTAACAATGGATAATTTCACTGAAACGCATAATTAATAGAAAATCCCCACTAAAGCCACTTTCATTAAATGGATACTATAGTGTCTAAAATAGCTAATTTATGCTATAATTAGACACTATAGTATCCATTTAATACTTAGAGCTAATAATGAAACTCTCATTACTGACTGATCTCGATGTAAGTCGAGCCTTTGCTACTCATTTACGAAAACAGCGTGAAAAAGAAAAATGGTCACGCGAACAACTTGCTGAGCGCAGTACCGTCCCAGCATCAACGATTAAAAAATTTGAACTACAAGGCAAAATTTCACTACGTCAATTATTGTTACTTTGGCAATGCCTTGATGATTTAAATAATCTTTATGCCGTTGTTGACCCTAAAAAAGTCAATAAGCCTCGTATACCAAGAACGATTGAGGAGGTATTGCAAGATGAGTTTTAAGCCAACAAAACAATTAAATGTAACACGAACATTGTCTACGGGTGCTCCTATTTTAATGGGGACATTAGTACAAAACAATAATGATGTATTTTTTCAATATGATGCACACTATTTAACACAATATGGCAATAGCTCTCCTTTTAATCTGAAAAATAATACAGATTTACAAATTGCACCTAAAAAAACTCATGATAATTTGCATGGGATTTTCTCTGATAGCTTACCTGATGGGTGGGGACGATTATTACAAGACAGAATTTTTCGCCAACACGGCATACAACCACATGAAATTACAGCAATGGATAGGCTAGCCTTTGTTGGTAATAAAGGTATGGGGGGATTATCTTATTTACCTATCTCTGACTACCAAGCAGATGAACATTTTGAAGTTGACTTGATTAATTTAGGGTTAGAAGCACAAGCTGTATTTGACGGGCAAACGGAAACTGTTTTATCTGAGCTTGCTATTGTTGGTAGTTCTGGAGGGGCGAGACCTAAAGCCTTACTTTATTTTAATCAAGACGACTTTAATAAATGTAAAACATATGAAGAAGAAGGTGATGAGTCATGGTTGATCAAATTTACGTCCAAAAACTTACTTCTTGGTCACGATGAAGGATTATGTGAAGCCATCTATCTCACTCTAGCAAAAGAACTAGAGCTTAATCCTCCACAATGGCGACTTATTGACGTTCCTAAAAACAGTAATGGAAAATCTTGGCTAGCATTAAAACGCTTTGATCGTATCACAAATAGTTCTGGTAAATCAGGACGTTTAATCATGCACAGCGCATGCGGATTATTAGATGCTGATTTTAGGTTACCTTCTTTAGATTATGAAGATTTAATCAAAGTAAATCGTGTGCTATGCAAATCAGTTTCAGCTGGAAAACTCCAATTTAAACGAGCCATTTTTAATCTATTCGCTTCTAATCAAGATGATCACAGTAAAAATTGGTCATTTCTACAATATGATGATGGACATTGGGAACCAGCCCCTTTTTATGATGTGACTTATAATCCCAATCCAAGAAATGAACATATCACTTCATTTGCTGGATATGGTAAAAAGCCACCATTAAATACAATAAAGCAACTTGCTGAAATTGCCGGTTTTGAAAGTTGGCAACAAGCACAAGCGTATATTCATCATACCGTTGATGTTATTGCTCGATTCTCATCACTTGCCAAAGAATATGATGTCTCCAAATTAATACGAGCAGATATAGAAAAAACACTTGCTGATCGCTTAAAAGAAAATCGACACTTGCTTTAACTCCAATAAAAAAAGGGAAACTTTCGTTTCCCTTTTTATTTTTCAAATCAACGTACTTTATTGCTTATGGATGGCTTCAGTATGGATCACTTTTTTATTCTGTGAGCCCGCCACTTTATCGTAAATGCCACATACAACAATTGTCACTAATACTGGGATCAACCATGCTAAACCTTGCTCACTTAACGGCAGTTTTGTCGCCCATTCTGGTAATAAATGCTTCAAATAATCAGAGGCTTTTATGGCATCAAAAATACCAAAAAATAAACTAACCGCCATTGCTGGTGCGATAATACGGCTTGGGTTATTCCACAATCGTAATGTGAAACTCATTAAAATAATCACAATACAAGGTGGATAAATCATAATCAGCACAGGAATAGAAAACGCGATCAGTTTGCTTAATCCTAAATTTGAAACAACAGCTGAAAATATCGCTAAAATCAGTACCAATGTACGATAAGAGATAGGCAAATAACGACTAAAGAACTCCGCACATGCACACGTTAAACCAACAGCTGTCACCATGCAGGCTAAGAAGATCAAGACAGCTAAGAAGAAGCTACCAAAGTTACCGAATGTATATTGAACATAGGCATGTAAAATATCTGCACCATCTTGGGCACCCGGAATAATGCTGCCACTGCTAGAGCCTAATTTAAATAAACTCAAATAAATCGCAGTTAATAATATACCTGCAATAATTCCCGCCCACATCGTGTAACGCGTCAACAAGGATGAATTATCAATACCTCGAGAGCGAGCCGCATTAACAATCACGATACCAAAAACCATAGCTCCCAATGTATCCATGGTGAGGTAACCGTTAATAAAGCCCTGAGTTAACGCCATATCTCGATAAGCTTCAGTAGCAGGAATAGCACCACCTGCAGGCCAAAATATCGCAGCAATACCCAATGCAGCCAATGCCAAAATTTTAATCGGTGCCAAAATATGACCAACGCTATCTAGTAATTTTCCCGGATAAAGCGAAATACCAATAACAATTAAAAAATAGACAATACTATAAATCAGCAATGACATTTCAGTATCACCCACTAAAGGAGCAATACCCACTTTAAAAGAAACGGTTGCAGTACGCGGTGTTGCGAAAAGAGGGCCAACAGCAAGATAAGCAACAATTGCTAATAACAGTCCCATTGATTTACCAATAGGTGTACTTAATGCTTCAATGCCACCACCAACTTTAGCTAATGCAACGATGGTTAATACAGGTAAACCGACACCAGTAATAAGAAAGCCGATTGCGGCTGTCCAAACAAATTCACCGGATTGCAAACCCACCATAGGAGGAAAAATAATGTTGCCAGCACCGACAAAAAGGGCAAAGGTCATAAACCCTAATGCCAGAATATCTCTGGAAGTTAATCTATGTGCCATAAGTTTTGTTAATATGTAGTTACAATAATGGTTAAATAGCGCCGAGATGGCGTAACATAAAATCAACAATATCTATTTGCGCTCATATCATTATTATTCAGGATAATATCCACATATAATCATTTCATGCAGAGCAATTACGTATCAAATAGAAAAAATTGCCGATAACTGGGCACAAGTAAAACTTTTATAATGAAAAAAGGCAATAGCTAATCCAAAAACCAGAATAATCATCTAAACTATTTTTCAGTGCTAGTTATAACTATCATATATCACCGAATATACACGATATGATTTGTGCATTTTATCACCAACAATATTGTTCATTAGCAATATTTAAAGTTCTTATTAATTAATAATATTAAAATTTAACGCTACGATATTAGTTTTTATTGACATCGAAAAGAGTGATAAAAAGACAAAAAACCTTTATCACTAATTAAACATTAGGTGATAAAGGCTTTAAATAGAAAAGATGATTAATGTACTTTTTTAGCAGATAGTAAGGTTTGAGGCAGAATAAAAGAAAACGTACTTCCACTCCCAACTTTACTTTCAATATTCAATTGTGAATGATGATGAAGCAGTGATTTTTTCACAATTGCCAACCCTAATCCTGTACCACCAGAATGGCGAGAGCGTGCTTTATCAACACGATAAAAACGCTCTGTTAAACGTGTTAAGTGTTCAGCACTGATCCCTGACCCGTTGTCGGAGACACTAAATAACATACCTTGAGGAATTTTCTTCCAGCTGACTTTTATTGTTGTGCCTTCTTCTGTGTGATTAATCGCGTTATAGACTAAGTTAGACACAGCACTGCGCAACTGCTCTTCATTACCACGTACAGCCCACTGTTCATCAATATCAAAGGTAATATGATGCTGTCCTTGGCTTAGTGAGTTCGCCTCTTGTTGTAATAAGGTTAAAATGGCGGGTATATCAACAACTTTATTTAAATCGATATGAGGAGCTGATTCAATACGGGAAAGTTGTAAGAGCTGCTTTACTAACGTATCCATCCGTTTAGCTTGTTCTTGCATTGTCATTATCGCTTTATGTTCTGCGGGTTTTTCTGCACTATTTTCTTTCATTATTTCAAGATAGCCTTGAATAACGGTTAAAGGCGTTCTTAATTCGTGACTCACGTTGGCAAAAAAATCACGTCGTGCATTTTCTAGTTTATTTTTTTCTGTCACATCTCGCGCCACCATTAGACGTTGATCTTCGCTGTATGGCATCACACGAAACTCCACAATAGAACCATTATTAAGAGAAATCGTTAAAGGGTGACTAAAATCGCCTGCGGTAAAATAGTGCAAGAAATCTGGGTAACGTAATAAATTAAAAATATTTTGCCCGTTGTCTTCTGGCCACCGAAAACCTAATAGATGTTGAGCTAAGCTGTTACACCAAAAAATATTACCTTCATTAGTCATCATTACAACCGCATCAGGTAAGCTTTCAGCTCCGCTTCTAAAGCGCTTAATTAAGTCGCCTAATTCTCGACGTCGTTTACGATTACGTTGCTGTGTTTGTCGAATGCCATAAAAAATAGGCTCCCATCCTCCTCTGCCTTCTGGTGGTAAGACTGAGCGATCGAGCCATAACCATTTAGACAATTTCATCAAATTATAAGCATGCCAAACCAAAGCACTAAAAAGTGATGCCACCAGCAGCCAAGGAAGATGGCCAATAAAAAGTGATAATACAAAGGCAGGTAAACAAAATAGACATAGCCCCCAAACGAGGGCTTTCCATGATAGTCGTTCTAACACCTGACGATTACTCCCATATTGACTTAGAAACGGGCAGAGAAGCGATATCCCGTTCCACGTACTGTTTGTATCATTCGGTCATGACCATCTTCTTCAATGGCTTTACGTAAACGACGAATATGCACATCCACGGTACGGTCTTCGACATAAACATTCGTTCCCCAAACATAGTTTAGCAGTTGTTCTCTGCTATACACGCGTTCAGGATGCGTCATAAAAAAGTGCAGGAGTTTAAATTCAGTAGGCCCCATATCAATCGGTTTATCTTGACTAGTTACTCGATGAGAAACAGGATCAAGCGATAATCCATTGAATTCAATGATATCTTCCGCTGACATCGGTGATAAACGCCGTAAAATTGCCTTCACTCGGGCGACAAGCTCTTTAGGTGAAAAGGGCTTGATAACATAATCATCAGCACCCGTTTCTAAGCCTTGGACTTTATCTTCTTCTTCCCCTTTTGCCGTTAACATAATAATAGGAATGTCACGAGTATTACTTTCTCGCTTCATCTGTTTTATTACCTGTAAACCGGAACCTCCGGGGATCATCCAATCTAATAAAACCAGATCAGGGTAAGGATCGATAAGAAAACTCAATGCAGAATCATAATCTTCTGCTTCAATGGGCTGAAAACCATTTTGTTCTAAAACAAAACAGATCATTTCTCGAATTGCGGTTTCATCTTCAACAACAAGAATACGCCTTGCCATACTCTATCCTGTGTAATGTATATAGAGGGTCAAAATGATTATGATGCAGTTTTATGACAGATTTATGACTAACCTTAACATTACTGAAATACCATGGTGTTGTTAAGGTAAATAAATCATTTTTCGGTGAAAAATCACTCAAAAAAAGGCTTACTGTTGAGTTTTCACTAAAAAAGCAAGGTGCGCTATACTCTCAGCAAATAAAAAAGAGGGATAGCAATGCGGATTATTCACACATCAGACTGGCATTTAGGGCAATATTTTTTTACTAAAACCCGTGCACAAGAACATCAACAATTTCTTGATTGGTTGTTAGTACAAATCAAAGTTTATCAAGTCGATGCCTTAATTGTTGCTGGTGATATATTTGATACTGGCTCACCCCCAAGCTATGCCAGAGAACTGTATAACCGCTTTGTTGTTGCAATGAGAGACACACAATGCCAATTGATAATTTTAGGTGGAAATCACGATTCTGTCGCAACACTCAATGAATCTAAATCACTATTGGCGTGTTTAAATACTACTGTTATTGCCAATGTCCATACCGAAACGCCACAAGCACCGCTAATTCTTAGTCAAAAAGATAACACGCCAGGAGCCTTACTGTGTGCGATCCCCTATCTACGCCCTAGAGATATGATAACTAGCCGAAGTGGGCAATCCGGTGCTGAAAAACAAAACGCGCTAAAAGAAGCAATTGCTGATTATTATCAAGTTCAATATCAAGCAGCTCTCGATTTACGTGAACAATTGAACACCAAGATCCCTATTATTGCGACGGGCCACCTGACAACGATCGGTGCAAGTGTGACCGATTCTGTACGTGAAATATATATCGGTACTTTAGAAGCCTTCTCTGCAACCCTGTTTCCTAAATTTGATTATATTGCTCTTGGCCACATTCATCGCCCTCAAGTGGTGAATAAATCAGGGCATATTCGTTACAGTGGTTCTCCAATTCCTTTAAGTTTTGATGAGAGTGGGCAACAAAAAAGTGTCTGCCTTATTGATTTTGAGCAAGATAAATTAACTGAGCTTACGCTACTCCCTATCCCCGAATTTCAGATATTGCGCACAATTACTGGCTCATTAAAAGAAATAGCCACACAGCTTGAAAATTTAAAAAAACAATATGCTGAACCAGATACAACTATCTGGTTGGATATTGAAGTTTCTACACAAGATTATCTCAGTGATATACAAGCGCGTATTCAGGAGCTAACTAACGACCCTCTTTTTGATGTGGTTTTATTAAGAAGATCCAGAAAACAACGCCAAGTGCTCATTCAAAATGAAAAAGAAACACTGACAGAATTAACGGTCTATGATGTTTTTGAAAGACGTTTAGAACAACATGATTTTGATTCAGAAGAAACTAAAACGCGGTTAACCACATTGTTTAAACAAGCAGTTGAGATGGCAGAACAAGAGGATAATGAAGCAAAATGAAAATCTTAAGTCTGCGCTTTAAAAATATTAACTCCTTAAAAGGTGAATGGAAAATTAACTTTAACCAAGAGCCTTTTGTTAGCAACGGATTGTTTGCGATTACTGGCCCTACTGGTGCGGGAAAAACAACCCTTTTAGATGCCATTAGTTTAGCGCTTTATCATCGAACACCACGATTAGACAAAGTCACACAATCGCAAAATGAATTAATGACACGTCATACTGCGGAGTGTTTGGCGGAAGTTGAATTTGAAGTCAAAGGTGTCGCTTATCGTGCATTTTGGGAACAACGCCGCGCTAATTATAAAGAAGATGGCAATCTTCAGGCACCACAAGCTGAACTTGTCAAAATAAATATCACGGAGGGTGAGGACAAAATATTAGCGAGCAAGATAAGCCAAGTAAAAGAGATGATCATTAATATTACAGGGCTGGATTTTGACCGATTTACTAAATCAATGTTGCTTTCACAAGGACAATTTGCAGCATTCCTTAATGCTGATGACAAATCTCGCGCAGAGTTACTCGAAGAACTCACTGGTACAGATATTTATCGTCATATTTCCCAATCAATCTTTAAACATTGGCGTGAAGAAGAACAAACGTTAAAAACACTCAAGCAACAGGCTGAAATGATGGCATTATTAGATGAAAATGCCCGCCAAGCTTTATTAACGGAACAAACAGATCTTTTTGCCAAAGAGAGCCTATTACAAAAAGAACAACAGGAATATCAAGTAGCAAAACAGTGGCAAGAAAAAGAAATTGAACTCAATAAAAACAAAGCACTAGCGCAAACTGAGGTTAACTTAGCGCAAGAAGCATTAGTTGCTGCAAAACCTGATATTCAACGTCTGGAAAATAGCGAGCCAGCAGAAAAAATTCGCCCGATTTATGATGAAAAAAATCGCCTATTAAAAGAACAAACCTATATTGAGTCACAACTCTCAGCACTAAAAGCAGAAAAACAGCTTATTGAGCAACAAAGCCAACCAATTAATCAGCATTTAATTGAAGCACGTGACACATTTAAACAACACGATGAGAAAAAACAGCAGATATTACAACTTATTCGCGAAAAAGTGACGCCATTAGATAATCAATTAGCCTTGCTACAACAAGATATTTCAACAAAGACACAGCAAAAAAATACACTCGAAAAAACGCAATCAGAATATCTAGAAAAAATTCAATCAACAGCACACCAACTAACAACATCACAAAAACAAGCCAGTGAATTAAATGATTATTTAAGCCAACATACGGCTTATGCTCAACTTGCTGAAAATCTACCTTTATGGCAACGCTATTTTGAGCAATATGATGAAATCACAGAAAAATATCTTATTAGCAAAAAGAGTGAAAAAACAGAGCAAGAAAAAGAACGCACTCTCAAACTCGCCTTAGAAAAAGCAACTAAAGCACTAGAGCAACAACAATACAGTCTTAATTTACAGCAACAGCAATTAAAGAAGTGGCAAACACAACTTGAGCAACAAAATAAAGCTGATGCAATTACAGATATCCCTCCTCGTTTACAGCAAATATCACAACAAAGAAACGCCCTAGCTAAATTGATGGGATTACAGGCTCAATTACAGCGAGCGATAAAAACAGAACATCAATACCAAAAAACTCAGTCAGAAAATCAGCAAACAATAGTTATGCTGACTGAAAGTATCCACAAAAATGACATTGTTTTAAAAGAGAAAGAACAACATCTTAAAGATTTAAATAATAATTATCTTTTAATACGAAAGTTAGCGGAATATGAAGAAGAGAGACAACATCTAGTTAAAGATAACCCATGCCCTGTTTGTGGTTCAACAGAACATCCTTATGTTGAAAAATATAAAGAAATTAAACCAGACGAAACAAAAACACGATTAGATCTTTTAACACAACAAGTTCATGCATTAACAATAGAGTTAGTGGAACAAAAAACACAATGCGCTAACTATCAAGCTCAAAACAAAAAACTCAATGAAGATAGTGAACAACTCACTCAAGATATAGCGACATTAAAACAACAATGGCAAATCTTAGCACAAACATACGCATTGCCTGATGCTGACTGCAAAGAAGATGCGTTGACTAAATTAGATGCCAAACTTGAGGCAGAAGATACTTTACTGAAACAAAAACAATCCAGTTATAACGTATTAGAAACCAAAATTCAGCAAGAATACAAACTGTTATCTGATGCTAAGGAGCTTTTTAATCAACAACAGCAAGCTATTCTTTATCAACAAAATGAATTTACTCAACAACAAAAAGAAGTCATCAATAAACAGCAACAAACAGCACAATATTTGCAACAACAGACACAATTAGCACAAGAAATCCAATCTCGTGTTGAACAACAAGGCTATCAGTTATGCCAATTCGAAGAAAAAACTCAATGGCTTAATGCGCGTAAAATAGAGAGTCAACAATATCAATCGACATTAAAAGCAAATCAGGAATTACTGCAAATAATTCGTGAATTGTCATTAACACAAGATGAGAGAAAACGCTATTTAGCTGAAACTCAAAAAGAACTTGAGCATGTCTTGATCCACTTTAAACAACTACATCAACAACAAGAACAGTTGAAAGCACAACGCCAAGCTTTATTCGGGATACAATCCACCGAAGATGCACGCAATGAATTAGAACAAAAAAGTCAGTTATTACAAAAAGTTATTGAGAAATATAGCGAAGAAAAAAACCAACTTGAAGTTCGTCTGAATCAACTTATTGGTCAATATCAGGAAAATGAAAAATCGTTACAACGGCTTCATACACTTTCAAAAAGCATTATTGAGCAATATCACAATAGGTTAAAAAATAGCCTCTTTGCTGACGAAAATGCATTTTTAACATCCTTGTTATCAGTCGAAGAAAGAAACCGTTTACAAGAACAACAAAAACAACGGCTTGATAAGCTACTGCAAGAAAAAACACGTTTGGATACACAAGAAAAGGTATATCAACAACATTTGTCACAACAGCCATTATTGGCAACACAGCAAAATATCGAACAAATTAATACTCAATTATTGCTGTTAGAAACACAAATTACTCACTTACAAGAGACAAAATTTCGTATCCAAGAGCAATTACGCACAGATGAAGCAAAACGTAAAGAGCAACAAAGCCTACTTACCCATATTTCTAAACAACAAGCTCAATTTGATGATTGGAGTTATTTAAACGAATTGGTGGGTTCTGCTTCAGGAGATAAATTTAGTCGTTTTGCTCAAGGATTAACGCTCGATCATTTAATTTATTTGGCCAATCGTCGTTTAGAAAAACTACATGGACGTTATTTCTTACAACGTAAAACACCCGCAAGTCTTGAACTACAAATTGCAGACACATGGCAAGCCGATGCTCTACGAGATACACGTACTCTCTCTGGAGGAGAAAGTTTCTTAGTTAGTTTATCGCTCGCTCTCGCGCTTTCTGATTTGGTCAGTAATAAAACGCAGATTGAATCACTATTTCTAGATGAAGGCTTTGGCACACTCGATCCTGATACGCTAGATATCGCACTAGATGCACTCGATAGTCTTAATGCTTCTGGCAAAATTATTGGTGTGATTAGTCACGTAGAAGCCATGAAAGAACGCATTCCGGTACAGATCAAAGTAAAAAAAGCCGGTGGATTAGGTATTAGCCAGCTTGCTCCTGAGTTTAGATATGAAAATAAACAATACATAAATCAGTCAGTTAAAAACTAGGTCGAATATTTTGACGTAACTGATTAAATTTTTTATATATCAATAAATCACCAATAGCACCTATAGTATGTCCATAGATTAGCCCAAGCTAAGACACGCTTTAAGCGCTTAAATTTATCAAGGAGACATCATGTCTAACGCATTTACTGATTTAATGAAAAAACGTAGAACAATTTATCATTTAGGTAATCAACTTCCAATTAGCGAAGACAGAGTCACGGCGATTATCAAAGAAGCGGTTAAAGAAAGCCCAACTGCATTTAACTCACAAACATCTCGTGTGGTTGTTCTGTTTGGTGAACAACATCAAAAACTATGGGATATTGTTAAAAACACCCTGAAAAAATTAGTCCCTGCAGAAGCATTTAGTGCAACTGAAGCAAAAATTAATAGCTTCGCCGCAGGTGCTGGTTCAATTTTGTATTTTGAAGATACTGACATCGTAAAAGGTCTGCAAGAACAGTTCCCACTGTATGCCGACAACTTCCCTGTATGGTCAGAGCAAGCAAGTGGTATGGCACAACTTTCTGTTTGGACTGCATTAGCAGCAGAGAACGTAGGTGCTTCATTACAACACTACAACCCAATTATTGATGATGAAGTTCATGCAACTTGGGATCTGCCAAAAACATGGAAATTAAGAGCTCAAATGGTCTTTGGTTCAATTGAACAAGAGGCTGGTGAGAAGAATTATATGGAAGATGATTCACGCTTTAAAATCTTCAAATAAGTGTTAGAACAGACATCTGACAAAAAACCCTAGCAATAAGTAATACCCTCTTTTTTTCACTTTCATTCCTTGCCCACAGCCACTGTGGGCTTTTTTTTATTACATATCCATAAAAAAAGAGTGGTGACCTTATGCCACCACTCTTTTATTACTTAATCAGTTTCAGATCGGTCTTTCGCTGTTTTTTCTGTGCATCATAGAAATTTTCATGAGAACCGATATGCAGTAGATACAGTTCAACTTTGTTAGTTACCCATGAATAGCCGAGTAGTGCAGTCAACTCATTAAGCCTAAATTTGTGTACTCTGAGATAAGCAAGATCGCCTTTTTTCTGTTCACCAATCAATGGATTATCAATTATTTGATCAATTTCATCTTCAATAATTTTCACATCTGATTCAGGCAACTTTTTCATTGCCTTTTCAAATCGAGCTGACTGATAAACATCAATCTCTTTTTGTGGTTCGGACATATCGAGAAACCTTTTTGTTTTCGACTTCCGCCTGTGCCAGTAACAATTCTTCGATAAAGCTATATGACAGATCAGGGTTATCTTCAGCTATACGCCCTATTTTAGCCCAGTGTTCAATTTGTTTAGGAACACTTCTGCTTTTCGCTTCCGCATGAATTTTAGCATCAGACACAAAGTCTTCATCTAATCTTACGGAAATAGCCATTACTTACACTCCAAGCCTCACGGCAGTTATAACTTTAGAACTTTATAAGTTTAGAATAACGACAAAATGCAATCTTTTGTCGCAAAATAACACAATACACCACAAATTATTACTTGTAAAGGCGTTGACTCTTATGTTTATTCCCGCACATTGGCGAACAAAAAACATAAAAAAGAGCAAAGTGCGTAATGAATACAAAGGTAGGGATGGACCCTTTGTGTTCAACACTTTGCTCTCTTTATTTATTTACGCACCCTTTACCGAAGTAAAAGGTGCGATTTTCACAAGGCGTATGAAAATACGTTATTTACGTGTGATGTTATTTGCTTTTGGTTGAGCAATTGGAGACTGCTCAGCAAAGTATTTCACGACTGCATCAACATCTGGCACGCTGTAAACTGGATCTTTACCTTCTTTCAGGACAGAGAAGTTACTACCACCCGTTGCTAAGTATTCGTTAGCAACAACACGGTAAGATGCTTTCATATCTACTGGTTTACCGTCAATTTTCATTGATTCAACGATAACACGGTTACCATTAGAGGCTTTGCTATCCCATGTGTACTGGAAGTTACCTGAAATCGCTAACACTTGTGGACGTGAACGATCCCATTGTTGTTCTAACAGGCGTTTGATTTGCTCACCCGTTAATGTTTGAGTTAACAGTACGTTAGAGAATGGCTGTACAGTGTAGATTGCGTTATAAGAAACATCACCACCTGTCATATCAGCACGAATACCACCGCTGTTCATAAATGCGATTTGTGCGCCACCCATATCTTTTGGTTTTGCAGTATATAAATGTGCATCAGCAATCACTTGACCCAGAGCAGATTCACCCGCGTCATTGGTTTGCTTAGTTAAATTACCTTCTAACTTACCGATAATACGGTTAGCTAATGGGGTAGCGATTTTTTCGTAAGCTTCTAACAGTTTAGTGACTGCTGGATCTTTTTCATATTTGCGGTTATCAACCCAAATATTACGAGCTTCTACATCAACAACATCTTTAGTTGTTTTATCTAATTTCAGATCGATACGCGTTAACATTGCACCGTTTGATTGCGCCGATGTCACTGATTTACCGTTGATAGTACAGTTGTAAGCTTGGTGAGTGTGACCTGTCACAACGAAGTCAATCGCTGGATCTAATTGATCAACAACACCCAGTACTTTACCTGTAATACCATTACATGCGTTGATGTTTACTGGACCACCATCACGACGCTGTGCAGCCCCTTCGTGAATTAACACACCAATCGCTTGAACACCTTGTGCTTTTAACTGAGGCACTAATGCGTTAATGGTTTTTGCTTCGTTATGGAAACTTAAACCTTCAGTACCTTTAGGCGTTACGATTGCTGCAGTTCCTTCCAAGGTGACACCAATGAAAGCAACAGGAATACCGTTAAATTCTTTGATAACGTATTCAGGCAGTAATGTTTTACCTGTTTCGTTAACAATCACGTTAGCCGCTAAGTATTGGAAATCAGCACCTTTAAACTCAGTAGGACCTTGGCAACCTGTTACTGGATGGCAACCACCATTTTGCTTACGCAGTAACTCGCCCATGCCTTTATCGAATTCATGGTTACCCACAGAAGTCGCTTCTAAGCCCGCTAATGATAATGCTTCGATTGAAGGCTCATCATGGAACATTGAAGATAACAGTGGGCTTGCGCCAACCATATCACCCGCAGCAACAACGATGTTGTTCGGATTATCTTTCTTCATTTCTTTAATTAACGTAGCCATGTGCTCAATGCCACCAGGTTTATTTGGACCTGGCGCTTTTAGCGCACCGTGGAAGTCATTCATTGCGATAACACGCACATCAACAACATTAGCTTCGTCGTAGTTTTTTGCACAACCTGCTAATAAGACTGAGCTTACTGCAAGTGCAACGAGTTTATATTTATGGTTCATTTAAAATTTATCCCTAAGATCAAAATTCACGTTTCGGACAATCAATTACTTCGAAATCTTTGCTATAACAGATATAGAATTCATCTCGATTAATTTGAATTTCTTTATCCTTCAGTGATGGATTGTTTTCTTTTAAGAACTTAATCAATGCACTATTTGAAGGACGGCCCTCTGGTAATACTAACGCTTCATACAACTCTTTTTGTTTACCAAAGAATGCATCTGGTGTATCAAACGCACAAACACCATGTTTTTCCCATTCGCCTTGTAACAGATCGATACCCGGAGAATCACACAGATAAGGTTTGATAGCAGAGTATTCTAAAGGTGGTAAATCACCTTTACATAAACGAGGATGCTTGCGTATGTCTTTCCAATCACGGCAGTCTTCCCATGATTTACCATCACAGGTTTCAGCCCACAGCCCATGAACAATCCAACCAAATTTATTATCTGAGAAGCATTGGATTTCAAATTTATCGTACTCACGTTTTGCACGATCTTTTTCATTATCGTTATTTAAACGTTTAATATTATTACTTTTATAATCACAAAAAGCCGGTGAGTAGTTAATTGCTAACTTAAAGTAATCTGTTGATGCTGTGCTGTTTTGACCATAGCGATCATTAGAAGCAATGTAGTCGTAAGGTGCTGTTGGTGCATCAGGTACAATACAAGATACGCCTTCAACTAATTTAGCCTGAGGTTTTAATGGTTCTGTAATTTCAGGTGCTTGCGTTGCACATCCTGCTAACACTAAAGCAAAAGCAGCAGGTAATAGCTTCATAAAGCGCATAAAATCCCCCTAAAGAGTTATAAATTCACTCTCTTGGTTCATAAAGGTAAGAAAAGCCTGCCCAGAATGGACAGGCTTAATGGCTTATTTCTTCTCAGTTAAATCGATTTTGTAAATTGCAAAACCAATTTCATCATTTTCCACGAAAGTCATTGGATATTGAGAGAAATCTTTAATAAATGCAGCTGCTTTTTCACTTGGTGAAGTTTCAAAACGGACATCTAACGCTTTGTCAGTCTTAATAGGTAAGAAT
Organism: Proteus vulgaris; assembly: GCF_011045815.1. Classification (GTDB taxonomy): domain Bacteria; phylum Pseudomonadota; class Gammaproteobacteria; order Enterobacterales; family Enterobacteriaceae; genus Proteus; species Proteus vulgaris_B. The sequence goes on along the minus strand of NZ_CP047344.1, from coordinate 695,423 downwards.
GACCAGTTGTTAGCGGCTTTAGTCGCAACTTCACCTTTTTCTTTAGTTTGTTTAGCAATATAAGAAGCTAAAATTGCACGGTTTTCATCTGGAGATGCAAACGCAATATTCGCTTCACCTGTACCTGCGAATTTACCGCCGTACCCACGGTAGTTATTTGTTGCGATCAAGAATGTTGCTTTAGGATCGATTGGTTTGCCTTCATAAGTCACTTCTTTGATACGATTCGCATCTTTGTTAACCACTTGGCAATCAACGTCATATTTAGCTGGTTGAGTTAAGTCAACTTTATAGTTCACACCACTAATGGTATCGAAGTTATAAGTACGGAAACCATCCCAGTTGATCAGTTCTTGTGGTTTAGTTGAGTTAGGGTCAACTTGATTCCACATACCCGCTGAACATTCTAACCACTCAACAACATCCGCACCGGTCGCTTTAACAACCACTAATGTGTTTGGATACAGATATAAGTCTGCAGCGTTACGGAATGTTAAGTCACCTTTTTCAACTTCTACGAAGTCTGCTGGTGCATTTTTACGGCCACCCGCTTTAAACGGCGCAGCTGCACCTAATACTGGTAAACCGTCTAAGTTCGGATCACCTTGAATAAAGTGTTTGGTGTAATCAACTTGTGCATCATTAACGATTTGTACAGTTGGATCGCTTTGTACTAATGCTAAGAAGCTGTACATATTGGCAGAAGCTTTACCAATGTGTTTACCCACAAAATCACGGGTACCTTGGTGTGCTTTTTCGATGATTTGAGCTAATTCAGCATCACGTTCAACTAATGCTTTTTTGTTTGCTTTATCAAAGATAGGACGCGCTTCACCGGTTGCTTCAGTCATCACCCATTTACCGCTGTCGTTATTGATTACCATATCAACGACACCTAAGTGATCACCCCATTGGCCAGGCATAACAGCAGGAACACCATTTACCGTCCCTTTCGCTGTATCTACGCCTTTAATGCCTTCAAATTCTTTGCTTGGGAATACGCCGTGAGCGTGACCAAACATGATTGCATTGATGCCTTCAACTTCACTTAAATAATAAACAGAGTTTTCAGCCATTGCTTTGTACGGCTCTGACGCGAAACCAGAGTGAGGAATAGCCACAATCAGGTCAGCACCCTCTTTTTTCATTTGAGGGACGAATTTTTTCGCTGTTTCTGTAATATCATTTACAACGACCTTACCATCCAGATTGGCTTTATCCCAGATTAAGATCTGTGGTGGAACGAAGCCGATATAACCAATCTTGATAGTGTGTTCTTTACCATCACGATCTTTTACTGGTGTATCAACAATGATATAAGGTGTGAAATAGTTTTTGCCTGTTTTCGCATCCATCACGTTGGCGTTGATGTAAGGGAATTTTGCACCAGCAATGGCTTTTTTCAGGTAATCTAAACCATAGTTAAACTCATGGTTACCAAAGTTACCTACTGTGTAGCCCATGGTGTTCATCAGCTGGTGAGCTGGATGAGATTCGCCTTTTTCTAAGCCTTTAGCTGCTTGATAGTCAGCCAGTGGGCTACCTTGGATCAAGTCGCCGTTATCAACTAAAATCGCATTGGTTGCTTCAGCTTTTGCTGCTTTAATTAGATTAGCAGTACGGACATAACCAAATTGTTCTGTTGGTTTGTCTTTGAAGTAGTCAAAGTCGATTAAGTTACTGTGAACATCAGACGTCTCCATAATACGAAGATCGACTGTCGCAGCATTCACGTTGAATGCGACAAACATTGCTAATGTTGAAATTTTCAACACATTCTTAACCATTACACACCCCTTATATATTGGTTAACAGGAGAGCAAAATGGCTCTCCTTTCGTTACTTCTGTTAAACAGTCCCTTTGAAAGGACTAGAAGTACAGACGCATACCTGTTTCGAAGATATATTGTTTTTTATCTTCATACGCTTCGCTATCACTACGCGCATCATCGTATGCCATTTCAGCGAATAAACGTAAGTTGTTGTATTTAGATACCGCAAAACGTTTATCTACACCCACAGTATAAGTCTCTTTCTTATAGTTGTATGTGTTAGCATCGCCATCACGCAGGTAGTAACCCGCATACATACCACTTTCGATACGATCCCAGTGCCATTTCACACCAACACCATACAGGTCTGCTTTCCAGTCGCCTTTAACTGAATATGAGCTAGTTGGAGCCGCACCTTGAGCAACTACATTGCTAGAGTTTTTAGCACGGGATTGACCATAGTCTAAACCGATAGAAAATTCACGACCTGGGAAGAAGTATTCAGCACCAAAAGCTAAAATACTGTTCTCTGGTTGCTTACCTTTGTTAGGGCCATCATAGAAGTTTTGTTCACCCGTTGCTGATGAGTACCCACCATCAAACTCTAAACCGAAGGTTGATTTATAGAAACCAACAATAGAGTAAGCATTACGAATATCGCCTTGCTTACGATCACCTGGTTTTCCGTCTTTCTCATCTTTACCATCTTTACCTGTTACAGTTGCAGCTAATTTAAAGCCTTCATAACGGTTAGTTTCAATAAAGATAGTCTGTGGTAAACGGGTCATAAAGTTGTTTTTACCAACACCATTACTTTGACTACCAACAGAACGACTTAATACATCGCTGAAGTAGAATACACCCGTGTTACCATAGCCATAGCTTGATTTTTTCACCCAGTCGATCGGAATATAGGTACGACCAAACTGAATTTGACCATAATCACGGTGAGAGAAACCTACATAACCCACACGGTTGAACATATCAAAGTTGGTATATTTGTTATCACTATTAGTTTTTTGGGTATCTGAACCCCACTCTAATTTACCAAATACTTTGATGTCGTTAGTCAGTTCATGTGAACCGAAGAAACCGATACGGCTACCATCATCACGCATACGCATTTCGTGATCTTTGCTAGTCACTTGTGTTTTTAAACGGAACTGACCGTTTACATCAAAACGTGTACCTTTATCGTTATACACGTTTACTGCGTTTGCAGATCCAGAAAGAACCAACAAACCAACCAGTGCTGCTAGAGGCTTCAAGCTTTTCATGATTAAAATACCCATCTATTTTCTATAGTTTTATGATTTTCTTTAAGGTCAAAAATAATACCGCCGTATATAGTTGACCTGATATTCAGACAAAAGATCTCTGCCACGAATTTCGAAAAAGAAAATCGCTCTCACAATTGATAATTTTTATAGCTACTAATTATGACTCTACAAAATTTTCTTAAAGGTTTTAATTCCTTGACACAGACGTAATCACCAATAAGACACAAAAATAATATCCTCATTATATTTAAATAAGGGCATTGCTTTTATTTCTGTTAGGAAAAGAAATAGGTCGTTGAGTTTTCGTTGGCATGTTACTCAAAAAAAAGCCCTTCTTTCGTGATGTAGTCCACAATTACACCAACATGCAATTTCATGGTTACATACCTAAGTGATAGGCATCACAATTAAAGGTAAAGATACGTGTTTTTTGAACTAAATCAACTTTTCAAAAATAACATTTTTTGATTTTTCTTTTAGATTTCATTTTGTTACAAGACTCTTTTTTTTGCTAATAAAAAATTTATCCCCCTATTTAATATATTTAAAAGGAAGTATTAATTTTAACCACTAAATAAATAACACTAAAGATTTGAATATTGTTATCCCTAATTAATAATTTTTTATCTTTATATTTATTTCTTATTTAAATAAAAGCAAAATCACATTTAAATACAATTTAACTGGTGGTAACGAGTAACACTCACTCAAAAAAAGAATAATTAACTACAAATATTAAAAAGAGAAGCACAAGAATACCATTCAATCACAATATCTAATCAATACGTACAAGTCACAAAGAAATAGGATAAAACATTATAAAATCTAAACTATAACCTTGGTTAATATAAAAAGCCCAATCGTGCTATTTTGGCAATATTTTAAAAACAAATATTCAAATCTGTGATGCATATCACTTTGCTATTTATGAAAAATCACCCTTTATATTTTCCTGTTTTTGTGACAACTATCACATGAGAGCGTCAAGAAGATTTTTGTTTTGTAAATTAATGCAGGGATAAATCTGAAAATGATTTCATATTGTAAACAAAAAATGGTTAAAAAGTGAAATTATGTGATTATTATCACATAAGAGCTTGTGCTGAAAATCTCATTATTTCAGTATTAATATTCTTAGTTAACTCAATCCAAATAAGAATAAAACTCATTATCATAGAGTAGATTTACTAATTATTCGTTTCAGCTTTTTTTCTTTTTTATTAAATAACATTATGGATATTTTCTTTTAAGGGATATTACCTTTTAGATACCCTAAACATTCAGTATCATAATGCGGTAAATAATGATTAAGGGGAATGTCAGATGCTGTGGTTTAAAAATATTTTGGTCTATCGATTAAATAAAGAGATAGCACTGTCAATGGATGAGTTAGAACAACAGCTTGCTTCATTGGCATTCACACCTTGCAGTAGCCAAGATATGACCAGAACAGGTTGGGTTTCACCTATGGGTGATCGCGGTGAAGCCCTTATTCATGTTGCTGGTAAGCACGTGATGATATGTGCACGAAAAGAAGACAAAATCTTACCTGCAACAGTAATTAAAAACGCCTTACAGGACAAAGTTGAAAAACTTGAAGGTGAACAAGGACGTAAACTGAAAAAAACAGAAAAAGCGACCCTAAAAGATGAAGTAGTTCACACCCTACTTCCTCGTGCTTTTAGCAAATTCTCACAAACTTTTATTTGGTTAGATTTAGAAAAACAATTAGTCATTGTTGATTCAGGTAGTGCAAAACGCGCTGAAGATAACTTAGCCTTGTTACGCAAGACCTTAGGCTCACTCCCTGTTGTTCCTCTCAACTTTAATGAATCGGTTGAACTAAAAATGACTGAATGGGTACGTTCAGGTGAGCTTCCAGCCGGTTTTACCTTAATGGATGAAGCGGAGCTAAAAGCCGTACTAGAAGAAGGTGGTGTTATTCGTTGTAAGAAACAAGAATTAGTCTCTGATGAAATTGCGACACATATTGAAGCAGGCAAATTTGTCACCAAACTTTCTGTAGATTGGGAAGATCGCCTTCAATTTATGCTCTGTGATGATGGCTCTATCAAACGCATTAAATTCAGTGAAACTTTACGTGAACAAAATGATGATATCGATAAAGCCGATTTTGCCCAACGTTTTGATGCCGACTTCGTTTTAATGACGGGTGAATTAAGCGCTTTAATTGAACGAGTCACTGAAGTCTTAGGTGGCGAAGCCGAGTAATCATATCTTCTCAAGAAAACAGCCTATCATTCACGATGTATAGGCTGTTTTTTTATCTAATAGAAATAAAATTTATTTTTGAATTAAATAACGGATAGTCGGACCATCTTGTTGAATATCTAATACAGTATATCCGTAATTTTTAGCATCAAGCGGAATATTGTTGATTGATTGAGGGCAATCACTCACCACTTCTAATATTTCACCTTTTTTCAGTGATGGCATGGCTTCGAGCGTTGCCACCGCAGGATAAGGACAAGGTTCACCGACCATATCTAGACGATAATCAGGAATAATAGTGTCTTTTTGGTTCATGCGATTTCCTTATTAATCTGCGTTGAAATAGATTGTTCTTGTTGGGCTTTTTTACGGAAAAAGTGTTTTTCCCACCAAAGTAATAATACAAATGACACACCAAGCATTAGATACGTCACACCTAATCCCCCCACAGGACCAAAGGTATCAAGTAAATTAATCTTGTCGTAATCCGTTGCGAGCAGTGAGGCAAAATCATCCCAGTAGTAAGCCAATAATGTAGAACCGATAACGTTACCCAATCCAACCCACCAAAAGTGAATTTGGCCTTCCACGGCACGATACATCCAGCCAGTTTCACACCCACCAGCAAGTACAATACCGAAACCGAAGAGTAAACCACCAATTACAGCATTCGGCCCTGCCCACATAATTTTAGGCGCAGCACCTAATTGGACATAACTGAAAATCCCAATCGCACTCACTGCCATACCAATAATAATCGCTTTTGCCATATGGGTTCTGCCCGTTATCCATAAATCACGGAAAGCGGAGGTAAAACAGATTTGCGCTCGTTCAATTAAAATACCAAAACCAATACCGCCTAGCATAGCAAAACCCAGTTTTGGTGAATCAAAAAGAATAATTAAAGACCACGCAATCATGGCAAAAAAGATAACCATTCCCAATCTAAAGCGACGTTTTGCACGTTGTTTGTCTTGGGTAATCGGTGAGGCTTGACTGACCTTTTGCAGTTTTACAGGAATACGAAACAGTGGCATCAGTGAAAGCTTGGCACCAAAATAAGAACCAATTGCCGTTGCAACCGCGAAAAACCAAGCATGTAAAGAGAATTGAGGAATACCCGTAAAGAAAGCCGCAAGGTTACATCCCATTGCTAAACGCGCACCAAAACCAGCAATGATCCCACCAAGAACGGCTTGAAGAATACGAATTTTATGTTGAGGATGGCGAAGTTTGACGTTATTTGCCCAAAGCGCCGCCATAATACAACCACCAAACATCCCAATAATCATCACGCCATCAATACGCGTTAACGGCGTACCTTCAAGGCCAATGATTTTAAAATAACCCCATTCTTCAGGATGAGCGCCAAACCACTGCATAACGTGACCACCCCAGCGAGTAAATTCACCAGTGACAGCCCAGAAAGTGCCGGTTAAACCAAAGTAGTAAGTTGATAAGATACCTGCCGCAATAACCGCTGGAAGAGGCTTCCAAAAACGGATCAGGTATTGAGATTTAAATTCTGACCAAGACATGTTTTTTCCTAGAGCTTACCTCTACGAGAGACCCTCTCCACGCAGTAGGATTGGCCGAACATGTTACTCCAATAATTTTTTTATCAAAGAGTCAGTATTCAGATAAATGAAGGAAATTTGCGTTATAACAAAGTTTTTGTAACAGGCAGATAACTTATCCCACTTATAAATTCAGCCATAATTCTCATTTATAAGTGGGGGAAGAAGTGTTTAGCAAATACGAGGCAGAGGTTCGTTATAAGGTAAGTCTAGAATTCGACTTGTACCGAAAATTCCAGTTAAACGAATATAGTTATCAGTTGTAACTTCACCGATAGTACAAGCATCTTTACCTAAAGGGTGTTGATGTAAAGCGTCAATAACTTGTGCTTCAACGTCAGGCGATACTACTAAAACGATTTTACCTTCGTTAGCAAAATTAAGTGCTTCAAGGCCTAATAATTCACACACACCACGAACGGCTTGTTTCATTGGCAATTTGCTTTCATGTACATTCATGCCGCAACCGCTGGCTTGGGCAAACTCATGCAAAATAGCGGTCACTCCGCCTCGTGTTGCATCACGTAATGCACGAATACCTTCAATTTGACGTAAAGGTGCAATCATTGGTTCAAGAACAGCACAGTCACTTTGTAGATCCGCTTCTAATCCTAAATTTTCACGAAGATTAAGGATTGTTGCACCATGATCACCAATCGTACCACTCACTAAGATCTTATCACCGGCTTTGATATTGCTTGCGGCCCAATTAATTTGGGTTGGAATAACGCCAATGCCCGCAGTATTGATAAAGATCTTATCTGCAGCACCACGAGGAACCACTTTGGTATCCCCTGTGACAATTTGTATTCCTGCTTGTGAAGCTGCTTTTGCCATCGCTAATACAAGCACTTCAAGGGTTTCAAATGGTAGCCCTTCTTCAAGAATAAAACCACATGACAGGTAACGAGGCACAGCACCACCGACGGAAAGATCGTTAGCAGTGCCACATACAGACAATTTACCAATGTTTCCACCGGGAAAAATGATCGGATCAATCACATAGCTGTCTGTACTAAAAGCAAGACGATCACCAAGAGCCGTTAACTCATTTAACGTGATCCGCGCTTGATCTTCTTTTTCATTTAATAACGGATTATCGAACGCTTTTAAAAACAGGCCTTCGATCAGTTGTTGCATACCTTGCCCACCATTACCTTGGGCTAAGGTGATTTCATCAGGTTGTTTCATATATTACCTTCACGGCGATACTGATAATAAGCCGCACATGCCCCTTCTGATGACACCATTAAAGCACCTAATGCGGTTTCTGGCGTACAGCTTTTGCCAAATAGCGGGCAATCGGAAGGTTTGCATCGTCCTGTTAATACATCACCGCAGCGAGATTGTGGATTATCTGCCACTTTTTGTGGTGCGGGTGTAAAACGTAACTCCGCATCAAACTCAGAATAAGCGGGTGTTAATTGAATACCTGACATCGGGATCTCGCCCAATCCTCGCCATTCACTGGTTTCTTTTAACATAAAGACATCTTTCAGCGCTTTTTGCGCCAGCTTATTACCTTCGTTTGGTACAATGCGACTATATTGGTTTTCAATACTTAAAACATAATCTGCATTTTCTGCTTTTGCTTTAAGCTGTTTAATGACCATCAGTATAGCTTGCAATAAGTCTAATGGTTCAAATCCTGTCACCACAAAAGGCTTTTCAAATTCATCACATAGCGGTTGATATGGTGTACATCCAATCACCATACTTACATGTCCCGGTGCAATAAAGCCATCAATGCGAACATCGTCTTGCTCTAACAAACAACGCAAAGTAGATACGATAGTTATGTGCTGACAAAATAGAGAAAAGTTTTTAAGTCCACGCAATTTTGCTTGTTGTAGCGTCATTGCAGTGCTTGGCATGGTTGTTTCAAAACCTAAACCGAAGAAAACAACTTGTTTATCTGGGTTATCTTGTGCAATTTTTAGTGAATCAAGCGGTGAGTAAACAATACGAATATCGCTACCACGACGACGCGCATCCAGCATTGAACCATTACGACCCGGCACACGCATTGCATCACCAAATGTGCAAAAAATCACATCAGGACGTGCTGCAATTTCTAAACAGGCATCAATTCGCCCCATAGGTAATACACAAACAGGGCAACCTGGTCCATGAACAAACTCAATTTCTTCTGGTAATAAGCGGTCTAGACCAAATTTAAAAATGGCATGTGTATGCCCACCACACACTTCCATGATTTGTAATGGGCGTGTGATAGGGTGAGGCCATTGTGAAATAGTTTCACGAATTTGGGCTAACAAAGCTTTAGCAAGTTCGGGATCGCGAAATTCATCAACGTACTGCATCATCAGCCTCTTCAAGGGTTACACCATAAACATGCTGTAATGCATCAAGGGTATCTTGTGCTTCTTGCTCATCAAGAATACTCATGGCAAACCCCACATGAATTAGCACCCATTTACCTAATAATTCATTGGGTTCGCCTTCACATACCATTGAAATATTAACAGCTCGTTTAACGCCACTCACTTCAGCATAAGCGAGTTGGTGGACGTCTTCGCCCACCTCAACAATCTTAGCCGGAACACCTAAGCACATAAACGACTCTCCAACCAAGCTAACCACGCTTCCATACCTTCACCGGTGGTTGCCGATAATGCAATGATTTCGATATTAGGATTAACACGGCGAGCAGATTCGATACAGGTTTGAATATCAATATTAAGATGGGGCACTAAATCAATCTTGTTGATAATCATTAAATCAGCCGCAGCAAACATATGCGGATATTTCAGTGGTTTATCTTCGCCTTCAGTGACAGAAAGAATAGCGACTTTATGTTTTTCACCCAGATCAAAACTGGCTGGGCATACTAAGTTACCCACGTTTTCAATAAAGAGAACGCTGTTATCTTGTAAGCCTAATTGGTGTGTCGCATCATGCACCATTTGTGCATCAAGGTGACAACCTTTACCTGTATTCACTTGAATTGCAGGAACACCCGTTTCACGGATACGATCAGCATCATTGGTGGTTTGCTGATCACCTTCGATCACGGCACAAGGGACTCGTTGTGCTAACTGTTTTAACGTTTGTGTTAACAGTGTCGTTTTACCGGAGCCGGGGCTTGAAACTAAATTCAATGCCAGTACATTTTGTTGTTCAAAATGTTCACGGTTATGAACAGCAATGCGGTTATTTTTATCCAACACATCCATTTCAATTTTCAGCATACGCTTTTGGCTAATACCAGGAGCATGTGTTCCTGCTTCACCTTGGCCATAATGCATATTCTGATTTTCAATCACTGGGCTAAATTGCTCTTCATGCTCATGCTCGTGATCGTGCTGATGGTTGTGAGAATGCTCATGACTATGATCGTGAGCATGTTCGTGAGAGTGACTATGTGAGTGATCGTGCTCATGATGATCATGCTGATGATGATCGTCATGCCCATGATGATGCTCATGGAAAACTGGGGTTTCGTTTAGCTGTGTATCGTTATGAAAATGGAGATGAACATCGCCACTGTTATGATAATAGTGGTGATGAACAATGATAGGCTGACCATTGGTTTCGTAGTTATGCTTATGCTTTTGTTCAGACTTATCAATATATTTATGAACAGTATTCGCTGGAGTAGCCTTGTGTTCATGATGGTGATCATGCCCATGATGGTCGTGATCATGATGATGACCGTGGTCGTGATGATCATGGTCGTGAGAATGATGATGGTGGTGTTCATGTGAATGAGGCTCTACGCCTTCAATTCTGACATTGCCTTCGCCACAACCGCAAGTGCTACACATATTCTGACTCCTGTACTATTCAATAAGAAGAATGTGACTCTGTGTCGCGTAAAATTTCTACACTATGATCTTAACTGACCACGGAAGAGAGAACGACGACTTAAATCAACTTCTGCTACGGATTGTGTCTGAACAGGAAGAGAAAGTGCCATTTTTACACTATTTTCAACCAACTCAACAGCATGTTCACCTGTTAGGTGTCTATCAAGTGGTGACATTAATGAACAAGCAAGATATTGCATACCCCCCGCAAGCTCGCCCACAACAAATTTAATCTGTCCACAAGGTAATTCTAACCCGATACGATCACCTACTTGCCGATGTGGCCATTCTTGTGAAGGTCCTGGAAAAACCACCAACTCTAACATCCAAGGCGTCAGGATCGATCCAATCCATTGATTTTCAAACAGTCTAAAGCCTCCCGCTTTAACCGGAATACCTTCTCGATAAAAAGGCAATCCTTTCATCTCTTTTTCAGCGATTTCACTAAAGCGGGTTTCAAGTAACTCAACAGGGGGTTCATCATAACCGACGATATCCCAGCTTAATTCACTCATGCGATTACCTCTTTTGGTGTCACTGGAATACCGTATTCACGCAAAATATTCACTACGTGCTCTAACGCAATTTCCATTGATTTTTCACCAATATCAGACAGTGACATACTTGGCTCTAATGATGCAGGTTCAATACCCACTAAAATAAGCTTACGAGGAAATTCATCCGTCATACGTAAAGCCATTAATACATCAGATAAACCTAATTGATGAGGAGAAATTTTCTGTGTAAAAAGTGCCGGAACATCATCATCATGTAAGATAAAAATACTGCCTGGTTCATGATTACTTCTTACCGCATCGGCAACAATCAGGAGGTCTCTTGCTGCAATATCTTGCAAAATTTCCATACCTGATGTGCCACCATCAATAACATCGACGTTCTCTGGTAAAGAGAAGCGCTCTTCGAGCGCCTCTACTATACGAACACCAATGCCTTCATCGCTTAGTAATAAATTACCAATACCTAAGACGAGAGTTCGCATTATAATACCTTCACCTTACTTAGCTCTTTACCTGTTAAATCAACCATATGCACAGCACATGCCATACATGGGTCAAAGGAGTGGATCGTTCTTACCACTTCTAACGGTTTTTTCGGATCAGCAACAGGTGTGCCCACTAGTGAGAGTTCATAAGGACCCGGTTCATCATTAAAATTACGAGGACCCGCATTCCATGTTGATGGAACAACTGCCTGATAGTTAGTGATTTTACCGTCTTTAAACACGATCCAGTGAGATAACATACCACGAGAGGCTTCTTCGAAACCGACACCACGATACTCTTTACCTGGTTCAAACTCTGGTTTAATAAAGGCAGCTGTATCACCACGGCCGATATTATCAACCAGTGATTGCCATAAAGAAGCCAGTGATTCTTGTAACACACATGCATGGACAGTACGTCCAATGATGCGTCCCCAAGTCGATTCTAGTTGCTCTGTCACCAGTGTTTCACCGGTTAATTGAGTATAGATCTTATTGATATCGTTGTAGTTTCTAACAGTTCCTTCGTGCTTACCTGCTAACCCACACACTAACCATGCTAACGTGCCAACTTCTACAGGTTTGCCATAGAATGTTGGTGATTTAACCCATGAGTACTTGTTGTTCTCATCCCAACCAGTGTATTTAGGACGAGTTAAGCCTTCCCATGGTTTTAATGGTTCATCATCTTCATACCATGCGTGTTTACCACTTTCTTCGATACCATCTTTCAGGTTTTGATCTTTCCAGTCTTTAATTGGGCGATAAGTAGAGAAATCAATCCCTTCCATATAACCACCAGACAGTAAGAACTCTGTGTTATTACCATTAATTGGTAATTCAGGTACAGACAGATAGTAGTTAGCACCTTTACCGATTTTTAACCATTCAGGGTAATAAGCCGCAAAAATAGCAGTATCTACTTTATAAACTTGGTTAACAAAATCACCTAGTTTATCGATAAAGCTTTTCACGTACATTAAACGTTCTAAGTTGAGAACACTTGGCGCATCAAGATTAATCGGGTTAGCCACACCGCCCACAGCCAAGTTTTGGATATGAGGTGTTTTACCGCCCAAAATAGCCACAATACGGTTTGCATCACGCTGACACTCAAGTGCTTGCAGGTAGTGAGCAACCGCAATTAGGTTAACTTCTGGTGGCAATTTCATGGCTGAGTGACCCCAGTAGCCATTAGCAAAAATACCTAACTGGCCACTGTCCACTAAACCTTGGATTTTTTTCTGTACTTTTCTGAATTCTTCGGCAGAGTTCAGATGCCATTCAGAAACCCCTTTTAACATCGCTGATGCTTTTTCAGGATCGGCTTGTAATGCTGATGTGATATCAACCCAATCCATCGCAGAAAGCTGGTAGAAGTGGACGATATGGTCATGGATGATATGTGAACCTAAAATCAAGTTACGGATATACTGCGCATTCACAGGAATATCCATACCTAAAGCATCTTCTACAGCGCGTACTGAGGCAATTGCGTGAACTGTCGTACAAACACCACAAATACGTTGCACGATAATCCATGCATCACGAGGATCGCTTCCTTTTAGGATCTCCTCCATTCCACGCCACATGGTACCGGAAGACCAAGCCTTAACAACTTTTCCGTTATCAATTTCACAATCGACGCGTAAATGCCCTTCAATACGGGTAATAGGATCAATAGTAATGCGTTGGCTCATGATTTAACCTCAGCCTTTTTTAATTGTATATTTGAGTCTGTTTGTGCAGGTAAAACCGGCAGTAAACGGATAATAAGAATGTAAGCTGTTACTTCAAATGCAACGAAACCAATAGAAATCAGCAATTCACTTGCTGTTGGGAAATAGTGGTAACCATTGCCTGGGTTGTAAGCAACTAAAGAGTAGTTCATACGCCACATTGCTGCGCCGATTAAGATAAAGACAGCACAGACAAACAGCATTTTTGGACTACGACGGTTATTATTTAAATGCATCAAAATAAGAGGAAGTAATAACAATGCACTTTCAGCAATAAATAACCACGAGAACATATCTCCATTTCCGATATAACTCAGTTTACCGTTCCAAATAATTTCACCCCAACGACAGACCAAGAACGCAATCAGTAGCACTTCGATTACTTTAGTTAACTTGGTAAATAGTGGTGTTTCATCATCATTCATGGTGCGACTTGCTTTTAGCAAAGAACCTTCAAAAATAACGATAGTGAAACCAAGAAGAAAAGCAGTTAACAGGGAGAAAACAGGTAACATCTCATAAGATTGCCACAGTGGATGTACTTTCCAACCCGCTGAAATCATTAATGACCCCATTGAGGATTGGTGCATGGTTGGTAGTAAAGCACCAAGACCAATAATAAAGAACATCGCTTTGTTAAGACGTTTCAACGACACTTTCCAGCCTAAACGTTCTAATAACGCAGGTAAGAATTCTAATGCCATCACCATAATATAGATGGTCATACAGGTCGCTGTTTCAAACAACACTGAGTTAACGTTAAAGTATTGCGGCATAAAGAAGTGAGGCATGTTCCAATAACGACCAATATCAATAGCAATGGATAAACCACCTAATGAATAGCCGAACAAGCTCGCTAATAATGCAGGACGCACTAATGGGTGAAACTCGCCTTTATTAAAGACATAAACAGCCCATGCAAGTGCCCAACCGCCACATGCAAAGCCTGTTCCTATCAATAAGTCAAAAGCAATCCAAATACCCCAAGGGTATCCCCCATTCAGGTCAGAGACATCACCCAGACCTAATACCAAACGCTTACCAATAAGAATAAAACCGAGCACAGCAAGCGGTAAAAACACTCTTACAGCGAGAGTAAATAACTTACCGCCAAGTGGACGAGGATCATGACTCGACATCGTTATCCTCCTTGTGGTGTTCTTGCTCTTGTTTTTTACTATTACGGTTAACCAAATAGGTGATCCCTGCAAGGGCTGCTATTGGTAATACCATGCCTTTATAAAGCGTGTGTTGAATATGTTCAGAACGCGCACCTGTAGATAATGGTGCTACTTCTGGCATACCTAAATTGTCGAAAGGCACCGCTGAAAGTACCATGACTTGCGTACCGCCACCTTCAAACTCACCATAGATATGGTCTTGATATTCAGGAATTTTATGCAGATAAGTATCGCCACCACTAATGGTTTGACGTGGGTAATGGTATTCCTCACCCGCTTTTTTCGCTAAACGACGTTTTGCTTCTTCAAGCAATTCTTCTCGTGTACCGAAAATAACCGCACCTGTTGGGCACACTTCAACACAACCTGGTAATAAGCCTTTGTCTAAACGCTCAACACCTTTTTGGTTACAAAGCTCACATTTATAGAGCTTACCAAATGGATCGTCATAGTCGTATTTTGGAATGTTATAAGGGCATCCCACCATACAGTAACGACAACCTGTACAGATATCAGCGTGATAATGGACAATACCGGTTTTTGGATCTTTAGTTAACGCAGAAACAGGACAAACAGAAACACAGTTTGCATCGACACAATGCATACATTGTTTCTTAATAAAGGCATAACCGTTTTCCAGTTGGTCTTTATTTTCACCAGTACCATCACGCCAAATTTGAATAATGTTATTTGTGTAAGGACTTAATTTGTCATTGTTTGACCAAATCGGATCACCATTGGCGTAAGTATCACCACGCTCCATTGGCTCCGGGTGATTGATTTCCTGACATTTTGTGACACATGCTTGACAGCCTACACATAATGTAGAGTCATAGAGCATACCGAGAGACCCAGGAATTGGGGGACGGTTCTGCGCCGCAGCATGACTCGCAGTGGGAGCCATTCCCGCAAGGAGAACCCCACCTGATGCCAGCTTAAAGAAATGACGCCTATTCACCGTTTATCCTCCTGTGAGGCTCCTGTGGCATTCTTGTCACGGCCTAATTGACGCACCGCCATCACACTGACACCGGCGACAGCACCTACGACAGCACCGAGCAAGCCCGCAGCACCATAAGACACGCCACCACCTTCTTTCGCATTAACATCAGGCACTTGCGCTTTTGGTGTTGGCTGATAAACATTCGCTAATTGGAAAATACCTTTAGTAAAGCCAATCCCTTCTTCGTTACATCCGTAACAAGGGTGACCGATACCCACAGGCCAAATTCCACCACCGACATCACAGAATTCCAATGTTGGGCAGTTACCATAGGTTTCAGGGCCTTTACAGCCTAAATGGTATAAACACCAACCTTGGCGATGACCTTCATCACCAAATTCTTTAGCAAAACGACCCGCATCAAAATGAGGGCGACGTTCACAGTTTTCGTGAATTAAACGCTCATAAGCAAAAAGCGGTCTGTTTTTGCTATCTAACTTAGGTAATTTGTTGAAAGTAATAATATGTGCAACAGTTGCTAAGAAATTATGTGGATTTGGTGGACATCCTGGAATATTAATAACGGTTTTACCCGGTAAAATTGCTTCCAATGATTTAGCACCTGTTGGGTTCCCCCCAGTTGCTGGTACACCACCCCATGCAGAACATGAACCAATCGCAATAATCGCAGCGGCCCCTTCAGCGGCTTCTTTGATATGCTCAAGAATAGGTTTTCCTGCAACCATACAGTAAACACCGCCATCTTTGTCTGGGATTGAACCATCGACAACGAGAACGTACTTACCTTTATATTTCTCCATCGCATTGTGTTTATTTTCTTCAGCTTGATCACCAAAAGCTGAAGAAAGCACTTCATGATATTCAAGTGCGATAACATCAAGTACTAGGTTTTCCAGAGTCGGGTGAGTTGCACGTAATAAAGACTCCGTACACCCTGTACACTCCTGAGCACCAATCCAGATAACGGGTGGGCGCTCAGATGACGCCATTGCTTCTGACATTTCTGCGGCTGCTTTGCCGCTTAATCCCATGGTAGCTGACAACGCAGCACACAATTTCATAAAATCGCGTCGGTTAATACCATGATGGGAAAAAACATTATTCCCCAAGGCCATATATCTCTCCTGATATGATGATTTTTAATTGGAATAATTTTAAAACACCGCCTTTTTAACACTCCGACACAATAATGACTTGATCATTATCAAGCGATAATTCATTAAAAAATAAATTATTCTTTTATGTGAGTAAAAACGTTTCAGCAATATAAGGTTTAACACCTATCTTTTATATATTTCGTCATTTTAAAATTATTAAAATGCTATTTAGTAATGATAATTTAAATAGAAATAATTCTCATTATCTCAAAAGATAGAGAGATTAAAATTTATTAGTTATTATAAATCAATGTGATACAAATTAATCAAAAAATACTCAATTTATAAGACAATATATTTAAAATAATACAAAATTAATAATTAATATTTTCAATTTTCTAAAAAAAATTATTAAAGATAAGTTTTAATATATTTTTTAATTATAATGATGACTCTTGTTTTCATATTATCAACCTTTATATTACATCATAAATAATGTTAAAAATTGCATTTCATAAACAAGAAATCATTACATTAATATATTTAATTTCAGTCTATTTTAATTACTAATTTATCCAATCTTCATTTGTTATTATTTTTTAATTATTATGATCCTGTTTACTTTTTAATCACAAATTAACCTGTTTTTCTTATCATTTTTCATATAGTTATATGTATATTCGCTTTTGGAATAAGCTAATATCCTAGCGTAAAACCGTTGTAAAATTAAATACATATTGATGTGTGATAACATTCAAAAGATAAGATCATTAATTATTACTAATTAGTAATCAAGTGCGATAATTACATTAAGTTATTTTATAACATATCGAGTTTATAATGAAATTAGCCTAAATAAATTTTCATGTTAAATCCTTGTTGTTATTGTGGATAAAAAAAGCACAAATTATCGATAAAAAATCCCCAAATAAAGCATATTTCTTTTTTTTGTGAGAATAGATAAAAGAAGTGGTCATAAATCTAAAAAATAGAAAAGCACTTTGTTAACTGGTTGTAGTTTTCAATCTAACAAAGACCTTATAAAGAATAAGAGATAAACCCAAAGCAAAGCATCTCCCCTTTAGACTAAAATTTAGGAACGACAGGAACGACAGGAACGACAGGAACGACAGGAACGACAGGAACGACAGGAACGACAGGAACGACAGGAACGACAGGAACGACAGGAACGACAAAAATAATGATAAAAATAGAATCAGTCAACAAAATAAAAAGTCATAACACCGAAATGTTATGGCCTTTAAATTTATTAAAATAATAAAATGCTATGTGTAGTTCTCTGCCTTTCACGTTTTATTTTACTCACCGCTTATCAAAAATAAGAAGTGGTTTGAATAAGTAAATAAAATCTACTTATCAGAAATTGGAATGACTGAAAACAACGGTCTACCTGGTGCAATAAAAAAATAAGTATCCAAATACGGATAACTTAGATAATAAACAAATTAGGCGTTCTTGTACGTAACAGAATGTTTCAATTTGTAACGTGGATGCATTATATCCAATAAGATTTTTTGCGCAAGTATTTTTACACTTAAATCAAATTTACACAAAAACATTACTAATCATATGGTTATAAGGAGATTTAACTTAAAAAAGAAAATATCAACAAATCAAAAAGTGAAAAAAAATGAAGAGTTAATGAATATTAATGTAAGGTAAGTTGAAATAATAATATCTACTTAGCATTAATTGATTCAGCTCGTTATTACCAAGTAACTTAATTAACTATTTATTCTTAAAATTAATCTATCTATTATTAATATTATTCAACACTAAAGCTAAATTTTATTCTAACTCAATTTTATTAATTGTCTCATTAATAACTAAAAACAATAAAAAATATAAGTATAATTTTTTGTACAATAAAAAAGCACCTTATTCATCATTTTACAATGATAAATAAAGTGCTTTTAAAATAGCGTAATAATACTTAGTTGGATGGCGTATTTCTAAACTTTATCCACCTGTAGAGACTGTTTCCATCCCTACTAATCCAACTTTGAGATACCCTGCCTTTCTTAACGAATCCATGGCAGCCATTAACGTTTCATAATCAACGCTTTTATCTGCTTGAAAAAAGATAGTGGTCTCTTTATTTGCTTGTGTCATCGTATCTAACACATTAGCCATCGTTTCATGCGTGACCATCTCTTCACCAATGAAAATTTGCTTATCAGACTTAATAGTCAAATAGACAGGCTTTTCAGGACGTGGCTGTGGTTTTGCACTTGAAGCGGGTAAATTTACTTTTATATCAACGGTAGCTAAAGGCGCGGCTACCATAAAGATAATGAGCAGAACCAACATGACATCAATAAAAGGCGTCACATTGATATCATGTAATTCATTATCATCACCTGAATCATCACCAAGACGCATTGCCATAATTCATTACCTTGCTTTGCTGTTTTCGATATCTAAGTCACGGCTAACTAATGTCACCACACCTGTTGCAATATCACCAATTTCACCACGATAACCTGCGATCATACGAGCAAAAATATTATAAATGATAACTGCTGGGATGGCGGCAATCAGACCAATCGCGGTAGCTAATAAAGCTTCTGCAATCCCTGGAGCAACAACTGCTAAATTAGTCGTTTGAGAGTGTGCAATACCAATAAAGCTGTTCATAATTCCCCAAACCGTACCAAAAAGACCGATAAATGGAGAAATTGCACCGATAGTAGCTAAGTAGCCATTACCACGGCCTAATTCACGAACAATGGCAGCAACGCGACGCTCCATACGCATTTCAACACGTTCTTTAATGCCTGATGCCACTTTACTTTCTTGAGAGTAAGTACGCTCTAATTCAGCATCATTAAAGAAATCAGCAGTCGCGCTCTTATTACCAAATTTTTTGCTAATGGTTAAAGCATCATTGAGTGATTTAGCATCAACTAATTGCGCTGTTTCATTTCTTAATCGACGACGTAATGAGAGTAAGTAGCTTCCTTTGGCGAAAAATAACGCCCACGTCACAATAGAAGCTAACAGTAAGCCAATCATGACACTTTTAACGACTAAATCGGCATTACGATACATGCCCATTACGGATAAATCTTCTGCAAACCCACCACCAGCAACCATTTCTGGCTCTACTGCTGGTGATGAATTTTCTGTCGCTGATGGAGTATTTACCGTGTTTTCTGCATTTTCAACCGTTGCAGGTAAAGTATTTTCACCCTCAGGCTTAGCAGGTTCAGAACTCGGTACTTTAGCCTCATTGCTGGTATTCGCAGATGAGTCTGTTGTTGGTGTTGCAGTTGTAGCAGTTCCCTGTGTAGAAGCTGTTGAAGAAACGGCAGCAGTAGTTGGCTGTTCAGTTGGTGTGGCAGGAGTCGTATCCGCAAAAGCAGAGCCTGTCAGACCGATTGCCAATAGAATAGAAGCTGTCAAATTACGCATCAGTTGGCCTTTTACTCTCTTTTTTATCTATTTATTTATTCAGCAATGACGTTTTCCGTCACTACTTACCCAAAATCGTTCGCTTACAATCATCCTGTTTGCCATCAGGAAAGAGAAAACGCTCAAATGATATCAAACATGAAGCATTTTGATAGTAATTATCATTACTATTTGGCTATTTTTTTTTCATTTGTCGATTTTTAAGACAAATTCTCGTTATTTCACGTAACGTGAAATTTTATCAACTACATCGATCGTCTTTTGTACTTATCCAAAAAATGAATTAACGTGAAGTAAACACACCATCAATTAAAAGAAGGTATTAAGGATGACGCTAAAAAAACAAGAAACCTCACTCCTCCTTTCTGGTCGAGCTAAAAAATATTCTCACGGCGCAGTAAATCCTATTATACAACGCACTTCATCTGTTATTTTTGATTCAGTTGCACAAAAACGTGATGCAACCAAAAAACGCGCTGAGGGTACACTTTTTTATGGGCGTCGAGGTACAACCACTCATTTTGCTTTACAAGAAGCTTTAACTGAATTAGAACACGGTGCAGGTTGTGCTCTTTTTCCTTCAGGTGCGGCGGCTATTACACAGTCTATACTCGCGTTTGTCGAACAAGGCTCTCATATTCTTGTGACAGGATCAGCTTATGATCCAACGCAAAACTTTTGTGATCAGATCTTACGTAAGTTTTCAGTCGCAACAACCTATTTTGATCCATTAATAGGTAGAAATATCAGTCAACTACTGCGACCTGAAACAAAAATCGTTTTTCTTGAATCCCCTGGTTCAATCACGATGGAAATTCAAGATATACAAGGAATAGTCAGCTCAGTTCGCCAATATAATCCTGAAATCATTATTATGATTGATAACACTTGGGCTGCTGGGCTACTGCTTAAACCACTTACTTTTGGTGTCGATATTTCAATCCAATCTGCCACAAAGTATATTAATGGCCACTCTGATGGCATGTTAGGTTTTGCTGTAGCGAATGAACGCTGTTGGAAACAGTTACGAGAAAATGCCTATCTATTAGGGCAATGTGTTGATCCTGATACTGCTTATATGGCAGCAAGAGGATTAAGAACATTACCAGTAAGAATGAAGCAACATGAGCAAAGCGCATTAGAAGTTGCTCGTTGGTTAAAACAGCATCCATTAGTTGATAGCGTTTATCATCCTGCGTTAGCCTCTTGCCCAGGTCATGAATATTTCCAACGTGATTTCACAGGCAGTAACGGATTATTCTCTTTTAGTTTGAAAAAAACCCTCTCACCAGAAGAATTTGAGATTTTTTTAGATAATTTTTCATTATTTAAAATGGCTTTCTCATGGGGAGGATTTGAATCTTTAATTTTGGGTTATCAACCTAATGACATTAAAGCGATGCGCCAATATGAAACACAACCTACATTTACTGGCACATTATTCCGTGTTCATATTGGATTAGAGAATGTAGATGATTTAATTGAAGATCTTGAACATGCATTTTTACGTATTTCTTAATTAATCATTAAATTTTTATAAAAAAAATCTATCCCTGTGGTTCCACAGGGATTAAATCAAACTGTTGTCTTTATTTTGCGTTAGAATAGCGAACATAAAGTCTTTTTTAATGCGAGTTCGCTGATGGGTACATTAAAAGAGATAATTCACGCATTATTGCAACACGATTATATGGTGTTGGCTAATCCTAATGTATTGTGGGTTATCTATATCGTTCTTTTTGTTATTATTATGCTGGAAAATGGGGTGTTACCCGCAGCATTTTTACCAGGAGATACACTGCTTATTCTTTGCGGTGCCTTAATTGCAAAAGATGTTTTACACTTCTTTCCGACAATCATTGTATTAGGTACTGCCGCCAGTATTGGGAGTTGGCTTGGTTTTTTACAAGGTCGCTGGTTAAGTGATACAAAAATAGTTAAACGTTGGATGGCTCAATTACCTGAGCAATATCACCATAAGGCAAATGATCTTTTCCATCGCCAAGGTTTGTATGCACTATTAATTGGTCGCTTTATCGGTTTTGTACGAACATTATTACCAACGTTAGCAGGCTTATCCGAATTACAACAACGTCGCTTTCAAATATTTAACTGGTTAAGTGGTTTTTTGTGGGTGGGTATTATTGTGTCACTGGGTTATGTATTGAATTTAATTCCCTTTATTCAAAAGCATGAAACATTAGTGATGAATATTTTGATGACGCTGCCTGTATTGCTCTTAAGCGCAGGTTTAATTGGCTCTATCGTAATGTATATTCGCCATCGTAAAAATAGCCCCAGTAATAAGTAATTCAAAAAAACGCCATTATTTTAAACATTATAATGGCGTTTTTAATCATCTAATACTTCAAAAGTTCAGTTGTTCATTGTTTTATCTCCTAATCTATTAATATCTGACTAAAAATCCATTTATATTAATTACAATCATGATCTTTTTACTCTATTTCTCTTTAAAGCTTAATCGCTTTTGAAGCAAGGAATGTTGGAATATAGCTATCAACGAGAAAACGAGCATGAGGGGCAAAATCTTCAACAAAATCTTGTAAAAGAAAACCCGCCACTAATTGTCCACCAATAAGATCAGTTAAAGAATGACCAAATACAAGCCCATCACCTTTGGCCACTTTTTCTTGCAGAATGTCTGAAGGCAATGAATCTTGATCACTATACGGTAAGCGGTAAGTGGGTCTCATTAGTCCCTGAGAACGTAATTGCGGATCTCTATCATCAACAAATACAACAGGATTATAAAAACTCGCCATCAATACACCGCCTTTCTTCAAAACACGGTAGCATTCTTGCCAAACAGGATTTACATCTGGTACATATAAATTGGAAATAGGATGAAAAATAATATCAAAACTTTCATCAGCAAATGCTGTTAGATCTGCCATATCTCCTTGTACTGCCACCAAATCTAACTGATGCTTTTGCGCCAATTGGCTATCTTTACTTAATTGCCCTTCTGATAAATCAAATACTGTCACAATACCACCAGCCGCAGCTAAAATAGGCGCTTGTTGCCCACCCGCAGACGCTAAACAGAGTATTTTTTTACCTTTAATATCAGCTAGCCACTCACTCTTAACTGGGTTAGGCGTTAAATGAACTTTCCAGTCGCCTTGCTTTGCAGCGATAATTTCTCCATCGCTTACAGGCTTAGACCATTGATTCTCCATTGCAGCTTGTTTATCCCAATGTTCTTGGTTTAATGTTAAATAATGACTTTCCATATAACTCCTTATAAATTACGACACGATAGGACGTTGTAGTCATTAAGGCAGATAATTCACCTCTTAATTCTACAAACTTACAGTTATAGTTATGTCATGCTATTTCGTCTAGATACAATAAATACATTTTTCCTGATTTATTGTCACCCCGCAGAACATCAATTTAAGGTGGAAACAACATGCAAAACTTTACTTATTACTCCCCTACTCGCCTTCATTTTGGTCAAGGTCAAATCGAAAAATTACGTTCTGAAATCGGAAAAAATGAAAGGATATTACTGACCTATGGTGGGGGTAGTATTAAACGTAATGGTGTATTAGACCAAATTTATACTGCACTTCCCAGCCATCAAATTCATGAATTCGGTGGCATTGAACCCAACCCTTCTTATGAAACATTGATGAAAGCCGTCTCTTATGCAAGATATCACGGTATCACGCATTTATTAGCCGTAGGGGGCGGGTCGGTTATTGATGGGACAAAATTTATTGCAGCTGCTGTACCCTATCAAGGTGAGCCATGGGAAATTGTTACCAGTCGCGGTAAAGTCATCGAAAAAGCCCTACCTTTAAGTTGCGTATTAACGCTTCCGGCAACTGGTACAGAAACAAACAGTTTTTCAGTTATCAGTAAAAAACAGACCATGGATAAACAAAGCTTTTCCAGTCCTTATGTCTACCCTCATTGTGCCATTTTAGATCCTACAACTACCTATTCTTTACCCCCAAGACAAACGGCTAATGGGGTTGTAGACGCTTTTATTCATATATTAGAGCAATATCTCACTTATCCTGTGAATGCTCGTGTACAAGATGAATATGCAGAGGGCCTTTTACGTATTTTAATTGATCAAGGACCAAAAGCGCTGACATCACCTACAGACTATGATATCCGTGCTAATATTATGTGGACAGCATCACAAGCCCTTAATGGCATCCTTGGTGTTGGTGTTCCTCAAGATTGGGCTACGCATGCATTAGGTCACGAACTCACAGCTTTACACGGGCTTGATCATGCACAAACTCTCGCCATCGTTTTACCTGCCCTATTAAATGAAAAACGACAGGCTAAATATGAAAAGTTAATCCAATATGCACAAAAAGTCTGGGGTATAAACCAAGGTTCTGACGCTTTTAAAATTGAAACTGCGATTAACGAAACTCGAAAATTCTTTGAATTAATGGGTCTTAGAACTCGACTGGCTGATTTCAAAATCAATGAAGAAGATATTCCCGCATTAGTGCGAAAATTGGAAGAGCATGGACAAACAGCGCTGGGCGAGCACCAAGATATCACGTTAGAAGTCAGCCAACGTATTTATACAGCGGCACTCTAAGGACTTTAATACGACTTTGGAGATATAAATGAATAAACCTAAACTAATCAAATTATCTGATGGCAACGCAATACCTCAATTAGGGCTTGGCGTTTGGCAAGCAGATAACCATCAAGTGGTTAAAGCTATTCACCACGCTCTTGATACAGGCTATCGTCTTTTTGATACTGCGGCAATTTATCACAATGAAGAAGGTGTAGGTAAAGCGCTAAAACAGACGACGGTTCCTCGTGATGAACTCTTTATCACAACCAAATTATGGAACAACGATCAAACCCATGCTCGTGGTGCTGTCTTAGAAAGTCTCCAGCGTTTACAACTTGATTATATTGACCTCTATTTAATACATTGGCCAGCACCATCACGTGAACTTTATGTTGAAACGTGGAAGCAAATGATCATCTTGCAAAAAGAAGGTTTGGTCAAAAGTATCGGTGTCTGTAATTTCAAAGAAGAGCACCTCGAACGTATCATTACTGAAACGGGCGTTACTCCTGTTATTAATCAAATTGAAATTCATCCATTAATGCAACAAGCACCATTAAGAGCATGGAACACGACTCACAATATTGTGACTGAATCCTGGAGCCCATTAGCCCAAGGCGGCGAGGGTGTATTTGATCAATCAATTATTCAAAAACTGGCTGAAAAATACCATAAAACACCCGCTCAAATTGTGTTACGTTGGCATTTAGATAGTGGACTGGTGGTTATTCCAAAATCTGTCACCCCTTCTCGTATTGAAGAAAACTTTCACATTTTTGATTTTAAATTAGAAAAAGAGGAAGTCGCGGAAATAACAACACTTGAGCAGAAAAAACGTTTAGGACCTGATCCTGATATTTTTGTTGATATCTAATGTTAATTCACACGTTAAAAGTCAATAGTGTTATTTCCTATTGACTTTTTTCTTATTCAATTCGCTCATCCTCTCTCCTTCCTTTTTTTGACGATATATTTTTATTTTTCTGAATGCATTTTTTTATATATTTAGAAATTAATTAATTCAAGTTCACTTTCTGATATAAAAAAGATATCTAAATACGAGAATCTCATCATTATTTGTAACGGTGAGTTTAAAAATGACAAAATTTAAAAGTGAGCTAACACCGCAACTTTCCTCCATTACAAAGAAAGTTGCTTGGTTTAATATTATAATTCAGCTAGCTTTTCCTATTTCAGCAACAATACCTGTCAATGTTTTTGCGAATGAGAATATACAAGAAAATCAACTCATTAATAAAGACAATACGTATCAAGTTAAAGAAGGTGATACCCCTGAGTCTATTGCAAAGCAGTTTAATATAAAGCTATTTGAGTTAATTGAAGTAAATCCTAATTATGTTTCTTTGGTCGGTAATTTAAAGATAAAAACAGGTATTACACTGAATATCCCTAGTAAATCTTTATTAACAAAAAAATGGTTAAATAATAACAATCAAGATAATCCTATTCCTTCAACAGACGGACAAGAACTCGCTCAAATTATTGTTGATAACTCATCTTTATTAAATAAAGAGACTGATGCAACACAATATGCAATTAGCCGAATATCAAGCAAAGCCAATCAACAAATAGAACAATGGTTAAATCAATTTGGTCATGCTCGCGTATCATTATCCACAGATAAAGATTTTACGTTAGAAAATAGCTCGGCTGATTTATTAATTCCCATTTACGATCAAGAGAAAAATTTAGTTTTTACTCAAACAAGTTATCACCGTAAAGACTCACGTAGCCAATTCAACCAAGGAATTGGTTATCGTCATTTTACCAATAAATTTATGGTGGGACTTAATGCGTTTTATGACTACGACCTTAGCCGCTATCACAGCCGATTTGGTGTTGGTGCTGAAGTTTGGCGAGATTATTTTAAACTCAGCATGAACCACTACCATCGTTTATCCAATTGGCGCACTTCTGATGATGTCATGGATTATAACGAACGCCCAGCTAATGGTTGGGATATCAGAACAGAAGGCTATTTGCCAGCATATCCACAATTAGGTGCAAAGCTTATTTTTGAACAGTATTACGGCAAAGAAGTGGGTTTGTTTGGCAAAGATAATCGTCAAGAAAATCCTCACGCTTATACTGCTGGACTCACTTATACCCCCGTTCCTTTGCTTACTTTTGGTGCAGAGCGTCGCTTTGGTTTAAACGACAATAGCGATAATCGCTTAGATATTAGCTTACAATATCACCTTGGTGAATCAATCTCATCACAGCTTAATCCTGATAATGTGCGAGCAATGCGTTTAATGTCGGGTAGCCGCTATGATTTTGTCGATAGAAATAACGATATTGTTTTGGAGTATAAAAAGAAAACGCTGGTTTTCCTCTCCATGGCACCTTCACTTTCGGGTTATGCCAATGAAGAAAAAGATCTCAATGTTCATGTTCACGCTAAATATCCCGTGAAAAATATTGAATGGTCTGCAAGTCGCTTAATCACCAATGGCGGTAAAATTAATCATAACGGTGGCTTTAATTATTCAGTTATTTTACCTCGCCATGTCACTGGTACTGAGCAACAAAATAGCTATACCATCAGTGCAATTGCTATTGATGAACAAGGTAATCGCTCTGATCCTGTACAAAGCAAAATTATAGTTTCTCAATCGGC
Source organism: Proteus vulgaris (assembly GCF_011045815.1). Taxonomy (GTDB): domain Bacteria; phylum Pseudomonadota; class Gammaproteobacteria; order Enterobacterales; family Enterobacteriaceae; genus Proteus; species Proteus vulgaris_B. The sequence goes on along the minus strand of NZ_CP047344.1, from coordinate 668,096 downwards.
AATTAATACGCAAAATAGCCAATTTACGCCTAAAATAAGCCAATTAGCTGCTGATGGGCACTCCACGCAATCATTACTGTTAACCGTACTGGATAACGATAAATTACCCGTTGATATTAATCTTAAAGAATTATCACTAAACAGTAGCTCGGATAACGCAATAAGCACCAGCCGAATTTCCGCTTTTACTCGTCTTGATGCAGGGAAATATCAGCTTACTATCACGGCAGGCAGTTCACCTGAAACGGTCACATTAACGCCGAAATTTAGAGATAATACCTTTAATTCGGCAAAGGTTGTTTTTATTGCTGATGATATTACTGCGCATATTGCCAAGGGTGAGTTAACAGTTGTTAAAGATAACGCCCCTGCTGATGGTAAAAGTCAAAATAAAATCCAAGCGATAGTCACTGATCTTAACCATAATCCAATTCCTCATTATCCCGTTAGCTTTAGTGCTGATAATGGTGCAACGATAATGCAACAAGGTGAGACTGACGCACAGGGTAAAATTATTGTTCCTATTACCAATACACTGCAAGGTCAAACAAACATTGAAATCACAGTGAAAGATATTGCTTATGCGGCGAAAGTTAATTTCATTGCTGATGTTCATACGGCAAAATTAGAGACTTTCACCATCACGCCTTATCGCTCCTTTGCCAATAATAGTGATGAAAAAACGTTGGCATTTAAAGTCCTTGATGCCAATAAAAATCCCGTTCCAGATATCACCATTCAATTAACTGCTGACAATAAAGCGCAACTAAAACAAACCACATTAACGACTGATAAACAAGGTCTTGCCTCTACCACAATGACCAGCAAAATATCAGGAATTGTGACCGTTAGTGCTGAAGTTAATAACGTGGTTAGCCAAGAAAAAACACAATTTATTGCGGATATGTCAAATGGAAAAATTACGTCTGTCACCGCATCTGCACCACCTTATATTGCTGATGGTAAAACCCCAGTAACCTATACCGCTGTGGTAAAAGATAATAATAACAACCCATTAATCAACGCAAAAATTATTTGGTCAACTGACGGAGATCCTAATAGCGTAAAAATTGATGATATGTCTGTTACTGACGATCAAGGGATAGCGACGACACAAATCACCAGCACCAAAGAGTTAGATGTAATAGTGACCGCCAGCATTAGCAACGATACTGTTGATGCTGCACCTATTCATTTTACTGCCGATATTCAACAAGCCCTTTTTGCTTCATTAACGATTGATAAAAACCAAATTACTGCCGATACCAAAGACAATGCATTACTCATAGCGGTTGTTACCGACAATTTAGGCAACCCGTTATCGGATATGTCAGTGCAATGGCAAGGCTCTCAAGGTGTAGTATTTAGTGCACCTCAGACACGAACTGATAAACAAGGACAAACTCAAACACGTATCACGACAAATCAAGCTGGTTTAACCACCATTAACGCCAAATTGGCAAATGGTAAAACAGCACAAGTTACCTTAATGGCCGTTGCTGATCATAACAGTGCAACCGTCACCATTACTCCACTGAATGGTAAAATCAGTGCAATTGCTGATGATAACGACACCCTGACATTTACGGCTCATGTTGTGGATTCACATCATAATCCATTAATGCAGCACCCTGTTTTTTGGCAAGCAACACACAATACATTAAGCAAAAACTTAGTTAAAACTGATAATAACGGCGACGTTAATATCGAATTAAAAGGAACACAAGCACTACCAACAACACTCACCGCAACGCTGTTAAATAAACAACAAGCGTCATTAGATGTTATCTTCACACCGGGTAATGCTGCCAGTGCACACAGCAGCATGATACTCAATCCACAATCGATTATTGCGGATGGTAAATCGGTTTCTGCTGCCACTATTACGTTAAAAGATAAATTTGATAACCCTGTGCCTCAGCAAGCAAAAACACTGTTATTAACTGGGGATAACAACACCATTCAATTTAGTTCTATCAAAGAAATTGCCAAAGGAATTTATCAACTCAATATCAGTGGTAAACAAGAAGGAATAAGCACCATCAGTGCGCAATATCAGCAAGGCAGCACCACATTTACCTTAACTCAACCATTAGGTTTTGTTGCTGATACCCAAAATGCCGTGATTAAAAGTGTCACAGTTGTCAAACCTTATGAAGTCATTGCTAACGGTCATGATAAAGTTACACTTCGCGCAGAAATAGTTGATAAGCAAGGGAATCCAAGCATGGCAAATGTTGCTGTCGGTTGGATAAGTCCATTAGGCACATTCTCTTCCCCTCTCAGCAAAACTAATGCGCAAGGTATTGCCGAAACCACCATTTCCAGTACACAAGCGGGTGTAACACAAGTCAGTGCACTGTTAGACAGTCAGCAATCTTTAGATGCAGACCATATTATTACCTTTAATACTGATGTTATTTCTGCGGATCAATCTCAGTTATCGCTCACCCCTGATAGCATTGTTTCCACAGTAACAAAAGCCACATTGACACTCACATTAAAAGATAAAAATGGGAATTTACTCAAAGGATTAGCAAGTAAAATTAATGCTCGTTACAGTACGGATCTCACGTTTACAATCTCTCCTTTTACTGAAACGGATAAAGGTATTTATCAAGCACAAATTGGCGCGATAAAAGCAGGACAGACGGTCATCAGTGCCGAAGTCAACGCAGTCACTTTAACGCAAACCGCACCATTAACTGTCTTACCTAATGGACAAACGGCAAAAGTCAGCAAATTTGTGATCAGTGATAGAACACCTCATGCAGGAGATACCATCACCTATGATGCTTACTTAATTGATGCCAATGACAACCCTATTATTGCGGGTATGCCTGTCACATGGACAACAAACAAAGACAGTTTATTAGCTACACCGCTCACTTTTACTGATAGTAAAGGTGTAACACAAGCTAAATTAACCCGAGATCCAGCTGGTGTTGCCAAAGTCAGTGTTGTATTAAGCACAGGTACTTATCCTGCTGATGATGTTAATTTTATCGCCGATGATGTTGACGAAAATCGCTCAGAAATTGGTTTATTACCTTCAAGTATTATTGCTAATGGTAAAGATAGCGCGATACTTTCATTAACGGTTCGTGATAAAGGAGGCAATATTCTGCCAGATCAAACTGTTGAAGGTATTTCAGCTAACCCAACCTTGCAATTTAGCACAGCAAAACAGGTGTCCCCTGGTCATTATGAAATCACCGTCACAGGGACTCAATCAGGCACCACACAACTCACTGTTAAAGTGAATGGGGTAGAATTTAAGAAACAAAAAACCTTACAACTGCGTGCCGATCCAGCAACATGGCAAGTTAAAGCTGTTGATGTTGATAGAACAACTATAATTGCCGGTGACAAAGGCGTTAATTACCAAGCCACCATTGTCGATGCCAATGACAATATATTGCCGAACGTTATCGTCTCGTGGAAATTACAAGGCTTGGCGGATGATTATGATTTTAGTACCTACACCGATGCAAAAGGTATCGCAAGAACGAAAGTCACAAGTCATGTTGCAGGCACATTAAAAATGAGTGCTTACCTTGATTTAAATAATCATAAACCTATTCATGATGTGGTTGTCACACCAGCTGATATTGACACCAATAAATCAACCTTTAGCAGTAGCCGCCAATCTATTGGTGGAAATGATAAAGATAGCGCCTTACTCTCTGTTAAATTAATAGATAAGTATGATAACGCCATTGAGGGTAAAAAAGTGTCGATTACCGCCACCAGCGGCACACCTCACTTTAGCGATAATCCGTTAAAACCCGTGGGAAATGGGGAATATCAAACCAACCTCACATCGAATGTCAAAACAGATATCGTATTAACGGCAAATTCAGAGGGGATAACGCTTGCCAAACCTATCACCATTAAAGTGACTATTCCTAAACCTGAGATTATTTTTGATAAGCCTATTCAACAAGAAACCTATGCTTCTGCACCCATTAACGCATTAGGTTATACAGGTGTTCCAAATAACATTAATGTGATGTGGTCTAGCTCTGATCCTTCAGTAGCCTCAATTGATACTCTTAACGGTAAAGTATCGATGAAAAAAGCAGGAACCGCGATTATTACGTTACAAACGGCGGGTAATGACCAATATCAACCAGCTCAAAGCAGCTATCCATTGGTGATTGAAAAAGCGAAACCAAATCTAAAACTAACGTCCCCACTCTCTATCCAATCAACATGGAATGATGGGATAACGCATAACGTTAACGTTACTTTTGGCAATGCTGATGCAAAAAATATTCCTTTAAATTATGTAAGTGATAACCAACACGTAGTGACGATTGATACACAAGGTACTATTACGGAAGTCAAACCAGGTAAAACCAAAATACGTATAAGCAGTGATGCCACCGAACAATTTTTAGCAGATACCGTGACCGTTGACTATCAACAAGATAAAGGAACACTGTTAATTCAATTTGCATTAAAAAACATGATGTTATATGAAAATGATACCAATATTAAGGTTCAACAACCCATATCCCCTTTACCTAAAGAGGCGCAAGGTGTTTGGTCAGCAAAAGATCCTAGTATTGTTTCGATAAAAGAAAATGGAACCATTGTTAAAGTCAGCTCAGGTAGTACAGAGATTACATTAACATCAAAAGAAAATGACTATTTCTATGAATCAGAAGGGGATTATTTTGTTAATGTAAGAAAGGTGCCTCATATCACAATTAATTATGTCACACGAAGAGTGGATAATGATAATAAAGCTAAAATTATTCCCAATACCAATACACCAATAAGTTGGACACCGGTTTATGAGGATGATGCGTTAACTTTTTCTTGGATACCGCCTAAAACATCCGGAATGGAATACGCAGTTAACTTTGAATTATGGGACGGTAACAATAAAACCAGCAAAATATCTGAAAATTCAGCAAATGAAATCTTTTCGGGGAAAACAGTCACAACGCTATTAACGATGGAAAAAAATTCATTACAAAGCACTGATCTTAAAATCAAAGTTATTGTATTTGATCTTGCTGATAACAATAAAGAATACTCTACTTTCTACCCTTTAAATGTTAAAGCAATCTCTCCTAGATATATGGATTTTACATTAGCTGGAGAAATCTTATTTATTGAAACAAGTAATAATGGCACACACACCAGTTCGTGCCGAATATTACCAACAGATACAATGACACATGTTATGGCTGTTCCTGTTACCTCAGTAGGGATATATACTAAGAAGTTATTATACCCTATAACAACTTCTCATAAACTCATTAATATTCAAGGTAATTCGAGTCGTAGTGAAGTCGATTATTATGATGAATACGAGTATAATACTTCAACTCAAAATAATTCTTTCAATGATACGTATCCTTCATTAGCGATGAAAGAAGATTGTTTTCAATCTCTATCAGGCTCAGCGACATTAATCACAAATATCACGATCAATGGAGTAACCAAAGAATATCAACAAACAGTTCAATGGGACGGCACAGGTGATCCAAATAAAAATAAAATCAGCACTATTCAGAATAAAGCAATAAATTAAAAAATGACTGATTAATATAAAACCCCCGTAAAGTTTACTTTTTACGGGGGTTTTTTAATCATCAATGCTTTCATCTTTTCTAATTTTAAGAAATCGACACTTTCTCTTGGTATTTTACATTCATCAACGTAACTATCAATGCACAAACCGCAATTATAGCTGCCAAACCAAACCCACCACGATACCCTATTGTTGCCGTTAAACTCACCAACATCATTGCACACGCCATTTCACCGATATCACGCATACTTTGTACTGCGGTCATATCAGTACCGGCTTGATTATCGGTTGACGCAAAACGCATGCCTGCGGTCATAATAGCCACAGAAGTGATCCCTGATGATAAAGAGCCTAATACAATACACACAGTAACTATTGTAAGACTGATAGAGCCTATTGATTGTGAAAGCCATAATAATGAGGAACCTAAAGCACACAGTAATCCTGCAGAAAAAGCGCGCCACACACCAATTTTATTAATTAACCAAGCACCACCGCCACAACCAAAGAAAAGGGTTACCATGCCACCCATCATGCCCATTTTCCCAATCTCTGCTAAAGACCAACCACTGTCACTTAAAAAGAGCTTTGCTAAACCAAAGCCTGATACTGCAGTTACTGCTGAAAGCAATGTCAGTGTTAATAGTCTTACCGCTCCTTTTCTCCGTACCATTTTTAATAGGCTTGCATTAGGTGAATCACCATTTTCACCCTCATCATATTTTGCTTTTTGACGAAATAACGTAATAAAAAATAAACTGATAGCGGGCACTAAGGCAAATAACAGTAATGCGGTATGCTGGCCTAATTTATCAGTGAGGATCATCATACCTGCTCCTCCTAAGAAAAAGCCGCCCATCACGCCTGCAATTTGAACAGCATTTATTTTCGATAATAACGTGCCACTCGCATGTTCAGCGGCCATACCATCTGTTGCAATATCCTGTGTAGCACTGGCTAATGAAGCGATAGCTAATAAAGTGACACCCCATTTTGCCGTTTCGATAGAAATACCAAGGATTGCTAATAATAATAAACAGAACGTCACAATGATCTGCATGGGAATAATCCAGCTACGGCGACGACCTAAAGATTTAAACCAATAATTATCAACCACTGGCGCCCATAAAAATTTTAATACCCATGGCAATCCAACTAATGGAATAAATGCGATTGCACTTAAAGCCGAACCTTCTTGGCGTAATAATGTAGGCAATGCATCCATCGCAATTCCCATCGGAATACCTTGTGCTAAATAAAGTAAACCTAGCGTTATCACTAATTGCCGATGTTTTAATAATTCTTGCATAACAGACTCCAATTACTGTCTTTTTAGTAGAAAAAGACCTATCAAAAAATAAAAAATAGCACTGATCAACAAGGCACAACTTATCCACCACAAAGCAGCGTGGGTTATAAATAAGTGACTAAAGACACTGATAAATAAAACCACACTACTGATGGTTAAAATAAGAAAAGTAAGTTGGATCACTTGCGGATAAAAAAAATAAAAAAGAAGCGTTATCAACCAAACACCAAAAAAAGGCAGTATCGGTGATAACGCGGAGAAAATAGCGAAAGGAAGTAAACATGTACTGGCAAAAATTAAGCCAGAACAACTTCCTAACACTAAACGGGAACTGATATTAATAGGCTTTTTTAATACCCAAATTACTAATCCACTAAAGGTCAATACACAGGCCATCATTCCCATTAGGCAATGAAGTACCGATAAACTAAAATCTGCTGAACCTGCCCATAAATATTGACCATAATGCAAAGGTTGAATGGCAATAAAAGCACGTGTCCAAAATTGCTGAGACACAGAACTTTTTTCCGCAATCCAATGGTTATCTAAGCCAGAAAAAAATAACTGCTCAAAATTAGCGGTGCTGGGTAAATATAAATGAATACCACTCACTGTAATTTGCTGTTCAGTATTACTTCTATTTTTCCAATTAATAGTTTCAGGAATAAAGTCTGGTTTTTCTTGTGAAAGTTGAATTAATAATGAGCTAGGAGAAGATGCAATAAACTCAGATGAAACAGGCGTTGATTGTCCCATTAATTTCATCATGACTTGTACTGGAGCATCTGGCTCTACATATTTTGCGAGCATTAATGTACCAAATGCCCCTAATCCTGATAATGCTCCAGTTAATGCAAACATTACTAGCCAAGGATAACTCCATAATCCAATTACATTATGTAAATCAAAGAAAAACAGCCTACGCCCTTGATTAAAACGGAGTCGAAATAGTTGATAAACTTTACGGTGATGAATAACAATGCCCGTTATTAGTAATAGCGCAAACACAAAACCAAACAAACTAATAAATAACCGCCCAGAAAAACCCATAAATAGATTTTTATGTAAATGAACAATAGGAGAGATAACTTCTCTTACTGTAATTTCTTCACCCGTTTGTGCATTTAATTGCAGTGAACAATCGCCCATTCCTTGGCAGAAAGTAATAATTGGATGGTCTATAGAGGGTAATTTCACACTATTGAAACCGTTTTTACCTAATAGATATTCGCCTTTTGCTAATAACTGTTCTAACGGCAATAACTCTCTATCTAACGGCTTAAATTGAGCCCATAAATTTAAATTTTCATGTGCTAATGACCATGTTCCTGTCAATAGAATAATAAATAATAGAATACCAAACAAAGAACCCACTTGGTGATGAAGTTGTAAAAATTGGCGCTTTAATATTGCTTTCATACAATAAATTCCATCAATATTAAAGGTAATGGCCACCAGCTCCATGCGCGCCAAAATACCTGTTTTCCATTTAGTGAGAATAAGCTAAAACAGAGCAATCCACATAAACAGACAACGGGTAAAAAGACGGCTGCATATAGGCGATTAAGGGGGTCAGTGCTGGGATAAAATGTTGCTATCAGTAATGACAGCGTAATACTCCCTATTACGCTGCCTAAAACAGCACAACTGATCAGCAGTGCCTTTTGCATTAGAAATCAGCCTTGATATTCAACATAACGTTACGAGGTTCGCCGTAACGGTTATTCCATTGAGGTGAGAAAAGGCTTGAGTAATAACGTTTATCAAAGACGTTATTAATATTTAATGCAGCAGACCAATGTTCATTAATTTGGTAACCTAAACGCGAATTGAATACCGCATAGCCACCTTGGCGTAACGTAACTTCACCGTTTGTTTTGCTATATTCACTTTGCGCTTGAATACCACCACCCACACTCCACTTACGCGCATCCCAAGGTAACTGATAATTTGTCCACACTCTTACCATGTGACGAGGCACTAATGAGTTAAAGCTATTACCTTTATTCAAGGTATCTTCTTTATATTCCGTATCGGTATAGGTATAACCGACCGAGAGATCCCAAAATGGCGATAAGTACCCCATTCCTTCAATCTCAAAACCTTGACTAACAACTTTGCCGCCACTAATAAAATAGGTATTAAAACCACCGCCAGGATGTGCCGGATCTTCTTGTGGATTATTTTTCATGTCGATACGGAAAATAGCGGCTGATACATTAAGCCCACCGTTCATCAACGCTCCTTTGATCCCGGTTTCAACTGTTTGTCCTTCCACTGGTTTCAACATGTCACCACTCCAGGTTTTCCCCGTTAGTGGTTGATAAACCGTAGAATAACTGCTGTACCATGACCATTGAGGTGCAAAGTCCCAAATCAAACCACCATAAGGGGTGATTTTTCCATTTTCAGTAAACTTAGCTTGGTTTTTTTTCACTTCCCACCAGCTCGCTCTCGCCCCTGTAATCAATGTTACTGGCTCAATAAGCTTGATCCGCCCCATTCCATAGACACCAATTTGTTCCGTTTTTGTCGCGCCTTGAGAGGAATAACCTGTTATTTGTGGTTTCGGTACACTATGAGGATCCCAGCGATAAATATTTACAGGAACATTGAGAGGATCTTTAAATTGCCCAGTGTCCTGTTCTTCACTGGCTTTTAAGTAGCTCATTCCCACTATCAGATCATGTTGTAAGCCCCAACCGTTAAGTTTTCCTGTGACGTTGGTATCAAGACTGGTTTGATAGTTATGAAACTTGTATGCTCCTCCCATTAGCATGGCACCATCACCGGTTTCAGGATCAATATTTCCCCATGCCCCTGCATACAACAAACGCGCTTTAGCATATTGATAATCACCGTTGATTTTAAACAACCAATCATCATTAATTTGATGTTCAATTCCGGTAAATAACCGAGTGGTATCCCATTTAAAGCGATCCCAATCAGCATCTAAATAAGTTTTACGAGGAAGGTGTAAATCGCTACCATCTTTTCCCATTGGCACACCTGCCATATTGGTGATGGAGTCTATTGTTTGATATTGAATACCGGTACGTAATAGTGTGTTAGTCGTTAAGTCTGCATCCACTGTGGCATAAATCAAACGCGTCTTTTGATCTGAAATATCATAGAAAAAATCTTTATCTTCCCATGCCATTACGACACGACCGCGCACACTACCTTCTTGATTTAGACGTCCGCCCACATCGACTTCACCGCGATAACGGTTCCAACTCCCAGCCGTAAATGTTGCTTTTAATTGTGAGTCTAAAGGGGCGTGTTTACGTACCATATTGACGGTTGCCGCAGGATTTCCCATTCCATGCATCAATCCGTTAGAGCCTTTTAAGATCTCTACACGCTCATACACTGCCATATCTTGTGGCGAACTTGCCATATTTCCCATTAATGCGGGAACACCATCAAGTTCAAAGGCGTTAATTTGAAAACCACGTGCGTAATAAGCCGTTGTTAATAAAACAAAAGGTGCGCTAGTAACCCCATTAGCACGAGTCATCACTTCATCAAGAGTATTTAGGTTTTGATTTTCTATCTGTTCTCTATCTATCACAGAGACAGTTTGTGGGATCTCTCTAGGTTTAAGCGCCATTTTACTTAATGTACTAACACCAGGAGCAAGGTTATCTCGGTTTTGTGCTACGCTTTCAGTCACAACCAAAACATCGACTGCTTTATTATTTTCTGTTGCTGTATTTGCGATGGCAGAAAGTGAAAATAAAGCGGTAGAACACAAAATAGCACATTGTGTTAATGCCAATTTATTTTGTGTACGTTGATTTAATACTGGCGATAATTTCTGTGTTTTATCTAAGCCAGCTAAAGAAGAAATGCAAACCATATTCATCCCAAAATATTCAAATGATAATGGTTATCACTCTACCAATTTTAGGATTACGGTATTTTAGATTGCCAGATTATCTCTTTCGATTGCCAATCGATATTGATTGGCAATCAGTAAAGATCTAACACTCACAATGAGCCACAAAAATTCAGAAACCATGTTGAAGATGACAACAACGTATTAGGCGAACCTTCAGCAATCACTTTTCCGTTATCAAGCACAATCACGTGATCAGCATGTTTAGCAATATCAGGATCATGCGTGATCACAACACGAGTAGATGTTAGCCCTTCAAGATAACGTACCACTTTCTCACGACTGACGATGTCGAGGCTCGCCGTTGGCTCATCTAAAAATAAGATCTTAGGATCGGCTAATAATGAACGCGCTAAACATAGTCGCTGTTTTTGTCCACCGGAATAACGATCTCCCTGATCGCCCACATCTTCATCTAAATCTGTTTGAGTCACCGATAAATTCAATGCATTAAGTAGATGCAAAATATCATTATCACTGACAGTTGAGTTATCATCTTGTAATAATGACCAACGCAATGTACCTCTAATTAATTGATTATGTTGAAATACAATTTGTCTTGTTTGCGCTAATACACTCTCAGATAAATCATTGACCCTTTTGTCTCCATAATAAATCTGCCCTTTATCAGCATCCCTAAGACGTGCCAAAACATGTAATAATGTTGTTTTACCCGCACCAGAACTGCCGACAATTGCCGTCATTTTTTTATCAGGGCATAGCACTGTTATGTTAGAAAGGATCAGCGCTCCTAAACTATTATTCACCTCCAGTTGTTCACAACGAATGTCATTGCTTTTAGGAGTACCACTTTGTTTTGGGCTTTGTAATGAGGGAGCATCCAACGTATTTTTTATTAAAGTAAGTGATTGTTTACTCTGCCTTAATGCTTGATCAATATGAGAAAGCTGAAATAAAGGTTCAATAAAACGAGCGATTAATACCACGACAGCCAACCACTGCGTTAAAGTAAGAGTATTAATATCAACATTCACTACACCAATAACTAAAACAGCAATGAAAATAACCTGAATACATAAAGAAAAAATCAGATGATAGGGTAAGCTTCGTTGTAATAATTGCACTTGTTGTTGGTGTTGATCCAATAAGTCTTGCTGTAATTGCTGTGAAAACAGCGTATTTCTCCCACTTTTTCGCAATAATACCTGATGTTGTGCAAAATCAGCCAATGTTTTAGCCACAACAGACTCTGCTGTTTGCAGTGTCACTTCTTGTCTATACAGCCCCTTGGCACTGATCCGCATCACTGCAACAAGTAATAATGCAGCTACGATAAAAATCAAAGCAAAAATGATGTTATAAAATAAAAGCCCAATAATTACAGTTAATGGCGTCACTACAACACTAATAACAGGCGCTAATAAATGGGCAGGGATACTCATTGCACTCATTGCAGCACCTGAGCATAACGTGTGTGCTTGAGGTGGTGGTGTTAAACTACGAGGTAAATGGCGGATCAACGCTTGAACTAAGATTTTCATCACCGTTGTACCCGCAAGAAAACCTTTTAATGTCGCAATGTACTGAAAAACAAGTGTAATTAATGTTAATCCCGCTAACATCCATAAATATTGGCTAGCATCCTGATCCCAATAGATAATAATCGGCAATAATAATAAACCACACAGCCCTTCTAAAATGGCGCTCAATACCATAAAACTGAGAGGATATTTTAAAAATAAGAGTAATGAAACAAAGGGATTAGTCTTCATTTTGCTCTCCTTGTTTCTGAACAAAATCACTATAGCGCTCACAATTGAGTAGCAAATCATCATGATTTCCCATTGCTACTAATCTTCCATCAACCATAAATATCACTCTGTTGGCTTGTTGTGCTAAAACCAGTGAATGTGTGACGATTATCCGTGTCATGGTTTTATTTTTTAATGCATTAAAAATATGTTGGGCATTATCAGGATCTAGTGCTGAAGAAGGTTCATCAGCCAATAACAGTGGGCTATTAGCAATGAAAGCACGCGCTATTGCCAAACGTTGTGCTTCACCGCCAGAAAGTGGCGTTTCATCATTAATTAGAGTAGATAAACCTCGGGGTAAGTTAGTAACGACTTCAGCAAAATATGTTTCATTCATTGCTGATTGTAGTTGCTCTTCACTGCAATGGGGATTAAATAACAATAAGTTATCTTTAATTGAATAAGGCAATGGTTGACTGTTTTGCATCACCACTGTAGTAATTTGATTTAATGTATTACGTGAATACGCCTGTAAACGCTTATTCTCAATAAAAATCTCACCTGATGTTGCATCCATAAATCGAGCAATCAGTTGTAGTAAAGAGCTTTTTCCTGCGCCAGAGGGGCCTACAATGGCAATAAATTCTCCTTTCTTAATTTCAAAATTAATATTATTGAGGATCTCTTTATCACCATACGAAAGGCAAACAGAGTGTGCTGTTAACGCTACAGCGTGAGATATCGTCTCTGTTGATAAATCACCATATTGCATTTCAGGCTGATTTAATAATTGCTGTATCCGCTGCGCAGATTTTTTTGCCGCACATAAGGCATCACCGCCATGCCCCATAGCCATAACAGGCTCTGCAATACGTCTTAACAATAAAACAAACAGTAATAAATCGGCCAATGGTAACGCTTGTTCAAAAATAGTAGCACCCAATAATAGCCATCCTGTTAATAAGGTGGCACTCAATAATAATTGGGTAAGTGATCCTAATAATCCAACTCGTTTAACCCAATTTTGAAAATGAAAAACAAAATTAAATAGTGCTTTCTCTGTTTTATCAACAATTCCTTTATGCGGAAATTGGCGTGCTACGAGAGGATTTTCAGCAAGAAGTTGATAATCTTCAAAGAGCGTTTTCATTGCCTCATCACGCTGTTCACAATAGGTTTGATAACGTGATGATTGTGTTTGTTTAAAACAAAAATAAGCAATGATTAAAGGAATAAGAGAGAAAACCAGTAAAAAAGGATTTAATGTTGATAACACAATAATAGCAATAACAGGAACAACGGCTAATTGCACGATATCAGCAGGTGCATGAGCAATTAATTGATGTAATGCTTTAATATCTCGCTGAACATATTGATTAATACCATTTTTCCCTTGGCTAACAAACCAATTTAACGGTAATTTCTGCATTTTTTCTGATAATGCTAATCGTAATTGGTAGGTTAATTTTGCATCCATTAAATGTGTTAAATGAAATGCAATGGTTTGTGATATTAGCCATACAATGCCACCAATAACAGCAATGGTTAACCACAACGTATTACTAGAAGGGAAAGAAAGAAGAAGCTGATAAAGCGCTAACCAAGGTACTAAAGAGCTAAAACCTGCAACAGCTTGTAGTAACAGCGCACCTATTAGTAAAGGGCGATAAGGACGCAACAACATCCATAATTCATTATGCATAATAATCTCCACAACATCTTGTGGCACTATAGCGAAAAGGGTATTTACCCTCTAGCAACAAGGCTTTAGATTGCGTGACTATTACTTTCGATTTAGACGCATTTTGCTTATTTATTAAGCAAGATGGAAAAGATAGAATTAATTAAGTGTTTAATAGATGACAAATCAAGCGATAAAGATAATAAATATACCGATAAACCTAATAAAATCAATTAAGGCGTGAAATGCCCTTTGCGTACATCGCCCGGTAATATACCAAAACGTTTACGAAACGCGACGGAAAAATGAGCGGGTGTATAACCAACATAATAGGCAACACTTGAGATAGACTCCCCTTCATTTAGCAACATATTATATGCGGTTTGTAAACGATATTCTTGTAGCCAACCATAAACAGAATTGCCAAATAATTGACGAAAACCTTGAGTAAGTTTTCGAGTATTTAATCCCACACGAGTTGCTAATATTTCAAGCTTTGGTGGCGTTTCCATTTCAGCAATTAAAATTTCTTTGGCTTGTTTTAAACTGTTTTTTTCACGCTGACTTAATGGCCGATTGGCTGGCTCTTGTTCATGACATAAATATTGCAAACTTAATGAAGCAAATTCGCAAGCTTTACCTGAGTAATAAAGTGGTTTTAAGGAATCATGAACCGGATTTTGGAATAACTGCATGGTTAACGCTAAAAACGTATTATCCAAAGTCAGATGATGCAACATAAGTGATTGGTTTTGTCGCAGTATTGGAGGTAATAAAATATGTTGTTGCTCAAGCCACTGAGATGATAATTGCAATAATGTATATCTTAGGGGCGCGCCAGATTTAAATTGATTCAATAAAGAATAACGTTCAACACTATTAGCAATAAAAATACTCGGTGTTGCTATCTCTATTTTCTGTCCATTGACACTTTCACTAATCACACTTCCACTATGAACAGCCACTAAATTAAAGCCGGCTTGATAAGTCTCTTCAATCTGCAGATCTTCCGTGGTTTCTAATACACCTTGGCGCAATAGAATTTGGTCTTGAAAGCGATATTCTTCAACCTGCTGATGCTTAGGTTGATAACCAATGTATGAATAGAATGAAGAGTGTTGAGACATAATAGAAAGATATCAGCAGAGTAAATAATCACCTATGTTGTCAAACATTCAACGAAATAGCAATCATTATCATTTATATCCAAACTATCACAAAGAATAATTTAAAAGACAGGGTGCTTGTACCAAAACTCTGACAACTTGAAGAAAAATTGTGAGGGAGGAAACCTCCCCCACCAAACTATTAATGACACATCAAAATAGCTTGAACGACTGTATTTCCGTTACTAATGTTAAGCGAACATAATCTTTCACTGACAATTAAAGCAAACATAAGTACCGTCACACAGACAACCGTAATGCCAAATAAGGTTATTTTCGTCAATTTGATTGACTCCTTTCAATGAAGGAGGCAGAATCAAGTTGTGAGTTTGTGAGACTGCCTCGGATTTTATACCTAATAAAATTCGGGGCTTTTCTCTTTTTGGCTCTAGCGAAATGCTTGAACCAAAACGATCCAAGCACCCGCCAATATAGTAACAGAAATTTCTCTATCCCCTATACCTTTTCCGTAGCAAATAACAAATTTAAATCAATTAAAACAACACGTTACTTAACATCGTAAAATGATTTTCTCTTGACTCAAGCGACAAAAAAAGACAAAATCAACCCGCTAAAACAAAGAAATTAACTTATTTTATTTTCTTGACTCCTTACTTGAAAAAAAAGATCCGCACCCACCTCTTTGTTTTGCACTAGCCCCAAATAAATTTATTTGGGGCTGTCTTTTTTATATCAAATAGAAAAATAAAAAATCCCGAATACAAGTCTCCTCATATTCGGGATCATTATTACAACAACAAACAATCTTAAGATTTATTTATCTTTTTATGCATTTCTTGAACTGAGATAACACTTTCCGTAGGGTCCGCTGTTAATGACAGCGTTGTCGCAAACCCGCCATTTAACGTCGTGTCATAATGGACTTTATATCTTAATGCACTACGACGAATAATTTTAGAATCTTCAATGGCTTGACGACCAGAAGTTGTATTAACAATATAGTCATATTCACCATTTTTGATTCTATCTTCAATATGCGGCCGACCTTCATGAACCTTATTAACTAAGCGTGGGTTTATTCCCGCCTCACCTAATACAATGGCTGTACCATGTGTAGCATCTAATTCAAATCCACTTTTTAGTAATTTCGTTGCTAAATCAACAACTCGCTTTTTATCACCAGCACGCACAGAAAGAAGTGCTCTGCCTTTTTTCTTCATGGTAGAACTGCTGCCTAACATCGCTTTAGCAAAGGCTTGAGCAAAGGTTGCACCGACGCCCATCACTTCACCGGTTGAACGCATTTCAGGTCCTAAAATCGGATCAACACCTGCAAACTTATTGAAAGGTAAAACCACCTCTTTTACAGAGTAATAAGGTGGAATAACTTCTTTTGTAACTCCCTGCTCTTCAAGGCTTTGACCAATCATGACACGCGCAGCGACTTTGGCTAATGGCACACCTGTGGCTTTTGACACAAAAGGTACGGTACGAGCAGCACGAGGATTAACTTCGATAAGGTAAACATCGTTACCTTTCACCGCAAATTGTGCATTCATCAACCCTTTTACACCTAATTCAAACGCAAGTTCACGGACTTGCTTACGCATCACATCTTGAATTTCTTGGCTTAGGGTATAAGCAGGCAATGAGCAAGCAGAGTCACCAGAGTGAACACCCGCTTGTTCGATATGCTCCATAATGCCGCCAATCACGACTTGCTTACCGTCACAAATCGCATCAATATCGACTTCAATTGCATCATCAAGAAAACGGTCTAACAACACTGGCGCATCGTTTGACACACTCACTGCGGTTTGGAAATAGCGACGTAAATCGACTTCATCGTAAACAATCTCCATTGCGCGTCCACCAAGTACATAGGAAGGACGAACCACCAATGGATAACCAATCAATTGTGCTTTTTCTACTGCTTCTTCTAAAGCAGTCACCGTGGCATTTTCAGGCTGCTTTAGCCCTAATTTATCAACTGCTTTTTGGAAACGCTCACGATCTTCTGCTTTATCAATAGCATCTGGCGTTGTGCCAATAACAGGCACGCCTTCAGCTTCTAGTGCTCTTGCTAATTTCAGTGGGGTTTGCCCACCATATTGCACGATAACCCCTTTTGGTTTTTCGATACGTACAATTTCAAGTACATCTTCTAATGTGACAGGTTCAAAATAGAGTCTGTCAGAAGTATCGTAATCTGTTGAAACTGTTTCAGGGTTACAGTTCACCATAATGGTTTCGTAACCGTCTTCACGCAACGCAAGCGCGGCATGAACACAGCAATAATCAAATTCTATTCCTTGCCCTATACGGTTTGGTCCACCACCTAAGATCATGACTTTAGGTTTATCTTGATGTGGATTTGCCTCGCACTCTTCTTCATAAGTCGAGTACATATAAGCCGTATCCGTAGCAAATTCTGCTGCACAAGTATCAACACGTTTATAGACCGGATGGAGCTGATATTGCTCTCGTAATTGACGAATAGCGTGCTCTTTTATATTAAGTATTTTAGCTAAACGTGCATCAGCAAAACCTTTACGTTTTAACTGATGTAAGAAATCAGCACTTAAGCCTTTTATACCAACTTCGCTGACTTTTTCTTCAAGGCGAACGATTTCTTCTATTTGAACTAAAAACCAGCGATCAATATTGGTGAGGTTAAAGACGCCATCAACGGATAATCCCGCACGGAAAGCATCTGCGATATACCAAATTCGGTCAGAGCCTGCTTCTTTTAGCTCTCGACGGATCTTGGTTAATGCTTCTGGGTCGTCTAAATCGACTTTAGGATCAAAACCTGTCGCTCCCACTTCGAGGCCTCGTAATGCTTTTTGCATAGATTCTTGTAGCGTTCTACCAATTGCCATCACTTCGCCAACAGATTTCATTTGCGTTGTTAATCTGTCATTGGTTCCTGCAAATTTTTCAAAGTTAAAGCGAGGAATTTTTGTCACAACATAATCTATTGAAGGCTCAAAAGAGGCAGGTGTTCTCCCTCCAGTGATGTCATTCATCAGCTCATCGAGGGTATAACCTACCGCTAATTTTGCGGCAACTTTAGCAATTGGAAAGCCTGTTGCTTTGGATGCCAAGGCAGAAGAACGTGACACCCGAGGATTCATTTCAATAACAATCAAACGTCCTGTTTTCGGATCAACGGCAAACTGAACGTTAGAACCGCCTGTTTCAACACCTATTTCACGTAATACCGCCATCGAGGCATTACGCATAATTTGATATTCTTTGTCAGTCAATGTTTGCGCAGGTGCAACAGTAATGGAGTCCCCTGTGTGAATACCCATTGCATCAAAGTTTTCAATAGAACAAACAATAATACAGTTATCATTTTTATCGCGAACGACTTCCATTTCATACTCTTTCCAGCCAATCAATGATTCATCAATTAATAATTCATTGGTAGGTGATAAATCTAAACCACGAGTACAAATTTCTTCAAATTCTTCACGATTATAAGCGATACCGCCCCCCGTACCGCCCATAGTAAATGATGGACGAATAATACAAGGGAAGCCAACTTGTTGTGCGACCGCAAACGCTTCATCAAGGTTATGTGCAATACCTGAACGTGCTGTATCTAAGCCAATTTTTTTCATCGATTTATCAAAGCGTTGTCTATCTTCTGCTTTATCAATCGCATCAGCGGTTGCCCCAATCATGGTGACACCAAACTCAGCTAAAACACCTTGACGCTCCAATTCTAAAGCGCAGTTCAGTGCTGTCTGTCCGCCCATTGTCGGTAATACTGCATCAGGGCGCTCTTTTTCAATAATCTTTCTCACAACTTGCCAGTGAATAGGCTCAATGTACGTTGCATCAGCCATTTCAGGATCGGTCATAATGGTTGCAGGATTTGAATTTACCAAAACAACTCGATACCCCTCTTCACGTAAAGCTTTACATGCTTGAGCACCTGAGTAATCAAATTCACACGCTTGTCCGATTACGATCGGCCCTGCACCTAAAATCAGGATTGTTTTGATATCTGTTCTTTTAGCCATTTTCTTTCGCTCCTGATTTATTTTGTTGTTACTGATTGCAGGTTTTGACGATATTGCGCGATAAGCTCGATAAAGTGATCAAAAAGAGGTGCAGCATCATGTGGCCCAGGGCTGGCTTCTGGATGGCCTTGAAAACTGAATGCAGGTTTATCTGTGCGATGAATGCCTTGTAAAGAACCATCAAATAGAGATTTATGTGTCACACGTAAATTGGCAGGAAGAGAGGTTTCATCAACGGCAAATCCATGATTTTGCGCTGTGATCATCACCGTATTTTTATCTAAATCTTTAACAGGATGGTTACCACCATGATGCCCAAATTTCATTTTGATGGTTTTTGCACCGCTGGCTAATGCTAAAAGCTGATGACCTAAACAGATGCCAAAGAGAGGAATATCGGTTGTTAAAAATGTTTGAATGGCGTTAATGGCATATTCGCAGGGCTCTGGATCCCCGGGACCATTTGAAAGAAAAATACCATCAGGTGAAAGTGCTAAAACATCTTGCGCAGGTGTTTGTGCTGGTACAATGGTAACTCGACACCCTCTATCCACCAGCATGCGTAAAATATTACGTTTCACACCAAAATCATATGCCACAATATGCAATGGCAATTCATCTACTGATTTTGCTTTGGGTAACTCACCTTTTAATGTCCAACTTCCTTGAGTCCACTGATAAGGCTGTTTCACTGTCACCGTTTTTGCTAAGTCCATTCCTTTTAAACCAGGAAATGATCTGGCCTTTTCGAGAGCTTGTTGAGTATCAAGATGATTGCCTACGATAATGCAACCGTTTTGCGCACCTTTTTCTCTCAATAAGCGCGTTAGCTTGCGTGTATCAATATCTGCAATCGCAACGATATTATGGCGTTTAAGATAATCAGATAATGTTTCTTGTGCACGATAGTTGCTCATCACTAATGGTAAATCACGAATAATTAAGCCTTGAGCATGAATGGTTTCTGATTCTTCGTCTGAATGATTAACGCCGGTGTTGCCAATGTGGGGATAGGTGAGAGTAACAATTTGTTGAGAGTAAGACGGGTCGGTTAGTATTTCTTGATAACCAGTCATTGAAGTATTAAAAACGACTTCACCGATGGCGGCGCCTTCTGCGCCAATCGACTTGCCGTGGAATTCGGTCCCATCTTCTAGAACCAGTATAGCTGATTTAATCAAAACGCCCTCCAGAGAATAATAAATCACATTTCATGCATATTAATTCAGATTTAAGACTCTAAATCAATGCCAAAAACATAAAATTGGGCAAATTTTTGGCAAATTGGGCGCATTCTAAAGATCGAATGGACAGATGTCTAGAAAAAACACCTTTTTAATTAAAAAAATATCAATCATTAGCAATTTAATCAACCAAGTGACAATTAATATAACAAATCTTGCAAATTTAACCGTTTGCTTACCAAGATAATTTAAAAATGAGATTTTAAAAGAAAAAATAGAAGAATTGCGTCTGTTTTTAGAAAAAAAACAGAAAATATAAGAGATAAACAATATAAATAAGAAAGAAGAGAATAAAAATAATAAATGTAATAAAAAAACTCATAATTAAAAAAATAATCATGAGTTTTCAATTAATTATAAAAAACAATAAATCACAAATCCTCTAAAGAAAGAACATCTTTAATATTATATAAACCTGATTTTTTAGAGCTTAACCAAATAGCTGCCTTTACTGCACCATTTGCAAATGTCATTCGACTAGAAGCTTTGTGGCTTATCTCGACTCTTTCGCCAATATCGGCAAAAATCGCAGTATGTTCACCCACAATATCACCTGCACGAATAGTAGCAAAACCAATACTTTTAGGGTCACGCTCTCCCGTATGCCCTACTCGCTCATAAACGGCACACTCTTTAAGATCACGACCTAATGCATCTGCAATAGATTCACCCATTGCTAATGCTGTACCTGATGGTGCATCAACCTTATGGCGATGGTGCGCTTCTACAATTTCAATATCACTGTAAGACCCCATCACTTTAGCGGCTTTTTCAAGTAATTTAAGCACCAAATTAACACCAACACTAAAGTTGGCCGCAAACACAATAGGGATGATTTTTGCTGCATCATCTATGGCTTTCTTGCCTTCATCATCAAAGCCTGTCGTACCGATAATCATGCCTTTTTGTTGTTCTACACAAAATTCAATATGTGAAAGCGTGCCTTCTGGACGTGTAAAATCAATTAATACATCAAATGCATTAGCTTGTGCTAATAAGTTATCAGTTACTGTGACACCGATATGACCAATGCCAGCCAACTCGCCCGCATCTGAGCCAATTAATGAAGAATTTGTACGTTCAAAAGCAGCACCTAGCACAGTTCCTTCTTGTTGAGAAATTGCCTGAATTAATTGGCGTCCCATGCGTCCACCAGCACCTACAACAGCAAGACGAAGTTCTTTTGCAGACATAACTAAATTTCTCCTTAACAATGCTTATGATCTCTATTTATTATTTACAGATTAGCGATGTCATCCGTTTGATGCCAGTATTTAACGTTCTAGATAAGAAAAACACACCAAACAGCGCTAATTATCAGTAAAAGAGATGAACAGCATGATTATTCATTTAACTTTAGATATAAAAAAAGCAGAGATTTAAACTCTGCTTTAAAAACCACGCTTTCTAGATGTCTTATTCGATAACTTTATAGTCAAGTCGAAGTTCTTTAGGCACTTCAAAAACAATATTTTCTTCACGTCCTGATAGTTCAATCACTTCATCAGCACCAAAGCTTTTTAGACGCTCTAATACTTGCTGTACTAAAATATCAGGGGCAGAAGCTCCTGCAGTCACTCCGACAATATTGACATTAGTCACCCATGACTCATCAATATCTTCAAAGCTATCGATAAGATAAGAAGGTTTTCCTGCACGCTGAGCCAATTCTGCTAAGCGGTTTGAATTTGATGAGTTCTTAGAACCAACAACAAAAACAACATCTGCTTTTTCAGCAAGTTCTCTCGCCGCTTCTTGACGATTGGTTGTTGCATAACAAATATCATCTTTACGTGGCCCAATAATTTTGGGAAAACGTGCATTTAAAGCATCAATAACTTCAGATGTATCATCTACAGAAAGTGTCGTTTGGGTCATAAAACAAAGGTTGTCTTCATCTTTGACTGTTAATTTCCAGACATCAGCAGGAGACTCAACTAAATACATCCCTCCTTCAGGGTTATTGTATTGCCCCATTGTACCTTCAACTTCGGGATGCCCTGCATGACCGATTAGTATCGCCTCTTTACCTTTACGGCTAGCTCTAGCTACTTCCATATGAACTTTAGTTACTAATGGGCAAGTTGCATCATAAAGCATCGTTAAATTACGTGAACGAGCCTCTTGACGAATAGCTTGAGAAACACCATGAGCCGAAAAAATTAAAATCGCGTTATCGGGTACTTCTGAAATTTCTTCAATAAAGATAGCGCCACGTTCGCGTAAATCGTTAACTACATAACGGTTATGAACCACTTCATGACGAACATAAATAGGTGCGCCATAGATTTCCAGAGCGCGGTCAACAATGCTGATAGCTCGGTCAACACCCGCACAAAAGCCTCGTGGGTTAGCCAGCAGTATTTGCATGTGTTGTTTCCTCCTCAGGATTGATGCTGACAACTTCAATATCAAATGTCACTTCTTCTGACGCTAATGGGTGATTAAAATCAACCGTGACAGAATCTTCAGTGACATTTTTTACAATGCCCGGCATTTCACTTCCATTCATTGCTGTAAATAGCATGATTGTGCCCGCTTCTGGCACCCCAGACTCTGCAAAGTCAGAAGGCATAAAGTATTGGATCAAGTCAGGGTTGTATTTACCAAAAAGATGTTCGCCCGCAAGCGTAAAAGTTTTTTTATCTCCCGTTGATAACCCCAATAATTCAGCTTCTAAGGCTGGCGATAAACTTTCATCACCTAAACGAAAAAGAGCCGGTTTACCATGTGCTTGCGTAGATTCAGCAACAGAGCCATCGGCTAATTTTAAAGTGAAATTCAGCAATACCGCACTATTGTTGAGTACCTGCATAACCATACTAATACCTTCTATTAAGCGTAACCCCCGCCATAAGGCAGGGGTTATTTTAGTTAACTCATTATCTGATTACTTTTGCTTTTTTGTATCTTGCGGACTGGCATTTTTATCAGGGAAAAAGCTTTCAATGATAATAAGTCCCGCACCAATACAAATACCCATATCAGCAATATTAAAAGTGGGCCAATGCCAATCTCCGACATAAACATCAAGGAAATCGATAACAAACCCGTGGATCAGACGATCAGAAAGATTACCCAATGCTCCGCCAATAATAAGCGCATAAGCAATGTTACTTAGTTTGGCGTTCGCTTTATTTTTATACATCATTACTAATAAAGTAATGCAGATTGCTAATGCAATCAGTGCAAAAAACCAACGTTGCCATCCCCCTTTATCCGCTAAAAAGCTAAAGGCAGCACCATAGTTATGTGCGTAAGTGAAATTGAAAAAAGGCATCACAGCAACAGATTCATACAGACGAAATGTCTGCATGAAATACTGTTTTGTTCCTAAATCCAACACCACTACAGCAATTGCTAACCACAACCAGCGTAAACCTGTAGAGCAAAGTGTTTTCTTCATTAATTAAGCAAACTTACGTTCTTCACCGTTACCGGCTACGTTAGTAACACAGCGTCCGCATAATTCAGCGTGTTCCGCTACTTGACCGATATCTGTCGCGTAATGCCAGCAACGAGGACATTTTTCGCCATCTGCTTTATTAAAGGCGATTTTTAAACCCGCCATATCAGAGGCTAATGCTGTTTCTGGTGCTTCACTAATATCTGCTACTGTCGCTTGAGATGTTAATAAAACAAAACGCAGTTCATTACCTAATGCATTTAATTTATCTGCTAAAGCGTTATCTGCATACAGTGTGACTGATGCTTCTAAAGAACCACGTAGTTGTTTATCTGTACGAGCTTGCTCTAACACTTTATTGACTTCACCACGAACAGCCAGTAATTCAGCCCAGTAATCGTCATTTAAGGTTTCTGATGCATCTAAACCAAATAAATCGGTATACCACTCTTCAGTTAAGACATATTTTGCTCGCTCACCTGGCAGTTCATTCCAAATTTCATCAGCAGTGAATGACATAACTGGCGCCATCCAACGGACTAATGCTTCACTGATATGGAATAATGCTGTTTGGCAACTACGACGAGCAACACTGTCGCTTTTCGCAGTGTATTGTCTGTCTTTAATGATATCTAGATAGAAAGAACCCATTTCCACTGAGCAGAATTGCATTAAGCGTTGAATAACATTATGGAAATCATAGTTTTCATAATGTTTTAAAATTTCTGCTTGGGCAGCTTGCGCACGCCCCACAGCCCAGCGATCTAACGTGACCATCTCTTCTGGTTTAACTTGATGTTTTGCAGGATCAAAACCATTCAAGTTTGCTAAGAAGAAGCGTGCAGTATTACGAATACGACGATAAGTATCCGCAGAACGTTTTAAGATCTCATCAGATACGGCGATTTCACCTGTATAATCTGTTGAGGCAACCCATAAACGTAAGATATCAGCACCCAATTTATCCATCACATCTTGAGGACTTACTGTGTTACCGATAGATTTAGACATTTTACGGCCTTGTCCATCTACGGTAAAACCATGTGTTAATACTTGGCGGTAAGGTGCTTTACCTTTGATTGCCGTTGAGATCATCAACGAAGACATAAACCAACCACGATGTTGGTCAGAGCCTTCTAAATACATATCGGCTGAATTACCATGGTATTCTGAGCGAGCATCAACGACGGTTGAGTGTGTTGATCCTGAGTCAAACCATACGTCCAGCGTATCTGGTGTTTTCATGTAATCGTCAGCTTCATCACCCAACACGTCACGAATATCTAAATCCCACCATGCTTGGATACCGCTAACTTCAACACGTTTTGCAACTTCTTCCATCAACTCTAAAGTACGTGGATGTGGCTCTTGTGTCTCTTTATGAACAAACAGAGACATTGGAGTACCCCAAGTACGTTGACGAGAAATACACCAGTCAGGGCGGTTTTCAACCATTGACTCAATTCGTGCTTGACCCCAATCAGGTATCCATTTAACACCCTTGATCTCTTTTAATGATTGTTGACGCAACCCATTTTTATCCATGCCAATAAACCATTGAGGTGTTGCACGGAAAATAACTGGAGTTTTATGTCTCCAACAGCAAGGATAACTGTGCTGCATCGCTTCGTGATGTAACAGAGCACCTTTTTCTTTTAGCAATTCAACGATGACATCATTCGCTTTAAAAACAAAAACACCGTCTAATATTGGGTAAGTGCCAGGTAAATAACAACCATTTGGCCCAACAGGGTTTGCAACTTCTAAACCATATTTTTGACCAACCACAAAGTCATCCGGACCATGGCCTGGTGCAGTATGAACAGCCCCTGTACCTGCTTCTAAAGTAACGTGATCACCTAAAATAGCAGGAACATCAAAGCCCATAAATGGATGATTAAAGCGCAACAATTCTAGATCTGTACCTTTACATTCACCTAAAACAGCCCAGTCAGTTACGCCAATACGTTTCATCACATATTCAACAAGATCAGCAGCTAAAATCACACACTCATCATTAAATGAGACTAAGGCATAATTAAATTCTGCATTTAAGGCGATAGCGCGGTTAGCAGGTAATGTCCAAGGCGTTGTTGTCCAGATAACCAAAGAAATTGGTTTATCTGTTGCTGAGCCAAATTTAGCAGCAACAGCTTTTGAATCTACGGCGGTGAAACGCACATCAATAGAAGGGGATGTTTTATCGTAGTATTCGACTTCTGCTTCAGCCAATGATGAGCCACACGCGGTACACCAGTGAACAGGTTTAGCGCCTTTTAATAGGTGACCATTTGCAATGATACGCGCTAAAGCACGGATAGTATTCGCTTCGGTTTTATAATCCATTGTGAGATAAGGTTTATCCCAATCACCCAAAACACCTAAACGAATGAAATCTTTTTTCTGTGCTTCAATTTGTTCGTAAGCGTATTTACGACATTCCTCGCGGAATTGTGCTGCAGATATTTTCTCTCCTGGTTTACCTACGATTTGTTCAACTTTTAGTTCAATAGGTAATCCATGACAATCCCATCCTGGAATGTACGGAGAATCAAAGCCTGACAGCCCTTTGGATTTAATAATAATATCTTTGAGAATTTTGTTTACTGAGTGACCAATATGAATATTGCCGTTGGCGTATGGAGGGCCATCATGCAAAATAAATGTTTTTTTACCACTTTTCGCCTGACGAATAGCTTGATACAAACCTTCTTTGTACCAACGTGATAACATCTCTGGCTCGCGCTTTGCTAAATCCCCGCGCATAGGGAACCCTGTTTCTGGTAAGTTCAGGGTATTTTTATAGTCACTCATTCGATTCTCAGTTCCAATTTTCCGCTAGTTTATGACTCCGACTACTGTGATAAAAAATCCCTAGCAGTAGCCACATCATCTGCGATTTGCTGCTTCAATGCATCCAATGATGCAAATCGCTGTTCATTACGCAATTTCTTTCGTAACACAACATCAATACAACGTCCATATAAATCCATATTAACGTCGATTAAATGAACTTCTAATTGTACGCCTTTTCCTTTTACAGTTGGACGACTTCCGATATTTGCCACACCTGGCAAAGGTAATTGATTATCTGATAAATAGACATCAACGGCATAAACACCTTTCACTGGTGCAACTAAGCGCTTCATTGGAATATTGGCTGTCGGAAAACCAATAGTTCTACCCAATTCATTACCATGAACAACTCGTCCACAAACACTATAAGGGTGTCCAAGGAGTGATTCAGCAAGAACTAAATCATCATTGAGTAACGCTTCTCTTACTGCGGTGCTACTGATACGTAACCCTTTATCGCAATAACTTTCTGTATTTGCGACGTCAAATCCATACCGAACACCTGCTTGTTGTAAAAAATGGAAATCACCTTCACGATTTTTGCCAAAGCGAAAGTCATCACCAATAGCAAGAAATTTCACCCCTAATTTATCGACCAGTAGAGATGAAACAAACTCTTCGGGTGTTTGTGCCGCAAATTGTTTATCAAATTTGACACACAAAAGGTAGTCAATACCGCATTCAGCCAAATACTTTATCTTATCTCGTAAACGAGTCAGACGTGCTGGTGCTTTTTCTGGTAAAAAAAACTCAAGTGGTTGAGGCTCAAATGTCATCACAACCGTGGGTAATCCTCTCTGTGAGGCTTCTTGCTTCAAGTGTTTCAATAATGCCTGATGGCCTCGATGGACACCATCAAAATTCCCAATTGTTAAAACGCAACCATGATGTAGCGCTCTAATATTCTGTATACCGCGAATTAGCTCCATAACTGGCTCAATACCGTGGAAATTATTGGATTATACCTTGTCAAAGGCTTGAGAGTAACCCAATATATCAATGTTTATTGATGAGTAATATCTCGACAAGTCGATTCACTGTTGTTCTTAAATTTGATTGCTCACATCAAACAAAAATGGACTATCACTCGCTTCTTGGTTATAAAATCGCATAAAATCAATCGTAGATCCTCTTAGAATCTATTATTTATTACTCATATACACGATTTTGATGATTTTTTCACTCAAAAGACTGTATTCTACCCGCCTTAACTGATAAAATCTTGCGCCATCACAACGAAACAAGTGTCGCGTACAACGACGCTAATTTTGTATAAATCCATTGACAAACTTAGGTTGAAAAGGCATATTCCTTCACCTTTGTATTTGTCCTCGCTAGAATATATTTGGGAGTTGGAACTTGGCTAATATCAAATCAGCTAAGAAGCGTGCGGTTCAGTCTGAAAAGCGTCGTCAACACAACGCAAGCCGTCGTTCTATGATGCGTACTTACATCAAAAAAGTATACGCAGCAGTTGCTTCAGGTGATAAAGAAGCAGCACAAAAAGCATTTAATGACATGCAACCGATTGTTGACCGTCAGGCAACTAAAGGCTTAATTCATAAGAATAAAGCAGCACGTCATAAAGCTAATCTGCAAGCACAAATCAAAGCAATGTAATATTTGCTTTCTTGTGTTATAAAAAACCGGCTTATGCCGGTTTTTTGTTTTCTGCTTTTTAACCATACTCACTTATGGATTTACAGCACTCTTCTTATTCCCATTAAAAAGATCTGAAAAATCAGTATTACAAACGCGCTGAACCGCTGGATGTTGGATCATTCTCTCTGCAAAAATCGCGTAATACTCTTCTTTTACAGTATCAAGCATTCCAATTTCTTCGATATTGCTATGAGCAAAAGTTTCATCGGTATACAGTGAAGGTGCTACAAAAATGGCATTATAATTTAATCCGAATGCTTTCATTAATGCCGCATCATCAAACTCACCCAAAATTTCCACTTGCAGATTCTTATTACGTATCCACGTTAACAAATGGCGACCTAACATATATCGACGACCTGGGATCAGTAATTTTCGCTCTTCTAAACATTCAGGAAACGGTTTTTCAGGAAGTGGATGGCTACAAAAGAAACTCATATTACATTCACCAAGTTTTACAGAAAACAAGCCTTCTTGTTGTGAAGAATCTACTGGGCAATCCGATAAAATCATATCCAGCTTATGCTGGCTTAATTGTTCTAATAATAATTCATGCGTTGATTCAAAACAGCGCAAATGGATTTGTTCATGATCAATCACAGCAGTTTCTAATACACGACTGACTAATTGTTTAGATAATGCATCCGCAACACCGACATCAAACAACAAGTTCGATTCACGACTATAGTTGACGATATCCAGCATCTCTTGGCTTAACATAAACATTTTATCGGCATAGCGAAAAATAAGTTGTCCCAATTCTGAAGGAACTAACCCCCTTCCTTGGCGTTTAAACAACTTACCACCCAATCTCTCTTCTAATGCTTTAATTTGCCCTGTAATTGTCTGAGGTGTCAGATACAGAGCTTCTGCTGCACCTACAACAGAGCCTTCTTTACACACATGCCAAAAATAATAAAGATGGTTAAAATTGAGATGTGACACCCGCATAGTTATCTTCCTTTCAACTTCTGTGCCTTAAACACAGACTATGTAATAACGCATTAGTTTGCGATTGGCTTTCCTTGCATCCAATCCTCATAAAAACATCTACGGCACAATACACTGTATTGCACCGTAGATTTAAATATATAGCTCGGTATTTATTGTGTTGAGAAACTCAAATCCGTAATAAATTTCCTTATATTGACTTCGTTTTTGACTTCGGTAAAACAGAACGAAGCAACAAATATCCCACAACTGCAGCTACCGTTGAACCTACTAAAATGCCCAGCTTAGAGTAGGTATTATAAGCTTCACTTGCACCATCAAATGCTAATCCTGCGATAAAGATAGACATAGTAAAACCGATACCACAGAGCACAGACACTGCAAATATTTGTTTAAGATTAATCGCATCTGGTAATTTTGCAATGCCTAGTTTTACCGAAACCCAGCTAAAGAGGAAAATTCCAATCGGCTTACCCAAAAATAGTCCTAATGCGATACCTAACGGTAATGCGGATAACATGCCATCTAATGTCACACCATTTAAGGAAACCCCCGCATTACTAAATGCAAAGAGTGGCAAAATTAAATAGGCAACCCAAGGATGTAACACATGCTCTAATTCTTCAGAAGGCGAATCACCTTCTTTATTTCTTAATGGGATAATGAATCCAACTATGACACCCGCAATAGTGGCATGAATACCCGATTTTAAAATACACACCCACAAAACAAATCCAAGAACTAAATAAGCGGCGGTATTACCAACTTTACGCCAGTTCATTATACCCAGAGCAATAACAATCAGCCCAGCCAAAGCCAACGGCATCAGTGCAATACTCTTTGAATAAAAAAGTGCGATAATCACAATAACGCCCAAGTCATCGATGATCGCCAAAGCCAATAAGAAAACCTTTAATTCAACAGGGACACGTTTACCTAATAACGCCATCACCCCCAATGCAAATGCAATATCTGTTGCAGCTGGAATTGCCCAACCTTGTTGCCCAATAGAATCGGCATGATTGAACATAAGATAAACTAATGCAGGAGCTAACATTCCTCCTACAGCAGCAATTGCAGGGAAAATGGCTCTATCACGTTGAGCTAAAGAGCCTTCTTTTAATTCACGCTTAACTTCTAATCCAACCACCAAAAAGAAAATAGCCATTAAGGCATCATTTACCCAAAGCAGTAATGGCTTATCAAGTTCGAATGCACCAAACTTGAGCATAATAGGAATAGATAAAAACTCATTATACAAAGCATTTAGAGGTGTATTCGCCATAATCAATGCGATAATAGCAGCAATAATCAGAAGAATACCGCCTGATGCCTCTAATCTCAAAAATTGTCTAATAATTGCCGTCATAATATTAACCTCAAAATTACTAATCTTGTTAATAATATGCTAACCATGGATTCGTAAAAAACAGTTTATTTATGGATAATGATTCATATTTTCCGAGTTAATTGGGAAATATTAAGTAAAATAAGATAGATAGTCGAAATTAATCAACATTATTTCTTAATGAAAAAATAAAACCATAATTTAAAAAATGATTTATAACATGTTAATAAATATATATTTTTTTAATTATTAGTAAAAACAAGCATCTAATTTAATAAACGACACCAATCGATAAAATAGATCAAACATATTAATTTTTAATTATCAAAAAATAATACTATGTTTATCTTTTCCGTTTATAACGCCCTTAGATTATGAGGAAAAAAATATTATATATTTCACTATTTACCCATTGTGTTATGGTTTTATAAAAATAATTTTCGCTTTAGTACAAAGGCCTCTATCAATATGTCGATTACCGTTTTTATTGCTGTGCTATTTGCCGCTGTCTTCCATGCATGTTGGAATGCATTAGTCAAAGTAGGTAGTGATCGATTTCTTGGGATCTCATTACTTACCTTTTTTTCAGGTATTGTGACAATCCCAGCGCTGTTTTGGGTTGGACTTCCCGATATAGGAGCATGGAAATGGCTTATTCTTTCCGTCCTATTTCATATTGGTTACACCCTTTCTTTAAGCCGGTGTTATACCTTGGCAGACTTTAATCAGGTCTATCCGATTTCTCGTGGTAGTGCGCCATTAATGACCGCTGTTCTTGGCTTTTTTCTTTTTCATGAGACACTTCCTGTTACTGGCTTAATCGGCATTTTATTGATTATTTTAGGTATTATCCTTATTTCACGTAGCCGAAAAATAGCGACGCTTAATTTACGTAAAGATGCACTCTTTTTTGCGCTCCTTACCGCATTATTTACCGCAAGTTATACCCTATCTGATGGTAATGGCTCCCGAGTGGGAGAAACACCTTTTGCTTATATTTTATGGCTCTTCTTTTTAAATGGTATCGCAATGTATTTGCTGGCATGGCTTCGTTATCGCCAACACTTAAAAGCCAAAATAAAAGATTATTGGAAGCCCGCATTTTTAGGTGGTGTCATGCAATTAATCAGTTATGGCATAGTGATATGGGCAATGAGTCATGCTTCTATTGTGCTTGTAGCGGCATTAAGAGAAACCAGCGTACTATTTGCCATGGTCTTATCTGTTTATTTGCTAAAAGAACAATTTAACCGCAAACAATTATTAGCGTGTTTAGTCATTTTAGCCGGTATTGTCGCCATCAAGATGGGATAATCTTGAGCCACATTCAAATAAAAAGGCCCGATGATAAATACTGTCATCAGGCCTTTTTGAAAGGAGTAATGAAGATTATTTCGTTAAATCATCAAAGAATTTTTTCACGCCATCTAGGAAGCTTTTAGAGCGAGGTGTATTTTTCTCACCACTTTTACCACCAAATGATTCACCAAGTTGTTCCATTAACTCTTTTTGTTTTTCATTGAGTTTAACAGGTGTTTCAACAACCACACGGCACATCAAATCACCGACAGTGCTACTACGTACAGACTTGACACCTTTACCTTTCATACGGAACATTTTGCCCGTTTGAGTTTCTGCTGGGATTTTAAGTTTTACACGGCCATCCAGTGTAGGAACTTCAATTTCGCCCCCCAAAGCAGCAATCGCAAAGTTAATCGGAACTTCGCAATAAAGGTTATTACCATCACGCTCAAATATATGATGTTGACGAACATGAACCTGTACATATAAATCGCCTGCTGGTGCACCATTCTCGCCCGCTTCACCTTCACCGCTTAAGCGTATCCGATCACCCGTATCAACGCCAGCTGGGATTTTAACAGACAGTGTTTTATAACGCTCAACACGACCATCACCATGACATTTAGAACAAGGCTCTTTAATCACTTTACCGCGACCATGACACGTTGGACATGCTTGTTGTACAGTGAAGAAACCTTGACGTAAATGAACCTGACCCGCACCATGACAGGTAGAGCATGTTTCAGCCGAGGTACCTTCTTTAGCACCACTACCGTGGCATTTATCACAAGTTTCTAATGTCGGTATACGAATTTCTTTGGTTACACCACGAACCGCTTCTTCAAGCGTTAAATCCATGTTGTATTGTAAGTCAGATCCCCGTGATGCTCGTTGTTGACGGCGACCACCACCAAAAATATCACCAAAAACATCACCGAAAATATCACCAAAGTCAGCGCCACCACCGAAACCACCACCACCTTGGCCACCAAATCCGCCTTGCTCAAAAGCAGCATGACCATATTGATCGTAAGCTGCACGTTTTTGTGCATCACTTAAAATTTCGTAGGCTTCTTTGATTTCTTTAAATTTTGATTCTGACTCTTTATCACCCTGATTACGGTCTGGGTGATATTTCATTGCTAAACGCTTATATGCACGTTTAATTTCTTTTTCATCGGCGTTTTTGCTTAAACCGAGAACTTCGTAAAAATCTCTTTTTGCCATTCTAAATTACCCTTGACATAAGCACACGGGCGTAGAGTTTCCTCGACGCCCGTGTTCGGTATCAGTAACTATTCACAAGTGAGTTACCGTGGCCCGTTAAGGGCATTATTTCTTGTCTTTACCGTCAACTTCTTCAAATTCTGCATCGACAACATCATCATCTTTCTTCGCACTTGCATCTGCGCCAGCAGCATTACCTGCAGCACCAGCTTGTGCTTGTTGTTGTGCGATTTCTAACAGTTTCTCAGAAGCTTCAACTAATGCTTTAATTTTTGCTTCGATAGCGTCTTTATCTTCACCTTTAGAAGCAATTTCTAACTCACTTACCGCTTTTTCGATAGCTTCTTTATCGTTCGCTGGTAATTTATCACCTGCTTCTTCAATTTGTTTACGTGTACCGTGAACTAATTGGTCAGCTTGGTTACGAGTTTGCACTAATTCTTCAAATTTACGGTCTGATTCTGCGTTGGCTTCTGCATCACGTACCATTTTTTGGATTTCTTCTTCATTTAAACCAGAAGAAG
This sequence comes from Proteus vulgaris, assembly GCF_011045815.1. Lineage (GTDB taxonomy): Bacteria > Pseudomonadota > Gammaproteobacteria > Enterobacterales > Enterobacteriaceae > Proteus > Proteus vulgaris_B. The sequence goes on along the minus strand of NZ_CP047344.1, from coordinate 634,261 downwards.
CTTTAATTGTGATGTTTTGCTCACGACCACTATTTTTATCTTTAGCTGATACATGCAAAATACCATCAGCATCGATATCAAAAGTAACTTCGATTTGTGGCATACCGCGTGGCGCAGCCTGGATACCATCTAAGTTAAATTGACCCAGTGATTTATTATCACTAGCACGTTTACGTTCACCTTGTAATACGTGAATAGTTACTGCAGATTGGTTATCTTCTGCGGTAGAGAACACTTGGCTATGTTTAGTAGGAATTGTGGTATTTTTTGCAATCAGGGATGTCATTACACCACCCATTGTTTCGATACCTAAAGACAGTGGAGTTACGTCAAGTAACAGAACGTCTTTAACATCACCCGCTAATACACCGCCTTGAACAGCCGCACCCATTGCAACCGCTTCATCTGGGTTAACGTCTTTACGTGGTTCTTTACCAAAGAAGTCAGCAACAGTTTTCTGAACCATTGGCATACGAGTTTGACCACCAACCAGAATAACGTCGTTAACTTCACTTACTTTCAGGCCTGCATCTTCTAATGCAACACGTACTGGTTCCATTGAACGCTTAACTAAATCTTCAACTAAAGATTCTAGTTTTGCACGAGTTACTTTGATATTTAAATGTTTAGGGCCTGTTGCATCGGCAGTAACGTATGGCAAGTTAACATCTGTTTGTTGTGCTGAAGATAATTCAATTTTCGCTTTTTCAGCAGCTTCTTTCAGACGTTGCATTGCTAATGGATCGTTACGTAGATCAATGCCTTGTTCTTTTTTAAACTCATCAACTAAATAGTTAATTAAACGGCTATCGAAGTCTTCACCACCTAAGTGAGTATCACCATTGGTTGACAGAACTTCATAGGTTTTTTCGCCATCTACTTCATCGATTTCGATGATAGAGATATCGAATGTACCACCACCTAAGTCATAAACTGCGATAGTACGGTTACCAACTTCACGATCTAAACCGTAAGCCAGAGCAGCTGCTGTTGGTTCGTTAATAATACGTTTAACTTCAAGACCTGCGATACGACCCGCATCTTTAGTTGCTTGACGTTGCGCATCATTAAAGTAAGCAGGAACAGTAATCACTGCTTCAGTAACGGCTTCACCTAAATAGTCTTCTGCTGTTTTCTTCATTTTTTTCAGGACTTCAGCAGATACTTGTGGCGGAGCCATTTTATCGTTACGAGCTTCAATCCAAGCATCACCATTATCAGCCTTAACAATTTTGTAAGGCATGATAGCGACGTCACGTTGAACTTCTTCATCTTCGAAACGACGGCCAATTAAACGTTTGATGGCAAATAAAGTATTTTGTGGGTTAGTCACAGCCTGACGTTTTGCTGGCTGACCAACTAAGATTTCACCATCTTGTGCATATGCAACGATTGAAGGAGTAGTACGATCGCCCTCACTGTTTTCAATAACCCGAGCAGTTTTGCCATCCATTACAGCAACACAAGAGTTAGTTGTACCCAGGTCAATACCAATAATTTTACCCATTTAAACGCCTCCAAAGAGAATTCTTTATCAATTTGACTACCAATCTATATGAGGATGAATATTCATTTTTCAAGTCAAAAATTAATAGACTTAACAACATCATTTCAAAGCGGATATAAAATCAACGCAACTCAATAGTGGTAATTGCAGTTGAAAAGAAGATGGGGTCATAAATACATTCATCAAGGGGAATCATAAAAAAAAATGCAAAAAATGCGAAAAAATTGGATCAGCCAAGTCTAAATAAATTAAAATTTATTATTTATCAAACAGTTATGTAATACGCAAATAATATCATGACGAATTAACACACAAACTTTAAGACTTAACTCAAAACACAATCATAATTAATTGAAAATTAAGACTTTTAACAAACAAAAAAGAAAAAAGAAAAAAGAGATTGAATAGAATGAGGTTATTTTTGTACTACTTGAATACAGTACGAATTCCAAGCATTCATACAAACAGTTCAAATAACCTCTTAAATTATTTATGCAGAAGTAGAACGGCGGGCTGATTTTGGTCTAAATGCTGTCACAATATCTTCGTTTGTTTCAACGTAAGGGCCATCTAACAATTGGATACAATAAGGTACGCTCGCAAAAATACCACTAACAATCACTTTGCCTTCGCTGTCTTTTAACCCTTCTAACGTTTCTGCAATCGCTTTAGGTTGTCCGGGTAAGTTTAAAATTAATGCTTGGTTACGAATAACACCCACTTGTCGAGATAAAATTGCAGTAGGTACAAATTTCAAGCTAATTTGGCGCATTTGTTCACCAAAACCAGGCATTTCTCTATCTGCAATGGCCAACGTCGCATCAGGAGTAACATCACGGCGTGCAGGCCCCGTTCCTCCTGTTGTTAGTACTAAATGGCAACCTGATTCATCAACAAGTTCACAAAGCGTTTGCTCAATCATCAATTGTTCATCTGGGATCAAACGAGATTCGATATGAAAAGGCGTTGTTAACGCAGTTTTTAGCCAAGCCTCTAAAGCGGGTAAGCCTTTATCTTCATAAACCCCACTTGATGCGCGATCAGAAACAGAAACTAACCCTATGCGTAATTCGTTCATATCAACCTCAATTAATCAATGACCATCTAACTTGCGCGCAGATATTACCATGAGAACACAAGAGAATTAAAAATAATCTCAATATATTAATGATGTTTAATATTTGATTATTGAGAAAGGATAATAAAAATTGATAACTCTCTATTTTATTTATCGTTAACTAAAATAGAAAAAGGGAGCATAAGCTCCCTCTCTTTAATCCTAAATAATATTAATCAATATCATTCATCAATATATTTAGCTATATAAGACGCTGCTAAACTTTTAGCTTCTGCTAATTGTGCCGCATTTAATGCACGAGCAGTACGTTTTAGCATTGCTTCATCACCATCGCCATTTTCAACAGCAACAGTAAACCATGCATAAGCTTGTTTCAGATCACGTTTAACGCCTTTGCCGTAGTAATAGTTTAACGCAAGATTATTTTGTGCAAGACCATTACCTTGAATAGCTGATTTTCTGTACCATTCAACGGCTTTACGTGCATCTTTAGCCACACCATCACCTTCATCGTACATCACACCTAAGTTATTTTGTGCGTCACGATTACCTTGGTTTGCAGCCTTCGTATACCAGAAAACAGCTTTAGCACCGTTACGCTCTACACCCTCACCGTCATCATAAGAGACAGCAAGATTATATTGCGCATCAGAGTGGCCTTGTTCTGCTGCTTTCGTATACCAGACAACTGCTTTTTCATGATCTTGTGCTACACCGATACCTTCATCATAAGAGATACCGAGATTGTATTGCGCATCACTATCACCTTGCTCGCCAGCTTTAGTATACCAATACACGGCTTTCTCATGATCTTGCTCTACACCATCACCATCATCATAAGAAACAGCAAGGTTGTATTGTGCTAAAGAAACGCCTTGAACTGCAGCTTTGTTATACCAATAAACTGCTTTTTCTGCATCGCGATCAATATCATCGCTCATGTCATACATAAGTGCTAAGTTTAACTGCGCTTCAGCATGACCTTGCTCTGCAGCTTTGGTATACCATTCCAGCGCTTTTTGTGCATCTTGTTCAACACCTTCGCCATTCTCATATTTTACGCCCAATTGATATTGAGACGCTGAATTTCCACCTTCAGCACTTTTTTCAATTGCAGGTAAAGAGAAAGCGGTTTTGCTCTCTGCCATTGCAGCGCCACCAAAAAATAACGATGCAAGTACCGTTGCCAAGACAATCTTTTTCATAATTCACCAATAATAAATAGAGTATTTTAATAATATATTTTTATAATTATTACTGGATAAATAATATATTCCAATCAATTTAATCTTAAAATTTTCTTAAATGTTATTTTGAGAAGAAAAAAATGAAAATACCCACCTATAAAAGATGGGTATTTAAGATTTTTATAAGAATTTAACGACGAATTATAATAAATCCGCAATCATTTTCTCTAATTTTTCCTGATCGACAGCAAATTTACGAATACCGTCAGATAATTTATCTACTGCCATTGGGTCTGCATTATGCTCCCAATAGAATTGTGCTTCAGTGATAGCTTCTGGACGTGCTTTCACTTCACCTTTATAAGATAACTTATGTTCAACTTCACCTTCAGCTTCTGATAATTCTTTTAACAGTGCTGGTGCGATAGTCAGGCGATCACAACCTGCTAATTCTAAAATCTCACCCATATTACGGAAGCTTGCACCCATAACTACGGTGTTGTAACCGTGTTGTTTGTAATAGTTATAGATTTCAGTCACAGAAATAACACCCGGATCTTCAGCAGGTGCAAATTCTTTTTTATCTGTATTAGCTTTATACCAATCCATGATACGACCAACAAATGGAGAAATCAGGTAAACACCTGCTTCAGCACATGCGCGCGCTTGAGCGAAAGAGAACAGTAAAGTCAGGTTACAGTTGATACCTTCTTTTTCTAATTGCTCTGCGGCACGAATACCCTGCCAAGTAGATGCTAATTTGATAAGAATACGATCGTTGCTAATACCTGCATCGTTATAAAGCTTCATTAAATGACGCGCTTTAACAATACAAGCTTCAGTGTCATAAGAAAGACGTGCATCCACTTCTGTTGAAATACGACCAGGGATCAGTTTTAAAATTTCTAAACCGATATTTACTGCCAGTTTGTCACAAGCATCAACGATTTGTTGTTCACGAGAATCGCTTTGTGCGCGAGCCCATTCAATCGCTTCATCAATTAATTTACGATATTCAGGAATTTGAGCTGCATTTAAAATTAAAGATGGGTTGGTAGTTGCGTCTTGTGGCTGATACAGTTTCATTGCTGCAATGTCACCAGTGTCAGCAACAACCGTTGTCAGTTTACGCAAAGAAGTCAATTTGTTGGTCATTTTGTTTATCTCATCTACTAGGTAAATCTGTTTGCAGTCACCTGCGGATATCTATTGATAATAACATGGACTGCTCACACTACAAGACGCTTAGATTCATACAAAGCAATTATTTGAATGCCAAACGTTTTCGCAAAGCAAAAGCGGAAAAAAACAGAAGAACATCATAAGCTGAATCGTTTAATTTGTCGGTTTTTACGACAAATTAGCAAAATCATTGTTTTTTCCTATTGCTATAATTTAGTCTATCATCGAAAGAATTTGTTATATTCAGTCAATATTAAAATAACGTACCGAGGGAATTATGCTAATTACTATTTCACCAGCTAAAACACTGGATTTCGAATCGCCTTTAGCAACAACGCAGTTCACCCAACCTGAATTGCTAAAATATTCCCAGCAACTTATCGAAGAGTGCCGAAAATTATCTTCAAGTGATATCGCTAGTTTAATGAAAATAAGCGATAAATTAGCAGGATTAAATGCAGCACGTTTTGGTGAGTGGCAACCTAATTTCACACCAGAAAATGCACGCCAAGCTATTTTAGCATTTAAAGGTGATGTTTATACAGGCATGCAAGCTGAACTCTTTTCTGAAGATGATTTTCAATTTGCTCAACAACATTTACGCATGCTTTCTGGCTTATATGGTGTATTGCGCCCTCTGGATTTAATGCAACCTTATCGTCTTGAAATGGGAATAAAACTAAAAAATAAAAAAGGGAGTGATTTATACCAATTTTGGGAAAACACCATTACAGAAGCATTAAACAAAGCGATTGAAGCACAAGGTGATAACGTTTTAGTTAATTTAGCCTCTGATGAATATTTTAAATCAGTTAACCCGCAAAAACTCAATGCTGAAATTATTAAGCCTGTTTTTCTAGATGAGAAGAATGGGAAATACAAAGTCATTAGCTTTTACGCTAAAAAAGCGCGCGGATTAATGAGCCGTTTTATTATTCAAGAAAAACTCACTGACAAAACACAACTTAAAGAATTTGATTTAGAGGGTTATCAGTTTAACTCAGCAGAATCTGAAGGTAACACCTTAGTGTTTAAACGCGCAGAGCAATCTCTTTAATGAGCAAAGCCCACATTGAAATGTGGGCTTTGCTACTGATCTCTAATGCAAAATCAATACATAACGATCAATTTAAATGATTAATTATGACGGGTAATAATGACCAATCAGGTGTACTAGGAAGCTGCCCCCCGACCATCGAGGAAAGTTGTGTCTGATTAAATTGTGCCATTTCATAAATAATTGCCGATAAATTGACACTGTCTACTTCTTTTGCTTTCTGCTCAACTTGACATGAGGGTGAACTTTTGAAGTATTGATCTTTAATAGTTAACGTAAATTGATTATCCTGAGAACGTAATATTTCATCATGTCCTTCTCGTGATGAGATTAACGGTTTATTTTTATCAACCCCAGTAATAAATACCCTATTATGGCCTTGGTTATCCATGATAACCACATTTCCTTCACGTTGTGCTACCACGTAAATATCATTACCTACACTACCGCTCAGATAATCATGACCTTTATCTGAAATAAGTAAGTCATTACCCTCACCACCATAAAGCTTATCATTTCCCTCTTCGGCTAGAAGAATATGATGCCCTTTTTCTACAATCAATATATCATCACCGGCTCCCCCCGAGATCACTGAACTTGCTTCATTATGATTAATGACAATATCATTCCCTTCAAATACATCGATAATTGGTAATAATTCAATATTAGGAATATCTTGCTGTTTAAATTTCTGAGATAACAAAGAGGGATCAGCATTATGATGGTATACACCCGATCCATTCCTAAGAAATTCATTAAATATAATATTATTTTGAATAACTAAATTATCATCACCCGATGATATTTCAAAAACATCAGGTACTATAGGAATAAGTAATCCATTTTCTTTATATTTATTAGGTAAAGAAAAAACCTTACTATCTTTATCAATAATACGAAATGTTAAATTTTTGAATAAATTATTTTTTAATAATATTTCATTTATATCTAAATATAGATGTCCATTAGGATTGTAGCGATGAGCAAGAATACCATTATCTAACTTAAGCTCATAACCACTGACATCAGAAAGAATAATATTAGCACTGCTTTCTTTACTTTTATCAAAATTAGAGGAGTTAATAAGTATATCAATATGCTCACCTTCAATGTTCGCAATAAATGTTTTTAATTGATAAGCATCTTGTCCATTACTCAGTTTTATTTTTGAATTTGGAGTTACTGAAAAATAAGCATTATCATCAGTACTACCTTCTAAAGTAAAGGAAATAGCCTCACCCAAAGCAACACCGCTATATTTTAACTCAGGTAATAAGCTATATGTTTCATTATAATGAGAAAAAGTTGCTATAAGCTGTTTTTTGACTTCATCCAAATAAAAATGTGTCATTTTCTCCTTACGTTTTGAATAATTTTCCAAATAGCTAAAATTAAATAACACATTATTATTTGGCATCAAATTATCATTTATTGTTAACATAAAACCATCATCCGTAATCAAGTTATAATGATGATTAACTTCAGTACTTGTAATATTTTCATATACATTTTTTAATCTAATAAATGTTGGGATAATTTTATTTTCTTTATCTGAAAGAATTATTTTATTATTAATTTCAATAATAAGATCTTCTTTATCACGAGTTATTTTTTTTATATCATTAAAGTAGTGCTCTAACTTTACAACACTATTGCTTTTATTTTTTATATTTTCAAAAAGAGTAATATTAATCTGTTTTCTATCACTGTAATGTTCTGGTGCAAATGCGACAATATAAGTGTCATCGCCATCTCCTCCTTCAGCAATCCCTTCGACTAACCGAATGACATCATTACCTTGATGACCATAAATCATATCATCACCCGATACCCCATCAAGATAATTATCTTGGTTATTACCAACCAATAAATCGTTCCCTTTATCACTGCCAATCACATTTTCAATACTGTCTAAATAAGCAATAACTTCATGAGATTGCAATTTTATATTCGGCATTGTATCAACAATCACTTTTGGAGCCCGTGTTTGTGCCTTTTTATCATGATAGAGATAAATTTTAGAGCCAAAGTTAAGGCTATTAGAGGGATTAAGTACATGAGTAAATTTTACGAAATTTGCCAACAAATTTACTTCATAACCTGAATGTATTTTTGATTTTTCAGCAATGCAAAGTGTATCATTACCTTCTCTCCCATAAAAACGGCTCGCAAATTGCGGAGATTTTGTCGTGTAAAGATTAAAAATATCATCTTTAATTCCTCCGCTTAACCGTTTAGTACCATTATAAATATCAAAGGTATTTTTTACATTTTTCGGTGCTGCGATAATGTCATTGCCATTTTTAGTATTAAAATAGAAATCTTCATTTTCTTTAAACGGATAATAATAATAATAAACTTTCTGATTATTAACACAGTGCAACTCTTTATTTAAATCTTTCCTCAATAGCAAGATTTTATTTTCTGTCATGGTAATTTTATCAATAAATTCATCGTCAATCATTTCTAAATGACGAGCATCTCCTTTTTGAGGAACAATATCTATTGTATATTTTTTGAGTTGAGAGATATAAAAGTCAAGATCAAATATCAGTGTTTCATCTGTCTTTATTGCTTCTTGAGGTTCATAATATTTATACTTTGTTTCCTTTAAAACAAAGTAAGGGGATAAATTTGCAAAGTTCTCTGCATCTTCTTTAGACATCAATTTAGCTTGATTTTCTGCAATAAAAGTTGCTATTGGAGGGATCAGTAATCCTGTTGGATCATTAAATAACTCATACACGACTTTATAATAATTTTTTTCTTTATAAAAATAGTCTTCATTAGTATAAAAATATTTACTATTAGGATTATGCTTTATTAATTGTTGATAATAATCCAGACTGGCTTTTTCCGTTGATATTTTAATCGACTCTTTAGTCTCTAATAAGGTAATTTCATTTTGTTTTTTGGCAGCAATCTTGCCAGTAAACGCGGCAAGAAAACCACTTTCTATTTCCTCCCATACAGTAAAAGGAACTTTATTTTTTGCTTCTTCAACAACACGTACCGCATTATAAATAGTCGTTATTAATGCAACGGCAGCACCCACAACAATCCCTATGGGACCAGCAACGGTGCTTCCCGCCAAAATAGCAATAGAAACACCAATAGTAGCTAATGCCGATACAATAGCGAACGTGCCGTTAACAATGTAATCATCTCGTTTTCTCGCATTAGATTCTGATGATATTCGACTGAAATTATCGTACATGTTATAAATATCAAATCCCACAGAAAGTAGGTTTAATGCCATTCCCACACGAGTGCTCATCTTTCCGGCATATTCCAAAGTATTTGTACGGTGTTTTAACATGCCTTTTGCTACCGCAATTTCAATGATTTCAGATAACCCGTTATAAGTCATTTCTGTCCACATTATGGCAAGATTAGCGCTGATCTCTTTTCGCTGATCTTCACTTAAACTGCTATCCTTTAATAAATCCATCATATTTAAAGTTGAATTTATAGATTGCCACATACCAAAAGTGATATTCCCATAACCAATACCAGATATAACTTTCATATAACGTGGTATTTTTAAGGTTGGATAACGTAATTTATCCCAATAATTTTTATTTACGTCTACTTCATTTAATTCAATAATTTTTGCTAAACGCTCTTTTGCTGCTAAATAATCCATTCGATTTATATCTGGTGAAAGTATTGAAGCAATATTTTTTTCTTTTTGATTTAATTGTTTTTTTAATAAAGAAATGATGGCATTATCATCATCACTACCTGATGCAGATAAGAAAAAATCATTAAGTTTATCTGCATAAAATGTTAGCTTTTCATTTTTCAATGAAAATGATTTTAGATCTGTTTTTAATATAGGCACATCATTAATATAACATCCTAATGAAGATAATATTTTTTTATTAATCTCAATATTATCAATTTTAATTGTAGATTTATTATCCAAATCAAGTTGTATTTCTTTCCCCATAAGTACGAGTTTATTAAATAATGATATTGATTTAGTATCAAACTCGCTAATATGATAAATAGAACCTACTTTTTTATTACCCTCAACTCTATTTTTATAACTAATATTATTTATCAAATTTAGCAAATCAGAAGTTATTTTATTTTTATCATGTCCTATTATTTTTATATTACCAATCTTATTAATAAAAACATCAAATATTATTTTTCCTTCAGGAGAACTATTAATGGTTAAATTTATTTTTTTGCGATCTATCTCTAAGAGATAATTCCCTGATTTTAATCCAATGATTATTTCATCTAATATGCCATAATTTAAGTGTTTAATATTTTCTTTTAGATCTTTACTCTCTGAAAGTGTTGAAAGCAATGATTCAAAAAGAGATAAGTAGTGCTCTTCATGACTATTAATGTTATCTATCGCTTTTTTATAATACAACTCCTCAATTATAGACAAGTGATCAATATGCTCGACGTTGTCTCTTATTTCACTTGATAAGTAATTAAATAAAATTAAAGAAGAGAAGTTTTCATTACCAGAGACAGAAAAATATTGAGGTAAATTTAAAAGTTTCTTTTTAAATGTATGATAAATATTTTTTTCTTGTTTATTTAAATCAGTAATGAATTGAGTAGTGATTTTTTTAAGATGTATAGTTTCATTAATTTTCTGATTTGCATCATTGAAGTTAGTCATTAGTGAATAAAACAACATCATATCTAATTGATTAATAGTATATAAATACTTTTCTTGTGTTGATACTATTCGTAGCAGTTCACCAACTAATTCATTTTCAGATAATGAAAAGAAATCAGATAATAATTGTTTAGAATTTTTCGATAGCTTTTTTATTACTCCAGGATCATCATTAATAGAACTAATTAATATTTTTATTGATACAATTTTATCTTTAATAAATAAATCATGAATCTTATTATCAAATATGTTCATGAAATTATTTTGATCAACATCATGAATAACAAATTGATTGAATTTCTTACTTACTAATGGATCATTAATTATTTCAATTAATTTATTTTTTATATCCTCATGAGAGCCAGAATGAAATAATTTAGAAAGTTCATCATAATATTTATATACTGAATAATCTATCGACAATTTATGATAAATAATTTCATCAATAATTTCACTCGGTGTCGCTAACTGAATTATTCTAGTTTCATCAATTAACATTTCATTTGTTATGTGTCTTTCAAAATCCTTATTAGGGTTAGTCATAATATCTAATTTATGTAAATCTAGAGGTTCTGTAATAAACTCCCTGATAGATTTACCATTTTTAAATTTAAAATCAATTAATGCCTCTGCGTTAATACTTAATATTTTATCAAATACAAAATCGCCTGATTTTATTTTTTCTAATTTATATATTTTTTTAGCATTAATATCATTACCATAGAAAAATTCTGTTAAATAATATTTAAACTGATTTTCTTTTGAAAATTCAGCTAAGCCAAAATTAGGATCGTATAATCCATAATTAGAATTATTTTTATTGCACCATACAAGTAAAGCATGATCTTTCGTATAAAGTTGTAAATAATTAGAAGATGTATTCTTATTATTAAAAAGACGATGAAAAACAGAGTTTAATGTTAGCTCATGAGTTTCTTGCTTAATACCCTCGGTAATTGAAGCTAACGATAATTTGCCACGACTAAGTTCTTGAAGTGTAGAAAGTAAATTTTTCGTTGACTCATTTAATTCTAATTCATTATTTATTATTTGCTGCTTATTTATATCAGCATCAAAAAAATCAATTAACCAAGCCAGCTTTTTTAAAAATAATTGACCACTTTGCTGATTTCCTTGGTGCTCAAAATATTTCACTCCTGCAAATAACATACTTAATGATTCACAAAACCCTTCACCTCCCTCTTTTAATTTTGATAAAACAATCTTTTGAGGAAAAGAGAGAGATAATGCTTTACTATCAACCATTCCTTTCTTCTGAACTTTATTAAATAACTGAACAAATCGCTTTCTTTGTTTACCTAATTCTTCAAGACTTAATACTCTGTTATCTATTTCTCTAAGCAGTGCTCCTAGCTCCTCCATTTTTAAATTATATTTATTTTTTTCTATATAATTTAAAATATCATTTTCAGTCATATGACTTGAGAAATCATTAATAAAGTTAACAATTTTATTTCTATATCCAAATAGAAAATCGTTATCCTTTCTATAATCAGGATAAATAGAATTTATTTTTTTATATATTTTATTTGCATGATAAACACGATGATATTTTTTATTTTTTTCGATCGATGATATAGATTTTTCCGTCACCACTTCATTTAATATAAAGTCATTTATTATTTTATTTATTATATTTTTAGTATCAACAGGAACACTATAAATAAGTGTTCCCTCAGTAGATAACATTATTTTATCATTGCTAATTTTGTATACTGGCACATTTATTTTTTGAGCAATGCCTTCAATAAATTGCTCACTATAAATAGAATTATAAATATTTTCTTTTTTACCTATATAAATAATTTTTTCGCTTGGAATGGTATTTTCATAGAGAGTATCGTATACATATTCAATTTCTTTTTTCTTCTTTACAATTTTACCAAAAACCCCCTCACTCTCCTCATAACTAATCATTGTGAATTTTATTTTTTTATCCTTACAAAAAGAGATAAATTCTTCTAATTGTGGATATTTTTTAAATAAATTATTTATTAATTCATTCTTCACGCCTGTGATATTAAAAAATCTAATTTCTTGATTTAGATCTGTGGGAAAAATATCAATAAAAACATGAGATATATCATTATTTAAAATAATATTCTTATTATCTAATAAATATTTAATTATTTTATCATTATATTCAAATAATACATTATGAGTATCTAGTTCAGAAATATATAGTTCAATTGATTTATTTATTAACTTCTCTGGATCTTCTTCTTCAATATAAAATCTATTTGGGAAATATTCCGCATCATTATCTTCCTTATAGATACTTTCTAATTCAGAGATCTCTTTTTGTAATAAAAAATCTTTATAAGTTTGAGTGGAATATGTGCTAATATAGATTTCATTATAAGTTTTATCTTTATAAATTATTTTTTTATCCAACTGATTTTCTATTACTTCTAATAGATAATTAATTGCAGGATCTTCCCTGTTATTATTTAATTGATTATAGGTAATATTAGTATAAACTTTATCATTTGAAATGATAAAAAAACTGTCCTTTATATATTTAATACTGATCCCATCAATAATATTTTTTATATTTTCATTTTCTAACATGAAATAGTAGTTTTTATAATTTATTTCATCGACACTAATTCCATTATTTAATAAAAAATTACTCTTTATATTATTATAAATAAAATCACTGATACCAAAATAACTTCCATTATTCTCTGACACAATGATTTGATAAATTCTAGCTGCTACTGAGCTATTTTTTGATGCTATAGATAAAAAGTTATCTTTATTAATATTTACAAAATAATTAAAAATCTTACTTTCTAATTTTTTGTATATTTTATTTAATATTTCATTAACTGGGCTATTTTCATATTTTTCAATATAATCAGGAATAAATTTCAACAATTCAATACTAGCAACAAGCTTATTAAAATAAACATTTCCATGTAATATTTTAAGATTAGATAAAATAGCTGACAATCTTATTTTTGACTGCCCCCTTGCTAAATCTTTATTTATGTTAATTAAATTCTCAAAATAATTATCTTGAAAATCTATATATCCTTTATTATTATTTTCTCTTACACTAGGGAAATTAATTAATGTTGGTGTGATAATAACTTCGCCATCACTATCTTTGCCTAAAATCATTTTATTTATTGATTTATCATGGGTGATTTTATCAATATTTTTTTGAATATATAAAATAGTTTCATTAATAGAATCACTTTCAATACTTACTTCTATGATCCTATTATTTTCTAATATTTCAATAATTAATGTATTCCCATCAATTAATTCAATTACTTTCCCTTTAATATTATCTTTAAATTCTAAAGAAAAACCTATTTTTTTTAAGTTCTCAACTAAATTTTTATTTTTTTCTGCTAAACTTTCACTCCATTTAGTTTGGTAAAATGGGTTACTATTTTCTTCACACTCAACAATCCCAATATATTTTTTTCCTTTCCTAATTATGGGTTTATAATTAGACAACAACCATTTAAACTTATCTTTAAAATCATCAAAATGATAGAATTCAAATACTCCCAAGTTTGCATCAAACAATGAAAGAAAATATTCTTTCTCTGTATACACCTTTAATGAAAAGGCAATGTTATGAACATCAGTTTGTATATGTGAATAATAGTTTTTTTTATTAATTATATTATCCATGATGATATTTAAAAAATCATCTATAGTTGATTCCCTTCGTTCTTTTAATGTTAACCCCATACTATAAATATATTGACTAAAATTAATCTCTTTATTATTAAACATCTCTCTTGGATCATAAATATATAAATCAAGATATTCTTTATATTTTTTAACCCTCCAATAATCATCATAATGTGAAAACTGAGAAGATTGAGAATAAAATATTTTTTTTGTTTCCTCCATTAGTCTCATTAAATTGTATTCAACTTCATTATTAATCAAAATATTTTCCAATGCTTTTATTTTTTTATTTTTAGTATTGAAATAAAGTAACTCTGCACATTTTTTTAACCATATAATATAGTTAGTTCCATATTCTACACCATTATTTCTTATTTCTAATAAATAGTTCATACTTAACCCATAACAGAGCCCTCCTATCGCTTCATCATGCGAGAATTCATAGGTCGATTCAGCCGTTCCCAGTATACTAATATGTTCCATTATATTGCTCATTGGTATAATGAAATCACTATCTTGATTAAATTCAATGTATCTATTATTTTTTGAAATCTTCGTTTTTATCCATTTATTTCCTTTTTGACTAAAAATGGTTTCAATTCCATCATCCGCCTCTTTATAATATTGCATTGCTATATTTATACTTAACTCTATAGAGTCACTATAAATATGTAATATTGTTTCTATTTTTTTCTCTTTATTTTTAACAATGAAAACAGATTTACTTTTGTTAGATTCTATCATTCTTAACGTATAATTATCATCCAATTCTCCTTCACCTTGTTTTTTTATGCTTTCTACCCATTCATTAAGCATAAAGTCTTTATTTACAATCCAATCACTTCTATAATAATTATTATTAATAAATTCATATTTTTGATATGAATTTACCTTTAAAGTCTCTAACTTATCTATATCTTTTAAATTTATAATGACATCACTAACCAAGTCACTTTTGGTATTAAAAAATTTAACAATATTATCAATAGAATAAATCGAT
Source organism: Proteus vulgaris (assembly GCF_011045815.1). GTDB lineage: Bacteria > Pseudomonadota > Gammaproteobacteria > Enterobacterales > Enterobacteriaceae > Proteus > Proteus vulgaris_B. The sequence continues at coordinate 618,927 of NZ_CP047344.1, read as the reverse complement.
ATATAAACACCCTCACCTTCATTTATATAACAATAATAATACCCATTATTAGTAACGATACTATGAACACCATCATTTTTATTTTGAAAATATGTTTCTATTTTATATTTCTTTACTAATGAAGGTTTCATTTCCTTTTGTTTTTTATAATTAAAAATAAGAGTATTTATATTTAAATTAATATTTTCTTCTATTTTTTTTATGACATAATTCTCAATTCTATTATTTTTAACATTCAAATCATATAAATCAATAGTATTTTTAATTTCTAATAAATAATTATTTGAAAAATATTCTCCTTTATCTATTAACTTATTTATATAACTTAATAACAGCGCATTTTTGATTACATCATTATTAATATCTCTATTTCCAATAATTTCTATTATGAACCTTTCAATATCATTTGAAATTTCATTAATTATGTTATTTATTACAATACTTTTATTATTTTTCATATTTCATTTCTTCTATTCTTTATTAAAAGAACAACATTAATATTATAAATAGATAATACTCTAATTATTAAAATATTAACTTTTATAAATATTATTATTAGATATTTTCTGTTTGTTGATTTGTGTAAGTTTTATATTTGAAAAATTAATAGAAAGAAATAACTATAATTGCTTATTTAAAAAAAACGCCAGTATTTCACTGGCGTTTTTTATTGAGATCCTAGTAAATTATTTTATTTTGGTGCACGTTCTAATAAAAATTCACGTAATTTAGTAAAATCAGCGGGTAAAAAATGTGATAGTAATTCTTTATCTGCTCGCTCTGCTAATTCTTGAGGTAATGGTAGCTCCCCCCCTAAAATACGCTCTACACTTTCTTTAAACTTCGCTGGGTGCGCAGTACCTAAGAATAAACCGTATTCACCCTCTTGAAGCTCATCACGTAATAAACGATAAGCAACAGCAGCATGTGGCTCTGAAATATAACCTTTTTTTGCAAGCTCGCGTACTGTTTCTTCCGTTGTTTCATCACTAACAGCACCATGAGACAGATCAGAGAGATCCCACTCTTTGCGACGGTACAATTCTTCAATACGTGGCCAGTTATTAGGCTGGCTAACATCCATTGCATTAGAAAGTGTTGCAACAGTACGGTGAGGTTCCCATTTACCATTATCTAAATAGCGAGGAACTGTATCATTTACGTTTGTTGCTGCAATAAAGCGTTTAACAGGTAATCCTAAAGATTTCGCTAATAGGCCCGCAGTTAAATCACCAAAGTTACCACTTGGCACAGAGATCACGAGTTGTTCATGTTTTTCAGCAGGAATTTGGGCAACGGCTTCAAAGTAATAACAAATTTGAGCCAATAGTCGGCTGATATTGATGGAGTTTGCTGAGTTCAAATACATAGTTTTCTTTAAGAACTCATCATCAAAAGCTTGTTTTACTAATGATTGACATGCATCGAAGTCATCTTTAATTGCAACAGTGTGAATATTTTCACCTAATGTACAGAACAATTTTTCCTGTAATGGGCTAATTTTGCCTTCAGGATAAAGAATAACAACTTGTACATTTTCTAATTTGTAGAATGCGTGAGCAACGGCAGCACCAGTGTCACCAGATGTTGCAGTTAAAATAGTTACAGGTTGATTGCCTGCAACTTCTGACAACATCTGTGCCATAAAGCGGCCACCAAAGTCTTTAAATGCTAATGTTGGACCGTGGAAAAGCTCTAAACAACTAATGTCATCTTCAACCTGAGTCACTGGTGCAGGAAATGCAAATGCAGTGTTAATTCGTTTTGCTAATACATCAGCAGGAATTTCATCACCTATAAATGCCGTTAAAATACGGCTACTGCGTGTTGCAAAATCAAGCGCTAATAATTCATCAATTTCAGCTTTAGTAAACGACGGTAAGTCCTGTGGAAAAAAGAGACCTTGGTGCTTACCTAAACCTTGCTTTACCGCTTGAGCAAAGCTAACTTGCTCTTGATTATCTTTCAAATTGTATAATTTCATGACTTACCCTATCTGTCTTGCGCCACGCGTATCTAAACGGCAGATATGTACAAAACCTTCACTGTTTTGTACATAGTGTTGTTTTAACCATTCGGCCATATCTTGTGCAATTTCTAATGAATCGGTAATGGTAAAAAGAGTAGGGCCTGAGCCTGAAATGCCACAAGCCAATGCCCCTTTCTTTTGTGAAGCTTCTCTGGCTTTTTCAAATCCTGGAAGCAACTGAGTGCGGTAAGGTTCAGCTATCACATCTTTCATTAAATTTGCTGCTAATTCAGGTTGTTGAGTATGACAAGCATGAATAAAACCAGATAAATAGCGTCCGTGATTAATGATATCTGCCTTAGCATATTCTTTTGGCAATATGGCTCTGGCTTGTGCAGTAGAGACTTTAATTCCAGGATAAGCCATTACCCAGTACCAGTCTTCAAACGTCGGTACAGATTGGCAAATGATGTCATTTTGTTCAAGAATGAGTTGTAGACCGCCTAAATAGCAAGGTGCAACATTATCATAGTGCACACTCCCTGAAATACGCCCTTCCAACTCACCCATCATTAATAATAATTGTCTTTCATTGAAAGGCTTTTTAGCGAATTCATTAAGTGCAACTAATGCAGCAACAACAGAACAAGCACTTGATCCTAAACCAGAACCAATTGGCATATTTTTTTCTAAAACCATTGCCACAGGAAGTTCTTTGCCTAGTTTCTCACAGAATAACTGCCAGCATTGATACACTATATTTTGTTTAGGATCAGCGGGTAATTTGCTGACAAAGTGCCCTTTACTTTCCAGTGTAAATGATGATGCAGCATCAACGGTGACACAATCGCCAAGCAATTGCTCATCAATAGGTGAAACCGCAGCGCCAAGAACATCAAACCCGACACTCACGTTACCTATTGATGCCGGTGCGTAAACTTTAACCACGCTTAAACTCCCAATTTCCATGATAAGGTACGTAATACATCTGCAAACACTCCAGCGGCAGTAACATCATTACCCGCACCATATCCACGTAACACTAATGGAATTGGCTGATAGTAGCGAGTGTAAAAGGCTAAAGCATTTTCACCATTTTTTACTTTAAACAGAGGATCATTAGCATCAACAGCCATCATTTTTACTTGGCATTGACCTTCATTAATAACACCAACATAGCGTAATACTTTGCCTGCTTTTTGTGCTTCTTCGACTTTAGCGTCAAATTCAACATCAACTTGAGGTAAACGATTTAAGAAACTTGCAACATCACCTGTGCTGTCAAATGAAGTCGGTAACACAGGCTCTACATCGATATCACTTAACTCTAATTTATAACCCGCTTCACGGGCTAAAATCAGTAGTTTACGCGCAACATCCATACCCGAAAGATCATCACGAGGATCAGGTTCTGTGAAACCTTTTTCTTTCGCTGAAAACGTTGCTTCTGACAAGCTCTTACCCTCGTCTAATTGACCAAAAATATAAGAGAGTGAGCCTGAAAGAATACCATTAAATTGAACCAACTCATCACCTGCATTAAGCAAGTTCTGTAGGTTTTCAATGACTGGTAAACCTGCACCCACGTTAGTGTCATACAAAAATTTACGACGTGAAGCTTCAGCGGCTTGTCGGATTTGATAGTAATAATCCATCGACAGCGTATTCGCTTTTTTGTTTGGTGTAACTACATTAAAACCATTTTGTAAGAAATTTGCGTATTGTTGCGCAATTTCCTCGTTTGATGTGCAATCAACAATCACTGGATTTAAGAAGTGGTACTCTTTTTCTAAGCGAATAAGTTGACTAAAACTAAAAGGAGCTTTGGCTTCTTTTAAGGCTTGTTGCCAATTATCTAAATCAATACCTTGCATATTCGTTAACATAGCGCGTGAATTGGCAATGCCACATACACGAAGATCGATATGTTTATTTTTCAACCATGCCTGTTGACGATGAATTTGTTCAATTAATGCATTACCTACACCACCCGCACCAATCACAAAAACTTCAACGATTTGATTTGTGTTGAATAGCATTTGGTGACATAACCGTACCGCATTAGTTGCTGAATCATTGGCAATAACCGCAGAAATAGAGCGTTCAGACGATCCTTGAGCAATGGCAACAATATTAATATTGCCTCGTGTTAATGCAGAGAAGAATCGCGCTGAAATCCCTTTCAGGGTACGCATGCCATCACCTACGACTGAGATAATCGCTACGTTTTCCATGATATCTAATGGATCAAGCACACCATCTTTTAATTCTAAATAAAATTCATCAGATAATGCTTTTTGCGCTCTTATTAATTCTTTTTGTGGCACACAAAAGCTGATGCTGTATTCAGAAGAAGACTGTGTAATAAGAACAACAGAAATACCTGCTCTCGACATCACAGAGAATACGCGAGCTGCCATCCCTACCATACCTTTCATACCTGGACCTGATACGTTGATCATCGCCATGCTATTAAGATTAGTGATCCCTTTAACTGGCGTACTCTCATCTTTTTGACCATCGCCAATCAATGTACCCGGCGCATCAGGATTACCCGTATTTTTAATCAAACAAGGAATTTGAAATTGAGCGATTGGAGCAATAGTGCGAGGATGAAGTACTTTAGCACCGAAGTAAGACAACTCCATTGCCTCTTGATATGACATGCCCTTTAATAAACGAGCATCAGGTACTAAACGTGGATCACAAGTATAAACACCGTCAACATCGGTCCAAATTTCACAGCATTCAGCACGTAAACAGGCTGCTAATACTGCGGCTGAGTAGTCTGAACCATTGCGGCCTAATACAACCAGTTCACCTTTTTCATTACCTGCGGTAAAACCAGCCATTAAAATCATATCGTCTTTCGCGATATTAAGTTCCAAGATGCGACGAGTAGATTCAGGAATATCAACGGTAGATTCTAGATAGTGACCTTGTGCGAGTAAGTTTTTTACAGGATCAATAACTGTGACATTATAACCACGAGCTTGTAAAACAGACTCCATGATGGCGATAGAGAGCTTTTCACCACGACAAATCATCGCTGCATTGATGCTATCAGGGCATTGACCTAATAAAGAAATACCATGAAGAATGTGTTTGATCTCGGCAAATTCACGTTCAACCTTATCTTTTAGGCGCTCATAATCAAAGCCTGGCTGTTTTTCTCTTAATCCTTGTAATAAATTAGCAAAAATTTGCTCGGCTTCTCGTACTTGAGTGAGAGGATCTTCACCTTCTGCCGTTTTTTCAATCATTGCAACCAAATAATTCGTTATTTTGGCTGGTGCTGATAATACTAGAGCGACTTGTCCTTGTTCTCTTTTTTTCTCAGCGATATCAGCAACATTCAGCACACGCTCTGCATTGGCAACTGAAGTTCCCCCAAATTTTAACACTCGCATACAACTCTCCTGATTTTTCACCCAAAAAAAAACCCGCATTTCTCAATGCGGGCTTTTTCGATTTTCGTTTTTTTATATGCGACAGCCCGTCCCGCAATATAAAATTCCGGTGGTGGTGGTAATAATTGTCATTTTAGCTGGGCTGTAAATACGCATAACTATCCTGTCTGTCTCAAATTTAGTTTGACTATATACTGGTTAAAGCAAAGCGAGAGAGATGTCAAATTTTTTCTTTTTTTTTACACAAAAAATAAATCTCACTTAAATGAAATTTTTTCGGACACTACCTCTAGTGTGGTATAGATATTCCTACCACAAAGGGATAAACAAAGAAAATAAAGCTACTATTTTAGGGTTATTTGGGTATTTGTACTTTTATAAGGAATAAGGTATTTTAGGCTCCTTTAATTTGTGTAACAAAACTGGTAAAAAAAATAATCCCCACTATATTTAACATATATTTTTCTTTTACATTACATAAATCAAATTATATAGTTAACTATTGAAATCAGGGTTAAGCTGTTATCTTGATTTTGATATGTGTCAACAAAAGTTAGCTTTTTAGATGGTATTTAATACAACTGGTGTTATATTGCTGTTAATAGACTATGGGCGTTTTGCATTCTGATTTTAGCGTTCATTGTCGATTAAAATCGTAATTTTTTTGTAATAACGTGATGGTTATTTATCGAATTTCAATCTGGGTCTAGTTTTTGCGTGCTAATAACAAAAATGAATAACCACACAAGTGCACACACAGAAGTTAAACACAGATTTCCTTTTTCTATTTTTGGTAATTTTAGGTAGCAAATATGCAAACCCCGCACATTCTGATTGTTGAAGACGAAGTAGTTACTCGTAATACCCTGAAAAGCATATTCGAAGCTGAAGGGTATATCGTACACGAAGCCACTGATGGCAACGAAATGCACAATGTTCTATCTGATCATGATATTAATCTGGTTATTATGGACATTAACCTTCCTGGTAAAAATGGGCTGTTACTGGCTCGTGAATTACGTGAACAGGCAAGTGTTGCATTAATGTTCCTAACAGGTCGTGATAATGAAGTAGATAAAATCTTAGGCCTTGAAATTGGTGCTGATGATTATATTACTAAACCATTTAACCCTCGTGAATTAACGATTCGTGCTCGTAACTTATTGTCACGCACCATGAATTTAGTTAATGGCACAGAAGAACGCCGTTTAGTCGAGAGCTATAAATTCAATGGTTGGGAGCTCGATATTAACAGTCGCTCACTGATCAGCCCTGCTGGTGAACAATACAAATTACCACGCAGTGAATTTCGTGCGATGCTACATTTCTGCGAGAATCCAGGAAAAATTCAAACTCGTGCAGAATTACTGAAGAAAATGACAGGCCGTGAATTGAAACCTCATGATCGTACTGTTGACGTTACTATTCGTCGTATTCGTAAGCATTTCGAATCTACACCAGATACACCTGAAATCATTGCTACAATCCATGGCGAAGGTTATCGTTTCTGTGGTGATTTAGACGAGTGATTTGATTTCATCTCAAACACTTACTAATAAAAAAACCCCTGAATGAAATTCGGGGGTTTTCTTTATGTAGTATCGTATTAATAAAATAACAAAAGGTGAAAATTGATCTCAACAACTATTTTGAAAAAAAATATAGCTATTTTTTAAAAAAAATTTTAAACCTCATTCATATTAATTTTATTAATCATTAAGTTATCCAATTAATAAAACTCACTCTTTCCACGGCATAATAGGCACGGCACTGATCGCATTTTTTGGCGAGCCATCAATGACCTTATCGGAATAAGTTAAGTAAATCAGTGCATGACGTTCTTTATCGTAAAAACGGACAACTTGAAGCTTTTTAAAGACTAAAGATGTTCTTTTTTGGAAAACTACATCACCTCGATTTTTTCCTTTAATCACCTTTTCACTTAACTCAATAGGCCCCACTTGCTGGCAAGAAATTGCCGCATCCGCCGTATCTTCAGCAAGACCTAGACTTCCTGAGATCCCACCTGTTTTGGCACGACTTAAATAACAGGTCACATTTTTAACTTCAGGATCATCAAATGCTTCAATCACAATTTTATGGTTAGCACCAAAAAACTTAAATACAGTATCGACATAACCAATTTCTTCCGCTTTTGCCATGAAAGAAAAAGGGAGTAAGATAGACACCGCTAGCATCTTTTTGAAATTTAACATATTTACTTTGTTCCATTGAAAAGATGAAAGAATAATTAGGTCTAGAATAAAACAATCTTTTGCTAACTGATAGAAGAATTTGTGTACATCAGTCGTTGAAAAAGACTATATTTTACGACTGTCTAACAATATAACTTGTTATAGATGTTCAAGCTATTTAACATCTACCGCAATAAATAAACGAATATGACTAAGGGAGATGTATGGATCAAACCAACATCATACGTGATTTGCTCGCTTGGCTTGATAGTAACCTTGATAAGCCATTATCCCTCGATAATGTCGCAACCAAAGCAGGTTACTCCAAGTGGCATCTACAACGCATGTTTAAAGAAGTTACAGGACAAGCGATTGGTTCTTATATTCGTTCAAGGCGTCTATCTCGCGCGGCTGTTGCATTACGTTTAACGAGCCGTCCCATTTTAGACATTGCTTTGCAATATCGTTTTGATTCTCAACAGACGTTTACCCGTGCTTTTAAAAAGCAATTTGATAGGACTCCGGCACTTTATCGTCGTACTGATGAATGGTGCGCGGTGGGAATTTGCCCACCTATTACCTTAGATCCTCAAAATTTACCAAAATGGGAATTTGTACAGTTACCTGAGAAAAAACTTATTGGTATTGAGCAAACATGTAGCCATACACTTGAGCAATGGGCTGAAGCTTGTTCTGATATGCGCCAAACATTCTGGCGTTACTATATGAGCAAAATAAATGCGGTTCCTCACCAAGTTTATGGTCTTCATCATGCACAACATAGTGATGAACATGAAGATGAGCAACGTGTGCTTTATACCACTGCCGTTGAACCTGACTATGCAACATTTATTGAGGATGATGCAGCACATGAAGTCTCATTAGCCGGAGGCGATTACATTCGCTTTGATTTCGAAGGCGAGGCAAAACGAGGGGCAATGCAGGAGTTTTTATTCCTAATTTATGGTGTTTGTTTACCTAAAATGGGATTAACTCGCCGTAAAGGTTATGACGTCGAAAAATACTACCTTAAAAATGTGCGTTACAGCAATGAGATGGTGACAGAGCCACAAGATCATATCGAACGCTTTGAATATTACATCCCCATTAAACGTGAAGATGTAGCCGCATAAGAAAAAGCTCTCTTGATTGTCACACTTCAAAGAGAGCTTTTATTTTTTAGCGTTGAACTTCATCTAGTGCTGTATCAGTAAGATGACTCACATCTCCAGCCGTTTCAATCACCCAACCATTGGCAAGCCAAGGGCTATTTTGATAATCGACACGAGAAATTGAACAATTACGCAGTCTTAAACGGCGTTCTGCATATGCAGGTAATCCCAAAACGGTACTCAGCAAACATCCTAATGCAATACCATGGCTCACTAAGAGTGGGCGACTATTTTCGGGTAAATCAAGGCATTGATTTAACGCAGCCTGCATTCGACTCGCTAATTCTGCCATTGATTCTCCTTGGGGAATTCGCCCATCAGGTGTACCATCAATCAAACTCTTGCGCCAAGCCTCTTCTTGTGTCTTTAATGTTGCGATCTCTCGCTGTTCAAGAACGCCCATATTGAGTTCACGTAAACGTGAGTCAGTTATCACTTCACAACCACAAGCTTGTGCAATGATTTCTGCCGTTTGACGAGTACGGCCAAGATCGCTTGAGATAATGTGGGTAATACCTGCTGATTTTACTTTTTCAGCAACTTGCTGTGCTTGACGCACACCATTTGCTGTTAGTGGGCTATCAGATTGCCCTTGAATACGCCTCGCCACGTTCCATTCAGTTTCACCGTGGCGAACAAGATAGACCTGTAACATACATTTTTTCCGTTATACTGCTCTAATTTTTCAAAGGATGATTAATTCATTATGTATCATGTCATTGCAGCCACTACGAATCCAGCAAAAATCAACGCGATAAAACTCGCTTTTGAGCAAGTGTTCGGTAAAGATACCTTTGATATTGAAGATATTAATGTCGATAGCCGTGTTCCACAACAACCTATCGGAAATACAGAAACGAGAACTGGCGCACGTCAGCGTGTAATGGCGGCTCGTCAAGTTCGCCCTGAAGCAGATTTTTGGGTAGGTGTTGAAGCCGGTATTGAAGATGATATGACTTTCGCTTGGATTGTTGTCGAACATGGAAAAATTCGTGGAGAATCACGTTCTGCAAGTCTTATGCTACCAGAGCAGATCTTAAAAGGGATCCGTGAAGGCAGAGAGCTTGGTGATGAAATGGCTTTTTTAACCAAAATTGACAATATTAAACAACGTGGTGGTGCAATTGGTTATTTTACCGATGGCCTACTCAGTCGTACTTCTGTTTACCAGCAAGCATTAGTTCTGGCATTAGTGCCAGTGACTCATGATATCTATAAAGAACTCAATCAAAAAGAAGATTAATAATTAATCTGATATGTGTTTTTTTAGATAAAAAGAAAGCAAAAAGCCATTTAATTATTTGATTAAATGGCTTTTTATCTTTCTAGCCCACATTATTATAATACAATTATTTTTTTGTCATTAGCTCTTTTTCTAGCCATAACTTCACTTCATGTGGTGCTGTTTTTAAGCTATTAGAGCCTCTAGTAATAGTCGCAATACCAACACCTAGCTCTTCTTTTAGCTCACGCTGACTTAAGTCTCCCCGCATTAGCTCTTGCACAATCCGTACTCGTGTCGCCAAAGCGCTGCGTTCATCAGGTGTCATTAAAAGCTGTAAAATAGGAAAATGCACATCTTGCTCAAATGCATGTTGTAATAACTCAACGAATCTTAGCCAGTGTTCATTCTCTTCCGGTGATAATGCAGGATCTTGCATCGTGAAAGCCTCTTTTTGCCACACTCATTAACTAGTACAAACTATATCATACTTTGCTAATGTACAAAGAGGCTCCCACGACAAATCGCCTTTTTATCCCTTAATAACGACTATTCCATTCATTCTCGGTCAACACCGGTTGTTGTTCACCCGCAAAATAACTATAAAAAACAGCAAAAGAGAGTACATTTTTGACATAACCACGAGTTTCTGCAAAAGGGATACTTTCTACAAACGCAATAGCATCTAATTGGCCATTTGCATCAGATAACCAACGATCAACACGCGCAGGCCCCGCATTATATGCAGCACTTGCCAAAATACGGTTTTGGTTAAATCGTTGATAAACAGAATCAAGATAAGCAGTACCAATCTCAATATTTTTTACCGGATTAGTTAATTGCGCACTACTGACATAACCCGTAATACCTGCTTGTTTTACCGTAAATTCAGCCGTTTTTGGCATTACCTGCATTAAACCGGTTGCACCAGCTGAAGAGCGTGCTTGTGGGTTCCACGCGCTTTCTTGGCGAGCGATGGCCATTGCATAATTACGATCTATCGATTTATCTTGCGTGTATTGTTCAAACTCGTTTTTCCAGGCAAGAGGAAAACGTTCTTCTAAGTGATCCCACATTTTTCCTGTAATAGTGGCTTGCACTGCTAAATCAGCCCATTTTTGTTCAAATGCATAGCGTGCTAATTCAGACTGCATTTGTGCGGGTTGCGAAGCAACATAGTTTGCCCACTCTGAGCGCGCTAAGTTGTCCATTTGCCAATACATTAATTCGCGAACACGTTGTACTTCTGGCTGATTAGGGATGCTTGATGAAACACTCGGTGCTTTATCTATCACCATCACATAAGGCTTACCTAATTTGGTTGCGGCAACCATTGGATAAAAACCACGATTTTGCGTCAGCGCTTCTAAAATAGCTTGTGCTTCGCTATTTTTACCTTGAGATTGCAATACCATTGCACGCCAATAACGCCACTCTTCCTTATTTTTACTTTCAGGAGAGAGTCTTTCTAACCACAACGCCAATTCCGCTGGTTGGTTTTGGCTTAATGCTAGGCGTACACGACGTTCACGCAGTGTATCTGATGCGGTATCTTGAATAACGCTATCACGCCATTTCACCTGTTCTGGTGTGGCATAAGGCATATATTGCCACGCTACAGTATCACGCATTAATTGGCGTTCACTCGCCGTCATTTTTTGGGCATGTGCGATATTATCCAATTGCGCTCTAGCCGCATCTGCATCTTTTCTTGCCCAACGTGAAAATGCCGATTGTATGATAGAACGAGTGAAATCGGTTGGTGAAAGTGCAGTTGCATAGCGCCCAACTAAGTTTGGATAGTCTTGTAATTCAACTAAAGCATCACTAATCGTTTGATAGTTTTCTGGAAGGCGTCTTGCTAAATAAGCCGCAAGTCCTGTATTTCCATTTTTAATTGCTAAGTTAATTCGTTCTAATACTAATTCTGGTGTTAATTGATTAGCTTTTTGCCATTCATCAAAAAGGGGATCACAACTTGATGGCATTGATGTGCCATTTAGCCATGCTTCTTTAGCCCCTATCCATGCAGTTTGAATATCACCGGTTGCCCACTTGGCATAATAATAGTTACATCTAGCTGCTTTGGGGTTAGGTGGATTAGGGCTAAAAGTCAGTAAATTTTGCCATTCTTGACGCTTAGCCAATTCATTTACAAATAACGAAGGAAGTGCTTTTGCTGGCGGTAATGTCGGATATTTCGCAACAAACTCACTCACCGCGGCAGGCGCAATAACATCAAGATTATCGGTAATTTGGCGATATTCCAGATAGGGATAAAGTGGATAGTTTTCTAATGTTGGGAGTAATTTTTCAACTTCATCTATTTTTTTAAGATCCCATGCCGCTTTAATCTCTTGATAGCGAACACGTTGTTCACTTAATGAATCTGCTTGTGTCCATGTTGAAAAACACAAAGCCCCTATTGCGACTGCTAATGACCACTTTTGCTTAACCACGTAATGCCTCCCACCTCAAATAGAACCACCAAATACTGAATACATTAGCTAATATGATAATCATTAACAATGTAAGTTCCCCTCTTTAAGAGAAATTTTCATTACTTTCAGAGGAAGCACGAAAGGTAGATAAAAACCTCGCTTTTGACTAAGGTTTTCTTTTATAAATCGGGTATACTGGCGACTTTCATCATTTTCGGGTCTTTGGCAAATTACTGACATTGACTTTGCTATTGTTCATTTAGGTGCCCTAAAAACGCGGCTTAATTACAAAAAATTTGTTTTTATTGCGAAAAACGGCACCTCAGAGAAAATCTCTTTTATAATCAAAGGGTAATTATAGTGGCTCAATACGTTTATAGTATGTTGCGTGTCGGGAAAATTGTCCCACCAAAACGACATATCCTTAAAAACATTTCACTCAGCTTCTTTCCGGGCGCGAAAATTGGTGTGCTTGGTCTAAATGGTGCCGGTAAATCAACATTACTTCGCATTATGGCGGGTATCGATACCGATATTGAAGGTGAAGCACGTCCACAACCAGGTCTTAAAATTGGTTATTTACCACAAGAACCAAAATTAAATCCTGAACATACCGTACGTGAAGCCGTTGAAGAAGCCGTTAGCGAACTAAAAAACGCATTAAACCGCCTTGATGAAGTTTACGCAGCTTATGCCGATCCTGATGCTGATTTTGATAAATTAGCTAAAGAACAAGGCCAATTAGAAGCGATTATTCAATCTCATGATGGTCATAACCTTGAAAATCAATTAGAGCGTGCAGCAGAAGCACTGCGCTTACCTGAGTGGGACGCTAAAATTGAGAAACTTTCAGGAGGTGAACGCCGCCGTGTTGCTATCTGTCGTCTTCTGTTAGAAAAACCAGATATGCTGTTATTAGATGAACCAACTAACCACTTAGACGCAGAATCTGTGGCTTGGTTAGAACGTTTCTTACACGATTATGAAGGAACTGTTGTTGCAATCACGCATGACCGTTACTTCCTTGATAACGTAGCGGGATGGATCTTAGAACTTGACCGTGGTGAAGGTATTCCATGGGAAGGTAACTACTCTTCATGGTTAGAGCAAAAAGACGCGCGTCTTGAACAAGAAGCAGCAACTGAAGCAGCCCGCCATAAATCAATCCAAAAAGAACTTGAGTGGATACGCCAAAATCCTAAAGGCCGTCAAGCAAAGGGTAAGGCTCGTCTGGCTCGCTTTGAAGAACTTAATAGCGTTGATTATCAAAAACGTAATGAAACCAGCGAACTCTTTATTCCACCTGGACCGCGTTTAGGGGATAAAGTGTTAGAAATTAATAATCTAACAAAATCTTATGGTGATCGCGTTCTGATTGATGATTTAAGCTTCTCTATTCCTAAAGGGGCTATTGTTGGTATTATCGGCCCTAACGGTGCGGGTAAATCAACGCTATTTCGTATGATCTCCGGTCAAGAACAACCTGACTCAGGTACTTTAGTACTAGGTGATACTGTTAAGTTAGCATCTGTTGATCAGTTCCGCGACAGCATGGATGACAGTAAAACTGTTTGGGAAGAAGTTTCAGGTGGCCAAGATATTATGCGTATTGGCAACTTCGAAATTCCAAGTCGTGCGTATGTTGGTCGCTTTAACTTTAAAGGTGTTGACCAAGGTAAACGTGTTGGCGAACTTTCTGGTGGTGAGCGTGGTCGTTTACACCTTGCTAAATTGCTACAAGTTGGCGGTAACATGTTACTGCTCGATGAACCAACCAACGACCTCGACGTTGAAACTTTACGTGCATTAGAAAATGCGCTGTTAGAGTTCCCTGGTTGTGCCATGGTTATTTCCCATGACCGTTGGTTCCTTGACCGTATTGCCACACATATCATCGATTACCAAGATGAAGGTAAAGTGGAATTCTTCGAAGGTAACTTTACTGAATATGAAGAATACAAAAAACGGACATTAGGCAAAGATGCTCTTGAGCCTCGTCGCATGAAGTACAAACGTATGAGTAAATAACCAAATTTATTTACTCTATTTTATAGCAAAAAAGCAGAGATTATTCTCTGCTTTTTTTATAGTTATATAGCTAATGAGTTTGAAATTTAATAAATAATTGTAGAACCGTATTAACTAACTCTCTTGCCTATAATCAAAACTTAAAGGTGCTGTAAATGAAATATTCCCATTCACTAAACGGTTACTCTCTGGTGCAGGAAATGGTGAAGCTCGCTTAATGGTATTTAACGCCTCTCTATCAAGAATTCGATTACCTGATGATGTTTCCACTTTCGCATCTAATAACTCACCTTTTGCATTTAACACAATAGAAACTTGTGTCACGCCTGTCGCTTTAAAACGTATTGCGGTTCTTGGGTAACGTTTATACATCTCAATATGACTATGTACTAAACTTTCCCACCCCATTTGTCCACTTGCCGAAGAAGAAGAGAAACTATTAAATTGAGCACTACTACTTGTATTAGAACCAGAAATAGGTGCGCTTGTTACATCTGATGGGGCTTCTGAGACAGGAAGATCATCAGGAACTTTCACCGCAACGGGTTGTGGCTTCACCACAGGTTTTACTTTCGGTTTTTCTGGGATACGTTCATAAATACCTTGTGCTACTACTGGCATTTTAGGTAAATCCAATACTTCTTTCACAGGCTCTGGTTCTGTTTCTGCGGGTTCAGGAACAGACATCACTTTTTCAGGCCCAACAGGGACATCTTTTGTTTCTGCCTTAGCTAATTGATAGATACCAAGATCCATTGTCATTGCGGGTGGTAAAACACCATGGCGTTCATCTTTAGAGGTTATCCAGCCAATAGCGACAACGACTAGCGTTGTATGAAATAAAATACTGGCAGTTAATCCACCAATAGAAAATGACCCACGGCGTGAAAAAGTCGCCGACATACTACTCATAATTCTTGCCTCTGATTTTCTTTCTGATGAATTATAGGCATAATACAAACACAAATGATATTGCTTATTATTAATAATACAATAAAAAATTAGCTTGATAATTATCATAACTTGTTCGTATGAGAAGCAGTAAGAGCTTATTATTTCACTCTTTTTTAGACACCAGAGATTATGGCTAGCGATAAATCATTGGCACAAAAAATTAGTTGTGCCTATCAATCAACCTATGGACAACTTGTGCGTTTTTTCCACAAACGTACGGGTAATTACCATGATGCAGATGATTTGTCTCAAGATGTGTTTACACTATGGTTAAACAGAAAAGAACAAACACCTGTACAAGAACAGCGTGCTTTTTTGTTTAAAATAGCGAACCACGTTTTGATTGACCATTGGAGAAAAAATCAAAAGCAGAAAAATATCTATCAGGATGATTATGAATTAGATGATGCAGCTCAAAATTATACTACTGAGCTTGATCCGGGATACGTCCTTGAGCATCAACAACGTTTAGATCTACTTAGTGAAGCAATTGCAACTTTGCCCCCACGCCGCCGAGAAGCGTTTGTTCTTTATCGTTTTGATGGTTTATCACAAAGCGAAATTGCAGAACAAATGGAGATCTCAATTAGTATGGTGGAAAAACATATTGCGGCTGCTCTATTACATTGCAAAAGATACGTCGATGCAGGACAGGAGAAATGCACGAATGATGAGTAAGCCGGAAAAAAACATACCGGAAACTAAACCTCACACAGATGAGGGCGCAGATCCTCTTTTTTTAGAAACTGATGATGAATTACTCAATGACTCTATTGATGAGCAAGCCGCTCTTTGGTTCACCCGACAACACAGCCAAAGAATGACCTCCAAACAACGCCAAGAATTTAAAGAATGGATAAAAAATGATGTAAATCGGCAAGCATATCAAGATATTGCGGGTATTTGGCGTCAATGTGATGCATTATCACGACCAACAATAACCACCATTGAAAAGAAAAAACGTTCTCTTTGGCGTCCCGCTATCCACACTACCGCAACTTTTTGCCTACTCACTGTTTTATATCTCCCTTATAGTCATTTACCTGCGTTACTAATGGATAATATGACGCTTGCAACCAGTGACTTACCAAAAGAGATGACCTTAGCAGATGGCTCTAAAGTCTATTTAGACAGAAACACGCAAGTCAGAGTCGCTTATGTACAAGAAGAAAGGCGATTATGGTTAGATAAAGGCCAAGCTTATTTCAAAGTAAAACCAAACCATTACCGCCCATTTTATGTGCATGCAGATACACGATTAATTAAAGTTGTCGGTACTGAATTTGAAGTCAGCCGATATGATGACAACCAAATTAACGTTGCTGTTCATGAAGGTATCGTTGAGGTTAAAGCAACACCTAAATCTTCTCCTACATATTTGTATGCAGGCTCTCAAGCCACCAGCAAATTAACGAGTGACAGTTTTGTTATTTCTTCGGTCAATATTGATTCCGTGGGAAGTTGGCGTTTTGGTCAACTGCATTTCTTTGAACAACCATTGAATGAAGTGATAACGAAACTGAAACCTTACCTAGATATCAATATTCAATTTTCCTCCCCTGATATTGCCAAAATGAAAGTCTCTGGCGTTGCCAATATTAGCGATGCAAAAGGCTTTATTACCGCAATTCCACTTATATTGCCGGTTAATGTGGTTTTCACCGATAAAAATAATGCGTTAATTATCAACAAGTAAAAACAAATATGAAAAATATTCTTTTTTACAGGTGAGGATAATTCTCATTTCACCCTCTTCCCTAATAACAACAATTATTAAGTTAGTGAATGGGATTGGTGAAATGAGAATGAATAACAAAAAAGGGACCCTCAAGAGGTCTCTGCTAGCATTGCTAATAAGTACCACTATTGCCGCACCTTGCGCTTATGCATCTGCAATTTCAGTGGCTTTACCAGAACAATCTTTAGCTGATTCATTAAGTGCCATTGCAAAACAAGGGCAAGTCCAAATTTTATTTGATGCTAATTCGGTCAAAAATCTACGTGCTCCAGCACTTTCAGGTCAATTTGAAACCCAAACTGCATTACAAAAAGTCTTAATTGGTAGTGGTTTAGAAATTATTCCACAAGGAAGTGGATTTGTTATTCGTCCTCTTGCAACGACTAATGCGATTGTTATTCCTGAAGTTAAAGTCACGGGTGTAGGTAGCAGTTATCACCCTGCTACCGATGTTGTTTCCGCTCCGCAATACATCACCGCAGAAGAGATCAAACAGCGTAATACGGGTGATGGTAACATCACTGACTTACTAAAAAGTAACCCCGCGGTTCAATTCTCTAATAATGACAGCACATCAATGAATCAGGGTGAAATTAAACCTTCACGTATTTCTATTCATGGTTCTAGTAGTTATCAAAACTCTTATAAACTTGATGGTGTCAGTTTTAACAATGACTTTGATCCGGCTAATTCTGGTAATGGTGAAACCAATACTCGTGTTACTAGTGATGAGCAAGGGATGTATCTTGATAGTCGCTTAATTGATAGTGTCACGGTTTACGATAACAACATTCCTGTAGAATTTGGTGGATTTACAGGCGGAACCGTTGATGTACAAAGCCGTCGCTGGTCTGGTGAAACGCATGCCAATGCCTATTACCGCACAACGCGCTCAAGCTGGAACAATATTTTCACTGATCCAAAACTAAATTTTGATACAGCAAACAATGATTTTAGTAATCCCGCTCGTTTCCAGAAAAAATATGATAAACAAAACTTTGGTGGTTGGTTTGAAACAGGGTTAACTGAACATACAGGTTTAATATTCTCTGCATCTCGCCGTGAATCAACCATTCCTATGATGATGAGTAGCGCAGGTGGCTTTATCCATACACCTGACTATGAATTAGAACAAGTTGAACAAAACGCAGGTTATCGCGATCAAACTCGAACTTCAGATAACTATTTTATTAAATACTCTTGGGATATTTCAGATACTCAATCTCTTGATTTATCAAGTAATATCGCGCGTTATAAAAGCTATCTATTCTCAGGTTCAGTCTATAATTCAGGCTATGACAATGAGCATAATGGTTTAAGTTTTACTGCGCTTTATAAACATCGATTAGATCTTGGTACCTTAGAATTAACAACAGGTTATCAAAAGTTAGAAGATAAACGAACGAATGATCAAAATTACTTTATTCGTTTAGATGATGCGATTACCGGTTGGTCAACACCAACAAGTTATAACAGTGGTGGTCAGGGTGACCTAAAGAGCAATCAAGAAACCGTAAGTACTAAAGCGATAATGCGTTTTAACTCTTATGACTTAGGTTCAACTATACACCAACCTACAACAGGCTTTGAAGTTGCTAGAACCAAAGGCTCTTATATCAGAGATAAAGATTTTTATAGTTACTTCTATACGGGAATAACGGATCCCGATACAAACGAGTGGAGTGGCGGACGCTCAAATACAACGCGCTTCCAATCAGGCAGCCATAGTGCAACCTATACAAATTATGCAATCTATCTTGATGACAATATTCAATATAAACGCTTAACACTGCGTCCTGGTATTCGTTTAGATAGAGATGATTTTGTTCAAAGAAACAATATTTCACCTCGTTTAAGTGGTACTTATGATATTTGGGGTACAGGCAATACCCTCTTAATTGGTGGTGTAAACCGTTACTACGGTCGCTCCATGTTAACTTACGCATTATATGGAGCACAAAATGCAGGTTTGCAACACTGTTACTTCGATTGTGAATCATCTGATGCCAGCTGGAATAACCGTACCGATTTTGACGGTCTAGATTCGTTAAAAACACCTTATAACGATGAATTCACTCTAGGTTTACAACAAGAAATTGCCTCAACCACTTGGCGTTTACAATACGTTCATCGTAACGGTCGTGATGAAGTGCGTAGTGATACAAAATATCCTGATAGCACTGATTACGAAAAAATGAATATTCGTGCATTTAATAATAATGGCCGTAGTTCACACGATACAGTGACTTTATCAGTGAAAAATAGTCAGCCTTGGGAATTGGCACAAGCTGATCATGTTTTCAATGCTTCAATAAGTTGGCAACAAAGCAAAACCAATACCCCGAAAGATTCAGGTTATGCCGACTTTAGTCCAAACACTCAAAACGTTAACCGGAACAAAGTGCTATATGATGGAAAAATCATCGATGCCAAAGACTTACCTTCTGGCAACTTTAACTCGCCATTAAAAATCACAGCAGATCTCACGAGCGTTTGGGATGAATGGAATGTGACTTGGTTTAACCAATTGCAATGGAATAGCTGGCGCTCTCAAGCAGAAAAAACCAATAACGGTAACCCAATTCAAACGCCTGAAGCTGGTTATATTTATGCCTATAAAAAACAAAATTACAGTAGCCGCTTTACATGGGATACAAAGTTAAGTTGGCAGCCTGAGTTTGCTTATGGTGTAGGTGTCTCTGTGGAAGTGAATAACGTCCTTAACACTAAAAACGTTGCCGATCACTTCACTTATAAAAATAACGATTACAAATCTTATGAACCAGGTCGTCAGTTCTGGTTACAAGTCAGCTACGACTATTAATAAATTGACGAAGTTAATGTGAGCAACCAAGTCGATACACAATAAAAATATGACCAATAAGCAATGAAAACAATAAAACAATTTTTCTATTTAGTTTCACCTTTTTGGGGGCGGCGTGCCGCCCTTTACTGCTGGTTTCTATTGATTGTCTCTTTGACCTTAACCCTGTCATCCGTCTGGTTTAACGTCAAAATGAATGAATGGAATGGCGGTTTCTATAACGCATTACAACAACTTGATGGGCAAGCACTCTACAAGCTTCTTCAACAATTTGTCATTATTATTGCAGGATTAATTACTGTTGTGGTAATGGGCGATTTCTTACGTCAAAAAATGGTTATTCGCTGGCGCGAAGGCATGACTGAACAAGTGCTCGATCGCTGGTTATCAAAAAACAGTAAACACTACATGTTAAGGCTGACTTCTCAAGAGCCTGATAACCCGGATCAACGTATTGCAGAAGATATTCGTTTACTAATCGAATCAACAATGCGTTTAACCGTGACATTTTTGCACTCGTTACTCACCCTTATTTCTTTTGCCACCATTCTTTGGTCACTGTCTGGCGCTATCTCTTTCACATTAGGGGGCAGCGAGTGGACAATTCCCGGCTATATGTTCTGGGCTTGTATTATCTATACCATTATCGGGATCACCATTACGCAGTTTATTGGTTCACCATTGCGTAAGATTAATATGGATAAGCAACGCAAAGAAGCTGATTACCGTACTGCGCTTATCACCCGTAAACAACATGGCGATGCGATTGCAGGTCAGCGTGGTGAAATGAGTGATCGCAATGAATTAATGAGTCGCTTTTTAGGGGTTATTCATAACTGGAATAACCTTATTCGCTACGAAAGAAATCTTGCATTCTTCACTGTCGGCTATCAACAAGCTACTGCGATGGCACCGATTATCTTTGCCTTACCTAAATTTCTTGCTGGTGAGTTAATGCTGGGGGGATTAATGCAGTTGAGACAAGCATTCTCTAGTGTTGCAGGGGCATTAAGCTGGTTTATTTTCTCGTATAAAGAAATTGCGGCATGGCAAGCAACGGTGACACGTCTTTATAATTTCGTGGTACTGTTAGAGCACGACCATGAGCCAGAAGTCACTGATTTAAATGATAAAAAGATTAAATTAAAAGCCAATCTTTCTCTGTTTATGCAAGATGACAGCCTGTTAATCCAAGATATTAACTTCTCTGTAAAAGCGGGTGAATTAACCGTTATTGAAGGTTGCTCTGGTTTAGGCAAATCAACACTGCTTAGAGCATTAAGTGGGCACTGGCCTTATTTCAAAGGGGAAATTCAACGTTCACCAAATGTGTGTTGGCTCCCACAGCGTATGTATCTGCCTTTTGCACGTTTAAACAGTTTGCTCGCTTATCCTTGTCAGCCTAATCAATTCTCCGCTAAAGAGTATGAAGAAGTACTTCATTTGGTGGGCTTAGATAAAATAAAAAATCAACTTTCACTTGAAACGGATTGGACAACACGCCTATCAGGTGGTGAGCAACAACGTCTTATTTTTGCCCGTTTATTACTCAATAAACCTGATCTTATTTTATTAGATGAAACCACCTCTGCACTTGATGAACAAAATGCATTGAACATGTTGCAGTTGCTAAAACAACATCTGCCAACTGCAGGTATTGCCTTAGTGAGCCACCAGCGCTTTACACATGTGATTGCAGATAATGTGATTTCACTCAAAGCCCCTACCGTGTCCTCCTCTCAACCTGCTGGAGTTACCGAATATGTATCGTAAATTACTGATTGTTTCCGTCAGTCTTTCCCTTTTAGGGTGTGCGGCAAGTACCCCAAATCAAAATGACAAAAGCGCGCTATTACTGCGCCCTGATGTTCGCCATTTTACCCTAGATAATGGTTTAGACGTCTACTTACTGCAACGCCCACAAACGGGTGTTGAAATGCGTCTTTTAGTAAAAAGTGGTTCTGTTCAAGAAGATGAAAAACAGCTTGGTTTTTCACACTTTACTGAACATATGGCATTTAAAGGTACAACTCATTTTCCGGGAACAACCGGCTTTAAACAACTTGAAAGCCTAGGTATGAAATTAGGTAGTCATGTTAATGCTGCGACAAGCTTAAATGCAACGACCTATAAACTGTCATTGCCGAATGCAAACCCGATCCAAATTAAAACAGGATTAAGGATCTTATCAGACTGGGCATTTGAAATGACATTTGACCCTATTGAGTTTGATAAAGAACGCCCTGTTATTGTTGAAGAGTGGCGTTTGCGCCAAGGTATCGGTTTTCGTATTAACCGCCAATTAGAAGAATTACGTTATTACGGGAGCCGTTATCTGGATCGTGATCCTATTGGCGATTTAGAAATTGTTAAACATGGCGATGTGAAAGATGCAAAACGCTATTACGATACTTGGTATCAACCAGAAAGAATGGCATTAGTACTGGTCGGTAACTTTAATCAGGGTGATGCTATTGCGGATATTAAGCAACTGTTTAACGCTAAAAATAGCGAAAACAAAGGAATTGATGATCCTTCTTGGCACAATTTTATCGATCATAAAGATCTACTGGTTAAAACGATTTTCGACAAAGAGCAAGGTTCACGTATTTTACAGTTTACCTTACAGTGGACTTTACCAGCACCTTTAAATAGTCGCCAAGGTCAATATGAAGATTTAATGGATTCATTATGGCTATCAATTTTAAATCAACGTTTCTCCACTATCGTTGATAATGGTTTAACGGCTTCCATTAGCGCTAATGCTCAAGGCGCAATATTAGATCCTCGCCGTTCACAACAATTGATGATTGCCCACCCTAAAGGTAATGATTACCAAGGTACATTAGATATCTTATTTACAGAAGTTCAACGCCTCGCCTCTGTTCCAGTGACTCAAGAAGAGTTAGATAATGCTCGTAATGCAATGCTAAAACGCCTAAGCCAACAAGCTGCGGGTGAAGAGCGTTATGAGCACGATTATTTAGCCAACCAAATCACAACAGCCATTGAATTGGAAATGCCAATTCAAACTAAAAAACAGGCCCTAAATTTAAGCTATCAATTAATCAATAAAGTGACCCCTGAAACATTGTCAGCTTATTTTGCTCAATATCTAAAACAGGCATCACCACGAGTTGCTGTGATTGGCCCGGATAGTGATGCTAATTTATTTAATGCAACTAAAGCAGCACAACGTTGGCAAGAAATTAGACAGTCAAATCCAGGAGCATTTACCCTAAAAACGCAAGCTGTTGTATTAGATATTAAACCTGAACTCACAGGTTCAATTGTTTCAACGCAATCACTCCCTATTGAAAAAACGCAACAGTGGACTCTGAGCAATAACGTAAAAGTGATTGTGAAAAATGACAGTTATCTCAAAGATAATATTCAAGTTTCACTGCGTATTCCGGGTGGCTCATCACTTGAAACAAACCAAAGCTTAGGTATGGTGCAATGGGCATTGAAATTACCTGAAGTGAGTGGATACAGCCATTACAACGCACGTGAATTAGCGCTATTTACCAAGCAACATCAAATTAGTTTGCGCCCTTACAGCGAACTGTTATTCCATGGTTTCCGTGGCGAAGCGCCAATTGATGAATTAGAAACCTTGCTAACCTTAATGCATCTAAAAATAACTTCTCCACAATTTAATGGTGAGAAGTTAGAGCAACAAAAGCAAGCCATGGCATTAGGTATTTCAAAAACCCCTGTTGAACGTACGTTCTTAGATAGTATCAATAAAGAAAGTTATCAAAATGGCGAGCGCCTTGTAGTTTCACCTCAAGGTACTTGGAAGCAATTTACAGCCCAACAATTACAGCAAACAAACCAAATGATCTTAGGGCAACCTGCTGATATGACATTAGTTATCAGTGGCCCTGTCAATATTAATCAGGTAAAACCTCTGATTGAGCGCTGGGTTGCAAGTCTCCCGACACGCTCGGAACAGCGTCTATTCTGGGCAGATCCTGCCATTAATCCAAAGCTAACTTCATTTAGCAAAACATACCCTATCGCAAGCAGTGATAAGAGTATGGTAAGTATTCAATATGCAGCACCAGCTCAATGGTCACAACAACAAGTGCTTGCGTTAAATTTACTGGATACTGTGATCAGCCAACGTTTAAGACTCAATCTACGTGAAAGAGCGGGTGGAATTTATTCACTTGGATTCTCTGAAATGTTAACGAAAGTGCCTACAAGCTACTATACCGGCCGTTTAAACTTTACGGCATCACCTGAGCGTGCAGATGAATTAATTGCCCTTGCTCGTAAAGTCGTGAATGAAGTTAAACAGTCAGGCATTACAGAGAAAGAGCTACAAGAGGCTAAAAATATCTGGCTAACTGAAAATTCACAGGTAAATGACAGTGCAAGTTATTGGACAGAAGCCCTTGCTCAAGTTGCAACTGATGACCAACAGTATCAGCGTTTACTTACTGATCCTGCCATTATAAAAACATTAAATGTTAACGATATAAATCAAGTGGCTCACCAATGGTTAGGTGAAAATGAGAAGGTCTTTAAGCTAACACCTGCGAATAAAAAATAACCCACATTTAAAATCAATAAGTTATAATATTGTCTAAAAGAAAACGCCCAGTTCTAATGTAAATACATTTAGAAATCTGGGCGTTTGTTCATCAATTCTAATCAAGTCACAGCAATTAAATTCAAATTTATTGACTATTAAATTTGCTAATCTTTTTTAATGGCAAAACGACCGCTACCTAAAAACATCACAGCAATTGCTGCAAATAAATAGAAGCCCGCACTTTCTGGTGCCCATCCTCCTGTTTTGGGATTTAATGCAAATAGATCACCTGAGTGAACCATCAAGACAGCAACAAACATTGTACCGGCTAAAACAAGTGCTGAGGCGCGAGTAAATAGGCCAATAATCAGTAAGATAGGCGCGACAACTTCCCCTATTACTGTGCCGTATGCAATAAAGGCGGGTAGATTAAAATTAGCTAACATACCCTGAATACCAGCTAATCCACCCGGTTCCATTTTATGAAGTCCATGTAATAACATTAAAACTCCAAGAGAAACACGTAGTATCAATTTACCCAAGTCAGAACAGTCAACAAGTTGATTAAATTTATTAATCATAACGTCTCCAAATTCAAAATAGTGATGTGTGTTTTTAATACGTATTAATAGGTACACTACATTATATGATGAAATATTATGAATGAGTGTGATTTTTATTATCACTATTTGTTCTCATTAAGTAATCACTTAGATTATTATTGCTTTATAACGTGCTATTCACCTTTTCCATGATTAAGATCACAACTTGTTAACATAATGAACTCTTAATCACTCACTTCTCGTTATGCTATAGATATCTCATCTGACCAGTCTAAAAAGGGTATCTGATGGCACATTATTCTCATCTATTTTCTCCCCTTGATTTAGGGTTTACTGTACTGAAAAATCGAATGTTAATGGGCTCTATGCATACTGGTCTTGAAGAAGACCCTAAAGATGCTCCAAAACTTGCACAATTTTATGCACAAAGAGCCGCCGCAGGCGTTGCACTTATTGTTACTGGAGGGATATCACCGAATAAGCAAGGTGTATTATTACCGCACGCCGCAACATTAATGTCTGAATCCCAGCTTGCACCACATCAATTGGTTACTGATGCCGTTCATCAGCAAGGTGGAAAAATTGCATTACAGATATTGCATACTGGTCGTTATAGTTACCAACCTAATTTGGTGGCGCCTTCTGCTATTCAATCACCAATAACCCCCTTTATGCCAAAAGAAATGAGTCATGAACAAATTGAACAAACTATTGATGACTACATTCACTGCGCTCAATTAGCTCAAAAAGCGGGCTATGATGGTGTTGAGATAATGGGATCTGAAGGTTATTTAATTAATCAGTTTTTAGTTAACCATACGAATCAGCGTAACGATCAATGGGGTGGCAATATTGAAAATCGTTGTCGCTTCGCTTTACGTATTCTTGAAGGCATAAAAAAAGCCGTTGGTGAGCAGTTTATTATTATTTACCGTCTTTCTATGCTGGATTTAATTAAAAATGGTTCAGATGCATCAGAAGTTGTTTATCTTGCCAAAGCTGTTGAGAAAGCAGGCGCTACAATGATCAATACAGGGATTGGCTGGCATGAAGCTCGAATTCCAACGATAGCCACGATGGTACCAAGAGGCCAATTTGCGAATGTAACACGCGAATTAATGGGCCAAGTGAATATTCCTCTTATTACATCAAACCGTATTAACACACCACAAACCGCAGAAGCCATTTTAGCGGAAGGCTGTGCCGACATGATTTCAATGGCACGCCCTTTTCTTGCTGATCCTGAGTTTGTCCTAAAAGCACAATTAGGGCGTGAAGATGAAATCAATACCTGTATTGCTTGCAATCAAGCGTGCCTTGATGAAATATTTTCAGGACAAACAGCATCTTGTTTAGTCAATCCTTTTGCTTGTCGAGAAACCGAACTTCTGGTTATTCCAACCCAACAACCTAAAAAACTGGCTGTTGTCGGCGCAGGGCCAGCGGGATTATCTTTTGCTATAACAGCGGCTAAACGTGGTCACCATGTAACACTCTTTGAAAAAGAAGATGTTATTGGTGGGCAGTTGAATATTGCTAGCCAAATTCCCGGAAAAGAAGAGTTTAAGGAAACCTTGCGTTACTTTAAACGACAGTTACAACTCACTGGTGTGATTGTTAAAAATAATACTGAAGCCACTCCTCATCATCTTAAACACTTTGATGAAATTGTTTTAGCCAGTGGTGTAACACCACACCTTCCTGATATAGAAGGCCGAGATAATACAATTGTTAAAACTTATTTGGATGTTTTAAAGCGCCATCAACCCGTGGGTAAAAGAGTCGTGATTATTGGTAGCGGAGGTATTGGCTTTGATACTGGTCTCTATCTTACGCAAAAAGGGCAATGCAGTAGCCTAAGCCCCTGTGCTTTTAACAAAGAATGGGGCATTGATCCGACGCTTTCATATCGTGGCGGAATAAAACCAGAAAATCACTTAAAAGATGATAATAAACAGATTGTTATGACTCAACGTAAAGCCGGAAAGATAGGATTGAATTTAGGTAAAACAACGGGTTGGATACATCGTTTAACGCTGGAGAAAAAAGGCGTTAAATTCTTAACACATTGCCATTATCAAAAAATTACGCCAGAAGGTCTTGTTATTGAACAAGATGGAAAACAACAACTTCTTGTGGCTGATAATATTATATTATGTACAGGGCAACGCGCTTATCATCCTTTGCTTACTTCTTTAGAAAATGTCCATACAAAAGTCCATCTTATCGGCGGTGCTAAAGATGCTAGTGCATTAGATGCAAAACGCGCTATTAGGCAAGGAACAGAATTAGCTCTCAATATTTAATCCTTTTTCAGTGCTTGAGTAAAAAAGAAACCCCACATAAAAATGTGGGGTTCTATTTTTTTATTATTGATTATTATTTTTACAGCTCTTCCTGTCTTACTACTTACCCTTTTTACCCATTATTTTTTTCAGTTAATGGATTATCTGAAATACGATTATCTTCTGCGATACAGACTGTTGCAGTAAAGAGAACATCTGTTGATGAATTCAGTGCGGTTTCAGCTGAATCTTGTAACACACCAATCATCACACCCACGGCAACCACTTGCATAGCAATATCATTGCTAATACCAAACATGCTACAAGCTAGTGGAATTAACAGTAAAGATCCCCCAGCAACACCAGATGCACCACATGCACAAACTGCAGCAACAAGGCTTAATAATAGTGCAGTTGGCACATCAACAGGCATACCCAATGTGTTGACTGCCGCTAATGTCAAAATAGTGATAGTAATTGCCGCACCACCCATATTGATGGTCGCACCTAATGGAATTGAGACAGAATAAGTGTCTTCATCTAAATTCATACGACGGCACATTGCCATATTCACAGGGATGTTTGCTGCTGAGCTACGTGTAAAGAAGGCGGTTACACCACTTTCACGCAAACATGCCCATACTAATGGATATGGGTTACTGCGGATTTTCCAAAATACAATCAATGGATTCACGACTAAAGCAACAAACAGCATACAGCCAATCAGTACAATCAGAACCTGTAAATAACCCGCTAAAACTTCAAAGCCAGTTGTTGCGATAGTTGACGACACTAAACCAAAAATACCGATAGGAGCTAAACGAATAACAACACGTACTAAGTTTGTCACTGCATCCGCTAAATCTTGTGTTAAAGCTTTAGTGGTATCACTTGCATGGCGTAATGCTAAACCTAACCCAATAGACCATGCTAAGATCCCCATGTAGTTGCCGTTGATAAGTGCATCAACAGGGTTTGCGACCACATTAATTAATACCCCTTTAAGCACTTCAGCGATATTTTCAGGTGGTGACAGTTGTGATTCATTAACAACTAGCGTTAAAACTGATGGGAACATAAAGCTTGCAACAACAGCAGTTAATGCAGCAAAGAACGTTGCTAGCAGATATAAAACTAACACGGGGCGAATATTTGATTTTTGCCCTTGACGATGATTAGCAATCGAAGCCATTACCAGCACCCATACCAATACTGGCGCAACAGCTTTTAGAGCATTAATAAACAGAGTACCTAACAAACTCATCATCTTGGCAACTTCTGGTGCTAACCAAGCGAGTAAGATCCCTGCGACTAAACCAACGAGTATTTGTTTGACGAGGCTTCCCTTAAAGAACAGGCTGAAGACTCTGGATTGTTGTTTATCCATAGCTATTCCATTACTTAAAATAATATTAAAAAAAAGCATTTTTGAGTGTTTGCAATGCCAGTATAAGGAATTGAATCGCGCTGAAAAGCTGATTATGCAAAATATACAGCATTAACCGTTATTGTTAACAAAAAAATAACATAACTGTGATCATAATAGGATTTTGTTCTTTTTAGTATACCAATCGGAAATGAAAGAAATTATTATTATCAGTAAGTTATGCTTGGTCATATTACTTATTTTTTATTTTCACTCTGCTATTTTTTATTCTTTTAATCAATTAATCAGTTTTTTTATTAACATAATAACTAACAATTAATCACGCTATCTATTCGTAACTGTATAAATAATAGACAAAAAATGTGTAATATAAATAAGATAACTTTTTTATTTTCTTTCAAAGAATATTAAA
This sequence comes from Proteus vulgaris, assembly GCF_011045815.1. GTDB lineage: Bacteria > Pseudomonadota > Gammaproteobacteria > Enterobacterales > Enterobacteriaceae > Proteus > Proteus vulgaris_B. Next base: position 589,784 of record NZ_CP047344.1, on the reverse strand, counting down.
AATTTATCTTTTTTTGATTAAAACAAAATGTGATATTTCTCTTCTTAGCATTCTAGCTCTTAAGGTTTTCTTTTAAAAAATCCCCTACTCTGAATTCGAAAAGAGATTAGATGTCTATTTTTCAAGATCCCATATCTATGGGTAAGTTATCTCGTTATAGAGTTGAAAAATTTTCTGTCTAGTTTTTCCTGATTTTGTTAGAGTGTTGCTGTTTTAAACAATGAAAAATAGACCCTATGAAGTGGAAAACGGGTAAATGGATTACAACACTTATTGAATTTACATTTACCCCCAAATGACTCAGTTTTAGGAAGCCTTTTATATGGAAATCGTAAGAGAGCTCTTCTTGGCGCTATGGCATCAAGATTACGAAACCTTAGCTAATCCCTCATTAATATGGATTATCTACATTTTATTATTCACCATACTATTCCTAGAAAACGGAGTATTACCCGCAGCTTTCTTACCAGGAGATAGCTTATTAATTTTAGTGGGTGTGTTAATTGCTAAAGATACAATGGACTTTCCATTGACCTTACTTATTTTAACCGCAGGTGCGAGCCTAGGCTGCTGGCTGGGCTATCTTCAAGGACGATGGCTTGGTAATACAAAATTAGTACGTAGTTGGCTGTCACATCTACCAGAACATTATCACCAGCGCGCACATGGGCTTTTTCATCGCCATGGCTTAGCCGCATTACTTATTGGCCGTTTTTTAGCGTTCGTTAGAACATTGTTACCAACGATTGCTGGCCTTGCTGGATTGAATAATACCCGCTTTCAGATTTTCAATTGGTTAAGTGGGCTTTTATGGGTAGGTATTTTAACAACGCTAGGCTATTTACTCGGTAACAGTCCGCTATTTCGCCAATACGAACACTATTTAATGAATATTCTTATGCTATTACCTGTTTGCCTATTAGTGATCGGTTTAATTGGTAGCATCTGGGTGGTTATTAAAAAGAAAAGAAAAGCTTAATACGAATTAAATACTATCAAGATATTCCGATAGGAATTACACAGCAAAAAATAATAGAGACCTGTTTCATCATATTGAACAGGTCTTTTTTTCAGAATACACACTTCTAAGCTCCTTTAATCCTCCCATTTAATTAAGATTTATCTCTTTTTTTCACTTTTAAGTCGTTATTTAATTTCATTAAGCTGTAAAATTAGTCTATTGTTATAAGTACTACATTCTATCTCTATTAAAGGAGTTAATTATGTCTCAACAACGTTCAAATGAAGATCTGCGTAGTGAATTGAAATCTCTTGCTGATACTCTAGAAGAAGTACTGAACTCCTCTGCAGATAAATCCAAAGAAGAAATCCAAAGTCTGCGTGCAAAAGCAGAATCGGCAATAAAAGGTTCTCGAGCAAAACTCAGTGATGCAGGTCGAGAAATTGTCGATAACACGAAAGAAATGGCAGGAAAAGCAGATAACTATGTTCGTGAAAATCCATGGACAGGTGTTGGTATCGGTGCTGCTGTTGGTGTTGTTCTTGGCGTTCTACTTGCAAAACGCTAATTTATAATGAGTGATACTCAAAGACCACAGGGCCCCGCATCTGGGGTTCTGAATTCTCTCAGTAGAATTGGAGCTATCGTTATAGGCATGGTTGAAACTCGCCTACAATTAATAGCCATTGAACTGGAAGAAGAAAAAACCACCTTGATCCAGCTTATTTTAATGGCTGGAGTCACCTTGTTACTTACCGCATTCGGTCTAATGAGCCTGCTTATATTGTTATTTTGGGTTATTCCCCCAGAATACCGAATTTATACTTTAGCGGTTACAACAGCGACTTTGCTTTTCTGCGCCCTTATTGGCGCCATCATGACATTAAAGAAAGCACGAAATTCCACCTTATTAGGCGACACCCGCCAACAACTGGAATTAGATAAACGTCTTTTGGAGCAATATCATGATGAACAAACAAAATAAGCAGAGTGTTCTCTCAAGACGTAAAAAGCTGTTGTTGAATAAAATTCAGCAACAGCGCTCTGATTTGGGGCAAGGTACACAAACTTGGCTTGATGCGACAGAGCCTTATGATAAAGCGTGGCGGATTTTAGTCTCTTTAAAACCTGCTTTTTTAGTAGGCGCTAGTTTTATTTCTCTTTACAGTATTAAACACCCTAAAAAAATCATACGGTTAGGACAACGCGCTATCGGTGCAATTGGCTTAATTCGAGCAATACAGAAGTCCTTCAAAAAAACCTCAGATTGAACATCAATTTTTTTGTCTAAGAATGTTAATTCTTCTTAATATCCTCTTTTTCAATTTCCCATTATTATCTATCTCACACCGTAGCCGTGGTTATTAAATCTAAAAGTAGAAAAATAACCGACGAAAATACAAATATAAACAGATATACATTGCAGATAATAGAGTTTTATTAGGAATAAATATTATGAAAAAATTTGAAGACATTGCGTTATTAATTGCCCGTATTTTAATGCCGATTTTATTTATCAGCGCAGGCTACGGAAAAATTGGCGCATATGAAGGTACACAGCAATATATGCAAGCAATGGGCGTTCCCGGTTTCTTATTACCACTGACTATTTTATTAGAATTAGGTGGTGGATTAGCAATCTTATTTGGTTTCTTAACTCGCACCACTGCAATTTTTACTGCGGTATTTACTCTTCTAACCGCACTGCTGTTCCACAGCAATTTTGCTGAAGGCATGAACCAATTAATGTTTATGAAAAATATGACAATCGCTGGCGGATATTTATTACTCGTTGTGACAGGTCCAGGTAAATGGAGCTTAGATCGTATTTTCAATAAAAATTGGTAATAACCCATTTAGAAACAAAAAAGATCCTCTAGGGGATCTTTAAATCGATAAGAACCCCATGTTTTAAACATAGGGTTCTTTTTTTTTAACTGTATTTATATAAATTTTATTAATTTTCTTTCTGTTTCCCTCACCCCATCCTCAAATTCACTCTATCAGTGATATTTTTGTCTTTATTTAAATGAATCTTCTGTGATGTGTGAAATTTTAGGTGCGGTTTTTTTCGTCATTGATGATAAAAATCGTAGTTAGCTTATTATTTTGAAAAGCATGTTATTTTTCCCTTACAAATCAACGATGTTACAATTTGAAATAAAATACACATTTTGTTACATATTAAAAATTCATGTACATTAGACCTGACTGGCCTTAGCGAGATTTCGGACATTTACGAAAGAGAATAATATAAGTAAATACACTTATTTTAAGGAACGAAAGTAGTAAATACCGTATGAACAATTATTTTACGCTAAGTCACTTATCCTACGAGGATATAATGCTTGTTCTCCCCGCCTCTTCCTTTACTTCTTATTAAAAGTACTTAAGCTACTCTAATCAATTAAAGGCTCTGTTATGAGCCTATTATTCAATAGATACTTTTTTAGGCTTATTTTTTTGTCTTTTTTATTGCGTGTTTGTCACATTTAAATCGGAGCTTTTATGTCAACGAATGACGCTAACAACCCCCCTAAACCCCGTTTGGTATTAGATGATCCTACATCATCACCCTCCTTTAAAATGGGGATGACATTCTCAGAACAACACGCTCGCATTAAAAAATACAGCGAATTACTCGACACCCTAGGAAAGGGATTACTTCATACCGGATTAGTGTTTACTTGCCAAATTGGCGATTTACCTAAAAGCACTTTTCAAGTCACTCAGTTTGATTTAAACGAAGGATTATCAGAACTTTTCACTCTGTCGATACACGCGGTGAGCGAGCAACGTGATATTGATTTTGCCAACCAATTAGGCGTGGCTTCATCGTTAACCGTCAGTCGTGACGGTAAAACAATCCGCACGGTTCAAGGCTTACTGGCGAGTGCCGAACAAGGCAACACAGACGGCGTTAAAACGTGGTATCAATTTGTTATTCGCCCAGAAATGTGGGTGATGACGCTGAACCAAGATAGCCGTATTTTCCAGAATAAAACGGTGCCACAAATTCTTCAGCAATTGCTAGATGAAGCACATATCAAATATGACAAGCAATTCTATCAACCTGAACTGCATCAAACTCGCCGCTATATCACGCAAAAGCGTGAATCTGCTTATGCATTCTGGTGTCGTTTAGCGTTTGAAGAGGGGATCAATTTTTGGTTTGAAGAAGGGCCAAAACTGTTTTATAGCGACAATCATTTAGGGATGACGGCGGGGATCACGCTGACGTATAACCCACAAGCTGAAACGGATATTACGGATACCACTGCCACCACATGGCGCTATACCGAACGTTTATGCAGTGATGTGCGTATTGACAAAGATTATAACCCAATACGTCCTTCTTACCCGTTATCACAAAACACAACGGGTGACGTCCATCAACAACACCCTGTTTTTGAAAGCTATGGCCGTTTTCAAGAAGAGGCAGAAGCTCAGCCATTGAATCAATTGCGTTATGAGCAATCTCAAAATTATCGTCAAACAGGCTCGGCAAGTACCAACTGTTTTGCGTTAATGCCGGGCAAAATATTTACCTTAACCCATCATCCAAGTGCGCGTATGAATTCGCGTTGGCAGGTGATCAGCGTTTCGCATCATGGCGTACAACCCTCTGCGGATAACGGTGGCGGTGAGGGAACTCAACTGTCAAATAATGTCACTTTTATTCCCGGTACGCAGGAATGGCGACCGCCTTTTCATTATAAACCGCTGGCGGATGGTGATGAGTTGGCGACAGTCGTTGGTCCAGAAGGTGAGGAGATTTACACCAATGAACAAGGCGCGGTAAAAGTTTATTTTCATTGGGATAGACGCGGAAAGCCTGATCATAGTGGTTCGTGTTGGTTGCGCGTTGCACAGGGTTGGAATGGCGATGGCTTCGGTTTTATGGTGATCCCTCGCATTGGGCAAGAGGTGATTGTGTCTTATTTAAATGGCGATATTGATAGACCAATTATCACCGGTTGCACCTATAACGGTCGTAATGCCCCCCCACTGGACTTACCCAAAGAACAAACCCGAACCACATTTCGCACTAAGACGCATAAAGGCACAGGATTTAATGAACTGCGATTTGAGGACGCCGGAGGACGTGAAGAAGTGTATTTACATGCGCAACGGGATCACCGCACTCATGTATTAAATGATGAATTTCATACCATTAATCATAGCCGCCAGAAAAAGGTTGGTGTCGATCAACAAGAAAAGATTGGTAATGATAAAAGAACAGAAGTAGGTAGAGATCATTACGAAAAAATAGGTCGTAATTCTGTTATTCATATTTCTCAAGATCAAGAAACTCAAATCGATAGAAATAAGACAGAAATTATTAATAGTAGTAAGAAATCAATTATTTTTGCTGATCAACTTATTCAAATTGGTGGTCAGAAAAAAGTAATAGTTGAAGGCAATATGCATGAGGAAATTAAAACTAAATTATTATCACAGTCACCACTTTATATTATTCATGCTGAGAAAAAACTGACATTAGCGGGTTCAGGTGGAAGTATTATTATTGACGAGATGGGGATCACAATAAAGGCCAAGCAACTAAAAATTAATACTTCATCGGTCAATATTGATGGTGGTGGCATTGATCAAATAAATGCACTAACAGCAGCAACAGAAGAGGGAATCCCTTTTTGTGAGGTTTGTGCAAAAATAAAAAAGGAAGCGGAAGATAATGAATAAAGTATCTCGTTTAGCTTCTATTCCTTATGAATTAAATCTGGATAAAGAAAGTAAATTAAAAAAAATAACATCGTATTTATTTAATGGAATTCCTTTTTCTCGTTATGGCGATAAACATATTATAAAAGGAAATGAAGTTATTGATAGCCATGTTTGGACTATTATTGATGCAATAAAACGGCCAGATATTGCTATTTTACTTGATATATTTGAAACAGAATACTGTTGCCTTTGGAAAGGAAAGAGTGCTGAAAATTATTCTTACTATGCCCCTTATTTAGTTAAATTAAAACTAGAGCATCCTTTCACCAATTGGCTATTTGATAATAGTATTGAAAATCCCATCGGGATCTATTTACGCTCACGATTATCTTTGAAAGAATTATCATATCAATTACGTAAATTTAATCAGATTTTTGATGAGGAAAAAAATAAATGGTTAATGTTTAGATATTATGATCCCTTAACAGTAAAAAAATTATTACCTTATCTACCTGTTAAGGACTATATCCAATTTATGGATAACATTCTATTTATTTTAGCGGATGATATCAGAGCTAACCAATTTTTAATATTACAATAAGGATATGTAATGGCATTAGGCGATAAATTTAAAGATGAAGCTGTGAATAACAATATAGAAACACAGCCATGTGAAAATAACATCAAAGAAGGTGTTTTTTTATCTGACGATAAAAACATTATTGACGCATTAGATAAGTTTTCTCGTAGCCCTTTTGATGAAGATTGGGAAGAAGTAGAAAGTGAACAATTTCCAGGAGAATTAGAGCATGAAACTATGCCGACAGGTATCCCTCTTGATGCTTTAATGGCCTATGTTGAACAAGTTAGCCAAAACGATTCCTTCGATCCTAAAATACGATTGATAGCAGAAGAAATTAAAGGTCACGATAAATTACAAGAAGCTATTCGCAATCATTTTGATCCTGATGGTGGTGAAAATACTGAAGATTTTCTTAATTTCATGCTCGCATTCATACCTGCAAATGAAAGACCAGAAGATGCAGGATTAACCTATAAGGGCATGAAATCAAAATATAATAAATATCATTATAAAATTGATTTCCAATTAATAAGAACGTGTATTCATGGAATACAAGACTTTAGTAGCATTGATGGTGCCGTCGATCAACAAGATGAAATCAAAATGTTGCTTGGCTATAAAAATGTTATGTTATCTCATGTTGATTACAAAAGTAAAAAACGAACGATTACAATTACACCTAAATTAATAATAAAAGGATTAGAGTTAGGAGAAGATAAAAAAAATAAGATAACTGAAAAGGATTACAATGAATTAGCTAGTGATTTAGTCTCTTTTATTATTTCTGAAATTAAAGAACAAGAAGTTAAAGAGAAAATAGAATTAGGGAAGTCAATTGTTGTTGACATTGCCTTTTTATTAACAGGTATTGGTGGTGTATTAACACTTGCTAAAAATGGTGCTAGAGCTTTACCACTAATTGCCGAAGGATTTAATATAATCTATACAACAAATGAGTTAATAGAAGATACCTCTGCTTTATGGGGATATAATAATGATAAAGGATATAATATTTTATTAAACTCAATGAAATATCTTGATTCAAAAACAGGAGAGACTAAAGGCTTTGTCACAACCTATCATGCCATGAATATGTTTATGTGTTTTGGTAAAAAAGTTAAAACTCAAGTAATAACAAGTGGAGTAAGCACAAGTTTAGGCACTGCGATTTCTGTGAGTTTAATTACGGGAGAACCTGAAATTATAGATATTAATAAATAAAAATATAAAGGATTATATTTATGGCGAATAAGCCAAGACCTATCAAATATGATGAAACTCACTCTATTAATGTCAGTGTCACAAATAAATATGAAATAAAAAAATTAGGTGATGTTAATATTACTCAATTTAAAATGGTAGGAAAAACATTTCAAACACATTTTGATGATACAATTGTCTCTTGTTTTGGTCCTAAAGCTGACGGCTCATGTATTCTACGTATTCAGGGTAAACCTAAGGGAAGTACGCATCGAGTCACTGGACACGTAGAGATTAATTTAAAATCACATCATGATCTTAATAAAATATTACAATCCAATCTGTTTTATGATGGCGTTGCATCATTAAAATTGGCTCACTTTGTTGGGTATGTGGGTGAAAGCCACGTTATTAATGAAATTAAAAAGGGAACATTATTTGATAAATTGTTTTTAAAAACCAGAAGTGGTAAGGCACCACTTGTAAATAAAGAGCTAATCCTTAAAAAGGGTAATAATGATAATAAAAAAGTCCCACATCCTTTATACGGTAAAAGCTTTGATCCTGAAAAAATGATAGCATTACAGAATAAAAAGGGGCAAGGAATAGACTTGATTTGTAAGATAGACCCACCTCCACCAGATTGGGTAACTTTTGAAATCAAAACAGTGATGAAAGATAAATTTGGTGCTAATTCAACGCCAACAGGAGGAAAAGCTAGTGATTTCCAAAAAGACTATATAAAAAATCTAAGAAAACATATTCAATTATCCCAAGATTCTATTCTGGATGGAATTAATGAGTATGGATTAGATAGAAATAAAAGAATTTTATTGAATAAAATAGAGAATGATGCCAAAAGAGGGAGTATTAGTGGTTTCAAATTAACTGTAGGAATAGATAATAAATTTGATATTTCTAGTAATAAAAAATATGATTCTTTCTATATAATTGAGGATTTAAATAAATGAGTCGTACAAGCCGGGTGATAAATTATATTGAAAAAATAGCCAATAGAACTATTCGTGATACTATTGATATTAATAATATTATTAATGAAGACTTTTATGAAATTATTAATGAATTAGATTCAAATAATAAAGATAAATATATTGATTATATATCTACTATTAACTTTAATTCATCGGGTATTGCCCTTATTTACATCATTCAAACTTATAGAAAAAAAAATAAGGTTCCTTATTCATTAGAACGTTTTCTATATCATAAAAACTTATGCTTTGTATCAGGTTATTTTGATCAATTTGAAAGAGATAAGAATTTTTTTGACCTTGCAGAGCAAGGTGAAATATTACTAATGAATTTTGCTTGTAATTATTTTAAGTCTAGCCAAATTTGTTACGACAAAATAATAAAAAATATTCAATCAGGTAAAATGGCAAACTCACTCCCCATGTATACACGCCCTCAAAAGCTAGGTGTATTAGCGATTGAAATGTTAGCCAGTGAAAAAAAAGAAACCATTGATTGGGAAAGTACGGGCATTCCGATTGATCCTTTTTATCAACGCTTTTGCCAAGAAGCCCTCTATTGTGAGAATGATGAAATTTTAATTCCATGGCTGATGGAATTATGCGATAAACATATTCAGTGGTCAGCATTATTTCGAAATAATGAAAATGAACAAAGTGCAACAGGTTATGAAGTTGATATGGAAATACTCATTGCTTGGCCTTTTGAATATCAAGCCGTGAAAAATTTTCGTGCTCGTCATGGCTTAAGTACCCCTATAATCGATCATCCATTATTAAAAACACCGATGGCTATCGATCATCGACCTGATATGGTGGGTTGGTTAGAGAATATGCCGGATATCTATCATCAAATTACGGATGATTTAATTAAAATAAACCCAGAGCTAAAAGTCATTCATACATTATTTTAGTCTTGATTAAAATTAAACTAAGGCTTTTGTTATAAAATGATATTGACAGCAAAAAGCAAACAGATAATTAAGGACAATATTCTTCAGGAATTCTATATGGAAGCAATAGAATTCCTTGAAGATGAGCATAAATTAGTGTTAGATTATTATAATATTAAACAAAAAGCACTATTGGAAATTTTGAAAAGAAATTATCACTATTTTGATAAACAACATCGTACCAGCCAATATTTATGTGTTTTTCAAACGATATTAATGATTTATTTTGGTCAGTTTTATAAAAAATCTTTTTTTTATAAAGAATTAGAAATAAATATGAATAATATTATCGTTCATAAAAATAAAGAAAGCCAATCTTGGCTACAAGAAAAAATCAACCTTAAAAAAGATCTAATATTAAAGGAGAATACTGATTCTTTTATTGAGGATATTAAAAATAGTTATTTTTATATCAGTACTAGACAATCTACATTAGAAAAAGAGCTTGATAAAATCATTTTTCAAGATCCATTATGTCGATTTAAAGAACCACTTAAAGAAAAAAAATTATTTATTAATAGTGCAATTGAAAATATTCAATCTTCATCTATCAATAAAGGTACTATCACTTATTTATGTGTAATCGCTCAATATATTGATAATTTAGGATGCTTTCAAGACATATTACGCCCTAAATGGTATGGAAAATTAGATTTTCCAGATCTTATTCCTTGGCAGTTTGGAATAACTTTAGGAAATTAATTAATACTAGTAATAAAGAGAAAGCTAAACATGCGTAGCACAATTCAAGGACGAAAGTTCATCTTAAAAAATGATACCACCAATACAAAAGGAACCGTATTAAGCGGTTCTTTATTAGCAAAACAAACTCATGAAATTGCATGTTTAGGCGATGAAGTCTATTGCCCTGATTGTCAGCAAAAAGGCAAAATTATTGAAGGTGATGCAATGATGAAAATAAACAATATCCCCGTCGCGTTAGAAGGACATAAAGTGCAATGCGGTTGTTTAAAGGGCTGTGTATTAGTTGCGGTGGAGTGATCCATTTTTAATTAGGCGGAAGCTTCCGCCTAATATTAGTGTCTATATTTTTATCGATATCTAAAACACAAACATTATTGATGTGCAAAACTATTTTTTGTCATTCGCAAAAAGTTTTGGGATCTCACGTAAGCACCACGATTTAGCTTCACCCATGCTGTCTCTTCGCCATGCCATAATAATATTATTTTCATGATGATATTCTGGGCCAACAACACGTAAGCGCCCTTCTTTAATATCATCTTCAATTAAATCAATTGGCATTGTCGCCACACCTAAACCTGCAATTAACGCACGGCGTTTATCTTCAATAGAACTGACCGTTAAACGGCGTTGTTTATCTAATAATAATACGGTTAAAACAGGGCGTTCTCTTGCCGTATCTGCAATTGCAATGCCCCGATATTTTAAGCGAGTTTCTTCTGCTAATGGTTCAGGCTCGTTATGGATCGGGTGATCTGGGCTGGCAACGTAAACACTAGTGGTATTGTATAAAGGGCGAAAGTTGATTTCAGATGAAGTGCGAAAATGCATATCGGGTGAAATCACAATATCGCATTTACCACTTTCTAAACTTTCCCATGCCCCTGCTAATACCTCTGTCACTAATGACAGTTGTGTATTGGATTTTTCAGCTAATTTTTCAACCAAAGGAAAGAGACGAGATGCGGGTGTCAGTGCTTCACAAACAATAGTGATATGTGGCTCCCAACCTCTTGCTAAGGCTTCTGCATCTGACGTTAATTTGTCAGCAGCCTCAAGTAATATACGTCCTCTATCAAGTAGCATCCTGCCAACATTGGTAAATTTAGTTCTATGACCAGAACGGTCAAAAAGGACAACATCTAAATCTTCTTCTAATTTTTGCATGGTATAACTAAGTGCCGATGGAACTCGATTTAGTTCATCAGCCGCTGCCGCAAAACTCCCTCTACGATCAATGGCATCCATGACTCGTAAAGATTCCAACGTAATTGCTTTGTCTTTACTCATTATACTTATCTCTATCAAATAATTTGATTATAGGCACCAGATTAACTTGCTAACAATAGACAGTCCATACCTCTATGATAAATATATTGATAATCTACTCGAAAAATACCGCTATGATAAAATACAGAACAGCACAACAGTGTGGCAAAGCGGATTATGGTTGGCTACAAGCTCGCTACACATTTTCCTTTGGCCACTACTTTGACCCTCATTTTTTAGACTATGGCACGCTAAGAGTTCTCAACCAAGAAGTGCTTGCACCAAATTCTGAATTTAAAGCAAAGACTTATCCTCATGTTGATGTGGTTAATCTTATTCTTCAAGGAGAAGCGACATACCTGGATAATATGGGACGGACAGTCACAGCAAAAGAAAATGAGTGCTTACTTATTTCACCTCATAATACAGAAACCTATATTGAGAAAAACAGCAGTCCTGATACGCCATTAACCCGTATCCAGTTGTGGCTAAATGCTTGTCCACAACAAGAAAGTGTAGCCTCACAAAAATTGGTATTAGATGAAAACTTAAAATATCAATTGTTAGCTTCACCTGCCGGTGATGATGGCTCGTTAATGTTAAGGCAGACAATTTGGCTTTATCATATTCATTTGCAAGCAGGCGATGAAATTACACTGCCAATAAAAGGACAGAAAGGCTTTTTGCAATCCATAAAAGGCGGCACCTATTTGCAAACGTCCACACAAGAAAATGGGCAAATACAGTGTGGCGATGGCGCTTTTATTCAAGATAGCCATAGCATCACATTAAAAAGCTCGGCTGAGTTTCGTGGCTTATTTATTGATATTATTTCATGATTGTTGATTTAGATTGGCTTAACAACAGAAAACCCTCGAAACACAACGTGAATCGAGGGTTTTTTATGAGGTGAGTTGACCGTTAAGCCGGGTTCTGTCGTGGACAACCATTCATCTAGGCCAGAACTTGCGCGCTGGCTCCAGCAACCTACCCGGGTTCAATGCGGGCCGCACCATAAGAACCCCTATTTGGTCTTGCTCCGGGTGGAGTTTACCATGCCACAAACTGTTACCAGTTGCGCGGTGCGCTCTTACCGCACCCTTTCACCCTTACCTGATCCTGTAAACAGGCCATCGGCGGTTTACTCTCTGCTGCACTTGTCGTAGGCTCGCGCCTCCCAGACGTTATCTGGCACCCTGCCCTGTGGAGCCCGGACTTTCCTCCCCTCTATCCGTCTCCCCCGAAGGGACAACGATAAAGCAGCGGTTGTCTAGTCAACTCAGGGTGCGAATTATAGGGATTCTGATAGAAAATGTATAGCAAAAGAAGCTAAAAAATCACTTTACTCGTCTTGAGCTTCACCATTTTGCTCAATAACGTGTTTATAAAGTGCATTTTTCTTCACACCATAAATTTCAGCCGTCACAGCAGCTGCTTTTTTCAGAGGTAACTCTTTTTGTAAAATCGCAAGTGTTCGTAACACTTCAGGGGAAAAATCATTATCAACGGGTTTTTCATACCCCTCAACAATGAGAACCATCTCACCTTTACGGCGATTTTCATCTTCAAGTACCCATTTGAGTAATTCACCCACTGGCATACCTTGAATAGTTTCCCACGTTTTTGTGAGCTCTCTCGCTAATACTACGTAGCGATCTTCACCCCAAACTGTCACCATATCAGCTAAACTATCTAACAGCCGATGTGTTGACTCATAAAAAATCAATGTACGAGGTTCTTCTGACAATTCACGTAGGCAATCTTGGCGACTTTTTGTTTTTGCTGGTAAAAAACCTTCATAACAAAAACGATCAGAAGGAAGCCCAGCAGCAGAAAGTGCCGTAATAGCAGCACAAGCGCCAGGCAGTGGCACGACATTTATGCCATGTTTACGACATTGATTGACTAAATGATAGCCAGGATCGTTAATTAATGGTGTACCTGCATCAGAGACTAATGCGATACTTAGCCCCTGTTGTAATTTGCTAATTAATTGATCTGCTTTTTGCTGTTCATTATGATCATGTAACGCATACAAACGTGCGTTAATGGCAAAGTGCTGTAATAGAAGCCCTGTATGACGGGTATCTTCTGCAGCAATTAAATCGACATGAGACAGCACATCAAGTGCCCGCTGGGTGATATCGCCCAGATTACCAATAGGTGTGGGTACTATGTACAGTGTGGATGTCGTTACCGCTGCTCGATTAGGTTGATTCATTGTTTATTCCGAATGACCGATTTAAAATTGAGCATAATTATAAAACATCACTGGGTACAGTATGCTTTCCTCAATTTTTGTGCGTTTTAAAACAGGTTTATCCTATACTGCGATACTCTCTGCGCTGATTATGTCAGGTTGTACCCTGACGGGGCAACAAGAACAACCTCTCACTCCCGCTGCAAAAGCAGAAATGGAGATGAAACAATTTCAAAAAGTGATTGATGATGCTCAAGGGCTGGCATCTTTAGATGTTATTAGAGCCTATATTGGGTTAGAAACATTAATTACCGATCCTGAGCTACATCAGAAAAATATTGATGATACATGGCTCACACTAACCAAACTCACACCAGAACAACGCCGTGGTGTGGTTATCAAAGCAGATGAAAATACCCTGCAAGGTTGGTTAGATTTACTCAACACATATGAATACAACAAAGATGATGCGGATAAGTTATCAACTGCCGTGAGAGAATGGCAAACTCGCTATCCTCGTAACCCAGCAGCGTTAACACTCCCTGTATCATTATTACGTCTTTCACAGCCTTCTGTTAGTGCAAGTAGCCAAATCGCATTATTGTTACCTTTAACAGGGCAAGCTAAAGTATTTGGAGAGGCTATTCGCCAAGGCTTCCTTGATGCGCAGAGTGGCTTACCTCAACCTCAAGCAATGCCTGAGCCAGAATCCCCTAAAAATGATGACAGCCTTGCTTCAATCTTAGAAGAATTAGGCATCAAAAATACTGAAACACCGACAACGGATACCGCACAAGAAACAACCGAAAAAACTGAAACGACTCAAGATAAAGAAAAAGAGAGTTCTGCATTTTCAAGTAACACCACACTGCGTTTAGATCCCGTTGCACAAAATGCACGCCAAGTAATTGTTTATGATACCAATAGTCAACCTATTGATATCTTACTGAAAAAAGTACAACAAGATGGCGCTAACTTAATTGTCGGCCCTCTGCTAAAACCAGAAGTAATGAAAACTATTGAACTTCAAAGTGGCTTACCGGTATTAGCATTAAACGAGTTAGATGCAATTCCTTCTGCAACGACTGTCTGTTTCTTCTCTCTTTCACCTGAAGATGAAACCCGTAATGCAGCACAACACTTACGTCAGCAACAAAAAGCAAACCCATTAATTATTGTTCCAGATAATAAATTTGGCCAAAGAATGGCACAAACTTTTGCTGATGAATGGCAACGTACAGGTGGCGGTACAGTTTTACAACAAACCTTTAGTTCTGTTGAAAGCTTAAAAGCATCGATTAATCGCGGTGTCGGTATTCGTATGACAGGAACACCTGTTTTACCAACAGAAAATGCACCTCTGCCATTAGACTCTCAATCTATTCCATCTGCTGGTGGTGCGATTGATTCGGTTTATATCATTGCCACCAGTGATGAATTGACTTTAATTAAACCTATGATCGATATGGCGATCAGTACCCAAAAGCGCCCACCGATTTATGTTAGCTCTCGTAGCAACCAAGGTGGAACAGGCCCTGATTTCCGTATGGAAATGGATGGCATTCAATTTAGTGATATTCCATTGATGACTGGCGCTAATTTGCCGTTAATGCAAAAAGCATCAAGTAAATTTGCGAACGATTACTCATTAATGCGTCTTTATGCTATGGGAATTGATGCATGGTCATTAGCAAACAATTACAATGATCTGACAAAAGGTACATTGCATTTTAATGGTATTTCAGGCTCATTACGTGTTGAAGATAACTGTACTGTTTATAGACAACTTCCTTGGATGCAATTTAAACAAGGTAAAATTGAACCTGTTACACAGTAATAGATATACTCCGTTATCATAAAAATAAGCCGCCTTTATGGCGGTTTGTTTTATGAGTAATGAAGGAAGAAAATCATGGATGATTTTTCTAAAAGCCCTTACTTTTTAGGGCTGTACTATGAACAAAAAGCGCTAAAATACTTACGCAAACAAGGATTAATATTCATTGCGCGTAATGTCCGATATCCCTGCGGAGAAATTGATCTTATTATGCAGGAAAACAAGACATGGGTATTTGTTGAGGTTCGTTTTAGATATAACACCTTATTTGGTGATGCGATAAGCTCCATTACCTACTCTAAACGGCGTCGCTTATGGCGTACAGCAAAGTGTTGGTTAGCACAGCGCCAAGAAAGTATCGAGACATCAGACTGTCGCTTTGATGTTTGTGCATTTAATCAACGCCAGTTAATATGGTTAAAAAACATTCTCGATTATACGGAATTTATTCGTTAAATTAGATTATATAGGTCTTAACGTGCTTGATAGAATCAAAGTCTGCTTTACAGAGAGTATCCAAACTCAAATTGCAGCAGCAGAAGCATTACCTGATGCTATTTCCAGAGCCGCCATGATGATGGTTCAATCGTTATTAAACGGCCATAAAATATTAAGCTGTGGAAACGGTAGCTCAGCAGCAACAGCACAGCGATTTGCCGCAAGCATGATCCATCGTTTTGAAACAGAACGTCCAAGTTTGCCTGCATTATCGTTAAACACAGATAGCGTGGTGATGACTGCAATTATGGGGAATCAGCAACACGATGAGATCTACGCTAAACAAGTGCGCGCATTAGGACAAGCTGGAGATGTGCTACTTGCTATTTCGACACACGGTAACAGTCGAAGCATTATTAAAGCCGTTGAAGCCGCTGTAACACGAGATATGACCATTGTTGCATTAACAGGCTATGATGGCGGAGAGCTTGCAGGGTTATTAGGCCCTCAAGACGTTGAGATTCGTATTCCTTCTCAACGTACCGTCAGAATACAGGAAGTTCAGATGCTAACAGTCAATTGTCTCTGCGATTTAATTGATAATACATTATTCCCACATCAGGATGACTAAGGAGTTACTATGAAATTGCTTCCTATCACTGCAGTGCTGTGCTCTGCGCTTTTACTGCAAGGTTGCATCGGTGCCGCTGTTGTCGGCACGGCTGCAGTTGCAGGTAAAACTGCAACCGATCCTCGCTCATTAGGGCAACAAGTTGATGATGGTACATTGGAAGCGCGTGTTTCTGGTGCTCTAAATAAAAATGAACAGATCAAGAAAAGCAATTCACGTATTGTGGCGACTGCTTATCAAGGCAATATCTTATTAACAGGTCAAAGCCCTGATATGTCCGTTGCCGATACGGCAAAACAAGTCGCAAGTAAAGTTGAAGGCGTGAATAACGTCTATAATGAAGTCCGCCAAGGCGAGCCGGTGACATTAGGCACTGCATCATCAGATACATGGTTAACAACCAAAGTTCGCTCTCAAATTTTAGGCAGTGATTCAGTCAAATCCTCGTCGGTAAAAGTGATCACTGAAAATGGTGAGGTGTTCTTATTTGGTATTTTAACTCGCCAAGAAGGGGCTGCTGTTGCGAAAATAGCCAGTGAAACCAAAGGGGTAGTTAAAGTAACCACCGCATTTACTTACCTTAATTAATCCCGCATTTTGATATCGTTTTGTATTATCCTGCCAGTATCAGTCTTTGTGAATAATAACTGATACTGGCAGTGTCTCACTTAACTAAAATCGAATTGCATTAAAATAGGCTGTTAGCGTCTTAACATCCCTTTATCGATGATAAAATCAATAATAGTTTCCAAGCCTACTTTTTCTTTTAAGTTGGTGAAAACATAAGGCTTCACAGGACGCATTCTAGCAGTATCAGCTTCCATTACTTCTAATGAGGCGCCAACATAAGGAGCTAGATCGATCTTATTGATCACGAGCAGATCAGAATGAGTAATACCTGGGCCACCTTTACGTGGAATTTTTTCCCCTTCCGCCACATCAATCACATAAATGGTTAAGTCTGCAAGCTCTGGGCTAAAAGTGGCACTCAAGTTATCACCACCACTCTCCACAAAAACAATATCAAGATCCTTGTGACGTATTGCCAACTCTTCAACCGCGGCAAGATTCATCGAAGCATCTTCACGGATAGCAGTATGAGGACATCCCCCTGTTTCCACTCCGATAATACGATCGGCGTCTAATGCTTCGGCACGCGTTAAGATCTTGGCATCTTCTTGGGTATAAATATCGTTTGTAACAACCGCGATTTCATATGTATCACGCATTGCTTTACAAAGAACTTCTAACAGTGCTGTCTTGCCTGATCCAACAGGGCCGCCAACACCGATACGCAGTGGTTGATTATATTCTTGCATATAAGTTTCTCATGAACGAAAAAGTCGAGTGTATTGTGTTTCATGACGACTACTGGCAATAATTTGCGCAGGTGTAAAACTTCCAATATCTTCAGTGGGCCAATGTGCCGATTGCTCAACAATCGCAGGGATCTGCTCTGCTAATGTAAACAAAATTTTCTGTCCTGCACTTTGTCCTAATGGAATAAGTTTTACACCTGACATCACCGTATTTTCAAGCCAACCCCAAGCATAAGCACAACATAACTTTTCAGAGGAAATGTTCCATTTCACAGCCGCTAACGCAAATGCCATCAGTTGTGTCTGTTTTACACAGGCTTGTAAGGTTTCATCTAACTCAATATCTAATTGAGGAAGTAAACGAGCAAAAGCAATACCTCGTTGGCGCTCTTCTTGTCGTAATTCTTTAGTTTCACGGCTTGCGACAATAAAATCACACCAATATTTCACTTCACTCATTTTAGTTTGAGCTAAGCTTTCTTGTAATCGTCGTAATATAGGGAGCTCTAACGTTGCTAAAGTACCTGTCATTTGAGTACTTAACCAAGCCGTTAACGTTTGAGGACAACAAACCCAACCTTTTTCAATTGCCCACTCTAGCCCTTGAGAATAAGTAAACGATCCCACAGGTAAAGAAGGACTGACTAATTGATATAAGCGTAGATCTGCAAGCATCAATAGGCTCCCTTATTCAAGTAATTAATGATGATGATGGTGATCGTCATGGGTGTGGTGATGATGATGACCACCTGATGATCCACCGTAAGCGCCCGGTTCTGGCTGATACTTCTCTAAGCCAACGACGACGTTTGCGCCTAAGCCTCTCGCCATATCATCTAAAACATGATCGTGAAAATAGCGACACCAGCCAGCTTCAATTTGTAATGGAACATGACGATTGCCTAAGTGATAACAAACCCGAGCTAATAACAGTGGATCTTCGCTATACACTGTGGAAACTTGCTCTTTTGCGGCTTCAATTGTGACTAGCGTATTATCTTCTGACAGTAAAATATCGCCCTCTTTTAGCACCGTACCACGGGGCAAAAACAGCCCAGCTTCTTGCCCATCACTTAATGTGACTTTTAAACGGCTTTTGGTTCTTTCATCCATCGTTAAACACAAAGTAAGAGCCGATGTTTCTCGTGTTGCTATTTCAAGTGCTTTTTGTTGATCAATAAGTTGAGTAAATCTTTTCATTCTCTATATTCTCAATAAATCCACATCAAAAGAGGAAATAGCGTTGTGCCATCGGTAATTGTGTTGCGGGTTCACACACTAATGGCACACCATCTGCTTTCACAATATAAGTTTGTGGATCTAGCTCAATATGTGGCAAATAGCTATTGTGGATCATCGATGCTTTTGACACGCTACGACAACCCTGGACTCGACCAATTAAGCTCTTTAAGCCAAGCTTTTCAGGCACACCGGCTTCAATGCCGGCTTTTGACATAAAGATCATTGACGTTTGGTATTTTGCTTTACCTAAACAGGCATACATTGGGCGATAATGCACAGGCTGAGGCGTTGGAATAGCTGCGTTAATATCCCCCATTGGTGCATAAGCAACCATTCCACCTTTCATGATCAATGCGGGTTTCACGCCAAAGAAAGCCGGTTCCCATAAAACCAGATCAGCCAACTTCCCTTTTTCAATAGAACCCACCTCATGTGCAATACCATGCGCTAAAGCAGGATTAATAGTGTATTTCGCCACATAGCGTTTAATGCGACAATTATCACTTTCAGCGGTATCACCTTCTAATGTGCCGCGTTGTAATTTCATTTTGTGCGCACATTGCCAAGTACGAAGAATAACTTCACCTACGCGCCCCATTGCCTGTGAGTCTGACGACATAACAGAAATAGCACCCATATCATGTAAGATATCTTCCGCAGCAATAGTTTCGCGACGAATACGAGATTCAGCAAAGGCCACATCTTCAGGAATAGAAGGATCAAGGTGATGGCAAACCATTAACATGTCGAGATGTTCATCTACCGTGTTAATGGTATAAGGCATCGTTGGGTTGGTTGATGCTGGTAAAATATTTGGCTCCCCAACTGATTTAATCACATCCGGTGCATGCCCACCGCCAGCACCTTCTGTATGAAAAACATGGATCACACGGCCTGCTATCGCTTTTACCGTTTCTTCATAAAAACCACCTTCATTTAAGGTGTCAGAGTGAATAGCGACTTGCACATCCATTTCATCAGCAACATTAAGGCAATTGTGAATTGCCATTGGCGTTGCACCCCAATCTTCATGAATTTTTAGACCAATAGCCCCTGCTTCAATCTGCTCACGAACTGCTTCCGGTCTACTCACGCAACCTTTACCAAATAAGCCCACATTAATAGGCAATTCATCAACGGCTTCTAGCATGCGATGCATGTTCCAAATACCCGGCGTGACTGTGGTTGCATTCGTTCCTGCAACTGGCCCTGTGCCACCACCAATAAAAGTAGTCACACCAGAGACTAAACCTTCTTGTGCTTGTTGAGGACAGATAAAGTGAATATGGGTATCAACACCACCAGCAGTAATAATTTTACCTTCACCCGCAACCACTTCTGTGGCAGGCCCTACGATAATATCCACATTAGGTTGCACATCAGGGTTGCCTGCTTTACCGATACCCACAATACGGCCATCTTTAATACCAATATCCGCTTTTACGATACCCCAATGGTCTAAAATTATGGCGTTAGTGATAAGAACATCAACACACTCGGCATTGACAACTTGGCTTTGCCCCATGCCATCACGAATAACTTTACCGCCACCAAATTTCACCTCTTCACCATAAGTGGTGAAATCTTTTTCAATTTCAAGAAAAAGCTCTGTATCGGCTAATCGCAGACGATCGCCTGTTGTTGGGCCAAACATGTCTGCATAAGCTTGACGTGAGATAGTTTTCATTTTTTCTCACTCTCCAATTTACCCATCACTTTGCCGTGAAAACCATAAATTTCACGTTTTCCTGCAAAAGCCACTAATTCAACTGTACGGCTTTGACCGGGTTCAAAACGAACCGCCATACCTGCTGGGATATTTAAACGAAAACCCAATGTGCCTTCTCGCTCAAATTTCAGCGCATCATTTACTTCATAGAAATGATAATGGGACCCCACCTGTACGGGTCTATCACCATGATTAGCCACTTGTATTGTCTTTGTTTCTCGGCCAGCATTAAGCTCAATATCGCCTAACGTTTGGTTAACTCTAATTTCACCGGGTATCATGTTGTTACCTACACAATAGGATCATGGATAGAAACAAGTTTTGTACCATCAGGAAATGTACACTCTACTTGAATGTCTTTTATCATTTCTGGTACCCCTTCCATCACCTGCTCTGCCGTTAAAACAGTGCGTCCTTCACTCATCAACTGGGCAACGGTTTTGCCATCACGAGCACCTTCCATAATGGCACAACTAATCAATGCAACTGCTTCAGGATAATTAAGCTTAAGCCCTCTCGCTAAACGTCTTTCAGCAACAAGGCCCGCTGTAAAAAGCAGTAATTTATCTTTTTCTCTTGGTGTTAATTCCATTTCTGCTCCTAAAATTAACGATTATGTCGCCCATATACGAGGCGGCTCAGGACAATACCCTAACCAGTGTTGTCTGACGGTTTGCCAAACTTGAGCAAAACACGCCATCATCGGCTCTGTTTGTGAGCCTAATAGCCGTAAAACTAAAATTCCGTCTACATCGGTTAAACCATATTCGATAATAGGGTTATAAGAGGCTGAAAAAGCCTCAACACATTGTTGAATAAGATTTTTTAATTCATCAGTTACAGGATAAATATAAAGCGAACCCAACATGGGAAACTCACGCATTGCAGCAGCTTTATTTTGTAAGCCATTAACAAAAAGCGATTCTGTTAATGTCAGCTTTTCATCAATATAAAAATTAAAGCGCCCTTTAACATTGCCATTTTCAAACCATTCATTTAAAACCGGACGACCAAAACACTGAATTTCCCACCCAATAAATTTGGCAGTAGATGCAATATGAATATGTGTTTCTAGATGTACTCGAGCATCAGGAAAAAAGATATTCTCCTGTGGAAGCCACTCTAAAAAACCATTCGATGCGACCTTTAATGTTTGAATTTGACGAGCCTCCCCACCAGCACTACGGTAAAACTTGGTTGCACCAGGTGTGGTAAGCAATGCATGAGCTTCAGATTGAACATCAATATTGATCAGTAATTTATCACCACCGACTACCCCACCTGGAGGATGGAGTAAATAAGTGTGTGCAATACCTTGCTCAGGATAAAAAGGACGCTGAACCATTAGTGGGCCGACATGGCGTTTTTCTGTAAGACGTGTCATTCCGCGTTTTACTTCATAACGTAAAACGATTTCAGCAAGCCAACCCTTCCCTGAAAAGTCAGACATACTCACTCCTGCCAACTCGGCAAAATTATCAATAAATCAGGAAAATACGTGAATACATACAGCACTATCCATAAGATTGTGTCATTCAAAATCAAATAGAAAATAAGCTAATGAATGTTGGATAGGGTGTGGGTAAAAAGACAAACTGTGATAACCTAAAAACAGGACAATCCCCTTCGTCTGTGACGCGCGATTCTACACCTTATTACGAAAAATGCGTTTTAAATAAATAGCATTTTATTTAGAAAAAATAACACTGATTAAAATAAATGTAGAAAATGAGCGTATATCTATATTGTCATCTTTTATCAACGGGATTATATTCTGTGCGACTATCGTGCAGTTTCGCATGATGGCTCTCATTCTTAACTAGAATAATCTCTCTATTTATTCTAGATATAACTTATTCGTTTATACAATAAATGAGTTCACATTAAATATTTAAGCAACATTGATGCTTAGCTTGCCTGCGGTATATTGGAGATTATGGAATACAAACACATTCTGTCCTCTAACCAGATGTCTTTAAAAACGTTTTACATCGAAAACCCGATGATAGCGATGGTTAGTGGCGCAAAAGGTACAATTTGCATCAATGGACAAACTATTGATGTATCAACCCATTTAACTCTTATTATTCCCAAATATAGCCAAGTTTCCTGTGATATTGTTAATCAATTCACCCATAAATCGATTGAACTACATACCCTCGTTTTATGCGAAACAGAGCTTCAATCTGTCTTTTCTTTATTAAAGCCTTTAATTAAATCAAGCTCTCCACTGACAAGCCACCTTCCTGTTTATCATTTATCCACACCTGAAGTGGTAAAAAGCAACTTTGGCATACTCAAACAGTGTTTACCTCTACCTCATGGCTCTCCCTCTCAAGAAACCATGTTTATGCAACAGTGTCTGTTCTTTATTTTAATGGCGGTATATCAAGAAGGCGTCGATATTTTAAATATCTTCCGATTTAATTATGACGAACCCAAAAATCAGGCAATTACGCATTTAATCACACAAGATCCACAACGAAAATGGCATTTAGAAGATGTAGCAAAAACGCTCTTTACCACCCCATCAACACTGCGTCGTCATTTAAATAAAGAAGGGGTTTCATTTTGTCAATTGCTGTTAGATGTCAGAATGGGGATCGCCTTAAATTATCTAACATTCTCTAATTATTCTGTCTTTCAAATCAGCCATCGTTGTGGCTTTGGGAGTAATGCCTATTTTTGCGATGCTTTTAAACGTAAATACGGTATCACGCCATCACAATTTCGAATTCAGTCTCGTCAGGCTAATGATCCTTCTGCAATAACGAAATTGTCAGAAAAAATTGCAGAGCCAGATAGAAAAATATTTCAAACTTTATAATGTTATGACAAATCATTTTTCTTTAAAAAAGTGACTCCACCTAATAATCGCATTTGATTTAGGATCCACTGTTGCCGTTTTAAGACGTAAGCTGAAGGTTTATTAACGTGATAGATGTGAGGATTAGGTAAAACTGCAGCTAATAGGGCTGCTTCTTGTTGAGTAAGTTGTTTAGCAGGCTTTCTAAAATAATGTTGGGAGGCCTGTTCTGCACCAAAGATCCCATCACCAAACTCAACAATATTTAGATATACCGTTAAAATACGTTTTTTTGACCAGATCAGCTCAACAACGGGCGTCATGCCTGCCTCAAGCCCTTTTCTTATCCAACTACGACCATCCCATAAAAAAAGATTTTTGACCATTTGTTGAGAAATTGTCGATGCACCTCGTAATGTTTTCCCACCGTTATGATTTTTTTTGAAAACTTTCTCAATAGCATCAAAATCAAAACCCCAATGTTTGGGGAAATTTTGATCTTCAGAAGCAATAACCGCCAAATACATCGCTGGTGCTATCTCTTTTTCACCAACCCAAGTGGAATGAGACATATAAGAGAAATCAAACTCACTCCAAGCAGAAATTTGTCTTTGGATCATAACAGCAGAAAAAGGCACTGGTAAAAAAGAAAACAGCACAACTATTAACAGCCACAAAGCAATTAGAATAATTAATAGTTTCTTTAACTTTCTCACCAGTGTCATCTGCTGTTTTCGCCTATACATTAAGCCATTTCAAGGACTTTCTTAACCAATTTTTCAATACCCACCTGTGCTTGTGCAATAGACTGCGCAAGCATATATGCAGGAGTGGTTACTACTCGATATTCTTCATCAACAACAATGTCATCAACAGGGCAATCTATATGGATCCCTCCCATTTTTTCAATAGCACTGGCCGTCGCAATATCATTTCCTATTGTTAATTTAACTGGAGCATTTAACATTTTCGGTAACATAACGGGAGCAATACAAATTAACCCTAATGGTTTTTTCTGTTGATGCATAGCTTGAACAAACCTTAAGAGATCTTTGTTAATTTCACACTCACTCCCTTTCGTGGCAAAGTTGCATAAATTCTTCGCAGCACCAAAGCCACCAGGAATAATGACTGCATCAAAGTTTTCGGCCTTTGCATCTGATAAAGGGGATATTTTTCCACGAGAAATACGCGAAGATTCTTCCATCATATTTCTTTTTTCTGATTTTTCTTCACCTGTAATATGATTAATTACAGTTGGTTGTAAATCATTAGGTGAAAAATAATGAACTTCAGCATTATTTTGGCTTAAAGCAAGCATTGTTAGCACTGATTCATGGATTTCACTTCCATCAAACACACCACAGCCACTTAAAATTACCGCAATTGATTTCATATCTTTCTCCATTTGTAGTAGATTACTAGTTACCCATTTATAGGTGTAAACACCAATCGCCATCACATATTTAAATGTTTCTTGTAACAAAAAAACTTATCTTTGCTATTTTGTTGCTTGTATGATGTATGGAATAGTTTCATCCTATTCGCCTATGCAATGAGAATCAAAAAAAGCGGATAGAAAAGTTTCCCTGGTGTTGGCGCAGTATTCGCGCACCCCAACCTTCGGTTGGGGTTATTTTTTTCTAGCCCCTGCTAACCAGTTTCTTAAACTTTCCACATCCTTTCTCCAATCCTTCCCTAGTTCATCTACCCACTCTTGCACATTGTCCCACCAAGCAGGTAATTCCGGTGATTGGATCTGTTTAGCGAGTTGCTGTAAATGTTTTAAACCAATAGAACCCGCGGCTCCTTTGATTTTATGTCCTTCCTCAGTGATGCCCTTCTGATCACGTGCTGTCAGATTAGATTCTAGGACTGACATATAACTTGGCATCATCTTTTCAAAAACATCTAAACCATCAGTGATTAATTGAGGTCCGACAAGTTCGATGTATTGATTCAGCATGTCTATATCTAACAACTCTTCATTTTTATTCAACAATTCCGATGGCTCATTACATGGCACAGAAACCGCACCATCTCCCCAGAATTTGTTGATAATGGCGGTAAGCGTATCTACAGAAAGTGGTTTACTCAATACGTCGTTCATTCCCGCATCTAAATACTCTTTTTTATCTTTCAAAACATTTGCAGTTAATGCAATCAATGGCGGAAGTTCATTACTGTCAAATTCTTGACGTAATTTTCTTGAAATATCAAACCCTGTCATATCAGGTAATTGAATATCTAATAGCACTAAATCATATTCATCAGGCTTAAACATCGATAAAGCTTCTTGTCCGGTCATTGCTACATCAACGGTATTACCTAACTTCTCTAAAACTGAACAGGCGACAATAACGTTAAGCTCAATATCTTCAACAAGCAGAATATTTAATGCTGGCAATAAGAACTCATCATCATTCTCAATATCAAGATGTTCTTCAATCGTAGGAGCAACGATAGAGAGCGTGAAGACAGATCCCTTACCTAACTCACTCTCTACATGAATATCACCGCCCATATGCTGTGCTAGGCGTTTTGAAACGGCAAGTCCAATCCCTGTTCCTGTTGCAGAGCGTCCACCTTGACTATCATTGACTTGATAGTACATTGCGAAAATCTTCTCAAGCTCACTTTTAGGGATGCCGATACCACTGTCTTTGACTTCGAAGAACAACTTATCAGGGGCTTCTTGCCAAATGCGAACTTTGATTTCACCTTCTTGCGTAAATTTCACAGCATTACCAATGAGATTCCATAAGATCTGACGTAATCGAGTTCCGTCAGAGGTTATCTTATGTGGTAAGGTTTCCTCTGCTTCGAGTGTGAATTTCAATCCTTTTGGCTGTACTAACAACCCTGAAAGGTTTTCTAAATCAGAAATAAATTCAGTAAAATCGATTGGCTGGTTATCTAGCTGAATTTTTCGACGCTCAATCTTATCCATTTCAATCACGTCATTGAAAATATTACCTAACGTAATCGCACTCACATGGATCGTTTTTAAATAATTGAGTTGCTCTGGTGAAAGTTCGGTATCCAATAAAATACGGCTTAACCCAACAATGCCATTAAGCGGTGTACGCAATTCATGGCTGATTGTTGAGATAAAGGTAGTTTTATCACGGCTAGCGTTCTCTAACGCGTCTTGATAGCGCTTACGCTCTGTAATGTCACGTCCAAAGCCCATCAATCCATGACGCTTACCAATACGGTCATAAAACGGCACTTTGCGTAATTCAAAACAGGCTTTTCGCCCATCCGGGTAAACCAGCCACTGCTCATACGTAAGTGAGACATTGTGACGGAAAACTTTCTCATCGGTTTCCATCACTTTTATCGCAATATCTTCGTCATATACATCAAGTGGCGTTAAACCGATAAGTTGCTTCTCACTTTTACCGGTCAGTAATTCTGTTGCGCGGTTACATCCTGAAAATTCATTATCTTCATTACGGTAATAAACTAAGTCAGGAGAGGCATCAAGGAATGAACGTAACAGTGAAGATTGTTGTTCCAGTTCTATTTGCGTCAACTCACGACGCTTCATTTCACTTTTGAGTTTTTCCAAAAGTTCGAGGTGCGCTTTTTCAACTTTTTCACGCTCTTGAATTTCCAAGTTTAATTGCTCAATATTCTCTTTTAATTGAGAATTAAGCTCTAAATCACGCTGTCGCATTACACCAAGCTTATCTACCATACGAGATAAACGACGTCGTGATTCTTCCAGTTGTTCAACGACAACCGAAAGAAAATAGACAGCCCAAGGCGTAATAATCAGCCCAAAGAAAATAGAGCGAACAAGGTCAATACTGGTAACATCACCTGCAAGCAAGAATGTTACCGCCATTTGA
Source organism: Proteus vulgaris (assembly GCF_011045815.1). Classification (GTDB taxonomy): domain Bacteria; phylum Pseudomonadota; class Gammaproteobacteria; order Enterobacterales; family Enterobacteriaceae; genus Proteus; species Proteus vulgaris_B. The sequence continues at coordinate 562,376 of NZ_CP047344.1, read as the reverse complement.
ACAACCATCGCTAAAACAACTAATGCAGAAGCTAACAACAACGAGAAGCGAATAAGCCCTAGCCTCATCATTAAGTCAACGTAGTATTGGGCAAGCCCTTTGAGCAATTTCATTGAAAACTCCAATATATTGAATCTATGGAATGATAACCCAAAAATGAATTGGCGCAGTGGCGAACATTCAGAAATCTAATTAAGAGAGGCTATTTTTCATTATTTTGTTTGATTTAACTGTTTATTTTCTCTCAACAAGCCTATCCGAGATATATGCATTCATAAAAATAATACAAAACCAAGTAACATAAACAATAGAGATATCAACGATAAATAGACCTTATTAGTAAAAATTCAATTTGTCTTTTTTTATACAAAATGTATAAAAACAATAAAATTCCAAAATCAACATATTCATTAGAATAACTCACTACCCGTTTTTATCATTAAAGGATGAGATAAAGCTAAACTGCTCAAATAAAGTGATATAGCTCACATTAAAAAATCACTTTCTTACTATTTTAAAATAGAATAATTTAGTTATTAATCAATATTTTAAAATAAAAATTTCCTTATCTGTTTTATCTCAGTCAAATATCCCTACACATTGACCTGATTTTTATTTATCGATAAGTTGAAAAGGCATTGCATAGCAATATAAAAAACACATCAAGCTAGGCAAACACAACATCACCCGACTGAGTACCCATAAATTTACCTACATACTTTGAGCCAAAACGTTCCTTTGTGCTCTTTTTTGAGGTGCCCAGTAAACTAAGTAGGAAGCAAAAAATGCTCTATCAAAAGACACAGGAAAAAGACAATTGTGGGTTTGGATTGATCGCGCATATTGAAGGGCAAGCCAGCCATAAGATTGTCAGAAATGCCATACATGGTCTCGCCAGAATGCAACATCGTGGCGCGATTCTTTCTGATGGTAAAACAGGAGATGGTTGCGGATTACTCTTACAAAAACCAGAACGTTTTTTCCAATTAGTTGCACAAGAAAAAGGCTGGCATTTAGCAAAAAATTACGCAGTAGGGATGCTATTTTTAAGCCAAGATCCCAATATTGCCACACAATGCCGTCTCATTGTTGAAGAAGAACTACAACGTGAAACGCTTTCTATTGTTGGCTGGCGTAAAGTTCCTATCAACACAGATATTCTAGGTAGCATTGCCCTTTCTTCGCTTCCTTTAATCGAACAAGTCTTTGTTAATGCCCCCGCAGGCTGGCGGATAAGTGATATTGAAAGACGACTCTTTATTGCCCGTAGACGAATTGAAAAGCGTATCACTGACAGTGATTTTTATATTTGTAGCCTTTCCAATTTGGTGACAGTTTATAAAGGCCTTTGTATGGCCATCGATTTACCGCGTTTTTTTACCGACCTCGCTGATCTACGCATGGAATCTTCAATTTGTTTATTCCACCAGCGCTTTTCCACTAATACCACACCAAGATGGCCACTCGCCCAACCCTTTCGTTATTTAGCACATAACGGTGAAATTAATACCATCACAGGTAATCGCCAATGGGCCAGAGCCCGCGCCTATAAATTTCATACCCCACTTATTCCTGATCTACAAAGTGCCGCTCCATTTGTGAATGAAAGTGGCTCAGATTCAAGTTCACTCGACAATATGCTAGAGCTTTTTCTCAATGGTGGTATGGATATTGTTCGTTCTATGCGACTACTCGTTCCTCCTGCGTGGCAAAATAATCCTCAAATGGACGATGATTTGCGGGCATTTTTTGATTTTAACTCAATGCACATGGAGCCTTGGGATGGTCCGGCTGGTATTGTGTTATCAGATGGCCGTTATGCAGCTTGTACTCTTGATAGAAATGGTTTACGCCCTGCTCGCTATGTGATCACCACGGATAACATCATTACTTGTGCTTCTGAAATTGGTATTTGGGATTATCAACCTGATGAAGTACGAGAAAAAGGACGTGTTGGCCCTGGTGAACTAATGGTAATTGATACTCATAATGGGCGTATTTTACACTCAGCTGAAACCGATGAAGATTTAAAAAGGCGTCACCCTTATAAATTGTGGCTTGAACGTAACGTTAAACGTTTAACACCATTTGAAGCACTACCAGAACAACAAGCAACCGGCCAACGTGCCTTTGATGACACATTATTAGCAACGTATCAAAAACAATTTGCATATAGCCAAGAAGAGCTAGAAAACATTTTGCATGTACTTGCAGAAAACGGACAAGAAGCCACTGGTTCAATGGGTGATGACACCCCATTTGCGGTGTTATCTCAACGTCCACGCCTTATTTATGATTATTTTAGACAGAAGTTTGCACAGGTCACGAATCCACCAATAGACTCATTAAGAGAAGCTCATGTCATGTCTTTAGCGACATGTATTGGACGTGAAATGAATGTGTTCTGCGAAGCTGAAGGCCAAGCTCATCGGCTCAGTTTTAAATCCCCTATTTTACTCTATAGCGATTTTCAACAACTTATTAATCAAGAAAGTCCCTATTACCGCGCTATTCATCTTGATATCACGTATCAACCAACAGGTTCTAACCTAGAAACAGCTTTACGCCAATTATGTGTAAAAGCACAACAGGAAGTCCGCAACGGTGCTGTTTTACTGATATTATCAGATAGAAATATCGCTAAAGAGCGACTACCTATTCCTGCACCTATGGCGGTGGGTGCGGTACAAAAAGCATTAGTAGATAATAACTTACGCTGTGATGCCAATATTATTGTCGAAACTGCCAGTGCCCGTGATCCACACCATTTCGCCGTTTTACTCGGATTTGGTGCTACCGCGATCTACCCTTATCTTGCTTACGAATCTTTAGCTCAACGTGTTGATAAAAAAATCCTGCAAGGCTCTTATGCTCAAATGATGCTCAATTACCGTAATGGTATAAATAAAGGCCTGTATAAAATCATGTCTAAAATGGGCATTTCAACCGTCGCCTCTTACCGTTGCTCTCAACTTTTTGAAGCTGTCGGATTAAACGATAACGTTGTTAAGCTCTGTTTTGCAGGTGTTGATAATCGGATTAATGGCGCTGACTTTAGTGATTTTGAACATGACTTATTTAATCTATCAAAACGAGCGTGGTTAACTCGTTATCCTTTAGAAACGGGTGGATTATTAAAATATGCGCATAAAGGTGAATACCATGCTTACAATCCCGATGTCGTTCAAGCATTACAGAAAGCTGTAAATAGTGGGGAATATACTGACTATCAGCATTATGCAAACCTTGTGCAACAACGCCCAATAACAACATTACGCGATATGTTAGTGCTTAATAAAAAGGCAACAGCCATCTCAATTGAAGAAGTCGAGCCTGAAACCGAATTATTTAAACGCTTTGATACTGCGGCGATGTCAATTGGCGCATTAAGCCGAGAAGCTCATGAAGCCCTTGCAGAAGCGATGAATACCTTAGGTGGCTTTTCAAATTCAGGAGAAGGAGGCGAAGATCCGACACGTTACGGCACCAATAAAGTCTCTCGGATCAAACAAATTGCTTCAGGTCGCTTTGGTGTGACTCCCTCTTATTTAATGAGTGCTGATGTTTTACAAATCAAAGTGGCACAAGGGGCAAAACCGGGTGAAGGCGGGCAACTTCCCGGAGATAAAGTGACACCTTATATTGCGCAACTGCGTTATGCCGTACCCGGTGTCACTCTAATATCCCCCCCTCCTCATCACGATATCTACTCTATTGAAGATTTAGCTCAGCTTATTTTTGATTTAAAACAGATAAACCCAACGGCACTAATTTCTGTAAAATTGGTTTCAGAACCAGGCGTTGGCACTATTGCCACTGGTGTTGCCAAAGCTTATGCCGATTTGATCACTATTGCAGGTTATGACGGGGGGACAGGAGCAAGTCCACTAACCTCAGTAAAATATGCTGGAAGCCCGTGGGAATTAGGCTTGGTTGAAACACAACAAGCGCTAGTGGCAAATAATCTACGTCATAAAATTCGTTTACAAATCGATGGTGGATTAAAAACAGGTTTAGATATCATTAAAGCGGCAATCTTAGGCGCGGAGAGTTTTGGGTTTGGTACAGGCCCCATGGTGGCACTAGGCTGTAAATATTTGCGTATTTGTCATTTAAATAATTGCGCAATGGGTGTTGCAACCCAAGATGAAACACTCCGCCGTAATCATTATCACGGATTACCAGAACGCGTTATTAACTACTTTCGTTTTATTGCACAAGAAACTCGTGAATTAATGGCCTTACTCGGTGTTAGAAAAATCACGGATTTAATTGGTCGAACCGACCTGCTTTCATGCCTTGAAGGCGTTAGCAGTAAGCAACAAAAACTCTCCTTAGGTGGATTGTTAGAAACCGCAACGTCACCATCAGGTTATGCGCTTTATTGTCAGGAAAACAATAATACTTATGATAAGGGCGAATTAAACCAACGCATTGTTACTCAAACCATTCAAGCAGTTGAGCAGCAAAAAAGCCAAACGTATTATTTTGATATTCGTAATACTGACCGTTCTGTTGGTGCAACATTATCTGGCATTATTGCTAAGAAATATGGCGAAAGTGGCCTATCTGCAACCCCGATTAAACTTCATTTTACAGGAACAGCTGGCCAAAGTTTTGGCGTCTGGAATGCTCAAGGTGTTGAATTAACCTTAGTGGGCGATGCTAATGATTATGTAGGAAAAGGCATGGCAGGAGGGCGTATAATTGTTTCCCCTCCTGTTGGCTCTGCCTTTAAAAATCATCACGCTACGATTATGGGTAATACCTGTCTTTATGGCGCTACAGGTGGAAAACTTTATGCGTCAGGTTTAGCTGGCGAGCGTTTTGCGGTGAGAAACTCTGGTGCAATTGCTGTGGTTGAAGGTGTCGGCGATAACGGTTGTGAATATATGACGGGGGGTATTGTCTGCATTCTGGGCAAAACCGGTATTAACTTTGGCGCAGGAATGACAGGTGGATTTGCCTATCTGTTAGATGAAGATTCAACATTATCACAACGGATCAATACTTCATCTATTGAGTTGCTTCCTGTTGCATCCTTTGCCATTCTCGCTGAACATTTACGAGGCATGATTGCAGAGCATGTAAGATTAACAAGCTCACAGCAAGGTGAAATGTTACTTTCACAGTGGGAATATTGGTCACAACACTTTAAATTAGTTAAGCCCAAATCCAGTGATGTCAATGCGTTACTTGGTCATCCTCGCCGTTCATCTGCTGAATTACGCGTTCAGGCACAATAGGAGAATATTATGAGTCAGAATGTGTATCAGTTTATCGACTTAAATCGTATTGAGCCGACCAAAAAACCATTAGCTATTCGCAAAATTGAGTTTGTTGAAATATATGAGGCTTTTTCACCGCAACAAGCCACAGCACAAGCTGATCGCTGTTTAGGTTGTGGTAATCCATATTGTGAATGGAAATGCCCTGTTCATAATTACATCCCGAACTGGCTAAAGCTTGCAAATGAAGGGCGCATTATTGAAGCCGCTGAGCTTTCTCATCAAACAAACAGTTTGCCGGAAATTTGTGGTCGTGTTTGCCCTCAAGATAGGCTTTGCGAAGGCGCCTGTACACTCAATGATGATTTTGGTGCCGTTACAATTGGCAATATTGAACGTTATATCAACGACACCGCTTTAGCTCAAGGATGGCGTCCCGATCTTTCTCAAGTCACAATGACCGATAAAAAAGTCGCAATTATCGGTGCAGGCCCTGCGGGTCTTGCCTGTGCAGATGTTCTTATTCGACAAGGTGTAAAACCTGTTGTTTATGATAAGCACCCTGAAATTGGTGGCTTACTTACATTTGGTATCCCTTCTTTTAAACTCGAAAAGTCGCTGATGATCCGACGCCGTGAGCTATTTAGTGAAATGGGTATTGAATTTTGCCTTAATACTGAAGTTGGTAAAGATATCACTCTAGATACTCTTATTACGCAATATGACGCTGTTTTTCTTGGATTAGGTACTTATCACAGTTTAAGTGGTCATTTTTCTAATGAGAAGGCAGAGGGGGTTTATAGTGCACTGCCTTATTTAATTGGTAATACTCGTTATTTAATGGGGTATAACGAAGATCCTCAAACACCTTATATTGACCTTAAAGATAAAAATGTTGTGGTATTAGGTGGGGGTGATACGGCAATGGATTGTGTTCGCACAGCCATTCGACAAGGTGCGAATAAAGTTACCTGTGTCTATCGCCGTGATGAAAACAATATGCCGGGTTCTAAACGTGAAGTGAAAAATGCCAAAGAAGAAGGAGGTGAATTTTTATTTAATCTCCAACCTATGGATATTGAAGTCGATAATCAAAATAAAGTGGTTGGTATTCGTGTTATAAAAACTAAAAATGATAAAACATTAATTCCTATTGAAGGTAGTGAACATGAATTACCTGCCGATGCTGTTATTCTCGCATTTGGCTTTAAACCTGCACATTATCCGTGGTTAGATGAAAATAATATTGAATATACATCTTCAGGACGAATTATTATTTCAAACAATCAAGAAATACCAAATCAAACAACAAACCCTAAAGTATTTGCAGGGGGAGATATCGTTCGAGGCTCTGATCTTGTAGTGACAGCAATAGCCGAGGGAAGAGAGGCAGCAGAAGGCATTTTGCAGTATTTATCCTGTTAAATATCGTTTGTTTTTGATATTTAAAATAACAATTTCTCTTACTAATTATCCCATTTAATTTAAGTGGGATAATTTTATTAATGCTTTATTGCTATAAATAAATAATACTTAAGGATCATAAAAATATCTCATCAAATAATCATTCTCATTACCATTTAATATAAATTATTAAATAATATTTTAATAAAAATAGATATTCTTTTTTGTATCAAAATAACACTCTTACCCTATAGTAAATATAATTTCTTTTCGTATTTTTTACTTTGTCTCTTTTTATTTAACTTTTCTGTCATCTTTTAATGATAATTGTTTTACAGCATTTGTTAATAACATCACAGTCTAAAAAAATAGATTTTATTTCGACTATTAAATTTGATAACAATCAAATATTGTCAATCTACCAACTTCATAATGGAGTCACCTAATAACTTTACAGAAAAATATAATTTATTGATGTTAGGTTCGTTTTCACAATTAATAATGTTGTCATAATTAACTAGGGGATCACTATGGTGATGCAACTGATAGCAGTAGCCGTTATTATTGTAACTGTCTATTTGCTAATAAAAAAATATGAAACCCGAATGGTGCTTATTGGTGCGGGCTTATTACTCTGTATTTTAAGCCTATCCCCATTAGATGCGTTTACCGCATTTAGTGAGCGCATGGTGTCTTCATCATTAATTCAAGCAATCTGTGCGAGTATGGGTTTTGCTTATGTTATGAAATACACCAAATGTGATATGCATCTGGTGCACGTATTATCAAAAGTAATGACTCGTCTTGGTTTTTTCCTTATTCCAGCAACAGTTATTGTCACTTATTTCATTAATATCGCAATCCCATCAGCAGCAGGTTGTGCGGCGGCGGTAGGAGCGACATTAATCCCATTATTAATCGCGGCCCGTATTCACCCAGCTATCGCTGGTGGTGCCGTGTTATGTGGTACTATCGGTTCGATGTTAAGCCCAGGTATGTCGCATAATGCCTTCGTTGCTAACATGGCTAATATGGAAGTGGTTGACTTAATTGCTCGCCATAGCCCATACAGCTTAATGGCTGGCGGTATTGCTGCGGTTTCGCTTGCTGTTGTCGCTTTAGTGAAAAAAGAGTTCAAAATGGCTTCTGTTACTGGTGATGCATCTTCTTCATCAGCGCAGGCAACACCAGAAGCTATTCGCCCGAACTATTTATACGCAACAGCACCTTTCATTCCATTAATCCTGTTGATCCTGCCATTCTTTGAGACTTTCAGTACATTTAAACTGTCAGTACCAGCAGCAATGTTAATTGGTTCTATCTATGCCCTGTTCATCACATTAACTAACCCTGCTCAAATTACTAAAGAGTTCTTTAAAGGTATGGGTAATGCTTATGGTGATGTATTAGGTATCATCATTGCAGCAGCCGTATTCGCAGCAGGTCTGAAAGCATCTGGTTTAATCGACGCGTTCATCAACTTCTTAACTCACTCTCCTGAATTTGCTCGTTGGGGTGGTACTTTAGGGCCATTCTTAATGGGTATTATCACAGGTTCTGGTGACGCAGCAGCATTCGCATTCAACGAAACAGTAACACCTCATGCTGCACAATTTGGTTATGAAATCCCAGACATGGGTATGGCCGCAGCGTTATCTGGCGCATTAGGTCGTACAATGTCACCACTGGCAGGAGCAGCAATTGTTTGTGCTGGTCTTGCAAATGTTAACCCTATGGAAATCGCAAAACGTACTGCACCAGGTATGATTATCGGCGTCATCGCTGTTGCGTTATTCATGTTATAAGTGGAGAAATGAATATGTCAGCAATTACACTAGAAAAATTAATAAAATGGCGTCGTGAGTTTCACCAATACCCAGAAATTGGTTGGTCAGAATTTTTAACCACAGCGAAAATCGTCAAAGAATTACGTAGCTTAGGTTTAGAAGTTAAAGTTGGCCCAGACGTTATCAATCAAGAGTTTGCTTTTGGCCGCCGTCGTCAAGTTGTTGAAAAAGGCCTAGCGGTTGCAAGAGAGCATAAAGTTGATGAAGCCCTGCTTGATGAAATGAAAGAACTAACAGGTTGTGTGGCTATCTTTGATAGCGGTAAAGCCGGCCCAACCGTAGCTCTGCGTTTTGATATCGACTGTGTGGGTGTTAACGAAGCAACAGAAGCTAAACATCGTCCTCACGCTGAGAACTTTGCTTCTTGCCATGCTGGCGAAATGCACGCTTGTGGTCACGATGGACACATTTCTATCGGTTTAGGTGTTGCTCACTGGTTAGTTGAAAATAAAGATAAAGTTGTTGGTAAAGTTAAAATCTTATTCCAACCAGCTGAAGAAGGTGTTCGTGGTGCTCGTGCGATGGCTGAAAGTGGTATCGCAGATGATGCCGATTACTTCTTAGGTGCGCACTTAGGCTTTATCGCAAATAGTGGTGAAATTGTTATTAACCCAACACATTTCTTATGTACTACTAAATATGACTTCCGTTTTAAAGGTGCGCCATCTCACGCAGGTGCAGAACCAGAATTGGGTCGTAATGCGTTAGCTGGTGCTTGCCACGCAGCAACACAAATGCTGGGTATTTCTCGCCATGGTAAAGGGATGTCACGTATCAACATCGGTGTATTAAAAGCCGGTGAAGGCCGTAATGTCACCCCAGCTAATGCTGAAATGCAAATTGAAGTTCGCGGTGAAAATGAAGAGATCAACAGTTTTATGGCTGCCAATGCAGTACGTATGGCTGAAGGCGCAGCGCATAGCTTCCAGTTAGAAATGGAAAGCGAAATTATGGGTGAAGCCGTTGACCTCACAAATGACCAAGAACTCATTGATGTCATGACCAAAGTCGTTGGTAAACATGCAGAGTTAACCGCAGTTGCCACTCGCCCATTTGGGGGTAGTGAAGATGCGACTGTATTAGCAAAACGCGTACAACGTTGTGGTGGTAAATCACTGTATTTCGTTGTTGGTGCCGATAGAACTGCGGGTCACCACCAAGCAGGCTTTGATTTCGATGAAAAACAATTAATGACCGCGGTTAATCTTTACACTGGTTGTTTAGAAGAACTGCTGAAATAGTTTAGTGATACAATTTAATAAAGCGCTCTATATTACTATAGAGCGCTTTTTTTTGGTGCGACAATCAAAGCACTATGTGCCATCTCGGCTCACCACAAAAAAAGCCCAGTTTATTTAAACTGGGCTTTCCACTATACAAATAAGATGATCTCTTACTTCACAACACGTAATGACGGGCGGCCTGTTGGGCGAGGTGGCTCAGGATCATCATCCGGTGAAGATGTATCGGTTTCTACCGTACCATCAGTAACAAGCGATAAGCCTTCATTAACAGGCGTTAAAGTATTTTCTTCACTTTCATCTTCAGCAAACTGTAATGATGCACCAGATTCATAGGCAGGTTCTGGCTCAAACATCATTCCCGCGCCGTTTTCTCTCGCATAAATAGCCATAACAGCAGCCATAGGCACTCGCACTTTACGAGGTATGCCACCAAAACTTGCACTAAATAAAACCTGATACAGCGTTAACTCAAGGTCATCAACAGCACGAGAGGCAATATTTAGTACAATTTGACCATCATGTGCGTATTCCATAGGAACTTGAACACCGACGATATTCACATCAACAACTAAATGTGGTGTTAACTCGTTTTCGACGATCCAGTCATAATACGCACGTAATAAATGCGGACGACGCGGAGACATATCCATGATCTCCATACTTCATTACCCTCTTGAAGGTAAGCGCATTTCACGCTCTGCTTCGGTTAATGAGGCGAGGAAAGAATCACGCTCAAAAACACGTTGCATATAAATTTGTACATCTTTAGCACCAGCACCGCTTAAATCCACGCCTAATACTGGTAAACGCCATAGAAGCGGAGCTAAGTAGCAATCTACTAAGCTGAATTCTTCACTCATAAAGTAAGGATATTCTTTAAACACAGGCGATACAGCCAGTAGCTCTTCAGCTAACTGTTTACGAGCTGCATTGGCTTGTTGTTCTGTTCCTTTCTCAATGGTGTTCATTAAAGAATACCAATCATGCTCGATGCGATGCATCATTAAACGGCTGCTACCACGAGCAACTGGATAAACCGGCATTAAAGGAGGATGAGGGAAGCGCTCATCAAGGTATTCCATGATGATACGTGAATCATACAGAGTCAGCTCACGATCGACCAAAGTCGGCACACTTTGGTAAGGGTTCAGATCGATAAGATCCTGTGGAAGATTACCAGCTTCAACCTGTTCAATTTCAACACTGACACCTTTCTCCGCTAGGACAATTCTGACCTGATGGCTGAAAATATCAGTCGGACCGGAAAACAAAGTCATTACCGAACGTTTGTTAGCAGCGACAGCCATGAAAACCTCCAAGTTAATCAATTAAAGAAATGAATTGGCACGATACCTTTTCCATTTCCCCATTCCTAAAAGACAAGCACACAAACGCAGTTAACTTAAATAAATATCTAAGTTATTAACTACATTGGGTAACTACCTGTATAAAAAGTGTTATCGCGGGATAATCTTATTCTACAGGGTTAAAAACTCACCTGTCTTTGCGGCACATATCATTATCAAGTAATACAAAAATAATCATTCAACAATCATTATTGTCATAATAATTTTGGTATTGCTTTAAAATGAATAACAGACACTATCGTTGATACACCATCGGCAACATTGTGAAATTAGAGTAAGAAAGACACCGAAGCCCGTTATTCTACCAGAATTCATGTTACTTAGGGGGGCTTATGCAAATAATTCAATATAATATGCTAGATTACTTTAAAAGTAAGATTATAATATCAAAAAACGAATATATATAGATTAAACATCCGAAAAATAGGTTTTTTAATCGTTCAGTTATCTTACATAAAGCCTATTTTCGTGGCCATTGTCTCAATACATTAACAAGATTATGTTTTTATTATCAATAAACACAAATTAATCAAAATAAAAAACCCGCCTGTGAAGACGGGTTTTCAACATCAAATTGATATCTAAAAGATAACAAATTAACGTTTAGAGAACTGTGGACGACGACGTGCTTTACGCAGACCCACTTTCTTACGTTCAACAGAACGCGCATCACGGGTAACGAAACCAGCTTTACGCAGATCAGAACGTAGAGTCTCATCATATTCCATCAGTGCACGAGTGATACCGTGACGGATCGCGCCAGCTTGACCAGAGATACCACCACCTTTAACAGTGATGTATAAATCTAATTTACCCAGCATATCAACTAATTCCAGCGGTTGACGAACAACCATACGTGCTGTTTCGCGGCCGAAGTAAACTTCTAGGCTACGTTTGTTGATTACGATATTACCGCTACCTGGCTTAATGAAGACACGTGCGGAAGAACTTTTGCGGCGACCTGTGCCGTAGTATTGATTATCAGCCATTGCCTATTATCCCGATTAAATGTCCAGAACTTGCGGTTGTTGTGCCGCGTGGTTGTGCTCAGATCCTGCGTAAACTTTCAGTTTACGATACATCGCACGACCCAGTGGCCCTTTTGGCAGCATGCCTTTTACCGCGATTTCGATTACACGCTCAGGACTACGGGCGATCATCTCTTCGAAAGTCGCTTGTTTGATACCACCTACGTGACCCGTATGACGGTAGTAAACTTTGTCAGTACGTTTGTGACCAGTTACGGCTACTTTCTCAGCGTTTAAAACGATGATGTAGTCACCAGTATCAACGTGCGGAGTGTATTCCGCTTTGTGCTTACCGCGTAAACGGCTAGCAATTTCAGTTGCTAAACGGCCTAAAGTTTTGCCGTCTGCATCAACAACATACCAGTCGCGTTTTACGGTTTCTGGTTTAGCTGTAAAAGTTTTCATTATTGAAAATTACCCAATGTTTAGTTACACGTTGGTGAACGCTCGGTTCAAATACTATTGAGGTTCACACGACTCTTGTGTCCAGCAAACCTACCCCTTCGAGTAGCACTGCTGACTCTAAAATGCGAGTTTTTTGGGAAATAAAAAACTTGCTGCAACGTGGGGTCGCAAGATTATAGAGAAGTCAGAAAAAAAAATCGAGTCATAATTGAAAAACAATTGAATTCTTTTTCAATATTTCAGCGAAAAAAACGAATTTAGCACTTTTTTCTGATTTGACTGATAAATTCTTGCTACCTGAAGAGAAGAATTGTTCCTTTCCAGAGCGTTTGTAAGCTGCCTAATGCTTTCTATTTTCATATAAAAAAACATCAAGCAACTTAACCTGCGCCATCCTACCATAATGAAAGATGACTTTCTTCAAGAATTAAACATTAAGCGAGATGAGGTTGTACCAAATATTCTTCACTTTGCATCTCTTGCAGACGAGAAAGACAGCGTTGATATTCAAACTGTAAAAAATCACCTTGGTAAATCGCATTCATTTCAACATCGGCATTAATAATCAGTTTCACTCTACGTTCATAAAACTCATCAACTAATGCTAAAAACCGCCGAGCAACATCTTCATTTAACGCGTTCATTTGCGTCATTTCATGTAATAAAACAGTGTGATAATGCTTAGAAAGTTCGATGTAATCAAGCTGGCTACGCGCTTCTACACATAAAGTTGTAAAATTAACTGCCAGCACACCATTAGCGACTTTTCTGACTTTCATCGGCCGATGGTTAATGGTTAAAGTAACATCGGCTTGTGGTTCAGTGGTTACTAAGTGAGAAAAAACCCTCTCCATTTCTTGACGGTTTTTATCACTTAATGGAGATAAAAAAAGATGTGCTTGTGTTAACGCTCTTAAACGATAATCAATACCTGCATCGACATTTAAAATGTCGCAATGATGTTTGATTTGTTCTATTGCGGGTAAAAAACGTGAGCGCTGTAATCCGTTGCGATAAAGCTCGTCAGGAGGAATATTCGATGTTGCGACCAGAGTGATCCCTCTAGCAAATAATGCTTCTAGTAACGTACCTAAAATCATGGCATCCGTAATATCAGAAACAAAAAACTCATCAAAACAAAGCACATCTGTTTGTGCTTTAAAGCCATCAGCAATAATTTCTAGTGGGTCCTCTTGTCCTTGTAAGCTTTTTAGCTCATCTTGAACTCGTAACATAAAACGATGAAAGTGGAGTCGCAACTTTCGCTCTGTTGGTAAACTTTGATAAAACATATCCATAAGCCATGTTTTACCTCGTCCCACTCCGCCCCACATATACAAACCACGTTCTGGTGCAACAAGCTGTTTTTTTGTGCGAATTCGCCCGAATAATCGTTGTGTTAACGAATTTTTTTCTGGTGGAGTCTCTTTTAATAATGCATGGTATATCTGTTGAAGATGGAGAACAGTTTTTCGCTGAACATCATCAGGTTGATAATCACCTTGCGTCAATGCGGCTTCATAAAGTGATAATGGCGTACTAACAGTCATGAATGCCCTCTTATCCTTAATTTTCTGACATACTAGGTTGTGCCTGTCGAATGCCTCTATTATAAGCATTAAGAATTGTTTTAACATCAACGTAACACAGGAATTTCATATTAAGCTTAAGGATATTATTCCACCCATGCCTTTTAGCGGTTATGATGTTATAAGAATCCATCGTCCTCACTATTAGATGAAAAGGAGTTGCCATGGTTTGGGTTTATGCACTGATTGGATTAGTTGTAGGTCTTATTATCGGCGCACTTGCAATGCGTTACGGTAACAGCACCCTTCGCCAACAAGATGCTATAAAAGCAGAGTTAGATACAAAAAAAGAAGAACTGGACACTTATCGCAATGAGCTTGTCAGCCACTTTGCTAGAAGCGCTGAACTATTAGATAACATGGCGAGAGATTACCGTCAGCTTTACCAACATATGGCAAAAAGCTCTAATGAGCTCATGCCAGACATGCCTGCTCAAGATAATCCATTTAATTACCGATTAAGTGAATCTGAAGCAGCAAATGATCAATCTCCAATAAAAATGCCACCTCGTGATTACTCCGAAGGGGCGTCTGGATTGTTCAGACCGACCGAGAAAAAAGACAGTTAATATTAAGACGCCACATTTATTGTGGCGTTTTTCTATCGATCAATCGTCATAAAATGACCATTGTTTGCTATGGTTTTAAAGATAGCTTTTGTCTTGTAAATCCGTGTAAAAGGAAGCAAAGCGTACCATTTCTTAATGAACTTTCCTTTGTCAGTACAGGTCTTAGTGACATCGTGCTCATTTTGAGCAATAAATTTTATTTTGATAACTGTATCAAGAGACTCTAATTCATGTTGACTAAAAAAAGAAAATTATTACTTAGTGCATTAGCAATGAGTGTCGGACTTTCGCTCTCTACTCTTCCTGCAACCAGTATGGCTGCATTACCTGCAGTTATGCCATCGGGAGAACAACTCCCAAGCCTTGCACCTATGTTAGAAAAAGTGCTACCAGCCGTTGTCAGTGTGCATGTTTCAGGAACACGAGTACAAAGCCAACAAGTGCCTGAAGAGTTTAAATTCTTCTTTGGTCCAAACTTTCCATCACAGCAGCAAAGTCTTCGCCCTTTTGAAGGCTTAGGCTCAGGCGTCATTATTGATGCACAAAAAGGCTATGTATTAACCAATAATCATGTTGTTGATGGTGCAGATAAAATTCAGTTGCAAATTAATGATGGTCGTGAATTTAGCGCCAAATTAATTGGTAGTGATCCACAAACAGATATTGCCTTACTGCAAATTGAAAAACCAACAAATTTAACAGCAATAAAAATGGCGGACTCAGACCAACTACGCGTTGGTGACTTTGCTGTTGCCGTCGGTAATCCATTTGGTTTAGGTCAAACTGCAACATCCGGTATTATTTCTGCATTAGGCCGTAGTGGCTTAAACCTTGAAGGTTTAGAAAACTTTATTCAAACAGATGCTTCTATCAATCGTGGTAACTCTGGTGGCGCATTAGTTAACTTAAATGGTGAGTTAATCGGAATTAACACCGCTATTTTAGCACCAGGTGGCGGCAATATCGGTATTGGCTTTGCTATCCCAAGTAATATGGCACGAGATCTTAGCCAACAGCTTATTTCTCACGGTGAAGTTAAACGAGGCATCTTAGGTATTCGTGGTGCAGAAATGAATTCTGATCTTGCGAAATCCTTTAATATTGATGCACAACGTGGCGCTTTTGTCAGTGAAGTTTTACCGGACTCATCCGCGGCAAAAGCGGGTATCAAACCGGGTGATGTCTTAATTTCTGTTGATGGTAAACGTATCAATAGCTTTGCTGAATTAAGAGCAAAAGTGGGTACAACACCGCCAGGAAAAGAAATTCTAATTGGTTTGATCCGTCAAGGTAAGCCAATGGATGTCAAAGTGACATTAGAGAAACAATCTGCCGATGCAACACGTGCAGATAACTTCTCTCCTGCACTACAAGGTGCGACATTAAGCAATTACGTCAACAAGCAATTAAAAGCCGTTGTCGTTGACTCTGTAGAGAAAGACTCAGCTGCTGCTGTATCAGGTCTACAAAAAGGTGATTTGATTATTGGCATCAATAATACCGCTATCACATCACTGGGTGACTTACGTAAAGCCATTGATGCTAAACCACCTGTTCTTGCATTAAATATACAGCGTGGTAATGATGAAATTTACCTGCTGTTACGTAATACACCGCGCTAAGAAGTAAGCTTTCACCTATCTAATTTATTGATTTCCTTAGCCCTGTAATATTGATTATAGGGCTTTTTTTTATGTTAATTTTTGATAAAACTCATTAGCTTAAAAGAGGATATTATGCACTGAGCTATGCTTTCATAAGTTAAACTATGCTATTCTCATCACTTCTACGCAAATAATCTCACGGTCAGACATAAATACGGGATTTTTATGTTAACTAAGTTACTGCGATCGACACTGATTGGCCTTTTAACAGCAGCAATTCTTTTGATTGCAGTCCCTTCGATCCGTCCTATTTTTATTGAACACCTAATTAATGGTGATTTTCTTAATGCTCCTTTTAGCTACAACACGGCAGTACGACGTGCTGCACCTGCTGTCGTCAATGTGTATAGCAGTACCATGGGAAGCTTTTCTCAAGAAGGTCGCGAACTTACCTCTTTAGGTGCGGGCGTTATTATGGATGGGCGAGGTTATATTCTAACAAATCAACATGTTATTAATAATGCTGATCAGATTATTGTTGCATTACAAAATGGTGATCTTTATGAAGGCTTACTTGTTGGTTCTGATCCTTTAACTGATTTAGCCGTTTTAAAAATTGATGCAGATAAGCTTCCGACGATCCCCATTAATAGCAAACGGATCTCACATGTAGGGGATGTTGTACTTGCTATTGGTAACCCATTTAATATTGGGCAAACCATTACTCAAGGGATAATTAGTGCAACTGGTCGCGTGGGATTAAGTCCAACACGTTACCAAAACTTTCTACAAACAGATGCCTCAATTAATGAAGGCAACTCAGGTGGAGCACTTATTAATACAGAGGGCGAACTGGTGGGTATTAATACTATGACGTTTGACTCAGGAACCTACAATGGGTATCGCCCAAGTGCTGAAGGTCTAGGCTTTGCTATTCCAACTGAACTGGCTGTAAAAATCATGAATAAACTTATTCGTGATGGTCGTGTCATTCGTGGCTTTATCGGTATCACAGCCAAAGAACTACCAAGAATTCGCTCGTCAAATACTGATATTAAACAAATCCAAGGGCTACGTATTTTCCGGATCTCACCAAACAGTCCAGCAGATAAAGCAGGCATAAAAACAGGCGATATTATACTTAGCATCAACCATGCTCCTGCTACTTCTGCCATGGAAATGATGGACTATATTGCAGAGACTCGCCCCGGCACAGTATTACCCGTTACGTTATTACGCGAGGGTAATGAGCTCAATGTTGATGTGACTATTTCTGAATACCAACCAGAATCGTAACTCACATATAATCTTCCTATTACCAACTAATAGGGAGATTTCATATAAAACGTCGCACTTTGTAAGCAATTTTCTTGAAAGCTTTCTGTATTACGATAATCCTCTAACGTGCTGTGATTACAACCGCTATATTCTCCTTCTTTGGTGCCATCATTTTGCCAACCACAAACCGGGCAGATCTCAAAAAATGCCTCATTTTTATCTTTAAAGACAAAATAATGACAAGCGACACAACTCACTTCAAGAGGAAGGTGACAACTACGTTTCTCTATCAAAGTAATCTCCTATTACAATAACGAATAAAGTGAAATTTTATTCATTTTTATTCGGTTTACTCGCTAGTGAATTATGTTCAACAGCATGCCAAATTTTTTCCGCTTTTCGTCCAATTAAAATCAATGAAATAGCTAGAATAAAGAAGAAAATCGCACTATGTAAGCTATCCCAGAAATATTCAAAAAAACGAGTGTAAAGATTAATACCTAGGAATGTCAGGCCAAAGCCTCTTAACATGCCATCATCGGTTTTAAGACTGATATAGATACAAATAACGGAAACAACACCAAATAACAGTGCCCAAGGTAACAAATTCGCACTTGAAGTACGATACCAAGTATCAGGATCGTAATTACCAAAAATAGACATTATCCATAACGCAATAAAGAGATAAGTCAGTCCCATTATTTTTGTCATGGTAAATAAACGACGGTGTAACAACACGTTCTGTAAGAAATAACAGCCTGCTAATAACACTGCGCCAAAGAGAACAAATCGGATAGGATAGTTCATCCCTAACCAATAAGCGCCCCAACCTGACATATAGCCTGTCTCAGCGCCAAACCAATTCCCTAACATCAATAAGAAAAATAACCACACCAATGATGAACGACTGATAAAACCAATCACACCATAAATCACACAACCAATTAAAAAGAGAGGTGCAATATGGCCACTTCCTGTATCCAGTAACTCACCGAGTTGCCAAAGAAAAATAGCGGTAAACATTACACCTAAAAAAAGAATAAATTCGGTACTATAGTGCCACTGTATTTCTTTTCGCTGACGTTTAAATCCCCAAAGATAAAGTATGCAGGCAATAAGTGCTGGAGATATCACGCGCATAATTTCAGAAATACTAAAAATTTCAATTAGATAATAAACCAATGCGCTGTCACTAAAGATACTGCTAACAGCAATAATCAAGCACACAATCGCTATCCAAAACGCGTAACGACTCAACCTTTTCCAATCAAAAGGGATACGTTGCAACGTACTTCCTAATTGCTGATGTTCTTGCTCTGAAATCTCACCAGATTGCTGCCATTTATCAAGCGCTTGGCGAATAAGATGTTCTTGTTTCCTTGTTACCTGCATATTTGTTCCTTTCATTCAGCTCATAGCATTTTTTCTGAAACAGGCCTATTTTTCTTACTGTATCTTGCCACGAAAGAAATACCTTATGAATTATCCTATTCTATTGAGAGTTCTATTGAAATAATGCGAAAAAAAACCATAGCACAACAATGCACTATGGTTCTAAATGGTTAAAAATGGTTAAAAATGGTTAAAAAGGGTAATTAAAATAGATTAGTCATTAGCGTGCAAACGTTCTATTTTCGCCCCTAATCCTTGTAATTTAGCTTCAATATTTTCATACCCACGATCGATATGATAAATACGATCCACAATAGTTGTACCTTCAGCGATACACCCCGCAAGGACTAAACTTGCAGAAGCACGTAAATCCGTAGCCATCACTTGTGCGCCTGAAAGTTTTTCAACACCATGGCATAACACAGTATTACTTTCGATTTCAGCGTGAGCACCCATGCGGATTAACTCAGGAATATGCATAAAGCGATTTTCAAAAATGGTTTCTGTGATCATTCCTGCGCCTTCAGCAACTAAGTTTAAAAGGCTAAATTGTGCTTGCATATCAGTTGGGAAACCTGGATGTGGCGCTGTACGTAAGGTTACCGCTTTAGGGCGTTTACCATGCATATCAAGGCTTATCCAATCTTCACCCACTTCTATATCCGCACCCGCTTCACGTAATTTCGCCAACACAGCATCTAATGTATCTGGTTTTGCATTACGACAAACAACGCGACCACGAGAAACAGCAGCTGCAACTAAGAAAGTACCTGTTTCAATACGATCAGGTAGAATTTGATAAGTACCACCACCAAGGCGTTCTACGCCTTCGATAGTAATACTGTCTGTACCTGCACCGCTGATTTTGGCGCCTAATGTATTAAGGAAGTTGGCGGTATCTTCAATTTCAGGCTCTCTTGCCGCATTCTCAATGATAGTTTTGCCTTCAGCTAACACTGCCGCAGTCATAATAGTGATAGTGGCACCCACACTCACTTTATCCATGACAATATGTGCGCCTTTTAAACGCCCATCAACACGAGCTTTTACATAACCTTCATCAAGAGTGATTTCAGCACCTAATTGCTCTAAACCAGTAATATGAAGATCAACTGGACGAGCACCAATGGCACAACCACCGGGTAAAGAAACCTGACCTTGACCAAAACGCGCAACCAATGGCCCTAAAGCCCAAATAGACGCACGCATGGTTTTAACTAGCTCGTAAGGTGCACAGAATTCATTGATATTACGAGCATCAACGAAAACAGAGCCGTTACGTTCAACATTGGTTCCTAAGCGATTAAGTAATTTAATCGTTGTATCAATATCTTTTAACTTAGGAACATTGGTTAATTCTACTGGCTCTTCGGCAAGGATCGCAGCGAACAGGATTGGCAATGCAGCGTTTTTCGCGCCTGAAATAGTGACCTCACCTGATAAACAGGTTGGTCCTTGTACTCTAAATTTATCCATCTGTAGAACTCTCTTTTTTATTTTGCTGTACGCTGTATACCTACTGAATCAAAGCCCGTTAAGCTTACGATCCCTCTTCCACTCTTCAGGTGTGTAGGCTTTAATAGACAAAGCGTGAATACGGTTATCTGCGATATATTCCATCAAAGGGGCATAAATGGTTTGTTGTTGTTTTACTCTGCTCATTCCCTCAAACATAGCGCCAACAACGACAACTTGAAAATGACTACCATCACCGTTAACGATGACTTCATCTAAAGACAGGCTGCCCATTAATACTTGTTTGATTTCATTTGTATCCATAATTGCTCAATCTCAACGTTAAAATAATAATCAGTCGTCTATCCTAATGGAATCCGCCCTACTCTTAAACCATCAAAAACCCCCTTAATGATAAAAGTATCATGAAGGGGGCGTTTTAATCGCTTTTACTTAAAACCCGTATTAGGCAATATTCATAATTTCATCAAGATCATAGAGAGTAATGAGAGTCTGAAAACGCTCACTCACACCTTGAATAATAAATTGGCGATGTTGTGCTTCCATCTCTGCTTTTAGGTGAACAAAAAGCGCCAATCCTGTTGAATCAATATGGCTCAATGCCGAAATATCAATAATATTGATATCTGCTAATAATGCTTTACGTTGCTGCCAAGCAGGTAATAACGTTTCGCGATCTAACGTTCCTTGAAAAAAAAGGATATCGCCCTTTTTTTCCCAATTTAACGAGGATGACATCTTATTTTTTCTCATCCAGTGTGATTGGCGTTTTAGCACTAATTTCTAACTGTTTTGTTAAACCATCGACACCTTTAGAATTTAAAATATCTGACCACTCATTCTGTTTTGTGGTGATCATACTGACACCTTCCGCAATCATGTCATAAGCCTGCCATTCACCTGTTTTACTATTTTTGCGCCATTGAAAATCAAGACGAACAGGTGGGCGACCATTTTTATCAATAATGGTAACGCGAATAGTGAGGTTTGTTTTATCTGCGAACGGTTTTGCAGGCTCAATACGGTATTCTTGTCCTTCATACATCGCTAATGCTTGACCATATACTTGAGCAAGATACGCTTCAAATGCGGTAAAATATGCATCGCGTTGAGCCGGTGTTGCAGTACGATAATGAGGCCCTAATACTAATGCACCTGCATATTTAATTTGTACATATGGCAATAATTCTTGTTGAACAATTTGGCGTAAAACTTCAGGATTTTTACGAATTTCAGGCTGTTCATTTTTTAATTTAGTAAACGTCTTTTGTGCGGCATCTTCCATCAATGTGTATGGATTGGTTTTATCTACAGCCATCGCAAAAGGTGTAATGACTAACAGTGCGACCATCAATAAGCGTTTAAACATACTTTCGCTCTCCTAAAAAGGTTTTAATAATAGGATGCTTTACTTAATTAAATGTATAAATACATCCTATAAGAATTAATGATTAAGGTAATGCTGGATGTTCTTCCGTCGAGTCAGATTCAGATTTTGCTGAACCATCACCATCCCCTGTTTTATAAAGGAACTGACCGATAAGATCCTCTAGTACCATTGCTGAATTGGTATTGGTGATCCGCCCTCCGTCTTTGAGCAGAGTAGAATCTAATGCTTCATCATAAAAACCTAAATTCAATGCAAGGAACTGCTCACCTAATAAACCAGATGTACGAATAGACAATGAGCTACTTTCTGGAATGTGGTCATAAAGACTCAAAATATCGAGCGCGACTTCAGGGCGATAGTTCCCTTCATCTTCTTCTTTTAAGGTGATAGAAGAAACACGGCCAATCACCACACCACCAATCTTAACTGGGGAACGTTCTTTTAGCCCGCCAATATTACCGAAGCTGGCATAAACACGATAAGTCGGTTGATTACCCATTTCTTTAATATCAGCCACTTTTAGGCATAAGAAAATCACAGCGGCTAGCGCAATCAGAACAAATAGACCAACCCAAACTTCAATTTTTTTACTTTGCATGACTTAGTTCCCAAACATCAGTGCTGTTAGCACAAAATCTAAACCCAATACGGCTAACGATGAATGAACAACAGTACGTGTTGTTGCTCTGCTAATCCCTTCTGATGTTGGGATTGCGTCATACCCGTTAAAGAGCGCTATCCAAGTGACGGTAATGGCAAAAACGACACTCTTAATAAAGCAATTCACTAAATCTAATCGCCATTCAACGGCACCTTGCATAGATGCCCAGAAAAAGCCTTCATCGATCCCTTTCCAATCCACACCAACAATGGCACCACCCCAAATACCGATGGCAACAAAAATAAGTGAAAGCAATGGCATGCTAATTAAACCGGCCCAAAAACGGGGAGCAACGACTCGCCGTAAAGGATCGACTGCCATCATTTCTAAACTGGAAATTTGTTCTGTGGCTTTCATTAAACCGATTTCCGCTGTTAATGCGGAACCTGCTCGGCCTGCAAATAATAATGCGGTTACCACAGGACCCAATTCTCGTAACAATGAGAGAGCCACCATCATGCCAAGACTGGCTTCAGCACTAAATGTTGTCAGTACAAGATAACCTTGTAATCCCAGCACCATGCCAATAAATAGACCAGACACCATGATAATTAATAAGGATTGAACGCCGACGTTATACAGTTGCTTCATTAAAAGAGGCCACTGTTTACGGAATTCTGGTTTACCGACTAATGCACGAAAGAGCATAATGCCAGCTCTACCGAATGTTGCAAAAATCGCTAACGCTCTAGCGCCAATACGAGCTAATAAATTTACCACGTACTAATTTCCTCGTCCTAATAGGTCGTCCTGATAATCTCCCGCAGGAAAACGGAAAGGTACAGGGCCATCAGCAATTCCATCTAAAAACTGTCTGACTTGCCTATCTGGGTTGTCTTGTAATTCTTTTGCACTACCTTGAGCAATAACTTTTTGCTCCGCTACAATATAAGCGTAATCGGCAATGCTCAACACTTCAGGCACATCATGAGAAACCACAACACACGTCACTCCGAGTGCATGATTTAACTCATCAATCAGCTTAACAAGTACGCCCATAGTGATAGGATCTTGCCCAACAAAAGGTTCATCAAACATAATTAATTCAGGATCAAGCGCAATAGCTCTGGCTAATGCTGCTCTTCGAGCCATACCGCCTGATAATTCAGAAGGCATTAAACTTGCAGCACCACGTAAACCCACGGCTTCAAGCTTCATCATCACCGTTGTACGTATAAGCGCTTCAGGTAAATTTGTATGCTCTCTTAGCGGAAAGGCTACATTTTCAAATACATTCATGTCGGTAAAAAGGGCACCAGACTGAAAAAGCATACTCATTTTCTTTCTTGCGTGATACAACGCAGAACGTGATAGCGCCGGAATATTATCGCCATCAAACCAAATTTCACCGCTATCAGGAAGAATTTGTCCTCCCATAAGGCGTAATAAAGTTGTTTTACCAATCCCTGAAGGGCCCATAATTGCAGTCACTTTCCCTCTAGGTACAACAAGGTTAATCTCAGAAAAGATCTTCCTGCTACCACGAGTGAAGTTCATATTGCGCACTTCAATTAGATTGTCAGATTGTGCGTTCATGAATAAAACATCCTCAAGCCTGTCTGCATAAACAAATTTTTACGCTATTTTGGCAGGTCATTCGTTATGTTACAAAGAAATCACCACTATTTAGCAAAATAGTGCACGGTTAATTTTACTTTTCGTGCTTGGCTAGTCAAAATATGGTGAATTAGCAAAACCTTTTGACAATATGTTTTTTTATCAGCCCTGTCTTATTGGTTTTTTCTTTCTTTACTTGCTCATTGTCGGAAAACTGATGGCATGTTGATTACTTTGTCTCTTTTAATTTTTGGATTGATGCTACTTGTTTATGCATCAGACCGATTAGTCTATGGTGCGAGCGTTTTTGCGCAATCGTTAAAAATTCCACCCGCCGTTATCGGTATTTTGATTGTAGGCACTGGCACATCATTACCTGAGCTTTTTGTTTCTACCGATGCCTCGGTTCATAATTTACCTGACATTGCTATTGGTACTGCAATTGGTTCTACACTCACTAATCTTCTTCTTATTGCGGGCATTGGGGCGATGATCTACCCCATGAACATACAGTCTGCGGTACTGAAAAAAGAGCTTCCATTGATGATTATCGTCATCATGCTTGTGGGGATTATTTTATCTAGTGGGAACCTAGGGCTTAGAGAAGGTACTTTGCTCTTTTTTATTGGCTTTGCATCTATCTTTCTCATGATAAAAACGATGCATAAAACACTCACACAAGAGCGCCATGTATTACCATTAGAAACCTTAACCCGTTTTGAATTACAGACAAATCCTCGTAATTCAGTTGCTCTTTTCTGGGTCGTTATTGCCTTACTGATTATCCCAGTTGCGACTCAAATGATATTAGATAATGTCTTTATTCTAATGCAACAGTATCATCTTAGTGGTTTTTTTGTTGGTTTAACCTTGCTATCTATTGGAACAAGCCTACCTGAATTAGCAACAACCATTGTTGCAGCGCTAAGACGTGAAAATGAATTAGCTTTAGGAAATATTATAGGTGCTAATATTTTTAACCTGACATTTGTGTTAGGAATGCCAGCATTACTTTCACCAAGTACATTTAATATCAACACATTTTATTTTAGTTTTGCTGTACTTGGTGTGGCTAGTTTATTGTTTTCTATCTTTTCCTTAGGGCGAAAACGACGCCTAAATCGAGGAAAAGGGATATTCTTATTAGTTTGCTTTATTGTTTATATTACGGTGTTGTGCGTTGCACATTCTCTTTTAACCTAAAATAAATGGTACAAAAAAATGACCGAGTTTGATTTTCAGCAAGCGGGCAAAAAAGTCCTTCATATTGAACGTGATGGGTTAGCTGAACTAGAACAATATATCAATGATGATTTTACGCTTGCCTGTGAAAAAATTTTTCACTGCCAAGGTCGAGTGATTGTGATGGGTATGGGTAAATCCGGCCATATTGGGCATAAAATTGCTGCAACATTTGCCAGTACAGGAACACCTTCTTTTTTTGTTCATCCCGGTGAAGCAAGTCATGGCGATTTAGGTATGGTCACAGAAAAAGATATTGTTCTGGCGATTTCAAATTCTGGTGAAGCCAGTGAGATCCTTGCCCTTATTCCGGTTCTGAAACGCAAACAAATAACACTGATTTGTATGACACGCACTCCTCAAAGTACAATGGGGAAAGCGTCTGATATTCATCTTTGTATCAAAGTTCCTAAAGAAGCCTGTCCTTTAGGGCTTGCTCCCACAACAAGTACAACAGCAACATTAGTGATGGGCGATGCACTGGCTATCGCACTTTTACGTGCTCGAGGCTTTACTGCTGAAGATTTTGCCCTTTCTCATCCAGGTGGTGCGTTAGGTCGTAAATTACTCCTTCATGTGAGTGATTTAATGAATAAAGATGCTGATATCCCTCGTGTTACTAAAGACGCGACGTTACGCGAAGCACTTGTTGAGATTACCCGTAAAAAATTAGGTATGACGGTAATCTGCGATGATAGTATGTTAATTAACGGTATCTTTACTGACGGTGACTTACGACGCATATTTGACTTAGGAATTGATCTTAACAATGCCAAAATCTCTGATGTGATGACAAGAGGAGGCATTCGTATTCGCCCTGATTGTTTAGCTGTTGAAGCGCTAAATTTAATGCAAGCAAAACATATCACCTCGCTGTTAGTAACAGAACAAGATAGTGATATTCTGTTAGGTGTTTTACATATGCATGATTTACTACAAGCCGGTGTTGTATAAGCTAGTCATAACGTTCGAAGGATAAAAATGAATACAATGATAGAAACTTGTTATGGTGAAGTAAGCGAGCAAGTCATCAAAAAAGCAGAAAAAATCCAATTGCTGATTTGTGACGTTGATGGTGTGATGTCGGACGGACTCATTTACATGGGCAATAATGGCGAAGAGTTAAAAGCTTTTAATGTCCGTGATGGATATGGTATTCGTTGTTTGCTTACATCAGGTATTGAGGTTGCTATCATTACAGGTCGTCAATCTAAACTGTTAGAAGATCGTGCTAAAACCCTTGGCATTACATATCTTTACCAAGGTCAGCATAATAAGCTTTTGGCGTATCAACAACTGTTAGATACACTAAACCTTAAACATGAACAAACGGCCTATATTGGTGACGACCTAATAGATTTACCTGTAATGGAAAAAGTCGGACTCTCCGTCGCGGTTGCCGATGCGCATCCATTACTCACACCTCGGGCGGACTATGTTACTCGCATTATGGGTGGACGTGGTGCAGTACGAGAATTATGTGATTTAATCCTTTTAGCTCAAGGCCGGCTTGATGAAGCTAAAGGTCTTTCGATTTAACGTATAACGACACAGAATGAATAAATTAAAATCCTGGTTTACCTTAATTCTTGCAATTATCGCCCTTGGGCTAATTGGCTGGAACTATACTAACAACACTGAATTCGGTGATGGTGAAGTTGTTGATGATGGTCAACCAACTTATCAATCTAAATCATCGATATCTTTTGTTTATGAGCCAACAGGTATACTTGGATATAAACTCGTTGCTGATGATGTCAAAAACTATGCTCAGCAAAAGTTTACATGGTTTACTAACCCTGTCTTAACCACTTATTCGCCGGCAGGGGATGCAACATGGACCGTACGCGCCAATAAAGCCAAGCTAACCAACAGTAAAATGCTCTATCTTTATGGCGATGTTCAGATTGATAGCTTAAATGATGATTCTCAATTACAGAGAATAAGCACAGATAATGCTATCGCAAATTTGGATACACAGGATGTTTCCTCTGATGATGAAGTGACTATTATCGGCGTCGGACTGAAATCAGTCGGCTTAAAAATGCGAGGCAATCTGCGCGAGAAACACGCAGAGCTGATTGAAAAGGTAAACACCTATTATGAGATCCCTAATGAATCAAAAAATCCGTAATACACTGATTATCGGTACATTATTAACAATAAGTGTACCTGCGATGGCGCTTAAAGATGACACGCAACAACCTATTGTTGTCAATTCAGAAAAACAGTCGCTTGATCTAGAGAAAAACATCACAACATTTACACAAAATGTTGTGATTAAACAAGGGTCTATCGATATCCGTGCTGATAAAGTCGTTGTTACACGCCCAGGTGGTGACTCTAAAAAAATCGTCATTGAAGCATTCGGTAATCCCGTAACTTTTTATCAGTTACAAGATGATGGCAAACCAATCAAAGGTCGTGGCGACAAAATGACCTATGAAATGGATAAAGAATTAATGACCTTAACCGGTAAAGCCTATCTTGAACAATTAGACAGTAATATCACTGGTGATAAGATCACTTATCTCGTCCCAACTCAGCAAATGGAAGCATTTAGCGGTAAAGGTAAACAAGTTACCACTGTTTTACTGCCTTCCCAGTTGCAAGAGAAAGGTACTGGTGCTAACAACAAAGGTAAGTAACACTTTATGGCGCTGTTAAAAGCTGAAAATTTAGCAAAAGCATACAAAGGACGCACCGTTGTCGGTGATGTTAGCCTGAACGTTAACTCAGGTGAAATTGTAGGCTTACTTGGCCCTAATGGTGCCGGTAAAACAACAACATTCTATATGGTTGTCGGCATTGTCGCTCGTGATGCAGGTAGTATTACTATTGATGATGAAGACATCACTCTGTTACCGTTACATGAACGTGCGCGTAAAGGAATAGGCTATCTACCTCAAGAAGCCTCTATTTTTAGACGGTTAAGCGTTTATGACAACATTATGGGAATTTTAGAAATTCGCCATGATTTAACACCAGAACAACGAAAAGATCGAGCAGAAGAGCTATTAGAAGAGTTCAATGTGAGCCATTTGCGTAACAGCTTAGGGCAATCATTATCAGGGGGTGAACGCCGTCGAGTTGAAATTGCACGCGCGTTAGCCGCAAACCCTAAATTCATTTTATTAGATGAACCTTTTGCTGGTGTTGACCCAATCTCAGTATTGGACATTAAAAAGATCATCCAACATCTACGTGATTATGGATTAGGTGTACTGATTACTGACCATAATGTTCGTGAAACATTAGATGTGTGCGAACGAGCCTATATTGTCAGCCAAGGTCATCTTATTGCTCATGGTTCACCAGAAGAAATTCTTGAAAATGAGCAAGTTAAACGTGTTTACTTAGGTGAAGGCTTCCGCCTGTAATCTTAGATTCACTTTTACTCTGTCATGGATGACAACAGCCAAGGACTCATCGCATCATTATGAAACAAAGTCTGCAACTTCGTCTCAGTCAGCAATTGGCAATGACGCCACAGCTACAACAGGCTATTCGTTTGTTGCAACTTTCGACGCTTGAATTACAACAAGAAATTCAGCAAGCGCTTGAATCCAACCCTCTTCTCGAACAAGACGACGATCAACAAGATCCCGTTTCAGATGATGCCTCTCATACAGAAAATCAATCTGACTCTACAACAGAAACAACAACTGAAAACGAAGTTGAAGAGCTCGACACACTGGATGCTTTAGAACAAAAAGAGATGCCTGACGATCTCCCATTAGATACCCAATGGGAAGAGATCTACACCGCGGGCACACCTTCTGGTACCAGTAATGACTATATGGATGATGAACTCCCACTGTATCAAGGTGAAACAACAGCTTCATTACAAGATTATCTGACATGGCAAGCTGAACTCACTCCGTTTACAGAAACAGACAGAGCCATTGCCATAAGTATTATAGATGCAGTTGATGAAACAGGATATTTAACTGTTACAACAGATGACATCCTGCTTGGAATGGGCGATGATGAGATAGAGCTTGATGAAGTTGAAGCCGTATTAAAACGTATTCAACGCTTTGATCCTATTGGCGTTGCTGCGCGTGATTTAAAAGAGTGTCTTTTGATTCAGCTTTCTGCTTTTTCAACAGATACCCCTTATCTAAAAGAAACACAGTTGATCATTAGCCAACATTTAGAATTATTAGGTAATCGCGACTTTCGCCAATTGATGCGTCAAACTAAATTACGTGAAGAGACATTAAAATCGGTTATTGAAATAATTCAATCACTTGACCCTAAACCTGGATTAAGTATTGATACAGGCGAGTCAGAGTATGTTATCCCAGATATACTGGTAAAAAAATCAGGTGAACGCTGGCAAGTTGAGTTAAATACAGATAGCATTCCTCGCCTACGCATAAATGAAACCTATGCTGCATTGGGTCAATCGACTCAAAATGAGAGCGATGGAAAATTTATTCGTGACAATTTACAAGAAGCCAAATGGCTGATAAAAAGTTTAGAAAGCCGTAATGAGACATTATTAAAAGTCGCTCATTGCATTGTTGACACACAGCAGGCATTTTTCGAATTGGGTGAAGAGCATATGAAACCCCTTGTGTTAGCGGATATCGCTGAACAGGTTGAAATGCACGAATCCACCATTTCTCGAGTGACAACGCAAAAATTTTTGCATTGCCCAAGAGGAATTTTCGAATTGAAGTATTTTTTCTCTAGCCATGTGAATACTGATAGCGGAGGCGAGGCCTCTTCAACAGCAATCAGGGCTTTAGTGAAGAAACTAATCGCAGCAGAAAATCCAGCGAAACCACTTAGTGATAGTAAACTGGCTGATATGCTCGCAGAACTTGGTATACAAGTTGCTCGGCGCACTGTTGCGAAATATAGAGAGTCATTATCCATCCCGCCTTCAAATCAACGCAAAGAGTTGGTTTGAGCATAATTGAGAAGGAAGACACTATGGAACTTCAAATCACTGGTCATAACATTGAATTAACTGATGCTCTGCGTGATACCGTCAAAGCAAAAAGCGCGAAATTACCTCAGTTCTTTGACAAAATTAATAACGTTCAGGTTATCCTGAAAGTCGAAAAAGTGAATAAAATCGCTGAAGCGACCATTCAAGTTAATGGCGGTGAATTACATGCCTCTGCTGAAGCAGAAGATATGTACGCAGCAATTGATGGATTAATGGATAAACTGGCTCGTCAATTAACCAAACACAAAGATAAACTGAGACAACATTAATTCATTTCCCATTACGAAATGGGGATACAATCGGCGAAGTTACTGCGTTGTTTATGACTCGGTTCAAGCCAACGCCTAATCAATATCAGTAACAAAAAACCAGGTGTCACTTTGTGGCATCTGGTTTGCTGGTCTAAGTGAATAAGACAATGAACAACGATACAAAGATGAATATTAGCGACGTACTTTCTCTGGCATGTACACATAATGATGTACATTGCACGAGTAAAAAGCGCGCGTTAGAAATTATCAGTGAAAATGCGGCAAAAGCACTTAATTTACCCGAAACACTGATATTTGAAGCTTTACTGACGCGTGAAAAAGTCGGTACAACAGGGATTGGGGGTGGTTTAGCTATCCCTCATGGACGTATTGAAAGTGATGAAACAGAAAAAGTAGTTGGTGTGTTTCTTCACCTAAGCGAACCTATTGCCTTCGACGCTATTGATAATCAACCTGTCGATTTGTTGTTCGCATTACTCGTTCCTGCAACACAGTGCAAGGAACATTTACACACACTGTCTTTGATTGCAAAACAGTTGGCAGACAAAAACTTATGCCGCCGACTACGCTCCGCACAAAGTGATGAAGAGCTTTATCAGATTATCACAGAATAACCCCTACGGGTTTGTTGGGACGCGAATAGCATACAGTGGAATGATATTCATCACTGGGAAATTATAGGGGAGCTACCTCATGGTGCTGATGATAGTCAGCGGACGCTCTGGTTCAGGTAAGTCAGTCGCTTTGCGTGCGCTTGAAGACATGGGATTTTATTGTGTTGATAACTTGCCTGTTGATCTTTTACCTGAGCTCGCAAAAACACTGGCTGAACGTGATGCTTCTGCTGCCGCAGTCAGTATTGATGTCCGAAATATGCCAGAGTCGCCGGAGATCTTCGAAAAAGCGCTGGAAAGTTTACCCGCTGAATATTCTCCACAACTCTTATTTTTAGACGCAGATAGAAATACTTTAATTCGTCGTTATAGTGATACACGACGCTTGCACCCACTTTCGACCAAAAACCTTTCATTAGAAGTGGCAATTGATACCGAAAGTGATCTGCTTGAGCCATTGCGATCACGCGCAGATCTCATCATTGATACGTCAGAAATGTCAGTTCATGAGCTAGCAGAAATGTTACGTACTCGCTTACTAGGTAAGCGTGAGCGTGAATTGACTATGGTCTTTGAATCCTTTGGATTTAAGCATGGTATCCCTATTGATGCAGATTATGTTTTTGATGTGCGTTTCTTACCAAACCCACATTGGGATCCAAAGCTGCGTCCGATGACAGGCCTCGATCGCCCTGTTGCGGCATTTTTAGATAGGCACACCGAAGTTCATAATTTTATTTATCAAACCAGAAGCTATCTTGAACTCTGGTTACCGATGTTAGAAACCAATAACCG
The DNA here is from genome assembly GCF_011045815.1 of Proteus vulgaris. Classification (GTDB taxonomy): domain Bacteria; phylum Pseudomonadota; class Gammaproteobacteria; order Enterobacterales; family Enterobacteriaceae; genus Proteus; species Proteus vulgaris_B. Next base: position 530,451 of record NZ_CP047344.1, on the reverse strand, counting down.
TAGCTACTTGACGGTTGCGATTGGTTGTACGGGTGGTAAACACCGTTCTGTTTATGTTGCAGAACAACTTGCCGACTATTTCCGTTCTAGAGGGAAAAACGTACAATCACGACACAGAACACTAGAAAAACGTAAATGACCCAATACCGACAAGTTGCGATAAAAAATCGACTCGGCATGCATGCAAGGCCGGCGATGAAGTTGTTTGATTTAGTGAAAACATTTCAATCAACAGTAATTTTACGCAATAGCGAAGGGGTTGAAGCGCAAGCTGATAGTGTGATTGCTATGCTGATGTTAGATTCAGAGCAAGGCAGTCAAATTGATATAGAAGTGACAGGTTGTGACGAAAATGAAGCTATTGATGCTATTATTGCATTATTTGAATCTGGGTTTGATGAAGAATAATCGTAATAGAAAACAATAGATTAGCATTTCTTAACTAAATAACCCGAAAGAGACTGTGATCATGGTCTCTTTCTTTTTTATACAGAACCGCCTATTATCACTTATATGAGTTTAACAACACCCCCACCTCCCCCGTGGGGGTGTTGTTTTGCATTGGAATAAATTGGAGTGTGGTATGACAAAGCCAACAATTATCATCAACGAACTTGATGCTGAACGTTTAGATTCATTGCTAGAGCAACCTGCCTTTGCAGATAGCCCTATTGCTGAAGCCTTGAATGAAGAATTAGATCGTGCTGACATTGTTACACCAGCTGATATCCCTGCTAATATTGTCACAATGAACAGCAAAGTCCGCTTTATGGACTTAAAAAACAATGAAGAGCGTACTCGTACTTTAGTGTATCCCGCTTCATTAAAAGACAGCACCACTGAACTTTCAGTCATGGCACCAATGGGTGCTGCGCTACTGGGTTTAGCAATTGGTGACGAGATCAGTTGGAAGCTGCCTAATGGCCTTGAAACTAAGGTTAAAGTATTAGAAATTCTATACCAACCTGAAGCTGCTGGTGAATTACACCGTTAAGCAGAGCTGAAGGTTCGCGTCTTATTTTTATCTTCTCAAATTGAAAAGCACACAGATAAACGCGGTATCTCAGCCCATTGCGGGCTGAGATTAAAGGTTGTGAGGAGTATCTAAAATTTACTCACCGGCAATACTCATTTCTGGTAATAACAACGATCCACACTGAACATTACTACGCATTTCAATATCATCACCTATAGTGGCAATATTTGCCCACATATCTTTTAAATTGCCGGCAATAGTCACCTCACTAACAGGATACTGAATTTCACCATTCTCAACCCAAAAACCGCTTGCACCACGAGAATAATCACCCGTCACGGTACTGACACCTTGCCCCATCAATTCCGTAACAACTAGTCCTGTTCCCATCTCTTTTAACAGTGCATCAAATGATAGACCTTGTCCTGGTATATACCAGTTATGAATACCACCAGCATGGCCATTACTTTTTAATCCTAACTTTCTTGCTGAATAAGTAGTTAATAGCCACTCTTGTAAAACACCATCTTTAATAATATCGGCATCGGTTGTGCGCACACCTTCGCTATCAAATGGTGTTGATGCCAAACCTCTCATTAAGTGAGGTCGCTCTTGAATATTGAGCCATTGAGGGAAAATTTGTTTGCCCAAACTATCTAGTAGGCAAGAAGATTCACGGTAAATCATACTACCGCTAATTGCCGCAACTAAATGACCAAAAATACCTGTCGCAACATCAGCCGCAAAAATAACAGGGGCTTTCATGGTTGGGAGTTTACAAGGTGCGAGACGTGATAAAGTACGACGGGCACACTCCTGCCCTACCCATTCAGGAGATGCTAGATCATCAAAACGACGGCTAATGGTATAAGCGTAATCGCGCTCCATATCTTCGCCATCACGAGCAATCACACAACTCGACATCGAATAACGTGAAGATGAATAGCTTTTTAATAAGCCAAGGCTATTTCCAAATACACGAGTTCCACTGTGGCTATTAAAACTGCCCCCTTCGGTATTAATAATTCGGCTATCACTATCTAACGCTGCTTTTTCCGCTCTTGAAGCCAGCTCTATTGCCTTATCTGCGGTCACATCAGTTGGATGGTATAGATCAAGAAAAGGTGCATCAAACGCTAATAACTCTTTATCAGCTGGGCCTGCATAAGGATCAACAGAAGTATAGCGCGCAATATCCACCGCAGCTTGTACTGCACGTTTAATCGCATCAGGACTTAAATCGGTAGAAGAAGCACTGCCTTTGCGTTGTTGTTGATAAACAGTAATGCCTAATGCGCCATCACTGTTAAATTCAACATTTTCAACTTCACCATAACGTGTACTAACACTAATACCTGTGGATTTATTAATAGCGACTTCTGCACTGTCACACAGCTTTTCCGCCAGCTCCAATGCAAGCGAGACGGCGTCTTCAAGCTGTTTTACCTGATCTGAATTATTCATTGAGAACCATTTTTCCTAAGGAGAACACCACTTTTTACTTATTTTTAGCAAAGTAAATCAATTGACAGGTGGTCAACAAGCGATTTTCCCAGTTACAATAGAAGATATATGAATGTTATCACCCGTCGGGCTTTTGGTCATTCACCAAATCATACTCCCGGCTTACTCTGCAACAGGAATTTTTATTATGGCAAAGCAGCCTGAAGAGTGGCATTACCTCAATCCTGAATTTGACGATACTTCGTCAGAAGAGGAAGAAGAGGAAGAAATTATCTGGGTCAGCAAAAGCGAAATTAAACGTGATGCTGAAGCGCTCAAAAAACTAGGCACTGAATTAGTGGAATTAAGTGCGCAAGAATTAGAGCGTGTGCCATTAGATGAGAAATTATTAGCCTCTATTCAATTAGCACAAAAAGTACAGCGTGAAGCGCGCCGTCGCCAAATTCAATATATTGGAAAATTACTGCGCAATGTGGATGAAGATCCGATCCGCCAAGCGCTTGATAAACTAAAAAACCGCCACAACCAACAGATCTTAGTGCTCCATAAATTAGAAGATCTTCGAATTCGCCTTGTCGAAGGTGGCAATGAGGTGATTGAAGAAGTCGTTGCTCTTTATCCAATGGCTGATCGCCAGCAATTACGTACACTTATTCGTAATGCTAAAAAAGAGAAAGAAGCAAATAAACCACCAAAATCATTTCGCTTATTGTTTCAATACCTAAAAGATTTATCAGAATCAGCATAAAACCTGATCCTCCTGAAAACGCAGTGTAAAACGATATTACGACTGCGATTTTCAGGTGTCTGTTTCTATACTTTGCTATTTTTGATTTTTATGCTCACAACTAAAGCTCAATAATGCTTTACCTAGTTCGTTTTGTGCATCTTGCATTAACTCAACTAAAGGCTGAAAATCACTAGAATGATGAGGTAAATGCTTAAAAATGATTTTTACTGGTAATTCAATTTCTCCCATTAACACATCCCATAATGCATCTAAGTTATTACCAAAATGTTCATCTAACTGAAATTGCAATGCAAAATCCCGATAAAAGGCATCTCTATCTGCCAGCATCTTAAAATCAAAAATAACCTGTTTCATTAAGGAGCCACTTTTGTCATTGTACGATAATGATCCGTGGTGACATAAATTAGCCCATCATTCGAATAGAGCAATCTATCACTACCTCGATGACCACATTGATAATTTACATCGGCTTCATACCACTGACGTCCCGCTTCTTCGGGTAACTGTTTTTCACGGTTCATAAAGCGATCGCCACCAATAGCCCTTTCAGGTAATACTTCACACAAATTACCTGCTTTTGCATTCCAGCCCTTTTCTCTTGCTTGTTTTTTAGTGAGATAAAAATCAGGTAGTTGTTGATGACGTTGTAAATAATTAGCCACTGCACTAGCTTGCGTTTTTTCATCGATAGACAGTGGAATTTGTGCCGGTTTATTGGTGCTATTGCTAGATGATGGTGGAATAGAAATTGACGATGAAGATACTGATGTTTCGCTTTCGGGAAGCAAGCCCTTATAAAGAACACCAAATAAAACAGCAATAACAATAATAACTGGTAATAAACGTTTACCCATAAATTAACACCTTCATGATAAAAAACTCCATCAATTGATGGAGTTTAATAAATACGCCTAAATAACGATAGCAATAATTAAGCCGTACCACCTACCGTGATTTTATCCAGCTTCAAGGTTGGTTGACCAACGCCAACGGGTAGACTTTGTCCTTCTTTACCACAAACTCCGACCCCCTTGTCTAATGCAAGATCATTGCCCACCATTGAGACTTGTTGCATGGCTTCAATACCTGAACCAATCAACGTTGCCCCTTTAATCGGTTTTGTTATCTTTCCGTTTTCAATTAAATAAGCTTCAGATGTTGAGAAAACAAATTTACCCGATGTAATATCAACCTGACCACCACCAAAATTAGGTGCATAAATACCACGATCAACACTTGCAATAATCTCTTCTGGTGACGATTTACCCGCCAGCATGTAAGTATTAGTCATACGAGGCATAGGAAGATGTGCATAAGACTCACGCCGACCATTTCCTGTCGGTGCAACCCCCATTAAACGAGCGTTCATCTTATCTTGCATATAACCTTTTAAGATACCGTTTTCGATTAACACATTGTATTGACCCGGAACACCTTCATCATCAATAGCAACAGAGCCACGACGTCCTTCAATTGTGCCATCATCGACAATAGTACAAAGCTCAGAAGTGACTTTTTCACCAAGGCGGCCTGAAAATACAGAGGTTTCACGACGGTTGAAGTCACCTTCTAAACCATGCCCAACAGCTTCATGTAATAACACGCCTGGCCATCCTGCACCTAGTACTACAGGCATTGTTCCAGCTGGTGCTGCAATTGCAGATAAATTCACTAATGCCATCCGCACCGCTTCACGCGCGTAAGTCACAGCGTGGCTTTCACCGTCAACTTTCATTAAAAAATAGTCATAACCAAAACGACCACCACCACCACTTGCACCACGTTCACGTTTGCCATCTTCTTCCACCAGTACGCTGACAGAAAGACGAACTAAAGGACGCACATCGGCTGCTAATGTGCCATCGGTTGCAGCAACAAGCACATGTTCATAAACACCTGTTAATGATGCATTAACCTGTTTAACACGCTTATCTTCAGCACGCGCAACTTTATCTACTTCATGCAATAGTGCAATTTTTTCTTCACGAGAAAGGCTTTGTAACGGATCATTTAAGCTGTACAGCGGAGAATGTTGAATAGCACCTAAAGTATGGATACGACCATTACCCTTAGCCTGAACAATGCTTCGCGCGGCGTGCGCACTTTGATTCAGTGCGTTAAGCGTTAATTGGTCAGCATAAGCAAAACCGGTTTTTTCACCATAAATTGCTCTGACACCAACCCCTTGATCAATATTATAAGAGCCATCTTTAATAATCTGATCATCAAGTATCCAAGCTTCGTGGTAACTTGATTGAAAATAAAGATCACCATAATCAATTTGACGCTGTGCAAGCTGCTCTAGTGTTGATGCTAAATCATCTAAACTAAGTTTGTTTGCTTCCAACAGACTTTCGCTGACAACAGCTAAACTCATAATTATTCTTTGTCCTTAACTTTTTTGATTAAGTGGGTCAGTTTCGGGCGAAAGCGGTTATGTTTCACGACCCGGATCTGTTCACGCATACCGTGTAAACTCTCGACACCAACATTGAGTGTTAGCGCACTGACAGCATCAGGGTTCTTTTTCAAGACTTTACCCCAACCATCAATCGCCATGGTATGACCCCAAGTCCGGCGCGTATCATGTGTACCCACTTGTGCAGGCGCTAAGATAATACACTGATTCTCAATCGCGCGAGCACGTAATAAAGGCTCCCAGTGTGCTTTCCCCGTTAAACGAGTAAAGGCCGCTGGTACAGAAATAATCTCTGCACCTTTCTCTCTTAATGCTTGGAAAATACCTGGGAAACGGAGGTCATAACAGATAGTTAAACCTAATTTTCCGACAGGGGTATCAACTACGGTTAGGCGTTCACCACGCTGATAAATAGAAGATTCATTATATTCGCCCTGTTCATCGTCAATACTCACATCAAACATATGAATTTTATCATAACGAGCACGAATAACGCCTTCATCATCAAAGACCAAACTACTGCTGGTAATTTGATCTGAAGAGTCTCGACTAATCAAAGGCATAGAACCCACTAAGATCCACACTTTGTAACGCTGAGCCATTTTAGCGATTGCATTTTGCAATGGCCCATCACCCTGAATTTCAGCGTGTTTATGATAATCTTTAGAGTTCGAAAAAAGTAACGCATTTTCAGGTGTTAATACCAGCTTCACTGAATCGGGTAATTGCTTAATCTGTTGCTCGATTTGCGCCAGATTATTTTTTGTATTTTTTCCGCTACAAAGTTGCAAAAGTGCGACATTAACTTTTTTCATAACGCCTGATTCTCCTTAAGCTGACGCAGTACTTCGTCAATTTTGGGTTGTTCCATAGTTCCGGTCACATGATAACGGATAACTGAAATCTTACTCCAAAGTGGTCCCAGAACTTTTGATGCCGCAAAAACTGCGGCGCCTGCAATAGGGTTTATTGCGAAAGCCGTAGCAACACCGACTGTAGCTGAAATCTCAGGGGTAACTACAACTTGTAGATCCATTTTACGTTCAAGTAAATCCACTTTCCCACTTATCGCAATATCAGCAATAACACCATCAACACGAACACTTTCTGCATTCATAATACCTTGATTAATCGTAATTTCACTTTTAATCGAATCATATTCAAAATGCTCACTGAAAGTATCTCTAAAATCAAACTGCAATTTACGTAAAAGCGCGTCAAAACTTACTAGTCGTAGTAATTTACCCGCTTGTCCTACATCGACTTTCTCTATGCGTCCTTTGCCTAAAACAGATTTAATATCACCATTTAAGCTCGCAATATTAAAATTCCACGGTGTATCATGCCATTGTAATGAAAAATCAGCAGAAAGAGGAGATTGCACAACAGGCACGATATACCCAAAGTAAGCGGCCAATTCATCAATTTCATCCGCTTTTAGCTTACCGATTAATTTTGTCGTGTTCTTTCCGTCCAGACCTTCTGACCATACTCCATTAACCTGAAGCTCGCCGCTGCTATTTTCTAATTTACCGCCAGTTAAAAATAAAGCACCTTCATTTTGTTTTAACGAACCTTCAATTTTCCCTAAAAGTAGACCATTAACCCAACACTCTCGACATTCAAAATCAATAGAAGGAATATTTTTCACTGAAAACTTCAATGCATTAGGATCAGGAGTATTTGCCATTTTTAATGGTTTTTCTTCTTGAGAAGTGGAAGCACCATTAAAATAGAGATAATTAATATTTACTTGCCAAGGTGCCGATGTTTCAGGAATAAATACATCGCCTCGTAATTCACTTCCCGAAAATGCTAATTTTACACCATCACTAACTCGCATAATTTCAGTTTGTGGGTTATTCCATTTTTGCCCAGCAAAATTTAAATCGGGTAAACTGATATGCACATTATCAGGGAAACTCACTGCATTTTCAGAAGGTGTTAATGATGAAAACGCGATTAATGTCGGTAACCACTTATCTCCTTCTAGTTCCTTAAGAGCAATGGTTAAACGCTGTTGTGAGCTTAACTCAGGTAATTTGAGAGTAGAAGAAACAAGGTTGCCTTGTAATAAACGAAGTTGTTTGCCTAATCCCCATTGGCTATTAAGTTTCCACTGTTTTTCAGCGTTAGCATTCACCGTCAAGGTTTCACTATTACCATTTGCTGAAATCACAATAGGGGAAGAGTTTTTTAAGTCTTGAGTTTCAGGTACTGTTAATTTGCTTTTTAATGTATTGATATTCCCTGTTAAATCAACTTGATAATCGACATCACCTTTTTCGGGGATCTTAACATTAACGTTGCCACTCCATGGGAATACACCACTAAATTTCTGCTGAATATCGCTAGGTAATCCCTGAATTTTTTGAATATCCCATTGGCCTTTTAAGCCTACATCTACTTGATAATTATCTGTAGTATTATGGCTTGTAAATGAAAACGCGAGTGGCTGGCCGAACCAATTAGCCGTTAATGTATCACTCTCAAGTTTGTCATTGTGATAACGAAATTGTCCACTAACGTCTTTTAAGGTGGTATCCATAAAATTCAATGTGACATCATTATTTTTTAAATTAATATCACCCGAAGCAACCACATCTTCACCACCAAAAGGAATATCTAATTTCAATGTACCATTGATTTTCCCTGCGACTTTAAGCTCTTCAAGTGTATGACCAATACTCGCCATTTGAGAATCTAAGAAATACTCTTTCAGCTCGTCGCCTGTGGCTTGAATATCCGCATTAATTAAGATCTTCTCTTGTCGATAGCTCTCAATCACCGCACTTAAATTTGTGGCAGTGGCTTTACCCACTTTCGCTTGTGCAGAAGACATCCATAGCCCATCATTTTTAAAATCTAAATTAATATCTAGATCGAATAATGCAGGCCATTCGCTATCAAATTTAAAGGTGGCGTGTTTGACAGGGGCATAAACTTGGAACCACCCTTTGTGATTATCAAAAGGAAAATCGGCGGGATCGCCATGGAAAATAAAGGTACCATTATCGATATTACCCGCAATAATCGCCTCTGAGAGGTATTGTGTCAGCTCTTTACCAACATACTTTTCTGGCAAATAGCGCCATGTATCGCCAGCATTGGTCACTCTTACGCCTGATAAAATAGAAAGTCGCTGATCTTCACCTTGCTTTTCATAACGAAAATCTCCCGCGACCCATGCTGATGTTGCTTGAATATCGAGTCCTTGGCTCCAAAGTGACAAATTATCCCCAGAATGTTGCCAATAAAGTGTTCCTTTTCCTTTTTCGATATTTAGTGGTGCTTTAAATAATTCGCCAGTATCTATTTCACTGTCCGCTAGAGTGAAATTAAGCTCACCGCGTTGCATACTGCCTTTTAATTGCCCACTGAAATGTTGTACGGAAGGGATATCTTGCCAACGCTTCCAACCCACATTTTCCCAAGAGAGATTAATCGCGCTTTGCTCGAAATGCTCAGGTGTGAGATCTAATGCAAAATCATTAACTACCCCAGAGAATTGGCGATACTGCCATTGACGAACAAAATCAGGTGTTAAAAACGAAAATAATGGCAACAATGCATATAGCCTATCTAACTCAATATTTTTGGCACGAATACGCCATGCTTCATCATGTTGTTTTTCTTTTGGTTGATAAAGAACCGCTAAATAACCATCAGGCCACTCTTCACCATCCATGGTAATCTTTCGAGTATAAGGAATATCAGCAAGCCAACCATTTTCTTGCCTTCTCATGCGTAAAATTAAGTCTTCAACATTTAATACATGTGAAGTGCCTTCACTACGCCAATCCATTTCACCTTGATGAATTTGTAATTGGCTTCCCGTAATACGGCCTTTAGTGATTTCAATCCAATTTGATAAGCTTGCTTTAGCTTCACCTAAACCACTATTATTTTTTACCCACTGGCTAAGCCAAGGCGAAATATCAATATCATCGGCAGTAAGAAATACCTTACCATTATCAATTAAACCTTCATTCGTGGTATAGAGGTCGAGGCGAACTTTTAAACCACCATAGTGATTAATCGGTGTATCAAGGGTGACTTCACCTTGAGCTCGGTGGCGTTGTTTTTGATTTAGCCACATCAACTCAGGAACATATAATGTACTGGTATCACCTGAAGGCGTTAGAAAAATAAAACGGCTTTTGACTAGCTTAAAGCGATCGAACTGTTCAAGAAAAAGCGAAGAAATATCATCAGGTGCAGTTAGCGTAATATCGCCACTTTGCCCAGTAAAAATAGGGCGTTGGTAATTGACATCTAATTGATCAAAGGTCAGTTCACGAAAATGAGGACGAAAAGTCAATAATGAACGCCACACATCAAAAGAAAAAGTCACTTTTTCTGCGCTAACGTTGACATCTTTATTCTTAATATTAAGCCCTTTAATATGAATATCTGGGCCAAAATTCTGCCATTCCCCATTAATTTTCGTTATTGAAACAGGGCTATTAAGTTTTTTTGTTAAATACGTTTCTATTTCAGGGCGATAATTATCTAAACGAGGCAGAAAATAACGAAATCCGCTTAACACCAAGGCAAAAACGATGAGGCAAAAAACTGTTATAACTAACAGGTATTTAGGCAGCCGCTTCATTTTTGTCTCCTTTCTGCCATCATATTCATTAGGAAGGCGACTCCATTACATCATCACCACATCAAATTGCTCCTGACTATAAAGTAGCTCAGTTTGCACTTTTACTTGCTTACCCACGAAAATTTCAACCTCTGCTAATGCATGAGATTCATCACCTTTTAACGCATCAGCAACCGCCGTAGAGGCATAAACTAAGAAGCGATCTGCATCAATCGTTTTATGTACACGCACTATCTCACGTAAAATTTCATAGCAGACTGTTTCAACTGATTTTACCGTACCTCGCCCTTGGCAAGTTGGGCAGTCATCACAAAGCACATGCTCAAGACTTTCTCGTGTTCTTTTACGTGTCATTTCCACTAAGCCGAGTTGAGAAAAACCATTAATGGTCGTTTTCACTCTATCTTTACTTAAAGCTTGTTCAAGTGATGCCAATACTCTACGTTTATGTTCATCATTATTCATATCAATAAAATCAATAATAATGATACCGCCTAAGTTACGTAACCGTAATTGACGAGCAATGGCTTGGCTTGCCTCAATATTAGTATTAAAAATGGTTTCTTCTAAATTTCGATGACCAACAAAAGCCCCTGTATTAATATCAATCGTCGTCATTGCTTCAGTTTGATCGATAATGAGGTAACCACCTGACTTTAATTCAACTTTACGCTCTAAAGCTCGTTGAATTTCATTTTCAACACCATAGAGATCGAAAATAGGTTGATTTCCTTGGTGCAATTCAAGTTTAGCGGTTAATTCAGGAATGTATTCACCAATAAATTCCTGTAGTTGATTATAAGTTAATTTAGAATCAACACGTATGCTATCTAATTCAGAGCCTGCAAAGTCACGTAAAATGCGCTGTGCTAAAGCTAATTCGCCATAAATTTGAATGCGGGTTTTATTTCTTTTCTTACGCTCAATAATTTTATTCCACAAGCGTTTAAGAAAAGCGGCATCTTGCTTAATTTCATGCTCGCCAACACCTTCGGCGGCGGTACGAATAATAAAGCCGCCATTTTCATCGCAATACTCTTCAACGAGTTGCTTTAAACGCTCGCGCTCTTCTTCACTATCAATTCGCTGAGAAACACCCACATGAGACGCACCAGGCATAAACACTAAATAACGGGAAGGCAATGTAATATCCGTAGTCAGGCGGGCGCCTTTTGTTCCTAAAGGATCTTTAACCACTTGTACAATTAAATCTTGGCCTTGGTGGACTAATTGCGCAATATCACGAACATTAAACTTTTTCTGCTCTTCACCTGCAATACATTCAGTGTGAGGCATAATATCAGAAGCATGTAGAAAAGCGGCTTTATCTAGCCCGATGTCAATAAATGCAGCTTGCATCCCAGGTAATACACGGCTTACCCGACCTTTGTAGATGTTTCCGACGATACCTCGTTTCGCTTCTCTTTCGACATGAATTTCTTGAAGTATGCCTCCACGAATATAAGCAACTCGAGTTTCAGATGGCGTCACATTCACTAATAACTCTGCTGTCATGAAATCTCCTTCTCATTGGCTAGAGACGAAAATTGAGCTATCAATGCTTCGGTTTCAACAAGAGGTAATCCGACAACAGCATGATAACTCCCCTCAATCCGTTGAACAAAACGGCCTCCTTTTCCTTGAATACCATAAGCGCCAGCTTTATCCATTGGCTCTCCTGACTCAATATACGCGCTAATCTCACTCTCTGTCATCTCTCGAAAAGTGACTTGTGTGACAACTAATTGACTCAATGTACGAGTTTTATTAGAGATAGCAATTGCCGTCATTACTTGATGAGTTGCACCTGAGAGTGAACGTAGAATTTGTGCTGCATGAGCTTTATCACGCGGTTTTTCAAGAATATGACCATCATGAACCACAATGGTATCAGAACCTAAAACAGGATAATCATAGGGTGCTTGTCGCACACCTTCTTGTGACTTTTCTTTTGCTAAACGAAGGACATAATCTTCTGGTATTTCACCTTGTTGCCAAATTTCATCAATAGCCGGAGTGATAATACTAAACTCAACATCTAATAACGCGAGAAGTTCACGTCTTCTTGGTGAGCTGGATGCAAGATAAAGCGTGGTCACAGATAATGTCCTCATGACGGTAACGCAAAAGAGACCGCCATGAGCCAATTAACTTAGTGAACTGAAAACTGGTGACGGACTTTGCGAAGTAAAAAATAAAGCCATGGCCAAAGAATACCACTGACTGGGCTATTCCAGAATACTTGGGGGTGAAAAGTCACTGGTGAAAGTAAAAATTCTGCCCAGAATACAGTAAGATCGACAACAACCACACTAAACATTATCACTAAGGCTTGTTGCCATAACGCTAAATTACAAAAAAGCTGGTATTTAAAAGCAATAACATAACTCACTAACGTATAAGCAAGAGCATTCACACCTAAGGTTGTTCCTTGGACTAAGTCCATAATCATACCCAATACAAATGCAGTTCCTACACTGACACGATGAGGGATCGCAGTTATCCAATAAATCAGAAACAACATTGGCCAAATAGGTCGGTACACTTCCAACTGTTCTGGCCACGGCATAATCTGCAAAACAAGTGCAATAAGAAAAGAGAGCCAAACAATCCAACGCCCACGACTTTGATAAGGATTCATCGAGGTTACCTACTTCTTGTTGTGCTAGGTGTAGCAGGTATTGTGTCTGGTGGAGTTGTTCCATTATCTGCCTCTGGCGTATTGTCTAATGGCTCTTGAGACATAGAACGAGGAAGTGGAGGCCCTGCTTGCTCATAATTAGGTAAAACTTGTGGCATCAATTGCATTAGACGCTCATTCGCGGCGTGATACACCTCTGAAGGTAACGGCGGCTCCCCTGTTTTATCTGATGCATTCCATAATAAAAGTAAATAACGTAAACGCTGTAATTCAGCAGAAGGACGAACATTAATCACCGAATAAGCTCGTTGATTATCAACCTTAACTGAAGCAACTACACCAACTGGGTAACCCTCAGGAAAACGCCCGCCGAGTCCTGACGTCACTAAAACATCCCCCACACGAATATCAATATTAGCGGGTAAAGCTTCAAGCAATAAATCATCCGCACAACCTGCACCTGAGGCAATCACACGAATATCATTACGTAAAACTTGCACCGGTAACGCATGAGAAGTATCACAAATTAAGAGTACTCGGCTCGTAAGCTCACTTACGGCAATGACTTGACCTACAACACCTTTATCACTAATGACGGGCTGCCCTTCATAGACGCCATCATTAGTTCCTTTATCAATAACCACTTGATCTCGATAAGGCGTACTATTGCCAGACAGAACTTGTGTGACTGTCATTTGTTCATTTTGGCGAAGAGGTGAACCAAGTAATTCTCGTAAACGGGCATTCTCTTGCTTAAATTGCTCTAATAGTTGGCTTTCGCCACTGCGAACTAACAACTCTTTTCTTAAAGCTTGGTTTTCAAATTGTAAACGCTCACGCGTTGCAAACGTTTCAGAAATTTGATCGAGGAAACGACGTGGACCATTTGCAAGAAAATAGAAGGGACTAACAGCAGTATCAAGATACTGGCGGACTTTAGAAAATGCGCCAATACGGTTATCAGCAATCAATAAAGAGATAGCGACGACCACGGCGATTATTAATCTTAGTTGCAGGGAAGGGCCCCGACTAAAAATTGGCTTCATAAACTCTAAGATCACTCACACGGAGAAATTAAAAAAACAGGTGTTAGCATTCTCACCAAGGGGGAATCCATTCTCCCTTGTTAGAATTAATCTCAATCTTCGCTAAACAGATCGCCACCGTGCATATCGATCATTTCTAATGCTTTGCCACCACCACGCGCAACACAGGTCAGTGGATCTTCAGCAACAATTACAGGAATACCCGTTTCTTCCATCAATAAACGATCAAGGTTACGTAATAACGCACCACCGCCAGTTAACACCATACCACGCTCTGAAATATCAGACGCCAATTCTGGTGGGCATTGCTCTAACGCAACCATAACGGCACTAACGATACCAGTTAATGGTTCCTGTAATGCTTCAAGGATTTCATTAGAGTTTAATGTAAAGCTACGAGGTACACCTTCTGCAAGGTTACGACCACGAACTTCGATTTCATTGACTTCATCAGAAGGATAAGCTGATCCGATATCGTGTTTAATACGTTCTGCGGTTGCTTCACCAATTAATGAGCCGTAGTTACGACGTACATAATTAATGATAGCCTCATCAAAACGGTCACCACCGATACGGACAGAAGATGAATAAACCACACCATTTAATGAAATAACGGCGACTTCGGTAGTACCACCACCAATATCCACTACCATTGAGCCAGTTGCTTCAGAAACAGGTAAGCCGGCACCGATTGCCGCAGACATTGGTTCTTCAATTAAGAAGACTTCACGTGCACCTGCACTTAATGCTGATTCACGAATAGCTCTGCGTTCTACTTGAGTTGCACCAACAGGCACACACACCAACACACGAGGACTTGGACGCATAAAGCTATTGTTATGAACCTGTTTTATGAAGTGCTGAAGCATTTTTTCGGTTACATAAAAATCAGCAATCACACCGTCTTTCATTGGACGGATAGCAGCGATATTCCCAGGTGTACGCCCTAACATCTGCTTGGCTTCATGCCCTACAGCTGCAACACTTTTTGATGTGCCAGCGCGATCTTGACGAATAGCGACAACGGAGGGTTCATCGAGAACAATACCCTGTCCTTTGACATAAATGAGGGTATTGGCGGTACCCAAGTCAATAGACAAATCGTTGGAAAACATGCCACGAAATTTTTTAAACATACGAAAGGATAATCCTGCAAGCCGGGACGGAAAAATCCGTCTACTCTATCAACCACAATAAGTAGCGACAAGGCGCGATTCACTACTTAGATTAAAGTGGACACGTAAATAATCATAAAGGCACAATATTCTACGTTACTTTTCCCAATTGGAGCAGAAAAAAACTGCATAAAAATGGGCTAATTAGAACGATTAACGCATAATTTCAATCCTACGCTGTTCATATTTAACTTATGTAACAATACAAACAACGCTTCTATCAATAAAGAAAAATCTGACTTCGTTGCCAAACTGTGACTCAAAAGCATCACTGCAAGTTCAAATAAAATTTATTCATTTGAATAAGCACAATTACTCTATTGATATTAAATAGTGTTTCACCGACAAAACTTGACTGAAAAAATAATAAAAGTATCCACCTCGAATACTTCATAAACAATGCATTATCTTTATTTCGAACCACTAAGAGAAATGCTTATTTTTATCTCATCATCAAACATTAACGGTGTTATCTAATAACCAAAATATAAAACTCAGAATAATCTCTGTACCAATAAACATAGAACCCCCGTTTATACACTAAAAAAGGATTATTTGTCTCATTATTACAATAGATATTGTGCACAATCACGACGAGATCTAAAAAATCACTTATCATGAAACAAATAGAAATCGATAAGGGGTCAAGATGAAAGCATTATTAGTTGAACAGCACGACGATAAACTCAATGCCAATGTGCAAGATATCGATGAAAAAATATTGCCTATTCATGAAGTTATTGTCGACATTCATTACTCTACACTGAATTATAAAGATGGGTTAGCGATCACTGGAAAAGGAAAAATACTACGCCAACTTCCAATGGTTCCAGGAATCGATTTTTCAGGTGTCGTTCATCACAGTGAAGATCCTCGTTTTCATATTGGCCAACATGTTTTATTAACAGGTTGGGGCGTAGGAGAAAATCATTGGGGTGGCCTTGCTCAAAAAGCAGGTGTAAAAGGTGATTGGCTCACTGCCGTACCTGAAGGGCTATCTTTAAAAAATGCCATGATAATTGGCACAGCAGGCTTTACTGCTATGCTTTGTGTTATGGCATTAGAACAAGGCGGTGTAACGCCACAAAGTGGTGATATTTTAGTTACAGGCGCCAGTGGAGGCGTAGGAAGTACAGCCATTAGTCTATTAACCGCTCTTGGCTATCAAGTTACTGCATTAAGTGGCAGAGCCAGCAATCATGACTATTTACGTAAACTTGGTGCCAAAAATATTATCACTCGCGAAGAGTTTGAACCTGCGAGCAGAGCTTTAGATAAACAACGCTGGGCGGGTGCAATTGATACCGTAGGTGGACAAATTCTTGCTAATATTTTGTCGCAAACAAACTATAACGGAACAGTCGCAGCTTGTGGGTTGGCGGGTAGTTTTTCTTTACCAACGACCGTAATGCCTTTTATTTTACGAAATGTTCGCTTACAAGGTGTCGATTCTGTTTATTTTCCAGCGGAAAAACGCGCCCAAGTTTGGCAACGTTTACTAAAATTACTGCCAGAAACATTCTATCAACAAGCAATGACAGAAATTACGCTTGATGAAGTTCCACGTTATGCTCAAATGATTATGGATAACCAAGTGACTGGTAGAACGTTAGTAAAACTCTAATTTGTAGGTTTTACCTGCTTATTTCTGGCATTAATTCACTTCTTTTAGTGCCAGAATAAGCGTCTTTTTATATAAACCGGTGAAATAATTGTGACATAGATCACACTTTAAACATATATTAACGATTCATCTCAAAGAAGTTCAGATTTCCAGTGACATCAATAAATAACGTGATGTTATGATTATTTTTTCATCACCTGTTTATTTTGCTTTCTTACGTTTACAACCTTGTAAAAACATTTAACTTTTCATCAAAATAACCCCTTCCTTCCCTGATTAGACCAGTATTTTGCTGTTATCTTCTGTGAAATGTCTATAATGTCGGACTTTGTGATATGTATCGTAACATTGAATACAATAAAAGATGACAAAACGAAAAGCACAGGTTATTTTGTCATTTCGTTGACGAATTGACGGAGATAGAAGCATAATGTCGGAAAATTTTCATATTTTGCTCCTGAATGGTCCGAATCTAAACCTGCTTGGAACAAGAGAGCCGGAAACCTACGGACACTTAACTCTGGATGATATCGTTCAAAGTTTGTCAGCAGATGCTCAGGCATTAAATGTGAAACTTAGCCATTTTCAGTCTAATGCTGAATTTGAGCTGATAAATAAAATTCATGCGGCGCGGGGAAATACCGATTACATATTAATCAACCCTGCGGCTTTCACGCATACTAGTGTTGCACTGCGTGATGCATTATTAGGGGTGAATATTCCATTTATTGAAATTCACCTATCCAATGTCTACAGTCGGGAGCCTTTCCGTCACCACTCATATCTCTCTGATATCGCAACAGGCGTAATCTGTGGATTAGGTGCAGAAGGTTATCGATTTGCTTTACAGGCAGCGGTCAGCCGTTTGTCTTAATAAAAAACATCAAAAAAGAGTACGGAATCAACTCATGGATATTCGTAAAATTAAAAAACTGATCGAGCTAGTCGAAGAGTCTGGCATTTCTGAACTAGAAATTTCTGAAGGTGAAGAGTCAGTACGTATCAGTCGTAATACTGGTCTTCAAGGTCAAATGGCTCCTCAGCAATATTTTGCGGCACCAGCGGCTCCTCAACCTGCGTTAGCAAATGCTGTTGCGCCAGTAGCACCAGAAACTCCAGCAGCAACTCCAACACAAGAAATCAGTGGTCACGTTGTTCGTTCACCAATGGTCGGAACGTTCTATCGCTCACCAAGCCCTGAAGCTAAGAAATTTGTTGAAGTCGGTCAGCAAGTCAATGTCGGCGATACTCTGTGCATCGTTGAAGCAATGAAAATGATGAATCAGATTGAATCTGATAAAGCGGGTGTTGTTAAAACTATCCTTTGCCAAGACGGCGACAATGTTGAGTTTGACGCTCCACTCTTTGTTATCGAATAACGAGGCAGGTCCATGCTAGAAAAAATCCTCATTGCCAACCGTGGTGAGATAGCACTGCGTATCTTAAGAGCATGTAAAGAGCTTGGGATCAAAGCAGTTGCCGTTCACTCCACAGCAGACCGTGATTTAAAACACGTTCTGCTGGCAGACGAGACTATCTGTATTGGTCCCGCTGCTTCAGCAAAAAGTTACCTAAATATCCCTGCAATCATTGCAGCGGCTGAGATCAGTGGCGCACAAGCCATTCATCCAGGATACGGTTTCCTATCTGAAAATGCTGATTTTGCAGAGCAAGTTGAACGCTCTGGCTTTATTTTTATCGGCCCAAAAGCTGAAACCATCCGCCTAATGGGTGACAAAGTTTCAGCCATTGAAGCGATGAAAAAAGCAGGTGTTCCGTGTGTACCAGGATCAGACGGTCCTTTAGGTAACGACACTGCAAAAAATATTGAAATTGCTAAACGTATTGGCTACCCAGTTATCATCAAAGCTTCTGGCGGCGGTGGTGGACGCGGTATGCGAGTTGTTCGTTCTGAAAAAGATCTGGAACAATCGATTACAATGACGCGTGCGGAAGCAAAAGCGGCATTTAGCAACGACATGGTATACATGGAAAAATACCTTGAAAACCCACGCCACATTGAAATTCAAGTCATGGCTGATGGTCAAGGTAATGCTATCTATTTGGCTGAACGTGATTGTTCAATGCAACGTCGTCACCAAAAAGTCGTTGAAGAAGCACCAGCACCGGGTATTACCCCTGAAATCCGTAAAAATATCGGCGAACGCTGTGCAAACGCATGTATTGAAATCGGCTATCGTGGTGCGGGTACTTTCGAATTCCTGTATGAGAATGGTGAATTCTACTTTATTGAGATGAACACCCGTATTCAGGTGGAACATCCAGTAACAGAAATGATCACTGGCATCGACTTAATTAAAGAGCAGTTACGCATTGCATCTGGCTTACCTTTATCAGTAACGCAAGATCAAGTTAATGTTCATGGTCATGCAATTGAATGCCGCATTAACGCAGAAGATCCAAAAACGTTCATGCCAAGCCCAGGTACTATTACTCGTTTCCACTCACCTGGTGGATTTGGTGTACGTTGGGAATCGCATATTTACGCAGGTTATACTGTTCCACCTCACTATGATTCAATGATTGGTAAATTGATCACTTACGGTGAAACACGCGAAATCGCGATCTCTCGCATGAAAAATGCATTGGCAGAACTTATCATTGACGGTATTAAAACCAATATTGAACTGCATCAGTTCATTATGAATGATGGGCAATTCCAAAAAGGTGGTACTAATATTCACTACCTTGAAAAACGTTTAGGTTTAGCTGAGAAATAATCTTTTTCACTTAACAAGAAAAGGCATAGTTTAATCACTGTGCCTTTTTTATTACTAATTTTCTGATAAGCATCTATTTAATAGGAAACCCTTTAAAAGGTTTTATTTCTCGAATGCTAAAACTGGTGTTCATTTCTTTGATATTACCAATTGCTCGTACTTTCATCATGGAAACGTTATGAAAATCTTCCATATCTTTAACGACCAATTGCAACATATAGTCATATCGCCCTGAAATATTATGGCAAGAAATCACATTATCAATCTTCATTATCTCTTGTTCAAAGTGCGCCATATTATCTTCAGAATGCAAATCTAACGTAATATTCATAAAGGCATAAAAATTAAACCCTAAGTGCTTAGGATCAATGATGGCGCGATAATTCTTGATCACTCCTTTTTCTAATGCCTTTAATCGTTTCCAACAAGCGGGCGGAGACAAAAACACACGTTTAGCTATTTCAGCATTATTCAGTCGTCCTTCCTCTTGTAACAGCTTCAGGATCCCCATATCCGTTTTGTCAAGATCCATTCTATTCACACCTCTGTGACATTAATCAAAATAACGTTTTTATCAAAGATAATTAATTCATAACTCAATTTTAGCGAATTTTATTAATAAATAAGTTCGTCTAGCTTCCAATATGGAGAAATAATTAATCACACTAATTGCTAAAATTATTCTCGAAGTATCGTTATTCAGCTAATACAAAATGATTAAAAATCATGTTCCAAAAATAAACTTAACAAAACAAATACTATAAATTTTACTTTCACATGGGATCACATGTATGACCTTATTAGAACAAAAAGTTGATAGGGCCTCTCTCTCAAAAGAAGAATGGAAAAAACTAACACGATTCGATAATACTGATATGGGATGGATTATTATCAGTATCGGCATGGCAATTGGCGCAGGTATTGTGTTCTTACCTGTGCAAGTTGGCTTAATTGGATTATGGGTGTTTTTACTCTCTTCTATTATTGGCTACCCTGCCATGTACCTCTTTCAACGCTTATTTATTAATACTCTTGCCGATTCTAAAGAGTGTAAAGACTACCCAAGTGTTATCGAAGGTTATCTTGGTAAAAACTGGGGAATGTTTTTAGGGTTACTTTACTTTTTAATGTTAGTGATTTGGATTTTTGCTTATCCAACAGCGCTGACTAATGATACCGCATCTTACCTACACACCTTTGGCGTAACTGAAGGATTACTGTCAGAAAACCCTTTTTATGGATTAATTCTTATCTCGTTTCTCGTCTTAATTGCATCACGAAGTGAAGAGTTATTATTTAAAATCTCAAGCTTTATGGTGTTATCTAAATTACTCGTTGTATTTGCGCTAGGTGTCATGATGATAAGCATGTGGGATCTATCGAAAAATATCGATGCCTTCCCGCCTTTTAGCTTATTAATTAAGAATGCCATTATTACGCTACCTTTTACACTGACTTCTATTCTCTTTATTCAATCTCTTAGTCCGATGGTTATCTCTTATCGAGCTAAAAACAAATCGATTGAAGTCGCTCGTTATAAAGCCTTAAGAGCCATGAATATTTCTTTCGGTACACTATTTTGTGTTGTCTTCTTCTATGCTGTTTCTTTTACCTTTGCTATCGGCCATGATGAAGCGGTTAAGGCCTATGAGCAGAATATTTCTGCCTTAGCCATCGCAGCGCAATTTATTGAAGGCGATGCAGCTAAATATGTCACACCTGTCGGCGTTGCACTCAATATTTTTGCTTTAATGACAGCATTCTTTGGCGTTTATCTAGGCTTTAAAGAAGCAGTACAAGGCTTAGTCATGAATGCTCTTACTCGTATTATTCCCGCAGAAAAAATTAATCAGAAAATCCTCACATTATGTATTGTAATTTTTACTGTAGTTATTGCATGGGGTGCAATTGTTCTTAATCTGCCAGTATTAATGTTCACTTCAATCTGTAGTCCTATTTTCGGGATTGTAGGTTGTCTTATTCCTGCTTATTTAGTTTACAAAGTACCTTCATTGCATCGTTATAAAGGTGGATCACTGTATTTGATTATCTTTACGGGCATTCTGCTTTGTATTTCCCCTTTCTTAAAATTTATTTAATTAGACGTATTAAAGGCTTACCATGAAATATAACTTTGATGAAATTATAGATAGAAAAGATACCGATGCTTTAAATTATGATGGTTGGCGCCAGTATATTTTTAAAGCAGATAAAGATGCACAGTTCGCCTTTGCTGATAATGAATTTATTAGAATGTGGGTTGCGGATATGGACTTTTCTACTCCGCCTGAAATTCTTGAAGCCATTAAAGCACGCCTAGATAAAAAAATATTAGGTTATACCAAAGTGTATGATGATGAGTATTACCAAATATTTAAAGATTGGTGTCAAAGACATTACGATTGGGAAATCGATCCGCGTGAAATTGTATTATCACCGGGTATTATTCCTGCATTAAACCGCTTAGTCCCTTTATTAATAAAAGAAGATGAAAGTATCCTTATTCAAACACCTTCTTATACACCATTTAAACAAGCGGGAGACTATAATTCTCGCCAAGTGATCTACTCTGATTTATTAGAAAAAGATGGTGAGTACTCTATTGATTTTGTAGATATGGAACGCAAAATTAAAGATAAATCACTTAATATTAAGCTCTTTATTTTATGTAACCCTCAAAATCCAACGGGTAAAGTGTGGACGGAAGAAGAGCTAATTAAGATGGGAAAACTCTGTGTTGAAAATGATATTTGGATGATATCAGATGAAATACATTGTGATTTATTGCGTAACGGTATGTCACACACACCTATTGCTAAACTTTTCCCTTATTATGAGAAAATTGTTACCTGTATGGCTCCAAGCAAGACATTTAATCTTGCAGGTAATCTAATGTCTCATATCTTTATTAAGAATGAAGAAATAAAAAAAGAGTGGCTTCGCCTTTATGATGACTTTATTTCACCATTAAGTTTAGTTGCAACAAAAGCTGCTTATTCTCAATGTGATGAATGGTTAAAAGCACTAAGAAACTATCTCGATGATAACTTTAAATTAGTACAAGAATTTGCTCAGACTCATTTCCCAAAAGCAAACTTTAAAATACCTGATTCAACCTATTTAGCATGGATTAATTTGACTAAATATTTACCTGAAGATGTCGATAACCAACAACTTTCACTCTATTTTGCCAATAAAACAGGTATTTTATTAGAAGGTGGAAATATGTTTGTAAGTAATGGTGATAACTATATTCGTATAAATCTTGCTTGCCCTCGTTCCATTATCGAAGAAGGCTTAGAAAGAATAAAAAATGCCCTTTAATTTTTAATTTTTAATTTTTAATTTTTAATTTTTAATTTTTAATTTTTAATTTTTAATTTTTAATTTTTGAGATGAGTAAAACAAAGAAGAGCACCACATTTGATCAATCTATTTCAGTGTCTGCTCTTCTTTTTTCCTATTTCAATTATCTTAAATACTCTATTTATGGTGATTATTTCAACACTTCATTTCTCAATTAATATAAAAACCCATCTCTATTTTTATTACCTCATTAAATAGAAACTTAATAACAATCCTTTTAAAACAGTAACATAGTTAATTTTTAATATTACCTCGTGAGTTTGTGATTAATTTTCACTGAATCAACACTCACTTTCCCGTACAATCCTCCCATTCATTTTTAACCCTATTAAGATTGGGAGAACAGATGGACAAACGTTTTGTTCAGGCCCACAAAGAAGCCCTTTGGGCCCTAATTTTAACTTTTATTTATTTGTTGGGTTGGTTAATTACCGCCTATTTACCTGATAACACACTAGGCATTACTGGTTTACCTGTTTGGTTTGAGCTTTCATGCTTATTCTTACCTGTTTTGTTTTTTTTGTTGTGCTATCTGATGGTGCGCTACTTTTTCAAAGATATGCCGTTAGGAGATGAGCATGACGATGCAAACTGAGGTCATAGTGCCACTGATTGGCTACCTTCTGTTGGTCTTTCTGCTGTCGGCTTATGCTTATCGTAAGCGCGAAAAAGGCGAGTTTCTTAACGAATATTTTCTGGGTAATCGTTCCATGGGTGGCTTCGTATTAGCGATGACAATCACTGCCACTTATGTTAGCGCAAGTTCCTTTATCGGTGGGCCAGGTGCTGCCTATAAATATGGTATTGGTTGGGTATTGCTTTCGATGATCCAACTGCCCGCAATTTGGCTATCCCTTGGGGTATTAGGAAAAAAATTTGCCATTTTAGCGCGTCGTTATAATGCCGTTACTTTAAACGACATGCTATATGCGCGTTACAAAAGTCGTTTTCTTGTTTGGTTTGCCAGTTTAAGTCTATTAGTCGCTTTTGTCGGTGCCATGACAGTGCAATTTATTGGTGGCGCACGTTTATTAGAAACCGCAGCCGGCATCCCTTATGAGTTTGGCTTGCTTATTTTTGGGGTCTCGATTGCGCTGTACACTGCAATTGGTGGATTTAGAGCTAGCGTATTAAACGATGCATTACAAGGTCTTGTAATGCTACTCGGTACCTTTATCCTACTGGTTGCTATTATCTATAAAGCGGGCGGTTTAGATATTGCGATACAAAAACTCAATGCTATCGATCCTGCATTAACCTCACCTCAAGGTGCGGATGGCATTCTAACGGGGCCTTTTATGGCTTCATTCTGGGTACTGGTCTGTTTTGGTGTAATAGGCTTGCCACATACTGCGGTACGTTGCATCTCTTACAAAGACAGCAAAGCCATGCATAAAGGGATCATTATTGGCACTATTGTGATGTCATTATTAATGTTTGGTATGCATTTTGCTGGTGCATTAGGCCGGGCGATCATTCCTGATCTGACTGTCCCCGATCAGGTTATCCCAACATTAATGGTTGAAGTCTTACCGCCTATTGCAGCAGGTATTTTCCTTGCGGCGCCGATGGCTGCCATTATGTCTACGATTAATGCGCAACTGTTACAATCTTCAGCAACGTTAGTCAAAGATCTCTATCTCAATATCGCCCCTCATGCTATTACTAATGAGAAACGTATATCCCGTTTATCAAGCCTTTCAACCTTGATTTTAGGTGTACTACTGCTGTTTGCTGCATGGAACCCACCATCAATGATTATTTGGCTTAATTTACTCGCTTTTGGTGGCCTGCAAGCTGTTTTCTTATGGCCTTTAGTTCTTGGCCTTTATTGGGAAAAAGCGAACCGTTATGGCGCTATTGCAGGTATGATCACAGGTGCCACACTCTATGCCACTCTTGCGACATTTAATATCCAAATAGCCGGATTCCATCCTATTGTTCCTTCACTGTTATTAAGCTTAGTGGCATTTCTTGTTGCTAATCGATTTGGGGAGCATACTCTGCCACAATCAGCATCATTACAGTGAATTCGTTTTTAAAGAGATTAATTATGCCTTGGATACAATTAAGACTTAATGCAACTGCTGCCAATGCCGAAGCTATTGGTGATGAGCTAGTTGAAAGCGGTGCCGTTTCAGTGACTTTCCAAGATAGTCACGATACCCCTATCTTTGAACCTTTACCGGGCGAAACTCGCCTGTGGGGTGATACTGACGTTATCGGTTTATATGATGCAGAAACTGACATGAAAATCATTGTGGCGATGTTAGAAAACACGCCACTACTAGGTCAAGGCTTCCTGCACAAAATTGAACAACTCGAAGATAAAGATTGGGAACGTGAATGGATGGATAACTTCCACCCAATGCGCTTTGGTGAGCGTTTATGGATTTGCCCAAGTTGGCGTGAAGTGCCTGATCCTAATGCCGTCAACGTCATGCTAGACCCAGGTCTTGCATTTGGTACAGGTACCCACCCTACTACCTCATTATGCCTTCAGTGGCTTGATGGTTTAGATTTAGAAGGTAAAACGGTTATCGACTTCGGTTGTGGTTCTGGGATTTTAGCAATTGCGGCTTTAAAATTAGGTGCAGCTAAAGCAATTGGTATTGATATCGACCCGCAAGCCATCCAAGCAAGCCGTGATAATGCACAACGTAATGGTGTATCTGACGCACTCACACTGTATCTTGCAAAAGACCAGCCTGATAACCTCAGTGCTGATGTTGTCGTGGCAAATATTTTAGCTGGCCCATTACGTGAACTTGCACCCGTTATTAGTACACTGCCTCGTCAGGGTGGGCATCTAGGTCTTTCCGGCGTATTAGCGACACAAGCAGAAGGTGTGGCAGCTGCCTATGAAGGATTATTTAACTTAGATCCCGTTGCTGAGAAAGAAGAGTGGTGTCGTATTACCGGTGTGAAAAAATAACACAGAACAAATATTAACCAAAATGAGATAATCTCATTACGTTAAAATTTCACTTAATTATTGTTTATCAGGCATTAATCACATTTTTGCCTGATAAACTCTACTTAGTTCCACTTGTTTATCAATTCTATACCATCAAATTTTAATTTTTTAAAAACACATAACATTATGTTTTTATTGATTAAATAATCAATTCATAAAAAATCAAGTGTAATAAAGTAACTTTTTTTCGCAATTTGGTTAAACTTTGTCCTTTCATATCTGGCAAAAAATGCGTAATATACGCGCCCTTGCAGTCACAGTTTGGCCCTCTTTTCATCTATGCGAATCGGACAGTATCAGTTAAAAAATTGCCTTATCGCGGCTCCCATGGCTGGCGTTACAGACCGACCTTTTCGGTCGCTTTGCTATGATATGGGTGCGGGTATGACAGTTTCTGAGATGCTCTCTTCCAATCCTCAGGTTTGGCAGACAGACAAGTCTCGGTTACGAATGGTACATAGTGATGAATTGGGGATCCGCTCCGTACAAATTGCAGGAAGTGATCCCGTTGATATGGCGGCTGCTGCGAAGATAAACGCAGATAGTGGTGCTCAAATTATCGACATTAACATGGGTTGCCCTGCAAAAAAGGTGAATAAAAAGCTAGCAGGTTCAGCACTACTTCGTCATCCCGACCTTGTCGCAGAGATCCTCTCTGCTGTGGTTAACGCGGTAGATGTACCTGTTACTCTCAAGATCCGTACTGGCTGGTCACCTGATGAACGTAACTGTGTAGAGATTGCCAAATTGGCTGAACGTTGTGGTATTCAGGCTCTCACTATTCATGGGCGTACACGCGAGTGTTTGTTCAAAGGGGAAGCCGAATACGACAGCATTCGGACAGTTAAGCAGAATGTTTCTATTCCCATTATTGCGAATGGAGACATAACAGACCCGCTAAAAGCCAGAGCAGTATTAGACTACACTGGAGCCGATGCTTTGATGATCGGTCGCGCTGCTCAGGGAAGACCCTGGATCTTTCGGGAAATCCAGCACTATCTGGACACAGGTGAACTGTTGCCCCCTCTACCGATTGTAGAGGTACAACAAATAATGCAAAAGCATGTGCGTGAGTTGCACGACTTTTACGGTCAAGGCAAAGGAACTCGCATTGCACGCAAGCATGTCTCTTGGTATCTCAAGGAACATGCCCCTGATGACCAGTTTCGGCGCTCCTTCAACGCCATAGAGGATGCCAGCGAACAGCTGGAGGCGTTGGAAGCATATTTCGAAAATTTTTTGCGTAAATAAATAAAAGAGCTGACAGAACTATGTTCGAACAACGCGTAAATTCAGACGTACTAACAGTTGCCACCGTAAATTCACAAGATCAGGTGACCCAAAAACCTTTACGTGACTCAGTTAAACAAGCACTGAAGAACTATTTTGCTCAATTAAATGGTCAAGATGTTAATGACTTATATGAGCTAGTATTGGCTGAAGTTGAACAGCCATTGTTGGACATGGTAATGCAGTACACCCGTGGCAACCAAACGCGTGCAGCGCAAATGATGGGCATTAACCGCGGCACACTGCGTAAGAAACTGAAAAAATACGGCATGAACTGATCCTAGTCAGTTAGGTCTATTTTTATAAAAAGCCTTTTCTGGTTTTCCAGAAAAGGCTTTTTTGTTGCTTCTTTATCGGACTTACTCTATAACATCCATGGTATAGGTTACCAAATTTGGTAACATTATTACATGTTACCAAATTTGGTAACCTTCATCGTCATGGCTACGTCCAATAACCGAATATAGCGCGTTTATATTGATTGCCATTCTCTCATAAAGCTATAGGTACAAATTAATGAATAACAACATCATTAGTGTGATCACCGGTGACATCATAGGCTCTAGAGATATTACACCTGAAGACTATGATGTTATGCTTTACACCTTAGAGCAAACCGTTCAACTGCTCTCAGAGCAACTTCCGCTTAAATATGACCGATATCGTGGCGACTCCTTCCAACTTGTTTGTTCAAAAGCTAATGATGCCATTAAAGTCGCCATTGTCATCCAGCTCGCACTCAAAACATCAAGTCTTGAAATCAGCGCTCGACAAAGCATTGGTGTTGGAAAAGTAGATTCATTACGCAATGATGTTAGGACGTCTATAGGTGAGGCTTTTATTTTATCAGGTGAAGGGCTGGATAAAATGAAAGGTGAAATATTGGCAATATCAACTTCTGATACCGACTTCCAACACAATATTACTTTAGTGACTAAGTATTTAGATTTACAACTCAAAGAAATTACTCGAGCACAAGCACAAGTTTTACTTAAATACATGGTCAATAAAGATAAATCTCACTACGCTATTGCCAATGAGTTAAATAAATCGAGAAGTAATATTACTCGATTACTAAATGCTAGCCACTATCAACTCATAGATGAATATATTCAATACTTTAATTATTTGATTAACAAGGTTTATTGATATGTATAACTTCACGCTTCTTATATCCCTCTATGTTGCACATATTATTTTTGATTTTTATTTGCAACCGAGAACATGGATAGAAGCGCGAAACGCTCTACATTACAAATCTAAAGCACTTTATTTGCACTCACTACTACAAGGTGGGATAAGTTTTATTATTCTTGTAGTAATGTCCGAGATAAGCCTTATTTCTATTTTAGCTTATAGCTTAGTAATATTAATTAGTCATTTTATTTTTGATCTTGCTAAATCCTATACGGATAACTCGTTAAAATGGTTTATCACTGATCAAGCTCTTCATTTATTCGTGATTACCTTTTTATGGATAGTGCTTGTTGATCAAAATACTCAAATATTCCATGATCTTAGTTTTAAAAATATTAACTACAAATATCTTATTGTTATTCTTGCCTACATCATTATTTTAAAGCCTATTTCGAGCCTTATTTATATGTTACTAAAGAAATGGACACCTGTTGCAGTAGAAGGCTCAACACTCGTTTCTGCGGGTCAATCTATTGGTTATTTAGAAAGAACACTAATCTTAACTTTTATTCTTTTAAATCAATTTGCAGCAATTGGCTTCTTATTAGCAGCTAAATCAATATTTAGATTTGGTGAATTACAAGACGATCAAGATAAAAAGCTAACAGAATATGTTATGTTAGGTACATTGATTAGCTTTAGCATTTCTATCTTTATTGGACTTGCTACTTCCTATTTTGTGACTCAACTCCCCATAGGGGGATAACTCATCAAACTTCTGGGCTAAATATCATTTTTTCTGATGGAAATCCCTCAGGGAATGATTGGCAACGTATTCGTTTTGATAAAACTCCCTCTAAAAACCCTGTCAGACTCTCTGCAATAAATTCTACCTCTGATCCTCTAGATGGAATAATTGCTATTGTCCAAAGCTCACTATTTTCTGATAAAACAACCCAAAAAAGCGTATCTCCATTATCCGTGACACCAATGGGTAAAAGCCCATTACATTTTGGATATAGAACAAAACGATAGTAATTAGGATCATCATTGATTAATGAGCTGAAATCTTCAAGGATCTGCTCTTTTTGCTGGAAAAAATTAATGTACTCATTTTGGCTAAAGGGATTAAATAACGTTATAAAATCAGCTACCTGACCTGATCCATATTGGGTGATAAACGCAATATAATCTTTGGGAAAGGCATATTTGTTATCAATTAATGGCCATCTCTCTTCTTTTCCATTTTCATGTATTGCAGAAGGAATAGGTAGTTGCTGATTTAATGCCGTTAACATCACTATCTCACTTATTTGAGTTCTATTACACCGTGTAATGTATGATATTTTAGAGTGAGCATCACTTTTATCATAATCATGCTGATAGTTATCACTCTATTACCCTAGTAAACAAACCTATATTTAAAAGAAAACAGACCATGACCACACCAGTACGTACCATTACATTTATTGATAGCGCTTATCCTAAGCCCCATAAAATTAAAGAATTTGTCTGGTCTGGGCGATTAGATAAAAATGGACAACTTTGGTTTGATCTTCATCTTAGAAGTGCCGATTACTATTTAAGTGAAGGGGAGGATTATCTGGATGATATCAACGAAGATGAATCAGATGACGAAGAAGAATATACCAGCCTAGCTCACTGGCAAGCTCCCATTGTTTGGGATAATTATCACTGTTGTACACTCTCCTCAACTTATTGGTCTGACGACCAAGGTATTTTGCTCAGCACAGGAAATACGCCGTTCGATTTTGATAACTTTATTACTCATCAATTTAATGTTGATATTGCCCCTCAAATCGATAGTGATACAGATGAATATGAAGAAAGAGCAGAAGTCCTTGCTTTCAGTATTTACTTATTAGGTCATGATGCATGTAAAAATCATCAAATTCACTTCCAGCGCCAACAAGATAATACTTATCACATTAATTGGTCTGGAAAAATCGCACTCTTTTATGCTGGGTTTGATGAATTTATTCATCAATTTAGTGCACAACTTGAAAACATCCCTTTTGATGGCTTTTATTTCCCTAAATCGTGGGATTTAGATAAAGCAGCACTGGAATTTAAAAAGGTACTTTCTCATTTTGAACATTATGAGTTTGTATTAATTAATCCCAAGAGTCAGATTAAACAGTGGAAATTAAAATATATCGCTTAAATAGCGTGATGATTAGTTAAAATACCTAATGATATTTATGTTGATATAAAACCCCTTATCTGTTTATATCAATATTGTCCATAAAGTAGATAATATTTATGTTTATCAGGGAATTACAATGACTGCCTTACCACGAAAAAAAACATGGCAGATTGTCCTCACTATTATTTTAGTTGGGATAAATTTACGCCCTTTCTTAACTGGCCCAGGCCCTGTTATTGACAATATTATTGCCTCAACAGGAATGAGTTATAGCCAAGTCTCATTACTCACGCTATTACCTATGCTGTTAATGGGAATAGGCGCATTAATCGTTCCTTTTTTACAGTCTTATATTTAAGTACGTAAAGGGCTGTTAGTGGCGATGTTGATGCTACTTATAGGCTCATTTTCTCGTGCTTATGTTTCTGATGGTCATCAACTATTACTGACAGCACTCTTTTGTGGTTTAAGTGTCGCCTATATTCAAGCAGTATTCCCCGGCATTATTAAAGGATGGTTTGGAAATAGAACACCTATCATGATGGGATTATATTCTGCCATGTTAATGGGAGGTGGCGCACTAGGTGCTCAACTTTCCCCTATTCTCACCGCTCCTAATGGTCATTGGCAAAGTGCTTTGGCATGGTTTGCGCTTCCTGCTGGCTTTGCATTTGTTGCTATTCTTTTCTCTATTAAAAATAGTGCCACCTCAGCCAACAAAATATCACTCAATACCTTGATCTGGCGACCTAGAACAGGGCTACTTATCTTAGGATTTGGTTGTGTTAATGCAGGATATGCTTCCGTGGTAACATGGCTAGCTCCTTTCTATCAATCGTTAGGAATGCCAAGCGCCCAAAGTGGCTCTCTAGTCGCTATCCTTTCCCTTTTTCAAGCATCAGCAGCATTGATCATTCCATTTTTGGCGGCTAAAAATCACGATCGGCGTTTTTGGCTGATGTTAACATTAATAAGCCAATTTATCGGATTTGGCGCAATAATGGCGATCCCCATGAGTGCACCTTATCTTTGGAGCATTTTCTTAGGCTGTGGCTTAGGAGGATGTTTTTCCATGATGATGATCGTCGCACTCGATCACATTCCTGACCCTGCGCAAGCTGGCGCACTATCAGCACTAATGCAAGGTGGTGGTTTTATTATTGCTGCATTTGGCCCATTGGTTGCTGTCCTATTGCGCCAACCTGATGGAAGCTTTACTTATGCATGGGCATTTCATGCCATTTTAGTGATTATTACGATAGGATTATTTTCACGATTAAACCCACGCCATTACGCAAAAGCCTATCCCGCCAATCACTCTATTTAATCATCTATAAAAAATACATGGATAAAATAAGCGCCTTACTTTTTACAGATAAGGCGCTTGTTAAAGATATAATTGAATATTACTTATGGCGATAATTAAGCAACAATATGTGTTCCTGTTTCACCTTTTAAAGCAGAAGCCAATTTTTCTGGTGTTGTGATAATCACTCGTTTTCCGCCTGCGGCTAAAAATGACAAACTCGCTTCTATTTTAGGAAGCATACTGCCTGGAGGAAAATGCCCCTCATGCATATATTGAGTCATTTCTGCCACAGAGGTTTCACCTAACGCTTTTTGTTCTGGTTTACCGAAATGAATACAGACTTTTTCAACACCGGTTGTAATAATCAGAATATCTGCATGCAATTCTTTTGCCAGTAGCGTTGAGGATAGATCTTTGTCAATCACGGCATCAACACTTTGGTAATTTCCTTGCTCATTTTTAATAACTGGAATACCACCGCCCCCTACAGCAATCACAACATAGCCACATTCTGACAATGATTTAATTGCATTGGATTCAATTACATGTTGTGGAATAGGAGAGGCAACAACACGACGATAACCACGGCCAGAGTCTTCAATAAAATGCCATTGAGGGTTTTCTTGTTGTAGTTGCATCATCTCTTGTTCAGAGAAAAATGCACCAATAGGTTTTGTTGGAGAAACAAAATTAGGATCGTTTTTATCTACTTCAACTTGAGTGATAAGGGTGATCGCTTGTTTATTTTGTTGAACACGAAGCTTATTGGTTAACGCTTGTTGTATTAAATAACCAATCCCACCTTGTGTGTCTGCAACACAATTGGCTAATGGCGTTAATGGTAAACCTTCTTGTACATGTGCAACTTCTGCACGGCGTAAATCAAGCCCTACTTGTGGTCCATTACCATGAGTAAGAACAATATTATACCCTTCAGCCACCATATCACTAATATGGGCTGCAACCTCTTGTACTGCTTGTTCTTGATGAGCGATAGACTGGCTAGCATTGTCTTTAATAATACTGTTGCCTCCAATGGCAACAACAACGAGTTCTTTCATGTTTCACTCTCAATTATATTATTGGCAATTAAAGTAGAAATAACTCACCTCTACTCTCAGAGGTTGGGTTAATAGGGTCGCCATATCGCTAACCACTTACCCCATTTTTATC
This sequence comes from Proteus vulgaris, assembly GCF_011045815.1. Classification (GTDB taxonomy): domain Bacteria; phylum Pseudomonadota; class Gammaproteobacteria; order Enterobacterales; family Enterobacteriaceae; genus Proteus; species Proteus vulgaris_B. The sequence continues at coordinate 497,583 of NZ_CP047344.1, read as the reverse complement.
TTTTAATGAGATAAACATTATCGTATTGAACAATATCTATTCATTAATTGCGCAGGATAATAACAGAGAATGTAAATAAAACATCTATTACTCAACATTTCTCTCATTTAATTTTAGTAAATAGAATGAGGTAGAAAGGAAACAAGAGGCGTCATCAAACAGATCGATAACGCCTTATTTAATACAAATAAACGGGATAGTTAGGGCTTTTTCATTTTGCTATTTGAACAATATCAGATTGATAAACATCAGGCATATCGGTAATTAGCATATCAACTCCCCATTGTTCAAAATCTTTCACTTCATCAGGATCATTCGGGGTATAACAATAAATTTCATAGCCTGCTTGTTTGAACAATTGCGCTTGTTCTTGTGTAAGGTATTTGTAATTACAATGCACACTAAAACCATCAATAGCTTTTAATGTTTCTAATGCATTATCGGGGATCTCATCCCACAATTGCCCTCTTCGAATAAAAGGAGAATATCGCTTCATCACAATTAAAGCTTGTGTATCAAAAGAAGAAAATAAAATTTGCTCATTCGGAATATCTGCACTTTTTATCATATCAGAGACGGCTAAACATAAGCGTTCAATATCATCATCGGGCCATGTTTTCAGCTCAATATTGAGTTTTGTGCCTGAACGTTTAATTAACTGTAGTCCTTGTCTTAAAGAGGGAATTTTCTCACCTTGATAAAGTGAACTAAACCAACTTCCTGCATCAAGACGATGTAAATCATCTAAGGTATGAAAACGCACAGCACCTTGCCCATTCGTGCAGCGGTTAACCGTTTTATCATGAATAAGCACAGGAACATGATCTGCCGTTAATTGCACATCCGTCTCAATCCATTCACACCCAAAATCAATCGCCATTTTAAATGCAGCTAACGTATTTTCAGGGGCTTTTCCAGAAAAACCTCGGTGAGCAGCTATCTTCATTTCTCTCTCCTTTTCATTTGTGCCGACATCATGACAACCATTTATGACAGCAATTTGACAGTCACACCATCAATAACTCTTCATTTAATTGTCACCCCTTTGTCATAAATGACATTTAGGGTAATTAGCAAACTAGATTGCACCTTTAACTCTCGATTTAAAAGGAAATACTGCATGTCGATAAAATCAATAACGGGCCTTGCCGTTGCGATGACACTCTTTGCTTCACCTACACACGCAAAAACACAAATTGAATGGTGGCATGCAATGGGAGGTGCGCTTGGTCAGAAAGTTAATCAAATCGCATCTGATTTTAATGCAAGCCAATCTGAATATGAGATCAAGCCTGTTTATAAAGGCACTTATGCTGAAACGATGACCAGTGCAGTAGCTTCGTTTCGTGCTAAAAACCAACCAGCTATTGTGCAAGTCTTTGAAGTCGGTACAGCCAGCATGATGGGAGCTAAAAAGGCCGTTTTTCCGGTTTATCAATTAATGGAAAAAACTAACGAGCCTTTTGATCCAAATAGTTATCTATCTACAGTCACCGGCTATTACACCACCAGCGATGGCAAAATGATGTCACTGCCCTTTAATAGCTCAACACCCGTGCTTTACTACAACAAGGTTCTATTTAAAAAAGCAGGTATAGACCAACCGCCTAAAACATGGAAAGAGATGGAAGTTGTGTCTCAAAAATTACTCGACTCTGGAGTAAAATGTGGCTTTACCACCACATGGCAATCATGGACACAAATAGAAAACTTTGGGGCACGTAATAATTTGCCTGTTGCGACAAAAAATAATGGTTTTGATGGCTTAGATACGACGTTTCTATTTAATAAGGCCCCTTTCGTTGCTCATATTCAACAAATGGCAGATTGGTCTAAATCAGGTATTTTCAAATATGGTGGGCGTCAATCCGACTCAATGCCTCTATTTTATACCCAAGAGTGCGCCATGGTGATGGAATCATCAGCGGGTTTTGCTGGTATTAAAGAGAATATGAAAGGAATTGATATTGGTGTTAGTCAATTACCTTATGACGATACGCTTGTACAAAAACCCGCTAACACCATTATTGGTGGTGCATCGTTATGGGTTATGTCAGGACGTCCCGATGCAGAATATAACGGTGTAGCAAAATTCTTCACCTATCTTTCAAGCCCTGAAGTACAAGCTGATTGGCACCAAGCTACAGGCTATCTTCCTGTAACTAAAGCCGCTTACGCATTGACACAACAACAAGGCTTTTATCAGCAAAATCCAGGGGCTGACACTGCAATATTACAAATGACAACCTCAGAACCGACCACAAACTCCAAAGGATTACGCTTTGGTAATTTCTTGCAAACACGTGAAATTGTTGATGAAGAGTTAGAAAAAGTATGGTCAGGAAAACAGAGCGCTCAGGCCGCATTGGATAATGCAGTCACGCGTGGAAATGAGCAATTACGCCGTTTTGAACGTACTCAATAATCACATTTATCAGGCGAGCTTAACGGCTCGTCTTCTGTTTTTATCGATTTACTGGATACTGTATGGCTTCTCAATCCATTTATTTTAAACAAAAATGGTTACCCCTAGCGCTGATTTTTCCTCAACTGGCTATCACACTTATCTTTTTTATTTGGCCTGCTGGGCAAGCTTTCTTTCAGTCATTTCAATTAGAAGATGCGTTTGGCCTGAGTAGTGAGTTTGTGGGTCTCGAAAACTTTCAGCGTTTATTTAGTAATAGTTACTATTTTGACAGTTTAATCACGACATTGATTTTTAGCACCGGTGTTGTCTTGCTCTCTATGTTATCTGCGCTTGTTTTGGCAGGTATTGCCGAGCAAGTTTTACGAGGCAAACTGTTTTATCGCACGATCTTAATTTCACCCTATGCCATTGCGCCAGTTATCGCGGGTTTTCTTTGGTTATTTATGCTTGATCCCACGATTGGCGTATTAAGCCAATTATTAAAACAGATAGGCATTAATTGGGATCCCGTACTGAATACACATCACGCGATGTGGATGGTGATTTTAACTGCGACATGGAAACAAGTGAGTTATAACTTTTTGTTTTTCCTATCCGCCTTACAATCTGTGCCTAAATCACTATTAGAAGCGGCGGCTATTGATGGCAGTGGACCTATTAAACGCTTTATAACAATAAGTTTTCCACTCATTTCACCGACCACATTTTTCTTACTGGTCGTGAATTTTGCCTACGCCTTTTTTGATACTTTCGCCATTATCCATGCCATGACACAAGGTGGCCCGGGAAGTAGCACATCAACATTAGTGTATAAAGTCTATAACGATGGTTTTGTAGGATTAGATTTAGGCTCTTCAGCCGCACAATCCGTTATCTTAATGTTTATTGTCGCGATATTAACCGTGATCCAGTTTCGTTATGTTGAGAAAAAGGTGGCTTACTGATGGTTGAACGCAGACCTTTATTTCACGCTTTTTGCCACTTTATTCTCATTGTTGGCATTCTTTCTGTCGCATTTCCTGTATGGATAGCGTTTGTTGCTACAACACATCAAAATACTGCATTTGCCACAGGTTCACCGCTTTGGTTCGGTACTGAAGGTTTCGGTATTTTTAAAACGCTATTGTCACAAGCGGGCACAACACAAAATAGTGCGATTTCAATTAATAGCATGTTGTTGAATTCACTAATCATGGCGTTAGTGATCACTATCGGAAAGTTAACAATTTCGATTTTATCAGCCTATGCTGTTGTATTTTTTCGCTTTCCAGGTCGTATGCTAGCCTTTTGGACTATCTTTTTTACATTAATGTTGCCTGTTGAAGTTCGTATTATGCCGACATTTGAGGTTGTTACTAACCTTAATATGCTGAACTCTTATGCAGGATTAACAGTTCCATTAATTGCCAGCGCTACCGCTACTTTTTTATTTCGACAATTCTTTCTTACTATCACCCCAGAGCTTATTGAAGCAGCCCAAATTGATGGCGCGGGCCCAATACGATTCTTTTTCACCATCTTACTTCCTCTTTCACGTACCAATATAGCCGCCTTGTTTGTTATCACATTTATTTATGGCTGGAACCAATATCTTTGGCCAATGCTGATCACTACAGATACCCACTATTACACTATTGTGATGGGTATCAAACAGATGGTTGCGGTTTCCGATGGTGTTATTGAATGGAATAAAATTATGGCAACCACATTAATTGCGATGTTGCCTCCTGTCTTTATCGTCATTCTGATGCAAAGAGCCTTTGTAAAAGGCTTTATTGATACGGAGAAATAACATGACAACCGTCACTCTCAGCGATTTAGAAAAGCGTTACCCAAATGGTCATCAAGCCATTTCAAAATTAAACCTTTCTATTGAGCAAGGCGAAATGGTGGTATTAGTTGGCCCTAGTGGCTGTGGTAAATCGACATTACTGCGCATGATTGCGGGATTAGAAACCATTACACAAGGTGATTTACTTATTGATAATTTTCGTGTTAATGAACACGAACCCAGTGAGCGTGATATCGCCATGGTTTTTCAAAACTATGCCCTTTATCCTCATATGTCGGTTTATAACAACATGGCATATGGCTTGCGTAATCGAAAAACACCAAAAGAAAAGATTGAAGAACTTGTCACAAATGCAGCTCAAATGCTGGAAATCAGCCATTTACTTGATAGAAAACCTAAAGAGCTATCAGGTGGGCAACGACAACGTGTGGCAATGGGCAGAGCCATTGTCCGTAAACCTAAAGTCTTTTTATTTGATGAGCCACTCTCTAACCTTGATGCAAAGTTACGTGTACAAATGCGCCTTGAGATAAAAAAGCTACAACGAAAACTCTCAACGACTTCGATCTACGTTACACACGATCAAGTTGAAGCCATGACATTAGCCGATAAGTTGGTGGTACTAAATCAAGGAAATATAGAGCAAGTGGGTACACCGCTAGATATTTATGAAAGCCCGGCTTCCGTGTTTGTTGCTACTTTTATGGGTTCTCCTGCAATGAATATTTTAGATACTCCCATTAATCATGGTGTGATTGAAGTCGCTGATGGGCACATTGCTGTTTCAGCTCAGCACCTTCCTTATCAAGTGATTAAATTAGGTTTACGCCCTGAACATTTACTTATTAACCACCAGCACCCTATGTTTCATGTGGATGTTGAGTTTATTGAAGCATTAGGTGCTGATGTTTTAATTTACGCCACAACCTGTGATAAACAAAAACAAGCTGTTGTTATTCGCGCACCGAACGATCATGGTGTTAATATTGGTCACAAAATAGGTCTTACTATTCATCCTGAAAACCTACATTTCTTTGATGAGCAAACAGGAAAACGTATTAATCGCCCTTTTATGATCATCAGTGAATTAATGGTTTCATAAAATATTGATATTATTTCTTCATTTTCAGTTTAATCTGAATAGCGATGTATTGAGCATCGCTATTTATTTATAACAAAGCAATAAATATCAAAAATATAAAAATTGTCAGAATTAAACAAATAAAAACCCGTACTAGATACAGTATTATTTTGATATTATTCCAAATAAATAAAAAAACATCACTTACACTTAAAGTAAGTTCAATTAAATGTTTTATATAATATTTATCCAACAAAGCTTATCTTTTTAAACTTAGCTTATCTATTAATTATCTTATTTTTAAGCAAGTTAAAATTATTAATCTGTTTTTTTCTCATGTTAAGGAAAGAAATAATAATACATTTTTGCTGAGAAAAGAAAAAACATATATTGAGATAATATTTTTTCATAAAACACCTATATTGCGCTAATAGATAAGCACTGTTATTCTTCTGCTCGAATTTGATCTGCACTTATATAAACTGCCAAGCAGAAAAGGACTTAATTAAAAAATGAAAATTAAATTACTTGCTACAGTGATGGTATCAGCAGCACTACTCTCTGGTTGTCAAAACCTCAATACCGATATGCTGACTAAATCAGGAACCCAACTTTTCCAAGCAGCAACATTAAGCGATGATGATATCAAAGCACTAACAAATGATGCATGTAAAGAGATGGATGCTCAAAATAAAGTCGCACCAGCCAATAGCACTTACACCAAACGCTTAAATAACATCGCTAAAGCGTTAGGTAGTGAAGTTAACGGCACTCCAGTAAATTACAAAGTTTACATGACTAAAGATGTGAACGCATGGGCTATGGCTAACGGTTGTGTTCGTGTTTACAGTGGTTTAATGGACATGATGACTGATAATGAAGTTGAAGGTGTTTTAGGTCATGAAATGGGTCACGTTGCTTTAGGTCATACCCGTAAAGCAATTCAAGTTGCTCACGCAACCGTTGCAGCACGTACCGCAGCAGCATCAGCGGGTGGCGTTGCAGCACAATTAAGCAGCTCACAATTAGCTGAAATGGGTCAGAAATTAATTAATGCTCAATTCTCACAACATCAAGAAACTGAAGCAGATAATTTCTCTTATGATCTGCTAACAAAACGTGGCGTTAATACAGCAGGGTTAGTTACAGGCTTTGAGAAGCTCGCTAAATTAGGGGGTGGTGATTCAAGTATGTTTGATTCTCACCCACCATCAAAAGAGCGTGCTGATAATATCCGTAATCGCATTGCAGCAGATAAGAAATAATGATCTTGCCCCTATATCTTATGGTATGGGGGTTTTCTTTTCAGGTTTATCGGTTACGAATGACGAAAACGATCCGTAACATCGGTAAAAAAACGTTTAATTGCTTGCCTTTCATGCTGATCATATTGTTCAAATAACGCTGACCATTTTGCTTGAGATTGTTGATGTAATACTCCATGCGCATGAAAAAGCAGCTCTCCTTGAGCGGTTAAAATAAAAAAGATCTCTTTTTGATTGTCTGCCAATTTTATTTTTTCAATCGCACCTTTTTTTTGTAATCGGCTACAAATTTTTGAAACAGCTCCTCGAGTCATTGCCATATATTCACTAATGGTCGTAAGATTTCTCATGCTCTCCTCACCAATACAATGAATAACATGCAATTCCGTGAGTGAATAATTCTCTAACCCCTTCTCTTCTAATACTTTTTTATGCTCCTCATTGACATATTCATCTTTAAGATGCAAAAAATCACTTAACCCTTTTAACAAGTCTTGTGTTGTTACATTCTCTTTTGCCATTTTGTTTCCTTGGAAAAAATTTTAAAAAAATAGTACCAAAAGTATTTACAACAATCAAAATATCGCTATTATCTATTTTGTTTCCATGGAAACAAAATAGATAATAAGAGGCAATAAAATGAAATTATCAATCCGCAGTTTGTTTTATCTCATTTGCTTTAGCGCATTATTAGGCTCTTTAGCACAAAATATTTATACCCCTGTACTTCCCTTGATCCAACAGCAATTTAATACCACGTTATCACTGGTTAATCTGACGGTATCTGCATTTACTTTTGCTATGGCTGTTATGCAACTATTTTATGGTTCGTTGATTGATAAATGGGGAAGAAAACCAATTTTACTCAGTGGATTAGCAATTTCTATTGTGGGCGCATTGGGCTGTGTTTGGTCTGACTCTATTAGCTTATTGATCTTTTGGCGTGTGATCCAAGCTATCGGTATTGCTGCCATTCCCGTGGTTGCGGCAACTATTCTTGGCGATCTTTATCAAGGAAACGATCGCGCAAAAGCAATGGGATCGTATCAAATGCTATTAGCACTAGCGCCTGCTTGTGGCCCTTTATTAGGTGGATATTTAGCGCAACATTATCAATATCAAGGTATTTTTATTTTCTTGGCTGTTATCGGTATCCTATTACTGATCATACATCTCTTTTATTTACCTGAAACACGTCCGGAACAGAAAGAAACTTTTAAAAGCTTATCAGCAATGCAACAAGTGCTTATAGCGCCTGAGGGTAAATCTGTATTTGTCATGAGTTTTATGGTGTTTTATAACTATTTTTGCCTACTGGTTTTCTTACCCTTAATTGCCTTTCATCTCTATCAACTTAACAGTACTGAAATAGGTGGATTATATATGCCTATGTCGATTGCACTTGTCTTAGGTAGCTATCTTTACCGTAGAATTTGCCATCTATTTAGTGCTGAATATGGTGTGATTATTACCTCTTGTATCAATCTGATTATGTTGACGTTATTTGCACTCTTTTGGCAAATATCATTACCTGTCATGCTTGGCTTAACTGTGTTATATGGGCTTTCTTTGGGTTTAACCATGCCAACGCACACTACATTATTAGCAAGTCATTTTGGCTCGATGAGGGCAACTGCAATGGGGATTTATAACTTTATTCGTTATTGTGGAATGGCTACTGGTCCTATGATTTCGGTCTATTTTGTAACTGACAATAACTATGAATATGTCTTTTATTCTTGTGTGATCTTAACGAGTTTGGCATTGTGTTTCACCATTAAGACCTTAATGTCTTCATTAAAAGAAAAAAAACAAACTGCAAACTAACAGGATATTTAATGAAATTAACCATTGAAAAACTGACACAACTCTCTGAACAAGACCGTATTGATTTAGGTAAAATTTGGCAAGATACACGTTATCAATCGGCTCTAGCAAATGAGATCAACAACGAAAATGTACTCTTTGTGGCGAAATTTAATGAGCGATTATTAGCTGCTTGCTGGATTAAATTATCGGGTAAAAAAGCGGTTATTACTGATTTTATGGTCAGAGAAGTAACTCGTCGGCGCGGTGTTGGGCATTATTTATTGACACAATGTTTATCTGCATACCCTGATATTTTTCATTGGCAAGCAATAAGTTTATCCGCAGAAGAAAATGGATATGATGTTGCACATGCTTTTTTAGTACACCATCAATTTAGTCCATCACCACAATCTCATCTTTATATTCTAAATAATTCAAGGTGTAACTAGGTGACAAGTGAACGAGTCGCTAGAAGCATACATAATTATATGATTAATTTGAATGAACGCGGTCAAGAAGTATGACGAATAGCTAAAGCATAAAGTCTAGCCACATTATAAGCCGTCTCACTAAGATTCTTTTGTGCATTATCTAATGCATCTGAAAGTGTGGAAACGCCGGGTACAATAGAAAAAACAGCATCAATCCCGTGTTGGTAAACAACTTCATAATCAGATAAATACCCGCCCACCAATGCAACGACAGGAAGGTGATATTTTTTGGCTAATTTAGCCACTCCGGTAGGTGTTTTACCCTGTGCGGATTGGCTATCCATGCGACCTTCACCGGTTATCACTAAGTCTGCATCTTTCAAATATTTTTCTAATTCAACTGCCTTAGCAACAAGATCTACACCTTGTGACAAAGTAGCTTGAGTAAAGGCAAGTAATGGCAAGGCAAGTCCACCAGCAGCACCACTTCCTGCAATATTGATAAGGTGTCGTTGCGTCATTTTCTCAAGATAAGTGCCAAAATGACGTAAGGCTTTATCAAGTTGCACAATATCGTCTTTGGTTGCTCCTTTTTGAGGACCAAAAATAGCTGATGCTCCTTTTTCTCCACACAACGGGTTTGTTACATCACAAGCAATTTCGATCTCGACTTGCTTAAATTTAGGGTTAAGAGTTGTGATATCAATAGAATGGAGCTGTGTTAATGCTAGCCCACCAAAAGGTAAAGAGGAGCCTAGTTTATCTTTAAGACCAAGACCAAGTGCTTGCATCATGCCTGCACCTGCATCATTTGTAGCACTTCCACCTAATCCCAAAATAATTTTTTTAACTCCCATATCAAGAGCTGCATTAATTAATTCGCCCGTACCATAACTGGTCGTTAAATTGGGGTCACGTTGAGAGGCTGGAATAAGATGAAGGCCCGACGCTTGTGCCATTTCAATCACGGCAGTCGTGTTATCGCCTAAAATACCCCACGTTGCTATCACTTGTTTACCTAAAGGTGAGCAAACTGGCGTAGTAATTAATCGCCCTTGAGTGGCATCAACTAATGATGTGACTGTACCTTCTCCCCCATCAGCCATAGGAATGCAATAGTATTGCGCATCTGGTAAATAGCGTGAAAATCCCTGTTTTATTGCTGTTGCGACTTCTTTCGCACTTAAGCTTTCTTTAAATGAATCAGGGGCGATAACTATTTTCACGTTATATTCTCCAGGCAATAAAAAAGCGATATTTTCATATCGCTTTTATAACATACTCTACTTTATGAGAGCGTGTACATGGTCTGAAATGTGATTAATCTTCAATCGCTAAACGCAATTTCTTCATCGCATTTTTTTCTAATTGGCGAACACGTTCAGCAGATACACCATATTTTGTCGCCAAATCTTGCAATGTCGATTTGTTATCATCATCTAGCCAACGGGCACGAATAATATCTTGGCTACGTTCATCAAGAGTTTCAATTGCTGACGTCAGTTTATCCGTTGCATGATTATCCCAGTTATCTTCCTCAATGCCGTCGGCAAAGTCTGAAGACTTATCTTCTAAGAAGAGTACTGGAGCAATTGGATGTGAATCATCACTATCATCAGCAGTCATATCAAATGCCATATCTTGCGCTGACATTCGTGATTCCATTTCTCGGACATCACTTTCTGACACACCCAATTCTCTTGCGACTAATTCCACTTCATCTTGATTAAACCAACCTAAACGTTTTTTATTTTTTCGCAGATTAAAAAACAGTTTACGTTGAGATTTAGTGGTCGCGACTTTCACGATACGCCAGTTACGTAACACATATTCATGAATTTCTGCCTTGATCCAATGTACGGCAAAAGAGACCAGTCTGACACCCACTTCTGGGTTAAAACGGCGCACCGCTTTCATCAGACCAATATTGCCTTCTTGGATAAGGTCGGCTTGGGGTAAACCATAGCCAGAATAGCTGCGAGCAACATGAATAACGAAGCGCAGATGTGACAGGATAAGCGTTCTTGCCGCATCCAAATCACCCTCGTAATGCAGCCGTTCAGCGAGTTCCTTTTCTTCCTCTGCGGTTAACATCGGATAGGAATTGGCTGCACGTATATACGCTTCGATGCTGCCTTGCGGAACCAATGCTAAGGATTGCATTTCTTTTGTCATTCAAATCCTCATGAAAATCAAATAAATAATTAAGATTATTACTGTAAGGGAAAACAGATGAGCCTTATAAATATAGCTTAAATAGGAAGTCAGTTAAGTTTTTTTACGATGTGTTTTTATCATAACGACTATTTGACCAGCATAAAGATTAAAGGTTCATCTCGCATCTATGTTTACATATCTTTGTACTTTCCCATGCAGAGGCAAACATGATCGTTGGCTTGCCTTAGAAAAGATTGCGAGCATTATTATGCCAGAGACGGGCCGTTGATAAAATGGCTGGGTGACGATATTAACGTAACCCAGCCTGATAAAAAATATCTCTCATGATTTAGAAGAGCAGTATAAAAGTGCTCTAATTCGTTATTCTGGTGTAAATTGACGCAAATGCTGCATTGTCGTCAACCATGCAGCAAGCCAACCGATAGTCATCGCTACGAGTATAAGAATAATTGACTCATCAAATCCTAATCCTGAAATGGAAAAAGAAGTCCCAAATACCGTTGCGGCTTGAGTCACCACATCAGAAAGTTTCCACACTAATAGAGCAGAAAAAATTAGGGCAAACACAGCACCAATAAATCCAAGGATTAATCCCCAATTCAGGAAAGGGCGCATAATAAAACCATCGGTTGCACCAATAAGTTTCATAACATTAATGGTATCGCGACGACTGAAAATATTGAGGCGTACACTGTTACCAATCACCAATAACAGGGCGACAACCATCAATGAACCGATCACCAAAGCAATTTGTCCTACTAATGAAGTCAACGTTGAAAGCCGAGCAAACCAACTATCATCCATTCTAACTTCATCAACACCGGGTATTTTCGTCACGGTATCACGCAAATTCACCATCAATTGTTGATCGCTTGGGTCCATAACAGGAGTCACAATTGCTACCGCAGGCAATGGATTCTCTTCTAACATATCTAATGCACTGCTAAAGCCAGACCAAGAACGGAATTCCACCAGCGAGTCTTGCCGTGAAAGATAGTTCACCTCTCCCACTTTCTCTAAAGCTTCTATTTTTTTGATCGTTGCTTCAGCCAATGAATCATCAAGAGATTTATCAAGATAAACGGTTAGTTGTGGAGTGGGATACCACTGCTCTGCCGCAGTTGAAACATTTTTCCACACAATATAAAAGATGCTAGGTAATGTTAATGAAATGGCGACTACCATTACCGTTAGAAAGGAAGAAAGCGGCTGGCGTAAAAAGTCAGCCATGGTATTACGCCATGCATAACGCCATTGTTCACGTCTTCCCCCTTTTAGCGCCTTGGTTTTTGCGCCTGGCGTTGGCATTGATTTACGGGAACTTTTTGCTTTAGCCATTTTGTCCTCCCACCATTCTGCCTTGCCCTAATGTAAGAATGCGATAATTTCTACGCTCAATCAAAGACATATCATGTGTTGCCATTAACACAGTGACACCTACACGATTAAACTCTTCAAAAAGACGCATTATGCCTTCTGAAAGCTCACCATCAAGGTTGCCCGTTGGTTCATCCGCAAGCAAAACCGTTGGCTTATTCACAACAGCGCGAGCAATACCTACACGCTGTTGTTCACCACCAGAAAGTTGGATCGGATAATTTTTAGCTTTATCCAAAAGCCCCACTTTATCTAAAGCTGCGGAAACTCTGCGTCGAATATCCTCTTCACTTGCGCCAGCAATAATCAGTGGAAGAGAGACATTGTCATAAACCGTTCTATCCATCAATAAATGGTGATCTTGGAAGATCATCCCAATTTGACGACGCAGAAAAGGGATCTCACTATTTTTCAATCTGCTAATATCATGCCCAGCAAACCAAATAGCGCCATCACTAGGACGTTCTATTCCACAAATTAACTTAAGCAATGTACTTTTACCGGCACCAGAGTGACCCGTTAAAAAAGCCATTTCTCCAGGGCGAAGATGGAAATCAACTCCCTGTAATGCTTGTCTTCCACCTAAATAAGCCTTGCTGACGTGTTCGAAGCGGATCATTACAACTACTCCTCGCGGGCAAACAGAGCCTCAATAAAATCGTCGGCCTTAAACGGACGTAGATCTTCAATACCCTCACCTACCCCGATATAACGGATAGGAATACTAAACTGATCAGCAATAGAGAAAATAACCCCCCCCTTTGCTGTACCATCGAGTTTAGTCAATGTTAATCCAGTTAGCCCAACTGTTTCATTAAAGAGTTTAGCCTGACTAACTGCATTTTGTCCGGTACTTGCATCTAACGTCAGCATCACTTCATGTGGTGCTTCTTCGTCTAATTTCTTCATAACACGAACGATTTTTTTCAGCTCTTCCATTAAATGGGATTTATTCTGCAATCGTCCTGCGGTATCCGCAATAAGAACATCGACACCTTTTGCCTGTGCTGATTGGATCGCATCAAAAATCACTGATGCAGGATCAGCGCCGGTATGTTGTGCAACAACCGGAATATTATTGCGCTCACCCCAAACTTGTAACTGTTCAACAGCCGCAGCACGGAAAGTATCACCAGCTGCTAACATGACAGATTTACCTTCAGCTTGATATTGTCGCGCTAATTTCCCGATTGTGGTTGTCTTACCCACACCATTAACTCCGACCATTAAAATAACAAAAGGTTTTTTACCTTCAATATTTAATGGCTTATCAACTTTCGTTAAGATCTCGCCCATCTCTTCACGTAATTTGCCGTAAAGGGCTTCAGCATCTTTAAGATCTTTATGTGTTGCGTGTTTGGTCAGGCTGGTGATGATTTTAGTCGTGGTTTCCATTCCCACATCAGCGATTAAGAGTTGCTCTTCTAACTCTTCAAAAAGCTCATCATCAATTTTCTTACCACGAAATAAACCAAGAAATCCTGAACCTAAGTTCTGGCGAGTTTTCAGCAAGCCTTTTTTCAGTCGGCTAAAAAAACCTTCTCTTTTAGGTTTTTCTTGCTCAACAACTTTATCTGCAAGCACTTCTTCGCGTAAAGATTCAATATCTTCTGCTTCTGCTTGTGCAATAGCGAGACGTTCGTTTTCTTCTTCTTGCGCAAGGCGTTGAGCTTGTGCTTCTTGAGCTAGACGCTCTTGTTCGATACGTTGTGCTTCTAAACGCTCTTGCTCTGCTTTCAGCTCTGCTTGGCGCTGGGCTTCTTCTTGCGCAAGGCGTTGAGCTTCAGCTTCTTGAGCTAGACGCTCTTGTTCGATACGTTGTGCTTCTAAACGCTCTTGCTCTGCTTTCAGCTCTGCTTGGCGCTGGGCTTCTTCTTGCGCAAGGCGTTGAGCTTGTGCTTCTTGAGCTAGACGCTCTTGTTCGATACGTTGCGCTTCTAAACGCTCTTGCTCTGCTTTCAGCTCAGCTTGGCGCTGGGCTTCTTCTTGCGCAAGGCGTTGAGTTTCAGCTTCTTGAGCTAGACGCTCTTGTTCGATACGTTGCGCTTCTAAACGCTCTTGCTCTGCTTTCAGCTCTGCTTGGCGCTGGGCTTCTTCTTGCGCAAGGCATTGAGTTTCAGCTTCTTGAGCTAGACGCTCTTGTTCGATACGTTGCGCTTCTAAACGCTCTTGCTCTGCTTTCAGCTCTGCTTGGCGCTGGGCTTCTTCTTGCGCAAGGCGTTGAGCTTCGGCTTCTTGAGCTAGACGCTCTTGTTCGATACGTTGCGCTTCTAAACGCTCTTGCTCTGCTTGGCGCTGGGCTTCGGCTTCTTGCGCAAGGCGTTGAGCTTGTGCCTCTTGAACCAGACGTGCTTGTTCTGCATGCTCAGCTTCTAGACGCACTTGTTCTGCATCTATTTCTGCTTGGCGTTGTGCTTTTTCTTGTGCTAAACGTTGTTTTTCGGCTTCCTGTGCCAATCTATCTTGCACAACACGTTGCGCTTCTTGGCGTTCTACTTCTAAACGTTCTTGCTCCGCTTTTAGTTCTGCTTGGCGAACAGCTTCTTCTTGTGCTTCTTTTGCCAAACGTTCTTTTTCTAAACGCTCTTCTTCTAAGCGTTGCTGTTCTTTCTCTTGCTCAATATTTTCTTCTTTGTTACGCCCAAAACCGAGCCACGAGAAAAAACCTTTTTTTTCTTTTGCCATTAGCTACTAAACTCCTCGCACTAAATCATGGCGCGATTACATTGACGATATTGAAAATAATAATGAAGTCTATCATTTGATCATGGATAAACGCATCTTTTATACGAATTTTATGGTAAATTATTCCGGATTAAATCAAGGGAAGTCATCAAGATATGAATAGACACATATCCCTTATTCAAAAAGACACTCCAGAAATCACGTTTAAACGATATAAATCAAAATAATATGGCCAAAAAACCACAAAAAGCCCCAATGGGACAAATTAGAATAATTGGGGGTAAATGGCGTGGTCGTAAACTTCCTGTTCTCGATAGTCAAGGATTACGACCAACAACCGATAGAGTGAAAGAAACGCTCTTTAATTGGCTTATGCCCATCATCCAAGATGCTCGCTGTCTCGACTGCTTTGCAGGTAGTGGTGGCTTGGGAATTGAGGCCCTTTCTCGCTATGCTCGTGAAACGACTTTTATCGAATATGAGCGCCCTGTTGCTCAACAAATTACTGCAAATTTAGCCTTACTAAATGCTGATAATGGACATGTTATTCAAGACAGCGCATTATCCTTTCTCGCAAAACAAGGCACACCTTATAATGTGGTTTTTTTAGATCCTCCTTTTCATAAAGGCATGTTGTCTGACACTGTCCAATTATTAGAAAATAACGGTTGGTTAGCACAAGATTGCTATATTTATATTGAGGAAGAAGTTAAAGCACAGACTTATACACTGCCAATCCATTGGACATTGCATAGAGAGAAGATCGCTGGGCAAGTTGCGTATCGCCTTTATATTCGCAGTTTATCTGCTTAATTTTTTATGGAGTTGTTATGTTAATCTTTTTTGGCCGACTTTTAATGGTCGGCGTTTGGGGCTTTCTATTTTTAAATATTATTTCCCCTTTTCCTAAGCCATTAAAATACTTTATGGATATTGCATTGATTTTTATGGTAATTATGCATGGTTTACAAATTGTCATGTATAAAGCAGGTCAACCTAAAGATCAAAAACCTTCCACTGGATTACAATTTCGTATTTTCTTCTTTGGTATTTTTGAATTATTAAAAATACAAAAAGAGCTACGAAAAGAATACGAAGAAAAACAGAAAAATAAAACGAAACAATAACTATTATCTTCGTATATCCTCGCAATTATCTGGGGTTCCCATCAACCCCAGAGGTTGCCAATCTTATAAACACTTTCGCTTATTTATTATTTTGCTCATCGATTGGCATATCTGTTTCAAACTGTACAAAACGACTGCCTTGCATAAACAAACGTCCTTTCATTTCAGGTTCGATATTTTGATAAGATGATTTATCAATATTCAAGACCAAATCTTTACGTTCATCAGTGGTTAAACGAAAGGTCACTTGATAATAATAAGTTGTTTCTGGTCCATTCACATCATTTTCTCTTGAGCGTCGTTCATTTGCCACAATTTCTTTTTTATCAATGACTTCAACCATATAAAGTTTTACAGGTGAGTTATCGTCACTTATTCGTTGTTTTCGCTGTTCAAAAAAACGATAAGCTGCCGATGCGATAATAATGATCAGTACTGCAATACCGATAATCGCTGCTTTATTCATTACATTAATTCCTATCGTTATATAGATTAAAAAGCAGTGTGCTTTATATTATTTTAATAAGTCTGTCAGTTTCGTCATTAACCGCTATTCTTAAATTAAGCTTTCTGTTATGAATAATAAAACAGTTCTGAATATAAGGAAGATATTATGAGTTGGCCTTTTCTCGCAGTATTATTCTCAGGATGGCTTTATATTGATGCAGCATATCGTGGGCCGAATTGGCAACGATGGTTATTCCGTCCTATCACGCTACTTCTTTTATTACTTTGGGCATGGCAAGTTCCTGAACACAATATTAATAGTTACCTGATTGTCGGTGCGTTATTAGCAACACTACTTTCTGATGTCCTAAGAATATTTGATGGTAAGTATTTACTACCGTCTTTCGCATTGATTTTTCTAAGCTACATACTTTACATGGTGAGTTTTTTACTACCATTACAGCTCTCGTTTTATCTTCCTTTACTTGGATTCGTTATTCTTGCTTTCATTATCATTCTAGCTATTGTTTGGACTAAACTCGATAAATTAGCTATTCCAGCCTCTCTAACTTTATTAGCTGCATTTGCTATGTTTTGGGTTGCTGGTGAAAAATTATTCTACTTAAGCAATGATTACAACTTATCAGTGATGATCGGATCATTATTGTTAGTGATTGCTTACTCAATATGGCTAATCAACCGCTTCCGCTTCTCATTTTCAGCTTCGAAAGGGCTTGTCAGTGCCTGTTATTTTATTGGGCATTTCTTTATTGTTAGAGCCTTATTCCTTTAGTTTTCATCAACCCCTTGATTTAAATCTTTAAATCAAGGGGTTAGATTTCTAATTTAATTCGCACTTTTTGCCAATTATTTTCTGTCACATACCTTGACTCTGGACTCTACTCCAAGCTGTAAAGTATTTATCAAATAAATGTCTTTAGAACTTTACTTCGTTGAACAAGGAGAGCCAGTTATGACTAAACATGCTCATCAACACGATAATCATAAACATACCGATGCTTGTTGCTCAAGTTCTCAATGCTGTTCAGGCCACTCAGAGAATAGTACGCACTCACATACTGAAAGCGGACATTCTCATACCAAGATAGATAAAAGTGATCCTGAATGCGAGGATGAGCATCACCACGGACACTCCCACGAACATGATCATAGCCATGATGGGCATAACCATGCTCATGAAAGCTGTGATATCAACGCCCCTGTTTCTAACATTGAGCCAGAAAAAATTGCACAACAACGCTTTAGCTGGAAAGTACAAGGAATGGATTGCCCAAGTTGTGCTCAAAAAATTGAAACCGCAGCACTCAAAGTCACAGGTGTAAAACAAGCAAAAGTGCTTTTTGCCACTGAAAAACTGGTTGTTGATGCGGATAGTGATTTACGTGCTGATGTCATTGCTGCAATTAACAGTGCAGGCTTTGAGCTTTTTGACCTCTCCTCACCCCAATCTCAAAAAGTCGCTAAACAAAGCTTCTTAAAAGAAAGTTCATTTGTCATTGTCTTGGCGCTTTTAATGGCGATTAGCTGGGGTACTGAATTTATTGATCCTCAAGCAGGTCGCGCAGCCTTTATTGCAACAACCTTAATTGGTTTATTCCCCATAGTGAAAAAGTCCTTACAACTTATTCGCAGTGGCACACCATTTGCTATCGAAACATTAATGAGCGTTGCCGCAATTGGTGCGCTATTTATTAATGCTACCGAAGAAGCAGCAATGGTTATTTTGCTGTTTATGATTGGCGAAATGTTAGAGTCTTACGCCGCAGGCCGTGCTCGTCGTGGTGTAAGTGCATTAATGGCGCTAGTGCCAGAAGAAGCAATATTAGTCAAAGACGGCCAAAAACAAACAGTTCCTGTTGCGCAACTTCGCCCTGGCGATATTATCGAAATTGCCCCAGGTTCACGTTTGCCAACGGATGCAGAATTAGTCAGTGCATTTGCAAGTTTTGATGAAAGTGCATTAACGGGTGAATCCGTACCAGTAGAGCGTTTACAAGGCGAAAAAGTGGCTGCTGGTTGTTTATCTGTTGATAGATCCGTCCAAATGAAAGTGGTATCTGAACAAGGGCAAAATGCTATCGACCGTATTTTGCAATTGATTGAAGAAGCTGAAGAGCGCAGAGCCCCAATTGAACGCTTTATTGACCGCTTTAGCCGTTACTATACACCTGCGATTATGCTGTTCTCTGCGCTGGTTATTATTGTTCCACCACTGTTGTTCTCACAACCTTGGGAAACATGGATTTATCGTGGCTTAACGCTATTACTGATTGGTTGTCCTTGTGCTTTAGTTATATCAACACCCGCTGCAATCACTTCAGCATTAGCGGCAGCAACTAAACGTGGAGCATTGATCAAAGGTGGCGCGGCATTAGAACAATTAGGGACAGTTAATACTGTCGCACTAGATAAAACTGGCACATTAACAGAAGGGAAACCTCAAGTTACTGATGTTGTGGCTGAAACAGGGTTTAATGAAAAAGATATCCTAACTTTTGCATCATCCGTAGAAATTGGCTCTCATCACCCATTAGCAAAAGCTATTATCAATAAGGCGCAAGAAAACGGTGTACTTGTTGTTGAAGCTGAAGATCGCAAAGCTTTAGCGGGCAAAGGAATTGAAGGTTATTTAAATAGCCAACATATTCTAGTGAGTGCGCCTTCGCAGTTATCAGAAGCCACGTCACTCTCTTCTCAGTGGCAACAAGAAGTTGCACGTCTTGAAGACGAAGGCAAAACCGTTGTTGTCGTATTAAAAGAGAGTCAGCTTATTGGTGTTATTGCAATGCAAGATACCTTACGCAATGATGCTGTCGAATCAATGAAGTTATTGAAAGAGATGAATATCAATGCCGTAATGCTAACGGGTGATAATCCAAGAGCAGCCGCGGCTATTGCGAAAAAACTAGGTATGGATTTCCGAGCAGGATTACTACCTGAAGATAAAGTCACTTCAGTAATGGAAATCAGCAAAACACATAACACCATGATGGTGGGCGATGGTATCAATGACGCACCCGCAATGAAGGCGGCAACCATTGGTGTCGCAATGGGAAGCGGTACTGACGTTGCACTTGAAACTGCTGATGCTGCCTTGACGCATAACCGTTTAACGGGCTTGCCTGAAATTATTAAGCTATCTCGTGCTACTCGTAAAATTATTCGTGAAAATATTACAATAGCACTAGGCTTAAAAGCTATATTCTTAGTGACAAGCTTATTAGGTATCACAGGGCTTTGGGTTGCAGTTCTTGCTGACTCCGGCGCAACAGCACTGGTTACTGCCAATGCGGTAAGGCTGTTAAGAGTAAAAATTAACGCCTCACATAAAGAGTAAACACGCTAAAACAACAAAACCCAAACCTCAGTTAATCTGGGATTTGGGTTATTTTTTAGCGCAAAGATAAGCAATATTTACAGCATAAATTACAAATTGCTCTCTTTCTTACGAATAAGATAACGGTAAGGCGCAGATTGTGTCTCTTGATTTAATAAATCATGTTCCATAAAACGGCAAAAGCCGGGAATATCACGCACCGTGGCAGGATCATCAGCAATCACTAATAGCGTCTCGCCTAATGCCATATTTCTTATGGTTTTACGCACTAACATCACAGGCTCAGGGCAACGTAGTCCTAGCGTATCTAATGTTTTAGTTGCATCGTCAAATTGAGCATTCATTCTATTAACCATTTTTCTTACACTGACAGATGCCATTATTATATCTCTCTTTCGTGTTCACATCACGGCACATTAAACGCAAGGGGGATTTCCCTCAACCTTTGCTTTTGTTGCGCAACCAGCGTATTATGCGCATCCTCTCTTTTAAGAGAAAATCACTGTTTTATTGGGTTCCCTCACCCCAATCACTAAAAAGGTACAATTTATGTATACATTTACTCCCCGCCAAAAAGCGGTGGCACTATTATGGCTTTCTTTGTTCCACATCCTGATAATTACATCTAGTAACTATCTTGTGCAGTTACCTATCTCCATTTTTGGTTTCCATACCACTTGGGGTGCCTTTACTTTTCCGTTTATTTTTCTAGCGACAGATTTAACGGTTCGTATTTATGGCGCACCACTTGCCAGACGCATTATTACCGCTGTTATGTTGCCTGCATTAGCGATTTCTTACCTGATCTCAACACTCTTTTTCCAAGGAAGTTGGCAAGGCTTTGCCTCTCTCACTGATTTCAACATCATGGTGGCAAGGATCGCAACAGCAAGCTTTATGGCTTATGTGTTAGGTCAAATCATGGATGTGTCTGTCTTTAATCGTTTAAGACAACAACAAAAATGGTGGGTTGCACCCAGTGCAGCAATGTTCTTTGGTAATTTACTCGACACACTTGCCTTCTTCTTTATTGCCTTTTACCGCAGCACCGATGCCTTTATGGCAGCGAATTGGGTAGAAATTGCATTAGTTGACTATGTGTTTAAATTAACCATTTGTATGCTGTTCTTTCTACCTGCCTATGGTGTTCTATTGAATTTCATTTTGCGTCACTTTTTCGCACAAGAAAATCAAAAACAAAATTGCTTAGAAATTCATTAATAACATTCTCTTATTCTCTCAATAGAGAATAAGAGAATAAATAAATCATCAATTTGCTAGATTTTTAAATGTCATCAATGTTTTTATGCACCTATATCCTATATGATAACCTATTGTTGTAATTGCTTTTGCCAACGGTGATGTTTGAGGTGTAAATACTTTCTTTTTACAGTCACTGGTTAATGTCATATTTCCTGTTTCATTTGTTTTACCCTTAAATCCAGTGACTTTCATATTCAAACTATTTGCCATATATTGCGCACTGGAACATCGCCCTCCCATTGCACTATAACAAGATTGCAGTGTTAACATGGTTGAGGTATTAGATACCGCAGAAATATGTTTATTTATTTCTTTAACATAATCGTCCATCAAACCTGTTGAAACAGACATTGAGATAAATCTAGATTTACTCTCACTCTCAACTATCGTTAATTTCTTTAAATGTGCAAAAAATGGAGCACCATGCCCTAGAACTTTTATTTGATTCATAAGACCTTCTAATAATATTGACGAATACGCCAATATTATTTTTTATTTAAAATAATTTTTCATACAAAAAAAGCCTATTTTTCAATGAACGTACTATTTTTATTAAAATATTTATATTCTTAATTAATATCACAGCATATCAAGTATGATGGAGAGACAATAAGAGTATTATTGTCACTCACACATTAATACATCACATACAGATTTTCGCTCGTTTCACCAATAAACAGTAGGAGTCTATTATGTTAAAAGTTATTCAATCCCCCGCTAAATATATTCAAGGGCCTGATGCGTTATTTCATATTGGTAAGTACGCGAAGCCTTTTGGCAATAGAGCATTGATTATTGCTGATAAATTTGTCATGGAATTAGTCGGCAGTACCGTTAAAGACAGTATGTCTCAATATGAAGTGAATGGGCATTTTGAACTGTTTAATGGTGAGTGTACACATAACGAAATTAATCGTTTATCCGAACTCGCAAAAGCCCAAGCATCGCTTGTGATCATCGGCGTTGGTGGTGGTAAAACACTCGATACCGCCAAGGCTGTTGCTTATAAATGCCAGCTTCCTGTCGTCATCTCCCCAACCATAGCTTCTACTGATGCACCAACAAGCGCACTTTCTGTTATTTATACAGAGCTCGGTGCATTCGATAGTTATCTATTTTACCCAACCAACCCTGATGTGGTTGTTATGGATACCAATGTTATCGCTTCTGCACCTGCCCGTTTATTAGTTGCAGGTATGGGTGATGCTTTAGCAACTTACTTTGAAGCGAGAGCCTGTAGCAACGCACAAAAACAAACCATGGCAGGTGGTAAATCAACACTTGCAGCGCTTGCTTTAGCTGAACTTTGCTATAACACTCTTTTAGAAGATGGCTATAAAGCAAAACTATCGGTTAGTCGGGGTGTTTGCACAACGGCAGTCGAAAATATTATCGAAGCCAATACATTTCTAAGTGGTATTGGTTTCGAAAGTGCAGGCCTTGCTGCTGCTCATGCTATTCATAATGGATTTACTGCGCTAGAAGAGTGTCACCATATGTATCATGGCGAAAAAGTTGCCTTTGGTACATTAGTGCAATTAGTGTTAGAAAATAGCCCATTAGAAGAATTAGAAGAATTCCTCGACTTCTGTATTTTAGTGGGATTGCCTGTCACCTTAGAAGAATTAGGTATCAATGCCACAGGTGATGAGCTGAATGAAAAAATCATGGCCGTGGCTGAGTTAAGTTGCGCTGAAGGAGAAACAATTTATAACATGCCGTTTGATGTTGATTCAGATAAGGTTTACGCCGCAATTTTAACTGCCGACCAATTAGGACGGGAATGGCTTTATTGAAGCCTGAGTAAACAGGGAGTGTTTGTCTCCCTGTTTGCATTTACAAAAAAGGGTGCTTTATGGTCAGTATAGTATTAGTTTCAAAGAGCCTTACGCTTGCCAATGGTATTAAAGAACTCGTTAATCAGACTGTAGATCGCCAAGTAAAAATTGCCATTGCGACCAATAATCAAACACCTTTAGATCTCACAAATGAAGTATCTCCAGAAACTATACTCACAGCAATCAAAAAGTGTTATAGCAAACAAGGTGTACTCGTTTTACTTGATACTTATCATTCAGCGCAAAATGCCGCACTTGCAATCGCGAATCTCGAACATGCCATTGCAGCTAATGTCGCACTAAGCTCTGCTCCTATTGTTGAGGGAACTCTAGCGGCAGCCAATAGCATTGCGCTCGGCGCTTCTCTTGAAGAAGCAGAAAAAGCAGCACATAAAACCATTACGATAAAGAAACTTCAATTAGGGGAAAATCTCCCTAACTTTAACATTCATCCCAAAAATACCAATTACGAACCCATTAGAATTATCACAGCGCCTGTTTGGCTCTACCCTTATCATCATTTTGTTATTCCAAGAAAAAAAATATCTTCTCACTTATTACTCGAAGAGCAGAAACGTTTAGTTAAAGCGATTGAGCGTTCAAAAAAAGATATAGACTGGTTAACCGAAGAAACCTATCGCAAGATTGGCGAACAATATACTCATATTTTTTCTAGTCATCGTTTCTTATTAGAAAATGCAGAATTACAACTAACAGTGTGTAGCATGATAAGTAAACATCACTGTAATGCTGAGTTTGCCCTACAACAGACATTTATTGATTTAATAGATACTTATGCACAAATGGATGATGATAATATGCGTGCCAGAGAAAGTGATTTAGAGGATATTTTATCTCGATTACTGCGCTATTTGACGTCAGCACCACCACCAATAACGCCACCTCCCTATCCAAATGCTATTCTAGTGACAAAACAACTTCATCCATCAACATTAATTGCACTTGATACCCATAGAATTAAAGGAATTTTATTAAGCCATGGGAATCCACTATCTAACACAACTTTATTAGCAAATGCATTAGATATCCCCATTATTAATGAGGCCGGAAAACAGGCGTTATCGCTGACTGGTGGGCAAAATATCACACTAAAAAAAGTCCAAAATATTTGGCTTTACCAAAATACCTATATCTCTCATTAAAAAATAAAAGTATTTAAATAACCTGTGCTCCACAATATCAGGTTATTTAATTTCCTTGTTTTCTTATATTTCACATATTTTTTATTAAAAATAAAAAAAGGGAATAAAAGATCCTCTTTTACTCCCTAGCTGCTTGTTATCTTAGTAATCAATTACTTTTTTATTATCGGATAGGCAATACTTATAATGCTCTTGCCAATAAACTAATGGGGTGCTCACATTTTTTCGTTGTTGACATCTCAATTTGCCATTTACAGGTTTCGCAGTCTGTAATAACGAGATCACATCCACTCTCTTCAATTTGACGGAATAAGCCCGCCCCAATGCCTTGAGCAACATCGTAGTTTTCAGATTTAAAACCATAAGTTCCGGCGATACCACAGCATTGAGAATCAAGAACAATTACCTCAACACCAGGGATACGTTTAATTAAATCAATGGAATATGCCGTCCATCCCATTTTTTCCATATGACAAGGAGTGTGATATGCCACTTTTAACGGGGTATGTTTCAGTGGTAATTCACGGCCATCTTCCAGTAAGCGATAAATATAACGTGTCGCTAATTCGATATTTTCACGTACTTTTGATGTATCAACATCAAGGATATGTTCATACTCATCACGAATAGTGAAGGTACAGGTTGATGATGTTGCAACGACAGGAATATTGTTTTCAACAATTTTTTCTGTCAGAGATTCAAGGTTCACTGCGGCTTGTTTTTTGGCTTGTTTAACAAAACCATTCGCAATTAATGCAACACCACAGCATTTTTCACGTTTTAATAACTGAACACCAATATCCATTTTGTTGAATACTTTAACTAAATCTTTCCCTAATTGTGGGTGGTTATAGTTAGCATAACAACCATGGAAGAAAGCAACTTGATCTTTAAAGCGTGCCTGCTCTTCAACTTGTTTTTTCATCCATGTTCTAAATGTACCAAAAGAGTATTTTGGTAATTCACGACGATGGTCGATTTTAAGCGCTTTATCCAAGATTTTACGGACGGGTTTTAATCCGGTAATAGTATTTACTATCGGCGCCATTGGTGTGGATAATGTTCCCATTAAATCCGTATGACTTAAAATAGCATCACGAATTTTAGGTGTTTTGGTATTGTAGTTCAGTTTCGCTCGCGAAATGATATCACCAATTTTTACATCTGACGGACATGCGACTTCACAACGCTTACAGTTAGTGCAATATTTCAATGCTTCATCATAAAGCATCGGATCTTTTAAGCGTAAACGCTCACCATCAGGGCCTGCTTGTTTAGGACCAGGATAAAGTGGATTTACTTTTGCAACTGGGCAGTAAGTGGTACAAACTGTACACTTAATGCAAGCTTCAAAACTGTTATCTTGTAAACTCATTGTGCTGCCTCCACAACCGCAGATGTGGTCTGTTCTGATTTATGATGCTGTAAAATTTGTTGCGCGGCATAAAGAGCACTAATCATTGAAACACCAGCACCACAACCTTCATTTAGCGGATCAAATCCACCTAACACAGCACCCACAGCATAGACATTGTCTAATACTTCACCATATTTCATAGGCCTTAATTGGCTATCGGTATTAACACCAAAGCGCATATAGGACTGTTTTGCAAAGACATTCTCTTGTGTCCACTCATTACGAGGTAATGCCTCTAACAAATCCAGCTCCATTAAAGGCTCATAAACACGATCGAACTCGGCAATTAAGCCATTATTGAAAAAGCTTCCCGTTGCTAATACCACATGCTCACTACGAATAGGAATATCAGTGTGATTTCTAGTGTGAACGCCTGTAACAGTGTTGCCCACTAAGTCAACTTCCTCCGCGCGATCACCTGGCATAATTAAACCGCCCGCTTTTTGAAAACGCAGTTTTAATGCTTGATGTAGTCGAATTCCTAATAAAGAAGGTGGCAATGTTGGTAATAGACAAATCGGTTTACCTACTAACTGTTGCAGTAATGTCACAGGCTCTTCAGCATCAAGCCCAATACATGCAGGTAAAATAATCGCCTCAACACTGTCATCAACATGCTTTTTCAGTTCGTCAGCTAACGCTTGTGTGTTTTCAGGTTTATCTAAATAACGTGCAATATTAACTGCTCTAAATTCACTTGGATTATCACGCAATCTATCTAATAACGGTAAGTGGATATGATAAGGAATTGCTTCAACACCTTGCTCATTAAGCGTATTGCTTGCAAATTGCGGTTGAAAATCTAAGAAACCTTCAATTCCTACCACGGCCAACTTTTTCCATGGCAATGCTTTATCAATACCATGAATAGGAACTCGCTTTGGACTCATCCAACTTATACGAGAGCGCCCTACTGGCGTAATACGATAATGGTTTTCATCACCACTACCTTGATACTCAAGACCACTTGTGCTTGCTAACAATGCCTGAGCTTGTTCAATTAAAGTTGAAACTTGTATTTCACCAATACGACTATAAGGGTGTTTTGGCGCTAACTCTGCTAACGTTGCCAGTGCTTTTTTAGGTTGAGTCACCGCTGTTCCATCAGGAAGATGAGTTAATAAATCCAGTGAACCTGATGAAAAATGCAACGCACTCTGACCATTACTAATGATTGCACAAGACTTACCGGCTTCGGCAAGACGAATACCAGCAGTTAACCCTGCCAGTCCGCTACCTATAATGATGACGTCAAATTTCATTATCTGCCTCCGCTGAAGCTGTTTTTTCAATCATATCTGCATCTAAACCACATAAACCTTGATAAACCCAACTGGTAAACTCACTTTCACGTAATGCATTGCCCCAAGCAATTGG
The DNA here is from genome assembly GCF_011045815.1 of Proteus vulgaris. Classification (GTDB taxonomy): domain Bacteria; phylum Pseudomonadota; class Gammaproteobacteria; order Enterobacterales; family Enterobacteriaceae; genus Proteus; species Proteus vulgaris_B. The sequence continues at coordinate 470,547 of NZ_CP047344.1, read as the reverse complement.
TCGAATACCTTTCCAACGCTCATTCAAGAAATGAGCAAGTTGCTGCTCTGATTCGTGAGGAGTAGTAACTTGTAAACGGTTTAATAATCCAGCGGCACGACAAGCACAAAGTTCACCTTGGCAAGTTCCCATACCCACACGAGTACGACGACGCAAATCAAGTAAGTTATTAACAGTTAAAGAGTTAACCGCATAGCGAACTTCGGCTGCTGTTACCGCTTCACATTCGCATACTAAGCTTTTATCAATACGTTCATTACTCAGTAATTTATTCGCTAAATCACCATGGCGATAAACCGCTGAACCACGAATTGGTGCAGGCAATGAAACAACGCTACGTAATGCTTGCTCTGCAGATTGGCGAGAGCCAGGTAATGCCTCTTCTGCAGTGGTACATTTCGCAGAGACATTTAATTTCTCACATATTTTATCTGTCGCCCATTCGGCCATTAAACGGTAAGTCATTAATTTACCGCCTGTAATAGTAATAAAGCCTTCTAATCCATCACGTTGCGCATGGTCGAGTAAAACAATGCCACGGCTAACATTACGGCCTGATGGATCATCATCACTTGCCACTAAAGGACGTACACCCGCATAAGCACGTAGAATTCGAGTTTGAGCCAGTTTTGGCGCTAACATTGAACCTTCACGAATAAGAATATCGACTTCTTCAGGGGTGACATACATATTGTCAATTTCATCGTAAGGTACACGTGTTGAAGTTGTACCAATTAATGAAATCGTATCGCCAGGCACTAAAATATCGGCATCTGCAGGTTTACGACAACGATTGATCACCATATTGTTAATGCGATGACCTAAAATCAGTAATGCACCTTTTGCTGGGAACATTCGAACTTTTAATTCACCGTATTCAGCAATTTTTTGTCCCCAAATACCGCCAGCATTCGCCACAATTTGTGCGCGAATTTCATACATTCTTTTCGTTTGATGATCGTAAACTTTGACACCTTTAACACGATCACCTTCGCGAATAAGACCAACGACTTCATGATAAGTCAGGACTTGTGCACCATGTTCGCGAGCATCTAACATATTTGCTGCGGTTAAACGAAACGGATCGACTGTACCATCAGGTACTTTAACTGCACCGATTAAATTCGGGTTAACAGAAGGCTCTAAGCGAATAGCTTCTTCGGGTGAAATCGCCTGAGCATCAATACCTGCTGCTTGGCAAGATTGAATAAAAGTCTGTTGAAACTCTAAAGAATCTTCAGGTAGGGTAATAAAAAGGCCATCCGTCTTTTCTACACAATGACGAGCGACCCGTTTTAAGATCATATTCTCTTCAATACACTCACGCGCTGACTCAGGATCGGTTACTGCATAACGCGCACCACTGTGTAACAACCCATGATTTCGACCGGTTGCACCGGTTGCAATATCGTGTCTTTCTAGCAGAACGCAACGTAATCCACGGCGTGCACAGTCTCTTGCCATGCCTGCACCGGTTGCTCCTCCGCCAATAATAATGACATCTGTTTCTGTCACTGGTGAACCGCTCATCATAGAGATGCCCTCTCACATTACATTCAGCAAACGCTTAATTATTCTTTAGCGTTAATTATAGTGTATAAGATACACAAAAAGTGTGGTTAATGTTTGATAATGAGCAAAAACGAAAGAGAAACGCTCACGAGTGAAAAATTAAAACCACATATGTGATACTAATCACAAATTATTTAACAAAAAGTATTTGATAAAGTTAACATATCACTCAAAATTGCACATCTTGAAAAATTATTCGACAACTGAGTAATACCTCACAGTAAATTTGATTGTATAAGTTTACTATTAAGTTCGTTAAAGAAAATTTTTTGATAATTTCACTGTTCGTTTTGTCATTATTTAATATCAACATATTAAAATAAAAGCCATCGGAGGCTAATATGTTAAGTCTGTTTAGACCTGCGCCACATAAAGCGCGTTTGCCAAAAGAGCAGATAGATCCTGTCTATCGTCGCCTACGTTGGCAGATCTTTATGGGGATTTTCTTCGGTTATGCTGCTTATTATTTAGTAAGAAAAAACTTTGCGTTAGCAATGCCTTACCTCGTAGAAGAAGGGTTTTCTAAAGGTGACCTAGGTTTTGCTTTATCAGGGATCTCGATTGCTTACGGTTTCTCTAAGTTTATCATGGGCTCATTCTCTGACCGCGCTAACCCTCGTTATTTCTTACCAGCAGGTCTTATTTTAGCGTCTCTAGTGATGCTATTTATGGGCTTTGTACCATGGGCAACTTCGAGCATTATGGTAATGTTCGTTCTGTTGTTCCTTTGTGGTTGGTTCCAAGGTATGGGTTGGCCTCCTTGTGGACGTACCATGGTGCACTGGTGGTCACAGAAAGAACGTGGCGGTATCGTTTCGATTTGGAACTGTGCACATAACGTTGGCGGTGGCTTACCTCCATTACTGTTCTTATTAGGTATGGCGTGGTTTAACGACTGGAAAGCAGCGTTATATATGCCAGCATTTGCCGCGATCTTAGTTGCTATGATTGCATTCGCATTAATGCGCGATACCCCTCAATCATGTGGTTTACCTTCAATTGAAGAGTACAAAAACGACTATCCACCTGATTATAAAGAAACTGACGAACAAGAACTGACTGCAAAAGAAATCTTTATGAAGTATGTGTTCCCTAACAAACTTCTGTGGATGATTGCGATTGCGAACGTGTTCGTTTACTTACTGCGCTACGGCGTGCTGGACTGGTCACCGACTTACCTGCGTGAAGTAAAACACTTCGCAATGGATAAATCATCATGGGCTTACTTCTTATACGAATACGCAGGTATTCCGGGCACACTGCTGTGTGGTTGGATGTCGGATAAAGTGTTTAGAGGTAACCGTGGTGCGACAGGTGTCTTCTTCATGACCTTAGTAACTATTGCAACTATCGTATTCTGGATGAACCCAGCGGGTAACCCGAATATTGATATGGCGTGTATGTTAATCATCGGTTTCTTAATCTACGGTCCTGTTATGTTGATTGGTCTGCATGCCCTTGAGCTTGCACCGAAAAAAGCAGCAGGTACAGCAGCCGGCTTTACTGGACTATTCGGTTACTTAGGTGGTTCTGTTGCAGCGAGTGCTATCGTAGGTTACACCGTTGACTACTTCGGCTGGGATGGCGGCTTTATGGTCATGATCGGCGGTAGTGCACTGTCTGTTGTGTTATTACTTATTGTGATGGTTACTGAAACTAAACACAAACGTGAAATGCTTCAGAAGTACGAATAATCGCTAACTGATTATTTATGAAATTGATTAAATCTCATCTCTAAAAACCAAGCCACATCCGTTATTTGATGTGGCTTTTTTATTGCCAACTGTACATAACATTATTGTACGTAGAATTAAAATGGAGCAGCTTTATGAGTACATCTTTTAGACTAAAACCGTTAGTTGCAGGCGTTCTTTTAACTCTATCTTTAAGTGCAATCGCACAAGCGGCAAGTGATAAAGTCGTTATCGCTCACCGTGGTGCAAGTGGTTATTTGCCTGAACATACTCTACCTGCTAAAGCATTAGCGTATGCGCAAGGTGCAGATTATCTAGAACAAGACTTGGTGATGACCAAAGATAATGAATTGGTTGTCTTACATGACCACTATCTTGATCGTGTAACAGATGTGGCTGAGCGTTACCCTGATAGAGCAAGAAAAGACGGTCGCTACTATGCTATCGACTTTACGCTTGAAGAGATCAAAGGACTGAAATTTACCGAAGGCTTCGATATCGTTGACGGTAAAAAAGTCCAAAGTTATCCAAATCGTTTCCCGATGGGGAAATCTGATTTTCGTGTGCATACCTTCCAAGAAGAAATTGAATTTATTCAGGGTTTAAATAAATCTACGGGTCAAGACATTGGTATTTACCCTGAAATTAAAGCCCCTTGGTTTCATGAACAAGAAGGTAAAGACATTACCACCAAAGTACTAGAAGTGCTTAAACAGTACGGTTATACGAAAAAAACCGATAATGTTTATCTGCAATCATTCGATGCTAACGACCTAAAACGCATCAAAACAGAATTGATGCCAAAAATGGGCATGGACTTAAAACTTGTTCAGTTAATTGCTTATACCGACTGGAATGAGACTTATGAAAAACAGCCCGACGGCACATGGACAAACTACAGCTATGAATGGATGTTTAAGCCGGGTGCAATGAAAGAGATTGCCACTTATGCTGATGGAATTGGTCCTGATTACCATATGTTAGTGGAAGAAAACTCAACGCCAGAAAAAATCACCTTAACCGGTATGTCTGCTGATGCCCATGCTAATAAACTGACCATTCATCCGTTTACTGTTCGTATTGATAAACTTCCTAAATACGCAAAAGATGGTGACCAGCTTTATGACATTATTTATAACCAAGCAGGCGCTGAAGGTGTCTTTACAGACTTCCCTGATTTAGGGGTTAAGTTCTTACAAAAACAAGCCAAATAATTCATCGTATTTTATTTACACCCTAAATAATTCAAGGTGCAGCTAGGCGACAAGTGAACGAAACGCTAGGAGCATACATGAGTATGTGACTAGCGCGAGTAAACGACGTCAACAACGCTGCAACTTGAAGTATGACAAGTATTTTACTCTTTCTTTTGAAAGAGTAGGCTATTTGCACCCTTTCTGATTGTATATTTCTTCATCTTTCTTTAAGTTACCCTAATAATTTAATTAAAAAACCAAAATAACTTTTTGAGTTAGCTATTATCATTTCTTAAATATTGATTAAAAGAAGGGATCACAATGACAATAATGGCCATTATTTTACTCGTTCTTATCGTTCTTTTTATTAGTTGGGGTATTTCAATTTATAATCGTCTTATTGCGACGCGTAACCAAGTCAGTAATCAATTTGCGAATATTGACGTTATTTTAAAACAACGAGCAGACCAAATTCCTCAATTAATGGCTGTAGCTGAAAAAGCCATGGAGCACGAAAAAAGTGTATTTATTGCATTAAGCGACGCAAGACAACGCTACTTTAAAGCGCAAAATATTAATGAAAAAATCAGCGCATCAAATGAGATGAATACCGCATTGCGTGGCATGATTGCCCTTGCTGAAAATTATCCTACGTTAATTTCAGGTGAACAATTAGCATTACTTCAAACGGGTGTTAGTGATGTAGAAAATAAAATTGCTCAACGCCGTGAAGGCTTTAATGATGCAACTACCAACTACAACACCGCAATAGAGATGTTTCCTGATAGCTTAATTGCTGGCCTTTTCCGCTTTGAACGTATGCAATTGCTAGAAATACCAAAAGAAGAAATGAAATTTGATGGTATTCATTTTAAATGACAGCAATTTAAATAACCGCATTAAGGATAGGTTACAGTGTTAATTTATTTTTTTATCGGCTGTGCTGTAGGCGTATTAATCTATTTTTTACGCAGCAAACGTACTCAAAAAAAGAAGAACAGTTTGAGTATTATTCCTTTTTTAGGGATCGCTTTTGCTGCCGGAAAATACCTGTTTTTTTCGCGAGAAACTAACTTATATCCTAGTGGCGAAGACTCCGTTGTTAATCTTATTTCTGGTATTGCGTTCTCTGTTATTTTGCTATTTGCCTATGGCATTTCAACCCATATTGCTAATATTGGTGAAAAAGCGATAAAGAATTATCATCAATTGCAAAATGAAGGAAACTCTAAATTTTCGGCACTGATAAACACTGTATTTATTAGCCTTTTATTGTTGAGTTTAAGCTTCAGCTTGTTTATTGACCAAAGATTGTTCTTTTTAAGTTTCGTTTTAATGTTCGTTTACCAAATAGTCAAAAGAACTCCTGAAAAACGTTTTTTACGCTTTCAAAAAATTCTAGCAACATCAAAGATCCGCTCTTTGGCCATTGGGCTTGTTGAAATTGAAGGTAAGATAACCGCAGGGAAAATCTTAAGTAGTCGATTAGGCAAAAAAGAGTGTTATGGCTACTTCTATTATGAATATGATATATCCACAGACAAAGAAGGCAAAAAAAGCTATCACCAAACACTCTGTGAAAAAGAGATCCATAATTTCACGATGAGCGATGATACGGGATCAATCCAAGTACTCGCAGAAGATACTCCTTTTGTACACCTTGGTATCAAGCCTCATCAGGATCTTGAATACAATAATAAACGTTTTAAAGAGTACATCTTAGGATCAAACACAACGTATTTATTAATTGGTCATGCAGAGTCTATCAATGGCGAAGTGGTTATCACACATAAAGCACCTCATTACCTACTGGGTTTATCGCCACAAGATTATGTTGTTAGTTGGAACAAAGCGCGCCCTTTTCGTCGCAACGCGACCACTATCGTTATCATTGCTCTTTTTGTTATCCTTTCCATTCTAGTGATACCAATGGATTATCAAAACGGCATACTAACGCTTTATTTTAATAATACTTCTCTTCCTTGGTAATTGATTATATGGAATGGCTTATTTTCATCATTTTTATTCTCACTTTGGTTTATTTTTTAATACGCCAATTAGTGATGATTTATAACAACATGGTGATGTTAAAGAACAATTGCTATAAAGCCTTTGCAAATATTGATGTTTTATTAAAAAAACAAGCTGATTTGATCCCCATGCTGGTAGTGATTACACAAAAAGCGATGGAGCATGAGAAGGCCTTATTTGAAAAATTAGCTGAAAATAGAGATCACTATTTACGCGCAGATGTATTAGACCAAAAAGTTGATTTAGCTAATCAGTTATTACCTCAAATAAAAAAATCACTCATCATTGCTGAAAAATACCCTGAGCTTATCAGTGGAAAAAACTTACACCTATTACAAATGCAAGCGAAAGAACTAGAAGAATGCATAGCTGACAGACGAGAATTCTTCAATCAATCCGTGACTCTCTATAATACTGAAATACATATTTTCCCTAATGTGTTGTTTACATTTATTTTTAAATTTAAAGATATCCCTCTTTTTTACCCTAGTAGGGAGGTAATATCATGATAGAAATTCCTTTTTCTTTTTTTGGCATAACGGATTGGTTTCTAAGCTTTGATGAACCTATTTCGATTATTATGTTTGCCACATTTGGCGTGCTGTTTTCTATGGCCATTATTTTGCCATTAATAAGTATCACTCCTTTAAAAAAATATATGTCGCAAATTGCAGGTGGACTATTTAGCTCGATCTTCGTCAGCTTAATGGTCTTAATTAGCTTTAATTTAATGCTAGGCGTTAATTCTGCATTAAAACTACTTTTAATTTGGTGGGTTATTTTATTTTCGTGCATTACGTTTTGGTTTATTAATTATCGCTATATGAAAGACGTAACAGGAGATAAGTTTGCGAAGTTTCAAGAAAAGGCACTTGAAGCAGAAGAAAAACGAAGACAAAGCCGAAAATCTAAAAAATAAAAAGAGAGCCAAGGCTCTCTTTTTTAATCTTCATCGATAGATGAGCTTATGCTCTGTAAACAGGGAATGCAATCACATCACTAAGACGATCGACACCAAGCGCCAACATAATGAGACGATCAACACCCAAAGCAACACCAGAACACTCTGGTAATCCTGCTTCAAGGGCAGCTAAAAAGCGCTCATCAATAGGTTGCTCAGGTAATCCCATTGCCGCTCGCTGGCGATTATCACGTTCAAAGCGATGGCGTTGTTCTTGCGCATCCGTTAGCTCACGGAATCCATTTGCTAACTCCACACCTTTAAAATAGACTTCAAAACGCTCTGCAACACGGTGATCTTCTGAACTAATCTCAGCCAATGACGCTTGTGACGCAGGAAAATGATAGATAAAGGTTGGTTTTTCTAAACCGATATGTGGCTCAACTCCAGAGACAAATAACAACTGAAGCAGTGTATCTTTATCTTCCTCAGTATCTGCAATATTTGATAAATCTAGTTTTGCTGCCACTTCTCGTAATTTTTCTTTATCAACTGATAAAGGATCGATATCAAGATAGCGCAAGAATGCTTGTTGATAAGAGAGTGATTCTGACGCTTCACAATCTAACACTTCTTGCAATAAATCATCGACTTCATTCATCAACCGGTACATATCAAAACAAGGACGATACCATTCTAGCATCGTAAATTCCGGATTATGATATCTACCGGCTTCCTCATTACGGAAGCAACGCCCCATTTGATAAATAGGCCCACTGTTTGCCGCTAATAAACGCTTCATGTGATATTCAGGGCTTGTCATCAAATAAAGTTTTAGCCCTTGTGAAGCACCTGGCCCGACAAATTGAGTTTCAAATGGGAAAAGATGAACATCGGTAACGGTAGCCTGACTCATCATAGGTGTTTCAACTTCTAACACACCACGATCAGCGAAAAAACGCCTAATATTACTGACTATTTTCGCCTTTTTCAGTAAGTTGGCGATTGAGGCGCTTGGCTGCCAATCCGCGATATCACTCATGAACAAAAAACTCCAACAGAAAACAAAGCGTGCAGTTTACTCGCATCCTCCTCAACAGACAAATTTCTCCCTAATAAAGAGGCGTTTCATTTTATGTTTATTCATTATCTTTATGGTTTTTTAAGTAAAAACACATAAGACAAATAAATGTAATTCTACAAAACATCTACTTTAAGGTACTTTTTATCGTCGAAATAAACATCAACCCAATGCGCCAGAGGTAACTCTTTAGCTATTATTTTACAATAAAAGTAAATTGTAATAATTCTTTTTCTCAATTACGAATAACAATAATCTAACACAATGCTTATATTTGAATAGCCAATCTCATTTTAACTTCAACGTTAACTTTCTATTTAAATTTGCGTATTTTGACGAGTATTAAAAACCTTTAGAAATATTATTAATATTTTATTAACAATTAACAAGACAAACCGATTTGTTTTAGATAAATAGTAAAAAATTTATTTTAATTTTCAGAATGACTTTTTATTAATTTAAATTACCCAAATGAAAGGTAAAAACATTTACTCTTTAAAATCAATAAATAACAAAAAAAACCTTGTCATTTTCAATTAAAGTTATCTATACTTTAAAAGCGGATTATTCATTACTATTTATAATTTTCAATTTAAAAAAATATATTCTATTTTATCTTCAAGTTTCTCTGGGCTCTTATTATCAAAACCCAGAATTCTTGGCGTGGATCACACTTTTTTTGCGAAATACGGGAAAACCATCATTCATATCAAATTTCGGTGCCCTACATTTCGTTATACTAAAATTACAGTCAATGATAATAAAGATGTTATCAAGCGCAGTCACAAGGCAGTGAAACAATTTCGTTACGGATAGCTTAAAAAAATAGCATTACAAATTAATAATGTCAGTGAATTGAATTCTAGACAATTATTCCAATTTTCACTTGAACAATGGAGAAGCGCAGTGCAAACCTTTAATGCCGATATAGCGATAATCGGAGCCGGGGGCGCAGGCTTACGAGCAGCAATAGCTGCCGCGGAAGCGAATCCTCAACTGAAAATTGCTCTGATCTCAAAAGTTTACCCAATGCGTAGCCACACCGTGGCAGCAGAAGGCGGATCAGCAGCAGTGACTCAGGCTCACGACTCCTATGATTTCCACTTCAATGATACCGTTTCAGGCGGTGACTGGTTGTGTGAACAGGATGTCGTAGATTACTTCGTTGAGCATTGTCCAACAGAGATGACTCAACTAGAACTCTGGGGCTGTCCTTGGAGCCGTAAAGAAGACGGGTCAGTCAACGTCCGACGTTTTGGTGGGATGAAGATCGAACGGACCTGGTTCGCAGCCGATAAAACCGGCTTCCATATGCTACATACCCTGTTCCAAACATCCTTAAAATATCCACAGATTCAACGTTTTGACGAACACTTTGTTCTCGATATCCTTGTTGATGAAGGTCACGCTCGTGGTCTTGTTGCTATCAATATGATGGAAGGTACGAAAGTTCAAATTCGTGCAAATGCTGTCATTATGGCAACCGGTGGTGCTGGACGTGTTTATCGTTTCAATACCAATGGCGGTATTGTAACGGGTGATGGTATGGGTATCGCTTTACGCCATGGCGTTCCACTGCGTGATATGGAATTTGTTCAATATCACCCAACCGGCTTACCAGGCTCAGGTATTCTGATGACTGAAGGTTGTCGTGGTGAAGGTGGTATTCTGGTCAATAAAGATGGCTATCGTTATCTGCAAGATTACGGCCTAGGACCAGAAACACCATTAGGCAAACCAGAAAATAAATACATGGAATTAGGCCCTCGCGATAAAGTCTCTCAAGCATTCTGGCATGAGTGGCGTGCAGGCCGTACTATCAAAACTCACCGTGGTGATGTTGTTTATCTTGACTTACGTCATCTGGGTGCGAAGAAACTTCATGAACGTCTGCCATTTATTTGTGAACTGGCAAAAGCGTATGTGGGTGTTGACCCAGTTAATGAACCAATCCCTGTTCGTCCTACTGCTCACTACACTATGGGTGGTATCGAAACCAACCAACAAACAGAAACGCGTATTAAAGGTCTGTTTGCAGTAGGTGAATGTTCATCTGTTGGCTTACACGGCGCTAACCGTTTAGGCTCTAACTCACTGGCAGAACTGGTTGTATTTGGTCGCCTTGCGGGTGAAGAAGCTGTTCGTTGTGCTCAAGAAGCAACACCTGCTAACGCATCAGCATTAGATGCTCGTACTCGTGACATTGAAGATGGCCTGAAAAAACTGATGAACCAAAAAGGTTCTGAAAGCTGGTCTCAAATTCGCGATGAAATGGGTGAATCAATGGAAGAAGGTTGCGGTATCTACCGTACACCTGAGTTAATGCAAAAAACCGTTGATAAACTGGCTGAATTAAAAGAACGTTTCAAACGTGTTGAAATTAAAGACACCAGTAGCGTCTTTAATACAGATTTACTGTACAAAATTGAGCTTGGCTTTGGTTTAGATGTCGCTGAATGTATGGCTCATTCTGCAATCAATCGTAAAGAGTCTCGTGGTGCACACCAACGTCTTGACGAAGGTTGTACTGAGCGTGATGACGTGAACTTCCTGAAACATACTCTGGCGTTCTATAACCCAGAAGGTGCCCCTCGTTTAGAATATAGCGATGTGAAGATCACTAAGTCTGCTCCTGCTAAACGTGTCTATGGTGGTGAAGCGACTGCACAAGACAAGCAGAATAAGGAGAAAGCGAATGGCTGATGACATGAAGCACATTAAAATGGAAGTCATGCGCTATAACCCAGAAACTGACGAAGCACCTCATTTCGTCACTTATGATGTTCCTTATGATGAGCAAACCTCATTACTGGATGCATTGGGTTATATTAAAGACAATTTAGCGCCTGATCTTTCTTACCGTTGGTCTTGCCGTATGGCGATTTGTGGCTCTTGCGGCATGATGGTCAATAAAGTGCCTAAATTGGCTTGTAAAACGTTTGTTCGTGAATATCCAGACGGCGTAAGAGTTGAAGCTCTAGGTAACTTCCCAGTTGAGCGCGACCTCGTTGTTGATATGACTCACTTTATTGAAAGCTTAGAAGCGATTAAACCTTATATCATCGGTAATGATCGCAAGCCTTCAGAAGGTCCGAATAAACAGACTCCTGCTCAAATGGCAAAATACCACCAGTTCTCTGGTTGTATCAACTGTGGTCTTTGCTATGCAGCATGTCCTCAGTTTGGTTTGAACCCAGAGTTTATTGGTCCAGCAGCGATTACGTTAGCTCAGCGTTATAACACAGATAGTCGCGACCATGGGGCAAAAGAGCGTATGCCTCAGTTAAATGGTGAGAACGGTGTCTGGTCTTGTACCTTTGTTGGCTACTGTTCTGAAGTCTGTCCAAAACATGTGGACCCTGCTGCTGCTATTCAGCAAGGTAAAGCAGCCAGCGCGCAAGACTTTGTCATTGCGATGCTGAAACCACGTTAAGGAGGAAACAAGACATGACAACAAAACGTAAGCCTTATGTTCGTGGCATGCAACCAAACTGGTGGACGAAACTCGGTTTCTATCGTTTCTATATCACCCGTGAAGGTACTTGTCTTCCACAACTTTGGTTCAGTCTGGTTGTACTGTTTGGTGTATTCGCACTGAAAAATGGACCAGAAAGTTGGGCAGGTTTCGTTGGATTCCTGAGCAACCCAATTGTAATGCTGATTAACATTGTGACTCTTATTGCAACAGTATTCCACACTGCAACTTGGTTTAAACTTGCACCAAAAGCTGTGGTTATCGTTGTTAAAGATGAAAAAATGCCTCAAGAGCCTATTGTTCGTGGTTTTTGGGCTGTCACTATCGTTGTTACTGCCGCTATTCTGGCAGTGGCGTTAATGTAACCCAGGAGGAAATAATGAATCAGAATCAACTTCCTAAGCGCTCTGATGAACCTATTTTCTGGGGATTATTTGGTGCAGGTGGTATGTGGAGTGCGATTGTTTCTCCAGCAATCATCATCCTGCTCGGTATCCTAATCCCTATGGGTATTGCGCCAGAAGCATTTACTTATGAACGTATTATGGCATTTAGCCAAAGCATTATTGGCCGTCTGTTCTTACTATTGATGATCATTCTGCCAGTTTGGTGTGCATTACACCGTATTCACCATACTTTGCATGATTTTAAAGTGCATGTACCTGCAAGCAAATGGGTATTTTATGGTGGTGCTGCTATTATCAGTGTTCTCGCTATCATTGGCGTATTTACACTGTAATTGATTAATACATAAGATAAAAAGCCACTCAATGAACTGGGGTCAGTTCACAATGAGTGGCTTTTTTATGGGTAAAATTCAGGTTTAACTGGCTAGTTTCAGCCCAATAATACCGAAAATAATCATTGCTAAACTCAGTAAACGATAGATATTTGCGGATTCACCAAAGACCAAAATACCAAAAATTGCAGTACCGACAGCACCAATACCCGTCCAGATTGCATAAGCAGTACCCGCAGGTAAACCTTTCATGGCATAAGACAACATTCCCATACTCACAACCATGGCACTAATCGTGATAATACTTGGCGTTAAACGTGTAAAACCGTGTGTATATTTAAGACCAACGGCCCAAACGATTTCCAATAAACCTGCAACAAAAAGAATAATCCAAGACATAACGTCCCCTATCGATAAATTGGGGTCGTCCCCTGAATACAAAGACAAAAAGCTGGGTCGTCCCAGCTTTTAAAAGATGAAGGTGTAGAGCATATTGATCTTTTCTGCTTGTTTTATAGCAAGAAAAGATCAACTCGACCTAGTATAAGAAAAAGAAATTAATCATGCAATAGCATAAAATTAACTCAATTTTTTTTAGGTGCGCCGTCTTCACCATAAAGAAAAGCAGAGACATCATCTTCCACCTCTCCCATAGCCATCAAGGCATCCAGAGTCTCTTTTGCTTCTTCTTCATTGACGATACTCATGGCAAAACCCACGTGTACTAATACCCACTTTCCAATCATCGTATGAGGCTCTCCCTCACAGACTAGTGCAATATTCACTTCACGTTTTACACCACAAACATCGACCATTGCATTTTCAGTGATTGTTTTTCCTACTTCAACAACCTGACCTGGAATACCAAGACACATAACAACCCCTATTCGATCTCTATTTGCTTTATTCGCATTGCATCATCATTCTCAACACGCATATTTTGGCTACCACAAGACGGGCACCCCGCGTTAAACGTTGAAACCGTCACGACTTGATGACAATCCCAGCACCACGCTTTTGCAGGAATAACTTCTATATTTAATTCACAGCCTTGTGCAATAGTGTCTCTGCAAACAATATCAAAACAAAACTCAAGCGCACTCACTTCAACACAAGATAATGCGCCAATTTCCATCCATACGCTTTTTACTTTTTTTGCATTATTTAATTTCGCCTGAGAATCTATTATCTCAAATGCACTTTGGCAAAGTGTGATTTCATGCATGTCGATACCTTATTGAAGCAGGATAAATAATAGCAACTATAGTATCAGTACATAGTTGCTTTATTATTGATCTTAAAACAACAATTCAGCACCGGTTTCAAAAGCCGCTTTACGACGACGCTCTTTCACCATATCTTCAAGTGCGTCTCTATCAATACACACTAAAGCATGTGTTGGGCAAACTTCAATACATGCAGGCCCCGCTTCTCGGTGATGGCATAAATCACATTTATTTGCTTCAGCCTTAAATGCATCAATAGTATTGAGCGCAGTTGATTTGCGCATTACAGGGCGTGAAACTACCTCCATGGTGCCATAAGGGCAAGCCAACACACAGGTTTTACAGCCGATACATTTATCCTGATCGACATAGTAATAATCTTTATTATGAATAATGGCACCATTCGGGCACACATTTGCACAAGGGGCATCTTCACATTGGTGACAGACAACAGCTGTACTAATTGAGAATCCTTTAACCACATGAATTCGTGGTTGAAAATTTTGCTCACTAATTTGCTCAATGGCTAAATTATCTTGATCGGCTTGTTGATGTGAAACCACACAAGCTACCTCACAAGTATGGCAACCAATACATTTTTTAGGGTCTGCAATGATGAAACGGTTCATCATATTCTCCTGCTTTTTGTTATATATAGCTGTTATATATAGCCGTTATATATGGCGATAAATGCAACGAGTTATTCTAATTAAGAGTAATAATTAGAGTATCTATAGAATGAATCTAGCACGGTTCATGCCAATATATTTTTGATATAACTATTCCTTATTTTTCAATTAAATAATTTTTAAATAAAAATGATTATTAATTAATAAATAAGTCACTTCGTCAAATTATTCGACATTTTTGACGATAAATTAAAACGCTATATAATCAAATATATAGCAATTTGATAAGTTTATATTTTTAAGTTTCATTACAGATACAAAAATAGCGGGTTGGATCAAAAATGATTCAGTCATTGATATAAATTTATTATAAACCTACTACAATATAGCTAATTTTTTAGGGCAATCGGTGGTGTCATGAAATTAAGCAGTAACAATGCTGAAACTATGGAGAGCCTTCGTAATGAGCGTAACCAATATCGAATATTGGTTGATATCACAAACTCTGTATTAGCTCACCTAGACATGGATGGTCTTATTTCTGAAGTCTCTAAAGAAATACATCGTTTTTTTGGACTAAATCATATTAGTCTAATGTTATGCCGTACTTCATCACAAAATAGTCATGAAGGTATTCTTTATTCTAGTCGTTATCAGAGTGGAAAATCAGTCATCCGACAACAACGTAAGTTTAGTAGCGCGAATAACAAAGCAGAAGAAATTATTAATCAAAATAAACCTGTCTTAATTGATATTAATAATGAAGATCAAGAAGATGTTTTGATTAAGCGTCTAGTTAAGCAAAATATGCAGACGGCTTTGTTATTGCCACTGGCTTTTAATCATAAACCACTAGGTTTATTAATTTTAGCACATGAAATCGGTAGTGTTTTTACCGACGATACCTGCCAATTGCTACAACAGATTGCTGCTCGTATTGGTATCGCTATTGAAAACGCAGCTGCATATGAAGAAATAACGCATCTAAAAGACAGTTTAAAGAATGAGAATATTTGGCTTAATGAGCAAATAGATAAAAATGGATGCTTTAGTGAAATTATTTACCAAAGCGACGCTATGCATAATGTGCTAGAACAAATTGAATTAGTGGCACAAAGTGATAGCACGGTACTTATTTTAGGTGAAACAGGTACAGGTAAAGAATTAATTGCACGAGCGATTCATCGCCTTAGTCAGCGCAAAGGTAAGTCGATGATAAAGATGAACTGTGCTGCTGTACCTTCTGGCCTATTAGAAAGCGATCTTTTTGGTCATGACAAAGGGGCATTTACGGGTGCAACCAATACACATATTGGTCGATTTGAAATGGCGGATAAAAGCACTCTATTTCTTGATGAAATTGGTGATATGCCAATTGAATTACAACCTAAACTGCTTCGTGTTCTTCAAGAGCGAGAAATAGAAAGACTGGGTGGTAATAAAGTTATTCCTGTTGATGTTAGGCTGATTGCAGCGACCAATAAAGATCTTCATGAATTAACTGATGAAGGTGAATTTAGAGAAGATCTCTATTATCGCCTTAATGTCTTTCCTATTATTATTCCGCCATTAAGAGAACGACCAGAAGATATTCCACTTTTGGTTAAACATTTTACACAAAAAATTGCCCGTAGAATGGATAGAAAAATAGATTGTATTCCAGCCAATGCATTGGAACAATTAACACTTTATCCATGGCCAGGTAATGTCCGTGAGCTTGAAAATATTATTGAGCGTGCTGTTATTTTAACTCGAGGTTCAACATTAAACCTTCAGTTAAAAGAGCTTCACATTAATAAGCCCTCTCGTTTAAAGCAGGTACTGACTCAACCTTCATCCATTGAAAAGCGCATGCAAACTAACGCACCAGAAAGTGATGATGAGGAGCGAGAAAGGATCATTCAAGCGTTAAGAGAGACCAATGGTGTTGTTGCTGGAGCCAGAGGTGCTGCTTTAAAACTAGGATTAAAACGAACAACGTTATTATCACGGATGCAACGTTTAGGTATTTCAATTCCAGAAATACTTTAATATTGAAATAATTTCTTATTTATATAAAGAGAGTGTAATGATTTTATTACACTCTCTTTTTTAATTCATTTGAAACTTATTAATCTCTATCTATAATAAAAGTGATTATATTTTACTTATTATTCCTCTAATTAATTATTAATAATATAAATCATCAATGGAGCATATTATATATGAATAGCCTGCTTACAAATAAAATTAATGAGATAAAAAAAGAATATAAAAATAATAAATATGTCTTTATTCCTCAAAATGTTGTTATTGATTTAATAAAACAATTAGGCGCTGAAGAAAAAGATATTAATACACTAATAGAGTACGGCGATTATTTAGCACAAGATCCTACCCTTTCTTTTCGTCACTCTCGAACAGGACGCTACCTTTTTGATAATGACATAGAAACTATCTCCAGATTAGAGTACCAACCTTTTGTTCTCACTGAGGAAGATGGATTTATTCGTGAAGACAGTGGTGCACAAAGACATTTTAGAGCACTTGATGATCGCTGGCAGAGCAATACTGCCTATCAAGCCTTATTAAAGTTAAAAATGCTATTAATTCAAGGCAATACATTTACTCCTCGCCACTTAACAGATCAACAATCGCCAAAATCAATATCGACTGTTTTTCATTTAAGATTAATTGCTCAACCGGATTCTTTAAGCGAACTTTCAATTGAAGGAGTGCATAAGGATGGAGTTGACCACACCATGATTGTTACGATGAATAAGCATAATGTTAAGGACAACACAGGTGCTTTACGTGTTCATTCACCACAAGAAGCCATAGGAACACCTTGGCAAGAAATTAATCCTGAAAATGTGCTGTATGAACACAATAATGCACAATATCTTGATGTTTTATTAATTGCAGATAATGAGTTAAATCATAGCGGTACACCTATTTTTACTCATGATAATAAAAATCAGGCTTACCAAGATTTTATGGTTTTATTATCTCGTTATCCTACCGTTGATGCTCACCCGTCACATAAATTCGATTCAATCAATGCACACCCTGATTTACCCTTGACGCTTTATTTAAATCAGTCAGTTGCTTAGTCATAAAGCGTTATTATATAAATTAAAATCGTTGAGCTCGGCTAAGTAATAAATCAATAATCAAGACAAGGTTCGATTCAAAAGATGAGCTTTCGATAGTATCACAATGATAATTCACTGCATCGTCATAAATGGGAAAATGAATATCAGCAAGTTCTGCCAATGGATTGGCACTTGCACGAGTAAATGCAACAATCTTCATACCAATACTTTTCGCTATTCTCACCTTTTCAACTACTTGCTCTGTCTCTCCACTACGAGATATCGCAATAAAAACGGTATAGCGTGAAGCATTATTAATAAAGATATTCTTACTGTCGCTCAATCCTGAGAGAAATGCATCCTTGCCAATCAGTTGTAATCGCTTACTGATATATTCTGAGAATATATGAGAAAATCCTGCACCATAAATAAAAAATGAATTCTTACTGTTAATTAAATTAACAAAAGCGTGTCTTTTCTCATCTGAAATTAACGTGAAGGTTTTTAAATAATTTGCCAAAAACTGATCAAAAAGAGGCTCTGTTACCTCGTTTTCATCACTTTTTAATTGATGAGATTTTTCAGCCGTAGATAACAACTGCTTGCAATAATAAACCAACTCGCTATAACCAGAAAAACCTAATTTCTGGCAAAGTCGCATAATGGTCGTTGTCGAAACAAAATTGGCTTGTGCTAGTGCTCTGATCGTAAGTTTTCCAACTTGTGCTGGATTATCAATTAAATAAGAGAGAATACGATATTCTGCGCGTGTTAATTCTGTTGCTCTTGAGAGTAAAGATGATAATCGTGCCGACATACCGGTTACCTTCATTGATACATCGTCCTTACCAACATAAAAGGAAAATGCTGTTCTGGTGATAGAACAGCATTTTTATTCAATTACTCGTTAACAGCAAGTGTTGAGATCAAACACGCTTACCCTTTACATAAGCTTTACGTAATTCAGGCCAATATTCACGATTTGCTTCGATCATATCATCAAGGATCTTCTTCGCGTGGATCACACTTGGAACTGTTTTATTCAGTGTGAACGCCTCTAGTGCTTTTTCATAGCTACCTTCAAGTGTTGCTTCCACCAATAATTGCTCTGATGCCAGTTGTTGTTCCAGTAAAGTCCGATGGAAACGAGGAATATCGCCTACACGAATAGGCTCAGGACCATGAGACGTAATATAAGCGGGTACTTCAACCATCGCATCATAAGGTAAATCAGAAATTGCACCTTTATTTTCAACAATCACCAAGTGACGCTGACGTAAATCAAAAGCTAAAGAGCAAGCAACATCAACAATAAAGGCACCATGAACACCGACATGGAATGCATCTGGTAAAATCCCCGTCTCTTTATATTCTCGAGCAGCTTCAAACAGGCGTTTTTCACGACCATCCATCACTTCGTTTGCACGAGTGTAGTCAGGATCTTGATGTTCCACGATATAATTTGGCATCAAGTAGTACTGTAAATATGGGTTTGGAATATATTCAGGGAATGCTTCCATTAATGGCTGAATATGACGCCACGTTTTTACCCATGATGGATCAGAATGTTGTGGGTCAGTTTGTGCCGCATCTTCTGTTAAAAGACCAAATTTAGCGATATGTTCACGTAATTCAGGCAGTTTTTCTTCACCTTTTACGCGCACTGAAGTAAACCAACCAAAGTGATTTAAGCCAAAATAATCCACATCTAAATCATGACGATCCACTTTTAATACAGCGGCCATATTACGCATTGCCGCAACAGGCATATCACAGATATTCAATACTTGAGCATTAGGACGTAAACGACGCACACCTTCAGCAACAATCGCCGCTGGATTAGAATAATTTACAATCCATGCTTTAGGAGAGGCATGTTGTTCAACTAAATCAATTAGCTCAACCATTGGTAAAATAGTGCGTAAACCATAAGCAAGTCCTCCGGGTCCACAGGTTTCTTGCCCAACAACACCATGACGTAATGGAATTTTTTCATCCTGTTCACGCATTTTGTATTGACCCACACGCATTTGGGCAAATACAAAGTGAGCACCATCAAATGCCGTTTCTGGATCTGTTGTCACCGTAAATTTAATGGTATCACTATGATCACGGATCACTTTTTCAACCACGGGTGCAATAGTATCTTGGCGATCTTTATCAATGTCGTATAAACGAATTTCACTCAGTGGAAAATCCTCTAAACGTACCATTAAACTTTTTACAATTCCCGGTGTATAGGTGCTTCCGCCGCCTGCAATACTTAAGATAAAAGGTGATTTCGTCATCTTACTTTCTCCTATTAAAGTGCGGCTTCGACCGCTTCACGCATTTTTTTTACATGTAATCCATAAACCACTTGAACATTATTACCGTGGCGAACAACGCCTTTAGCACCGGTTTTTTTCAGTAGACCTTCATGAATTGCATCGACATTTTTAACAATGACTCGTAAGCGCGTATAACAATTATCAACAACTTCAATATTGTCACGCCCACCTAGTCCTTCAATAATATCTTCACCTAAGCTATTAATTATTTTAGTGTTTTGTTCCTCACCAGTGACTACTTCTGCTTTTTTCTTATAGTCTTCTTTGCTATATAGTCGCGTTTCTTCATCATCATCCTCTCGCCCAGGAGTTTTAAGATCTAGTTTTAAAATCAAGGTTCTAAAGATAACGAAATAGAGAGCTGACATAATCAAACCCACCACGATATACATTGGCCAATTTGATTTTTCAGTCCCTAACGGCAAGTTATATAAAATAAAGTCAATGACACCATTTGCACCAATCGCATGAACACCTAATAGGTAGAACAGCATCATGCCAATACCCGTCAATACGGCGTGAACTAAAAATAAAACAGGAGCAACAAAAAGGAAGGAAAACTCAAGAGGCTCTGTCACCCCTAGCAAGAAAGAAGTTGCAGCCGCAGGAATTAAAATCGCCTTTGCTATCTGCTTTTTCTCTTTTTTGGCTACAGAGATCATGGCTACAGCTGCTGCTGTTAGACCGAACATTTTAGCAATACCACGAGCATCCCAAATTACAGTGCTACTGAGTTGTTTCACGTCAGGACAAGCCATTTCAGCAAAATAGATATTTCTCGCACCTTGGTAAGTTGTGCCACAAACATCAGCAACACCGCCTAGTTCGGTATACAAGAATGGGGTATAGACTAAATGGTGTAATCCTGTTGGGATAAGAATGCGTTCTAAGAATCCATAAATCAGCGCACCAAAAGCACCAGAGTCATGAATAACAAGTGCCATTTTAGTAATACCTGCCTGAGCAAAAGGCCAGATTTCACACATTAAAACGGCCAATGCAATGGTGAAGGGAATAGCAATAATGGCGACAAAACAGTGACCAGAATAGATAGCCATAATGCCACTAAATTGACGACCTGAATAACGATTATAAAGCCATCCAGATATTGCCCCTGTTAAAATACCGGCAAATACTCCCATCTCAAGGACTTGAACACCTAATACCATGCCTTGACCTGCGGCTCGCATCTCTTCTGCGCTAACCAACTTCCCTTGCAGTGTTAGCGTAATATTCATCGCATTCGTGAAAATAACAAACACGACTAAGCCAATTAGCCCTGCATAACCTTTATCTTTTTTTGCTAAGCCAACAGGAATACCTACAGCAAAAATCAGCGCCAAATTGACTAAAATAGCAACCGATGATTTTGCGAGTAATTGTCCAATGCTTTGAATAACCGGGTGATTTAAAAACGGAATATATTCCGCAAGATTGCCATTACCAAAGACGTTACCTAAAGCGATATATAAACCGATAATAGGTAATATCAAGACGGGTCCATATAAGGATTTACCAAACGCTTGTAGGGCATTAATGAGTTTTTTCATACAGTATCTCGTTGTTGTTTTCTTACACTCATTTCCATGACAGCATCCTGCGCTGGCCTTAAATAAAAAGCAATTTATCCACTTGATTTAGAAACGGATTACGTCAAAAGTAACATGTTACTTTTTTTATTGTGAGCCAACGCATGGTGAATATTCAGACAGATAAAAAGAGGTTTTAACGATAAGCTGTAGAAAAAAGAGCTTGTGACAATAAAAAATCATAAAAAAAAACGAGCTTACTGACACAAGGTCAATAAACTCGGTCTTAAGGCAGAAAAGTAATATTAATCAGATAAAATTAGCCCTCGGCGGCTTCTCTTAAACGACGTTTAATATTGCTATATTCCGTTTTCACATAGTGTTCTGCCTGAGCCTGTTCCTTGATTGGCTCAACACATACTGCACAATATTTATACTCAGGTGTTTTGGTTATTGGGCTTAAGTTTTCCGCAACGAGTTCGTTACAAGCACCAATCCACCACTGGTAAGTCATATATACCGCGCCTTTATTCGGTCTATCACTGACTGCAGCACGCGTAATCACTTTACCTTGACGAGAGCGTATCCAAACTAGCTCTTGATCTTTAATTCCTAGTTGTTTGGCATCTTCAGTGTTTAACTGAACATAGCCCGGTTCATCAGCTAATGCCGCCAATGCTTTACAGTTACCCGTCATTGAACGGCAAGAGTAGTGCCCAACTTCACGGACTGTTGCCAGCACCATTGGGAATTCATCAGAAAGTTTGTCAATGGGTGGTGCCCACTCACAAGTAAAGAATTGACCTTTACCGTTAGGGGTATCAAAGTTACCACCATCATACAAATATTGTGTACCTGGGCTATCCTCTGTTGGGCAAGGCCATTGAATATAAGCCAAGTCCGCCATTTTTTCGTAAGTCGCACCATAATAAATTGGGCATAACTCACGCAACTCATCCCAAATCTCTTTGGTATTGTTGTAATGCATTGGATAACCCATTGCGGTTGCCATCAGACTGATGATTTGCCAGTCTGTTTTCACATCACCAACAGGTTCAACCGCTTTATAGAAACGTTGGAAACCACGGTCTGCAGCAGTGTAAACACCTTCATGTTCACCCCATGATGTTGCAGGGAAGATAACGTCAGCAATCGCTGCCGTTTTGGTCATAAAGATATCTTGGACTATCAGCAGTTCCAGTTTGTCAAAAGTTCTACGGATGGTTGCTAAATCAGGCTCAGTTTGCAGTGGATC
The DNA here is from genome assembly GCF_011045815.1 of Proteus vulgaris. Classification (GTDB taxonomy): domain Bacteria; phylum Pseudomonadota; class Gammaproteobacteria; order Enterobacterales; family Enterobacteriaceae; genus Proteus; species Proteus vulgaris_B. The sequence continues at coordinate 447,815 of NZ_CP047344.1, read as the reverse complement.
TTCACCCATTACATAGTGAGCTTTTAATAAGCCGTGATCGATATTGTGAGGAACTTCACTCAATGCATAGCCCACTTCTTCTGGCATCGATTCAATGCCCCAGAACTTAGCAAATTTCTCACGTGCTTTTTCGTCGGTAACGTATTGATAGCCTGGTAGTGTGTTAGGTAATGCTCCCATATCACACGCGCCTTGTACGTTATTTTGACCACGAACGGGGCCAACTCCGACATACTTTTTACCTAAATTGCCGGTTAATAATGCCAAACTAGTCAATGAACGGACAGTTTCAACACCTTGGTAGAATTGAGTAACACCCATACCCCAAAGAATTGTTGCTGTTTCTGCTTTTGCGTACATACGCGCAGCTTCACGAATGATTTGAGCACTTAAACCTGTTGTTTCTTCAACTGATTCAGGTGTATAGCTTTCAACTAATTTACAATATTCTTCAAATTGCTCAGTATGATTTTCAATAAAGGATTTATCATGCAATCCTTCTTCAATAATCACATGTGCAATTGCATTTAATAGTGCAATGTTAGAACCATTTTTTAAGCCTAAGTGTAAATCGGCTAAGCGTGCTGTTTCGATGTAACGAGGGTCACATACAATAATTTTGGCACCCTTTTCTTTCGCCTTAACAATACGACGAGCAACAATAGGATGCGAGTCTGCGGCGTTATAACCGAAGACAAATAGACATTTGGTATCCTCAATCTCGACGATTGAGTTGCTCATAGCACCATTACCGACCGAACGCTGCAGACCTGCAACCGAAGGGCCGTGTCAGACACGAGCACAGCAGTCTATATTATTATTTCCGATAACCGCACGAGCAAATTTCTGCATAACGAAGTTAGCTTCGTTACCCGGACCTCGTGATGAACCGGTTGTCATAATAGATTTAGCACCGTATTTCTCTTTGATAGCAAGCAGTTTGCTACTGGCAAACTCAATCGCTTCTTCCCAAGAAACCGATTCTAATTTTCCGCCTCTTTCACGACGGATCATTGGTGTTTTAAGACGTGGAGTCAGTATCTTAGTATCATGGATAAAATCCCATCCATAATACCCTTTCAGACACAGCTCACCTTGGTTTGTTAAACCATTGGCTCCTTCAGCGCCAATGATTTTACCGTTTTCCACCTTCAGGTAGATTTTGCATCCTGAGGCGCAATACGGACAGACCGTGATGACTTTTTTCATCAACATTGCTCCTGTGTTCATCAACTTTCAGGTTATTACCTGATCTTCTCCTTTATCTATGCAGAGAGTGTGCCAAATAAGCACGTTTTTTTAGCTTTCTGTAATGCAATGAAAAATAAAGAGAAATAAATGTGAATAAATCAATGAACAAGTAATGAATAATGAAATAGCGAAGAGTCATCGACACTAATGACGATATTTATGTCGACTTTCATTTTCATCAATATACGTTATACATAAGGACTTATAGCGAAAAAATATCCTTCATTTGATAAGAAATAACAATTAAGCAAATACGCCTTCTTATCTTCCTTTATCGAGGCCTTGCCGTATATAATGATGACAACCTCCTAATATCTCTACCAATATTTCTATTTACTATAACTATTCAAAATTAATAATTTTGATATTAATGTTATTCAAATAAAAAATTTTTAAACTTCAATAAAAAAAAGCACATAATACTGAACCTGAAAACAACTTCGCGGTCATAAAGACCTCTACACCATACATTTTGATAATAATTGAACATGCAAAAATTAAAGTTTTTAAGGTTTTCGAAAGAAAATATTGCCCTTTTTTTAGCTATCTATCTTGGTTTTTTTCTTAATATTTCCGTTTACATTGGCCGGTACGGCACACAGAACACAAACAACCCCCTCATTGATGCATTATATATTCTAGGTGAAATTGCCGTTAATATTGCTTTTACTTTCTTCTTATTACGACTTATTTCTTTTTTCGGCTCTCTATTTTTTAAAGTCGTTGCCTCTTTTATTCTCATTGTTAGTGTCTGTGCGAGTTACTATATTTCTTTTTATGACGTCGTCATTGGATACGGTATTATCATTTCAACACTCACCACAGATACCGATTTATCTAAAGAGCTGGTCAGCCCAAATGTGATTATTTGGATTATTGGCTTATCTATTTTGCCCCTAGCGCTTATTTGGCTATGTAAGAAACCAGAAAAAAATCTCACTACACAACAAAAGAAAAAAATCTGGATAAAAAATACCGTAAAAATGCTAGTGATTGCACTGGCTGTTTTTGCCTATTTAAAAACACTCGATTCAAGACAAAAAGCCTATGAAATCAAAAATAATTTGGATCTACCGAGCTATAGCGGTGGCTTAAGTTATGCGTATTTGCCGACAAACTGGATTATTCCACTCTTTCAATATGCTATAACGCAATATGACGATACCTTTAATAACCAAAATATTTTTAATCCAGCCGATCATTTCACCTATCAACCATCAAAAGCTAATGAAGATGTATATGTTGTCTTTATTATTGGTGAGACCGCAAGATGGGATCATATGGGATTACTGGGTTATGAAAGACAAACAAATCCTCTATTAAGCCAAGAAAAAAACTTAGTTGCGTTTAAAGGTATTTCTTGTGATACCGCAACCAAGCTTTCGCTAAAATGTATGTTTGTTCGTGAAGATGGGACCGAAAGTAACGACCAGCGTACATTAAAAGAGAACAATATTTTCTCAGTTCTGAAACAGTTAGGAATGACATCAGAACTTTTTTCAATGCAAAGTGAGCTGTGGTTTTACAATAAACTTGATTTAAACAACTATGCAATGAAAGAGATGATGACCGCGAAGAACAGCAACTTCGGTAAAGAGCTAGATGACACCCTACTGATTGCCGAAACAGCAAATGCCGTCGCTAATTATCCTAAAGGGAACCATTTAGTGATTCTACATACGAAAGGTTCTCACTTTATGTATTCTCAGCGTTATCCTGAGTCATTCAAAAAATATCAACCTGAATGTTTAAATGTGGATGATGAGTGTACCAAAGAGCAATTAGTGAATGCTTATGATAACTCGATTCTTTATACCGACTATTTTATTGATGGCATACTCGACACATTACGCGATAAGAAAGCCATTGTGTTTTATACCTCCGATCACGGTGAATCTATTTCAGAGAAAGGTGGCTTACACGGCACACCAAAAGAAATTGCACCACCAGAACAATTTAAGGTGCCTTTCTTAGTTTGGATGTCGGATAGTTATTTAGCTGAGCCTGAAAATAAACAGTTATTTGATAATCTAAAACGTAATCAAGATGCAGAGCGCACGTTCTATCATCACAATATTTTTGATTCGATGTTAGGTTGCTTAGGTTATTCATCACCAGATGGAGGGATTAATAATCAAAATAACCTCTGTTTTGGTGATATGCCATCAACCCAAAATTAAATTTTCGTAATAACCAATAGACAAAACCCCATGCTTGATATCAAACATGGGGTTTTTATTATCATAAGTATATATATTGTTTTATTTTTCTATTTTTAAATCTTTCATTTTTAGCTTTACAACTTCATCCCAGTTGTCAATATAATATTGACATTCATAACATCCTAATTCTGCGGCCTTCTTATAATAAAATCTTGCTTTTTCAAAATCTAACGGTATATCACGCCCTAAAAAATACTCAGTACCTACTGCTTGATAACCACCATAATAACCCGCATCACCTGCTTGATGAAATAATTCCATTGCCTTTTTAATATTATTGTTTTTATCATACATATAACCTAAATTTACAGCTGATGGCCCCATGTAATCATCTTGTCGATCAATAGAGCGTTGGTAATATTTTTCAGCTTCAACATTATTACCACTTTGCTGATAAATAACTGAAACCATCCAATTAGCTTCACTATTACCATCATCAGCAAGTTTTATTAAACTATAAAATTCATCTTTTGTATTTGGCATTTTTATGTTGGACGATGCTAGAAAATCGGGATCATGTGAATAAACTTTATCAGGAACAAGAATATCAGCCATTGTGTTTCCACTTAACATAATTGCCGTACTAAAAAAAATGATTTTAATCCATCTATTTTTCATAACCATATATCATCACTATTAAGTAAGGTATTATTCTTTTGAGAAGAAATATGTGTATTAAATACGATATCGGAAATTTCAGTATGACGGCCATCATTCCATATAACAGTGCTTGTTAATAAAATTTGATTTCCATTTTCATCTATAATGCCATTTTTCTTATAATTTAAATCTATTGATTCTATACCTGAGCACTCAATCTTAATCAATTCATCAGCATCTGTTTTTCCATCAATATTTTTATCTATCCATAGATTTAAAGAAGACCAGATTATGTCGCTCTTATCAATTCTATTATCTTGATTGCTATCATATTGAGATAATGCTTCAAACCCGTGCTTTGCATAACCCTCTGATATATTAGAAGTATTATTACCAAACATTTCATTCCCATTATCTATAACACCATTTTTATTTTTATCAAATACAAGGAATGCACTATTATTATCTATCCATCCTGTCGATTCTTTTACTTCATCATTATTATGATCAAAATGAATACTCTCATCATCAGGTAATGTAAAAATCCCACTCTCTGTTAATGCAATAACTAATGGTGTTTCAGTTTCTTTCTGCTCATCAATATATTCTTGCATTTTTTCAATAATTTTATCTGGTGTATCACCAATTAATTGTAGAATATAATCTGGGTTGTGTTCTCCATTTTCAGTTAACGCTAATATATAGTTCACAAAATCAATACAATTATTATTAAATAGATTATAGTTACTCTCAAAATGGGTATAATCACCTGACTTCATCTTTGATATTGCATTATTAATTCTACCAATAATTTCATTGGTATATAAAGGTAATGTAACGCTTGTCACTTTATTGGGATCATACCCTTTAGAATCATGAAAGGTTAAATTATCTGAACCACCTTCCATTTTAGATCCCCCCATTCCCCAACCAATTGACTCTCCTTTAAATTCAATCCAAGCATGACCAAACTTTGATTTTGTTGATTGGTTATTTATATCTGTATATACAGTATGTGATGGTGCTATTTTTACAGTAATTGTTTCTCGAATAGTATAGTTTTTTCCTATTATTTCATTTCTTTCTATAAGACCAAAATCCTTTCCAACATTATTACCCATTTAATAATCCATTATAAAAATAGTGATATAAAAACATGACACTATAATTTATAGATTTATTTTTATATAAAAATAAAACCGCACTTAACATTTAATTTAAGTGCGGTTCATTTTATTTTTTTTAATACATTTTTAATTATTGATTAAAACTTGCTTCAGTATAAAGTGGAGTAGATTGAATATCTTTTATTGTTTTCGCGCCACCTAACATCATATTAATTCTTAATTCTTTATTTAAATGTTGGATAACTGAATTCACACCTTCAGCACCACCTAAATTTAAACCATAAAGAATTGGACGACCTACTGCAACAACGTCTGCGCCACTTGCTAATGCTTTAAATACATGAGAGCCACGACGAACACCACTGTCAAAGACAATAGGAACACGTTTGTTCACGACTTTTGCAATGGCAGGTAACATATCAATGGTTGCAGGTGCGCTGTCTAATTGACGACCACCATGGTTAGAAACCCAAATTGCATCTGCACCTGCTTTAATGGCTGTATCTGCATCTTCAGGTGATTCGATACCTTTTACAATTACAGGTAAGCCAGACATTTTTTTCACATACTGAATATCTGCTGGTGTGAAAGCTTGTTTTGCTTGAGCATAAATTTCACTGATACCCGCACCTTTACCTGTCTTAGATTTGTCATCGCTAATTTTTGCGAATGCTTCTAAGTTGGCAAAACCTAATGGGAATTGGAAATTATTTTTCACATCATCTTCACGATACCCACCAACCGAAGAGTCGATAGTCATAATGATACCTTTAGCGCCATACTGTTTCGCTTGAGATAAAATATATTCGTTAAAGGCATCATTTTTGCTCATATAGAGCTGGAAGAAGAACGGATAACCTGGCTGAGCATCAGCCACTTCTTTGATGGTTTTATTTCCATAAGTACTTAATGAGAAAATAGAACCTGCTTTCGCCATACCTTTTGCTGTGGCAACTTCGCCTTGTTGATGAGCAAGCCCTTGAGCTGCCATCGGTGCCTGAATAATAGGCGTATCTAATTTAATACCTAGAAATTCTGTTTTTAGATTTATGTCAGAAAATTCGATGCCTTGTAATGAACGAGGCATAATATATTTTTTATCAAAAGCAGTCGTATTTGAACGTAAATTATTTTCGTCTTCTGCACCACCACGAATATAACCAAAAGCCCCTTTTTCCATATTCGCCTGAACTTGTGCTTCCATGGCTTTTAAGTTAACTATTTTAATTGGGCCTTCTGCTGTACTTGCTTTATATTCAGCTGCTTGTGCAACACCTACGCTTAATGCCATTGCAATAGCGGTTGTTTTTAATAGCTTATTTTTCATTTCTGATCCATTTGTTAATTTAATTAGGGGCTTATATCTATAATTTAATAATTTTTTATTTCCATTAAATTATATTTACCGAAAAATAATATAAGCCCTATTTTTAGGAAAAACTTAAATTAATCGATTACTTTTTTGTTAATGCGTTATAACTTGTCATAAGATTACGATAATCTGGAATATGGTTAGCAAACAGTGTGCCTAATCCTTCGACATCATTACGCCAATCACGGTGTAATTCACAAGTCAAACCAAACCAGTTAATCAATTGAGCACCCGCTTTTGACATTCTGTCCCACGCTGAATCCCGTGCGATTGAATTGAAAGTCCCTGAAGCATCTGTGACAACAAATACTTCAAAACCTTCTTCAAGTGCTGATAATGCAGGGAATGCGACACAAACCTCAGTCACAACACCAGCAATAATTAGTTGTTTTTTACCTGTTGCTTTAACTGCTTTTACAAAGTCTTCATTATCCCAAGCATTAATTTGTCCAGGGCGAGCTATATAAGGTGCATCAGGGAACATCTCAACAAGTTGAGGCATTAAAGGGCCATTAGGACCATTTTCAAATGAGGTAGTCAAAATGGTAGGTAAATTAAAGTATTTAGCAGCATTAGCTAATGCTAATACATTATTATTGAATTTATCTGGCTCGATATCTCTCACTAAAGAGAGTAATCCGGCTTGATGGTCTACCAACAAAACAGCGGCATTATTTTTATCAATACGATGATATTTAAAGCTCATAATAATCTCCGATAATATAATAGAGGTAAGACTCAATTAAATCATAGCACCAAATTTATATGACGATACTCAGATCCTTTTAAATTTACATTTAAATGTATTTATTAATAATAAACAATCTATTGCAAACTTAGAATTTAATTGAATATCACGATACTTAATTAACTGCTTATTTGTTTATATAAATTTATTCGTTTCGTTGAAAAGAATTATAAGTGCAATCATTCTTAAATGAATCTAAAGATTATTGCTCTAACCATTCAAAAAATTTGTTGATATTTGAGGACAGGAAAAAGAAATAAAAAAACCCCCGCGGGCGGGGGTGAGATAAGCGCAACTAAAAGGTCTCTAACTTACTATCAGGAGATGGATCTCATTAATGACGATTACGGACAATTTGATAGCGACGAGTTAAGTACTCAACAGGTACGCTCCAAATATGGACTAATCGACAGAATGGGAATAATAAGAAAATCGTCATTCCTAAGAAAATATGCAGTTTAAATACCCATGCAACACCTTCAAGATTTGCTGAAGCACCACCATGGAATGTCACAATAGATTGTGCCCATGCCACCAGCTTCATCATTTCACTACCATCCATATGTTGTGCAGAGAATGGGATTGTTAGTAGACCTAATGCCACTTGAATAACCAGTAGCGTTAAAATCATAATGTCACCAAATGAAGATGTGGCTCTCACTCGTGGATTGGTTAAACGGCGTTTTAATAACATCACGCCCCCCACCAGCATTAACACACCACAAGTACCTCCACCCACCATCGCCATAATTTGTTTATATTCAATAGGTAGGAATGATTCATACATCCAGTGTGGCGTTAACATACCTAAAAAATGCCCTGCAAAAATACCGATGATCCCAATGTGGAATAAATTAGAAGCCAATCGCATATTTTTCTTGTCTAGCATCTGGCTAGAGCCTGCACGCCAAGTGTATTGACCGTAATCATAGCGTAACCAGCTACCGATAATAAAAACGGCACCAGCAATATAGGGATAGATATCAAAAAATAACATATTGATGTAATTCATTTTTGTGCTCCCGTATTCAACGAATTCCCCACATTGAGATATTGAACTGCGGTTTCTTGTGCAAAACGACGCTGATGTTGGCTAATATTGCTACTGCCACATTGCGTACCTTCTCCAAGAAACGTCACTTGTTCTTCTTCCCATACAGCATCTAACGCCGCTGGGGTATCATCTAAAGGCTCTTTTTCTACTTGAGCAGTGAGTTGTGATGCTTCTAGTCCGCTTTGTGAAAGACAAAGTAATACATCAAAGAGAGCGTGATAATCACTGCCTCGCTGTTTTAAACGCTCACCTAACAGTGCCAAAATAGGAGCAATGTTGTTTAGCCCTTCAATACACTCGGTTGTAGGTAAAAGTGTTAAATACTCAAGGTAAGTAGGCAAATAGTCAGGGAGTTCACGGCTGCTTAATGTGATCCCCGCTTGTTGATATTGATTTAACAGATCAACCATTGCCTGACCACGATCGCGAGATTCACCATGAACATGTTCAAATAACAACAGTGACCGTGCTCGACCTCTGTCAAAAAGCTCACTGTAGTTAGATTGCGCATCTAATAACTCTTGTTGCGTTAAAGCGTGAATAAACGCCATCAATTTTGCAACTTGAGTCACAGGAAGCTCATCGGCCTCCTGTAATGCATCAATAAGCTCGCCACGGTTATCCCACAACTCTTGTGTGGGATAATCTAAAAGATGAGAAATAACTTTCAGAGAAATCATTATATTTTCTCCTCTGAACGACGTTCATCCTGAGGTGTTCTTGAAGTGATATCAATCGCATCGATGCGATGGCTATTAAACAAATTAAATTTGCTATCACTACCATGGCAACCATCACCAAAGCTAAAACCACAACCATTACGTTCTGGAAAAGCCTCTCTTGCAAGTTCTCTATGGCTTGATGGAATAACAAAGCGATCTTCATAATTTGCAATAGCAAGATAACGGTACATCTCTTGTGCTTGTGCTTCAGTCAAACCGACTTGCTCTAACGCACTTAAATCAGTTTTTCCTTCTACGGTTTCAGCACGTTTGTAATGACGCATCGCTAACATTCGTTTTAGTGCTAATAACACTGGTGCGGTATCCCCAGCTGTCAGTAAATTTGCTAAATACTGAACTGGAATACGCAAGCTTTCTACATCAGGCAGAACGCCTGTATGTGGTAACACCCCCGCATCAGCAGCAGATTGAATTGGTGACAAAGGTGGTACATACCAAACCATTGGTAAGGTGCGGTATTCTGGATGCAATGGCAATGCGAGCTTCCAATCCACTGCCATTTTGTAGACAGGTGAACGCTGTGCTGCATCAATCACACTTAATGGAATACCTTGTTCTTCCGCCGCTTTGATAACTTCTGGATCAAAAGGATCTAAGAAGATATCTAACTGGCTTTGGTATAAATCTTTTTCATTATCCGCACTGGCAGCTTGTGAGATTTTATCTGCGTCATATAGCATTACACCCAGATAACGAATACGCCCTACACAAGTTTCTGAACACAGTGTTGGCTGACCGGCTTCAATACGTGGATAGCAGAAAATACATTTTTCTGACTTACCACTTTTCCAGTTGAAGTAGATTTTTTTGTATGGACACCCAGTTAAACACATGCGCCACCCACGGCATTTATCTTGGTCGATAAGCACAATGCCATCTTCAGCGCGTTTATAAATCGCACCACTTGGGCAGGTCGCCACACAAGCAGGATTTAGGCAGTGTTCACATAAACGTGGTAAATACATCATGAATGTATTTTCAAACTGTCCATACATCTCTTTTTGCATATTGGCGAAGTTTTTATCCGCAGCACGTTTGCTAAATTCGCCACCTAAATCGTCTTCCCAGTTTGGGCCTCTTTCGATTTTAGTCATGCGTTGGCCGGTGATCAGCGAGCGAGGACGTGCTGTTGGCAATGAGCCTTCTGGTGCATTTTTCAAATGCTCATAGTCGTAATCAAATGGCTCATAATAATCATCTAATGCGGGGACATCAGGGTTAGCAAAAATTTTAGATAACAGACCAACACGGTTACCCATTCTAGGCACTAATTTACCTTTGATATTTTTGATCCAGCCGCCTTTCCACTTTTCTTGGTCTTCCCAATTTTGTGGGTACCCTGTACCTGGTTTTGTTTCAACGTTATTGAACCATGCGTATTCAACACCTTCACGGCTAGTCCATACGTTTTTACAGGTTACTGAACAGGTATGGCAACCGATACATTTGTCGAGGTTGAGTACCATACCGACTTGTGAACGAATTTTCATTATGCCTTCTCCTGTCCATTCAGGGTCTGTTGATAAGCATCACCTTCACCATCAAGCCAATCAATCTGTTTCATCTTACGCACCACAACAAACTCATCACGGTTAGAGCCAACAGTACCGTAGTAGTTAAAGCTATAAGCTAATTGAGCGTACCCACCAATCATATGGGTTGGTTTAGGGCAAACACGCGTCACAGAGTTGTGAATACCACCACGCATTCCCGTCACTTCTGAGCCGGGTAGGTTTATTTGACGCTCTTGTGCGTGATACATATAAATCATGCCATCAGGAATACGTTGACTGACAATGGCTCTTGCCGTTAACGCACCATTACTGTTGTACGCTTCAACCCAATCGTTATCGCTAACTCCCATCTCTTTGGCATCATCTTCACTTAGCCACACTACGGGGCCACCACGACCTAGTGTTAACATTAGTAAGTTATCGCTATAAGTTGAGTGAATACCCCATTTTTGGTGAGGAGTCAGGAAGTTCAGTGCTTTTTCAGGGAAACCATTTGGTTTTTTACCCTTAACCGCATCAATCGCTTTAGTATCAATTGGTGGACGATAAACCACTAAGCTTTCACCGTAAGCACGCATCCACTCGTGATCTTGATACAACTGCTGGCGACCACTTAACGTACGCCAAGGGATCATCTCGTGAACGTTGGTATAACAAGCGTTATAAGAGACATGCTCATCTTCAAGACCAGACCATGTAGGGCTTGAGATAATCTTACGAGGTTGAGCAACGATATCGCGGAAACGAATTTTTTCGTCTTCTTTCACTTTGGCTAAATGCGTGTGATCACGTCCAGTCACTTTACTGAGTGCATCCCACGCTTTTACAGCCACTTGACCATTAGTTTCAGGCGCTAAAGAGAGGATAACTTCAGCAGCATCAATTGCCGTTTCAATCGCTGGACGCCCTTTTGCTACGCCATCGTGACGAACACGATTGAGTTTTTTCAGGAAATCGACTTCTGTTTGTGTATTCCAACTGATCCCTTTACCGCCATTACCCAATTTATCCATCAGAGGGCCAAGTGAGGTAAAGCGAGCATAAGTATTTGGATAATCACGCTCAACAGGAATAAGGTGTGGTGCTGTTTTACCCGGAATAAGGTCACATTCACCTTTTTTCCAATCTTTTACATCGAAAGGCTGTGCCATTTCAGCAGCAGAGTCATGTTGAATAGGTAATGTCACTAAATCGGTTTCAACCCCTAAATGGCCTACACACAATTTAGAGAAGGTTTTAGCGATACCTTTATAGATTTCCCAGTCTGTTTTAGACTCCCAAGCAGGATCAACGGCTGCCGTTAATGGGTGAATAAATGGATGCATATCCGAAGTATTCATATCGTCTTTTTCATACCATGTTGCGGTTGGTAAAACGATATCTGAGAAAAGACAGGTACTTGACATGCGGAAGTCTAAAGTCACCACTAAATCAACTTTACCTTCACCACCTTTATCTTGCCATTCCACTTCTTGTGGCTTAACTTGACCTTGCTCGCCTAAATCCTTACCTTGTAATCCGTTCTCTGTACCTAATAGGTATTTCAGTAAATACTCATGTCCCTTGCCCGCCGAACCTAATAAGTTAGAGCGCCAAATAAATAAATTACGAGGGAAGTTTTGTGGGTTATCAGGTTGCTCTGAAGCAAAACGGATTTCACCTGATTTCAATGCATTAACGGTGTAATCAGCGGCACTAACGCCTGCCTCTTGGGCTTTTTTCGCAATAGTCAGAGGGTTTAAGTTTAATTGAGGCGCCGATGGTAACCACCCCATACGTTCTGAACGCACGTTCATATCAACCAAGCTACCACTAAAGCGTGATTTATCCGCTAATGGTGATAATAACTCTGTTGGTGATACGGTCTCGTAACGCCACTGACTGGAGTGATTATAAAAGAACGATGTACTGTTCATATGACGAGGTGGACGTTGCCAATCAAGACCAAAGGCTAAAGGCAACCAACCTGTTTGTGGACGTAATTTTTCTTGTCCAACATAGTGTGCCCAACCGCCACCGCTTTGCCCCACACAACCGCAGAAAATCAGCATGTTGATAATACCGCGATAGGTCATATCCATGTGATACCAGTGGTTAATACCTGCACCCACAATCACCATAGAACGACCATGCGTTTTTTCTGCATTATCTGCAAATTCACGCGCAATACGGGTGATATCTTGACGGCTTACACCTGTAACTTTTTCTGCCCATGCTGGTGAATATGCTTTGATTTCATCATAATTTGATGCGCAGTTTTCATCATTTAAGCCACGATCAATACCGTAGTTTGCTAATAACAAGTCATAGACAGTTGTAACGTATTTTTCTTCGCCATTCGCAAGTGTAATACGCTTAGCTGGCAGTTTATGAACGAGAACATCATCAAGGGCAACACCTTCAAAATATTCACTCTTAATGCCACCAAAGTAAGGAAATGCAACATCAACAACATCATCGTGGCTCTCTAGAAGCCCCAATTGTAAAGTGACTTCTTCACCACTCTTACCGTCTTTAGGCTCAAGATTCCATTTAGCAGCGCCTTCCCAACGAAAGCCCATTGAACCTTGAGGAGCAACCAGTTGCTGTGTTTTCTCATCAATAGCAATGGTTTTCCACTCTGGGTTTTTCTCCTGATCAAGATTGTTCACTAAATCAGAAGCTCGTAGCATGCGACCCGCAACTAAATTGCCAGAATCATGTTTATCTAACATCACTAACATTGGCATGTCAGTGTAAGTGCGTACGTAGTTACTAAAGTATTCAGTTTGGCGTTTAACATGGAATTCGTTAAGAATAACGTGTCCCATCGCCATTGCCATTGCGCTGTCAGTACCTTGTTTTGGATTTAACCATTGGTCACACAGTTTAGCGATTTCAGCGTAATCTGGTGTAACCGCAACGGTTTTTGTTCCTTTGTAGCGAACTTCTGTAAAGAAGTGAGCATCTGGAGTACGTGTTTGCGGTACGTTAGAGCCCCATGCAATCAGATAAGAAGAGTTATACCAGTCCGCTGATTCAGGAACGTCTGTTTGCTCACCCCATGTCATTGGTGATGCGGGTGGTAAATCGCAATACCAATCGTAAAAACTTAAACATGCCCCACCAATAAGGGATAAATAACGCGCACCCGCAGCGTATGACACCATCGACATTGCCGGAATTGGCGAAAAGCCGATAATACGATCAGGGCCATATTCTTTAGCTGTAAATACGTTAGAAGCGGCAATAATTTCATTCACTTCAGACCATGAAGAGCGAACAAAACCACCACGACCGCGTGCTTGTTTATAGCTTTTCGTTTTTTCTGGCGAGCTAATAATTGAAGCCCAAGCATCGACAGGATCACTGTGTTGTGCTTTCGCTTCACGCCATAATTTAATTAAGTGTTTACGCACCATAGGATATTTAACGCGGTTTGCGCTGTATAAATACCATGAATAGCTTGCACCACGAGGGCAACCTCGAGGTTCATGATCGGGTAAATCAGGGCGTGTACGTGGGTAATCCGTTTGTTGGGTTTCCCAAGTTACTAACCCATTTTTGACATAAATTTTCCAGCTACATGAGCCTGTACAGTTAACACCATGAGTAGAGCGGACAATTTTGTCATGTTGCCAGCGACTACGATAACCATCTTCCCAGTCACGATTAACATTTAATTCTTGGCCATGATCCTTTGAAAAGGTATCGCCAAGTTGTTTAAAATAGCGGAATCTATCGAGAAACTTACTCATCAGATACTCTCCCAATGCGCGCGAGCGCTCTCACATTGCGTATAATTCGTCATTATTGTTTATTGTGTTTACGTCCATAGACCAACCAAGTGATCAAGACGCAGGCGATATAAAATAGAACAAAGATTTTCATGGCTCCGGCAGGTGAGCCAGTCATTGCAAGTGATGTGCCAAAAGCTTTAGGAATAAAGAAGCCACCAATTGCACCAATTGCAGAGATAAAACCAAGCGCAGCCGCACTTTCTGTTACCGCTTCTTTTTGAGCAGCTTCATCGGAAGCACCTTGTGCTTTCATACGGTCAACAGTAATTTTTCTAAACACCACTGCAATCATTTGGAATGTAGAACCACTACCTAAACCTGCGGTTAAAAACAGCACCATAAAGACGCCATAAAACGCGATAAATGAGCCACCAGCACCGTTTTCAGGTAGTGTTAAGAAAAGTAGAGCAGAGAAAATTGCCATGATGATAAAGTTAATCAGCGTGACTCTAATCCCTCCAAATTTATCAGACAAAGCGCCACCCACAGGGCGAGCTAAGGCACCTAATAAAGGCCCAAAGAAGGCATAATGTAAAATAACGATATCTGGGAATTGGGTTTTAGATAACATAGCAAAACCCGCTGAAAAACCGATAAATGAACCAAAAGAACACAGGTATAAAATACTTAATAACCAGAGGTGACCACGTTTTAAAACGGGTAATTGCTGGCTTAAAGAGGCTTTATTCGCCGCAAGGTCGTTCATACCAAACCATGCCGCAAATGTCAGAATAAGTAAGAAAGGAACCCAAATCCACGCGGCATTTTCTAACCATAAACGTGAACCATCTGGCTGAACAACACCCGGACCACTAAACATTGCAAAAACGCCAACACCAATCACTAATGGTGCGACTAACTGCATAACACTGACACCCAGATTACCTAATCCACCATTTAATCCTAATGCACCACCTTGACGTGCTTTAGGAAAGAAAAAGCTAATGTTTGCCATACTGGATGCAAAGTTTGCCCCAGCAAACCCACATAATAGAGAAATGACAATAAAGGTTGAATAGGTCGTTGTCGTGTCTTGCACTGCAAAACCCAGCCAAATACAAGGAATAATCAGAAATACCGTGCTGATTGCTGTCCAGCGACGACCACCAAAGATAGGAATAACAAAAGAGTAAGGAACGCGCAAAATAGCGCCAGATACAGAAGGCAATGCCGTCAGCATAAACAACTGATCTGTGGTAAAGTTAAAACCTACTTTGTTCAAATTTACTGCAACGGCACTAAAAAGCATCCATACACAGAACGATAAAAGTAAACAAGGAACAGAAATCCATAAATTGCGTGAAGCGATCTTTTGACCAGTCTTTTCCCAAAAAGCTTTATCTTCAGGATGCCAATCTTCGATCACCCCTTTTCTCATTTTTTCTGGGTGTTGAGTGAGTGCCATAACAACCTCGATTAACGGTTAGATTGGCACCTTTTTACGATTAGATTTGTTAATAAGTCATGATCTGCATCAAGCAAGGTTTTGTTTGATTTTTAGACTGATTGTATTATTCACACCTAAGTATTAATAGGGTTAGTCTTAATTTTTCATTTTAAATTAACAAGTTAAATAAAAAACACTATACTTTGTAAGTGAAATTACACCTACTGGCTATTTAGGGGTAATACTTTAGTAGTATGTGACATTTGATGAGTTTTTAAGGCAATATAGCGCCAGAATAAATTTGGAAAAATAACGATGAGTACTCATAAAGTCCAATGGCACTACCGTTTTTCAATTATTAATCAAATTGCGATATTAATGTTACTTTTCACTCTATTGGGTGTGGTAGGCATGGCGATTTCTAACCATATTATTTTGAGTGTACAAGGTAATGCTCATGCGATTAATAAGTCTGGATCGCTACGAATGCAAAGCTATCGCTTACTATCTGCTTTACCCCTAGATGAACAACATCGTTATTACCTTCATGAATTAGAAACCGATTTAGACAGCAATGAGTTACTTCAAGTCCTGAGTAATGCATCGTTACAATCACAATATGCTCAATTAAATACATACTGGAAGGAAACCTTAAAACCAACCTTGCTCTATGCACAACAACGAGATGATGCAAAACAAGAAGTCGCCTTGTTTGTTTCTCAATTAGACAAGTTAGTATTAAGCATAGATCAGTTAACAGAACAAAAAATAAGGTTGGTGGCTTATACGCAACTGATTTTCACTGCACTCACACTGTTATTGTTATTTGGCTCTGTTTGGCATTTCCGCCGCCGTTTACTTCACCCTTGGCAGCAATTAATGGCAATGGCGAACTCGATTGGTCATGGTAATTTTTCTGCCCGCTTTCACCAACGCACACATCACGATGAAATCGCCACACTCGGTATTGCACTTAATACTATGTCAGAAGAGCTTTCTACACTTTATAGCGAGCTAGAAAAAAGAGTGATTGAGAAAACTCACGATTTACAACAAAAGAATAAAGTACTCTCTTACCTCTATCATTCGAGTCAACAATTGCATTCACCCACGCCTCTTTGCGCTCGATTAAGACAAATATTATTTGAGCTTCAACAAATTATTCCTGATGCTTATTTGCAAATACGTTTATATGAAGATAATCACCACACGTTGTTTAATGAAATTAGTTTAGCGCCAAAATCTCGCCCTGAGCATTGCCCTGATAAAGAGTGCGAACGTTGTGAAGAAATCTCTTTTACCGAAATACCACAACGTAGTGAACTACTGCATTGGGAACTCGCCGATCAGATCCATCGTTATGGCTTGTTTGTTATGCAATTACCTGAAAATATGGTGTTGAGTGATGAGCAAAAAAATCTCATGTTATTACTCACAAAACAAATTTCAGCAATGCTGGCAATGGAACAACAAAACGAGCAACAGCAACAGCTACTATTGATGGATGAGCGCTCAGCGATTGCACGTGAATTGCATGACTCAATTGCACAATCGTTATCATGTTTAAAAATGCAGGTTAGCTATTTGCAAATGCAGTCTGAGACCCTTCCAGATAATTGCCAAAAATTACTTAAAGAGATGCGTGAAGAACTGAATGTCGCATATCGACAATTAAGAGAATTATTAACGACATTTCGTTTAAAACTCACAGAGCCTGGATTGCTTGCCGCACTAGAAAGCACACTCAATGAATTTAATCAACGCCTTGGTTTTGCTATTAATTTTGATTATCAGCTACCAGCAAAATGTGTCAATTCACATCAAAGCATCCATGTTGTTCAAATTGTACGTGAAGCATTAAATAATATTTTGCAACATGCCAATGCAAACTGGGCTGAAGTCTCTTTAAGCCTTAATAATGGGCAAGTAGAACTAAAAATTAATGATAATGGTGAAGGAATTAGCCCTAACCCTGAAAAATTAAATCATTATGGTCTTATTATTATGCGAGAGCGCGCAAATAGCCTAAATGGTTCTTATACTATAAAAGTACGTGAACAGGGCGGTACTCAAGTGTTTGTTAAATTTCCATTAATAACTACTCATAAAGATCCTGTCCAAAATGGAGCAAGTCGTAATGAATAATATGGTTCCACCCACAGAAAAAGCGACAATTTTACTGATTGATGATCATCCAATGTTACGCAATGGCGTAAAACAACTCTTAAGTCTTGATGCAACATTAACTGTCGTTGGGGAAGCGGGTGATGGGCTACAAGGTGTAAAATTAGCAGAGGAACTCGATCCCGATTTAATCTTACTCGATCTAAATATGCCAGGAATGAACGGCTTTGAGACACTCGATCAACTGCGATTAAAATCATTGTCAGGCAGGATCGTAGTTTTTAGTGTCTCAAATTACAGTGATGACTTAGTAACAGCACTAAAACGTGGTGCTGATGGTTATCTTCTAAAAGATATGGAACCTGAAGAATTACTTGCGGCACTTAAACAGGCGGCTGCCGGAAAAATGGTTGTCAGCCCTGCATTAACGCCTATTTTAGCTGAATCATTACGTGAAGATCGTTCTGAAGGTGAGCGTGATATTGAACAGCTCACCCCGCGTGAACGTGATATTTTAAAACTAATAGCGCAAGGGCTATCCAATAAAATGATCGCACGTAAACTTGATATCACAGAAAGTACGGTCAAAGTACACGTTAAACACTTACTGAAAAAAATGAAGCTAAAATCTCGTGTTGAAGTTGCCGTTTGGGTTCATCAGCAACGTGTCGATTAATCAAAATTAGGTACAATGGGCTGATGAGAACTCATCAGCTCAACTAACTCTTTCGCCCCTTTTTGCAAAGACTCCCCTTTTAACCACATGGCATGAATAGGCAATCGCAACTCATTTTTCGTGTTTTTAAACTGAAGTTGTTTTAATTTACCTTTTTGCAATTGAGTATAAATCAATGAATATGGCAAATTACCCCATCCCATTCCTGCTTCAACCATACCTAATGCCATTTGAAAACTATCCGTTTGCCAATAATTCGTAGCCACTAATGAGCGCTCATCCCTCAACTCTTTGGTATGACTTGCGATCATAATTTGGCGAACATTCACTAAATCTTCAATAAATACGCCAGATGGGTGTGCTAATGCAATATGACTTGCAGAGATCGTTGCCACTAATGATTCAGAGCCGAGATATTGAAATTGCTCATCACCATTCACATACAACCCCCCATAAACTAGGCTCAATTGAATTTTATGTGAATGTAACATCTCAATAATGTCATCTTGTGCCGCAGTTATCACATTCACATTAAGTAATGGATAACGTTGCGTTAATTCAGATAACGCAGGTAATAAATAATCAGGATTAATATCAGCTGCAACACCAATATTTAAGACACTTTCGAGATCCATGGAAAGCTCTTTTGCATGTACCTGTAATAATTTTAATTGCTCTGCGATCATTCTGGCATGAGGTTCAAGTGCTTTGGCTTTTTCGGTTGGCTGAGGCTCTCGTGATGAACGCTCAAAAAGTGCATAACCTAATTCAGCTTCCATATTGGCAATCGCCATACTGACTGCGGAAGGAACACGTTTTAATGAACGTGCTGCCGCAGAGAAAGATCCCTTATCCATCACGGCTAAAAATATCGCAATATGTTCACTTGAAAACTGCATGTTCACTCCTGATGTTTCAGTTAAATTGATACTAGCTGACTTTTTCTGTCATTCTTGCTGATTTATCTTACGTTGCTTAACAACACTAATCCACAGAAAAAAGAGCGTACAATGCAAGGTATCAAACGAAAAATTGTCTATGTGACAGCTTATGAGATTTTTGGGTGGGTGATTTCATCCGTTGGGCTTGCACTCTTAGCCGATAGCTCAACAGCAGTAACTGGCCCATTAGCACTAGTGATAACAACAATCGCGGTGAGTTGGAATTTTATTTATAACTGTATATTTGAATTTTGGGAAAGTCGGCAGATTTCAAGAATTCGAACTTTTAGACGCCGTATTGTACATGCAATTGGATTTCAGCTAACACTAGTACTCTATTTAATTCCGTTAATTGCATGGTGGCTTAATGTTTCGTTATGGCAAGCGTTAGTTATGGATTTTGCGCTGATCATCATTATTCCTTGTTATACTTTCGTTTATAACTGGATATTTGACAAAGTATTTGGTTTACCGAAATCTGCATTACCTGAAAATGCGCCTGTAGCCTAAACGACAAGCGAATTAAGAAGAGTGATCTGCAATTAAGATCACTCTTTAACAGGATAGATATCTTCTAAGGCAAATTGCTCAATACCGCCTTCTAACTCACAACGACCTAAACCCATGTTTTTATCATCAGCCGTTGTTCTTTTGAGTAACTTACCTGTTACTTGAGAAAGCTGAGTATCTAATTCAACAACACGATAATATTCTTTCATATAGCTTTCTTCACCTAGCGCCATATAAACTAAAAATTCATCACCTATTTTAATGTTCATCTCGTTTCTACTTACTCTTAAGAATTAATCTAATAATGATCAATTAGTTTAGTCTAACGAAAGGTAATAAGAGAAAAATTGACTCACTCGATATTACATTAAGTTAATTTATTAACTTCCAACTCATCATCATGATGCTGATCAGAATAAAAGACAGTGTTAAGTATTGGAAAAAACGCTCTGATAAATATGCTAAAAGATAACGTGCTAGCGGAATAGAAAGTAATGAGCCTAAACAGAGAATAAGTGCGGTATGTACGTCGGTATAGCCACCAGCACTATAAGCGATAGCGGAGCCCCCCGAAAGAATGGTTGTAATAAAAATAGAGGTACCAATCGCCTCTTTAATCCCCATTTGTGCAAAACGCATTAATACAGGCAATACGACTAATCCGCCCCCGACTCCCGTTGCTCCAAGCACAAACCCTGCACTCATTCCTGGTACAAATATGGAAGAAAAAGTAACAGATGAAGGTGGTGGCAAAGAAATTAAAGGATCTGAACCTGTTGATCTTCTTATCATTCGTTGTAAAAACAAGACCAATGAAAATACAATGGCAACGATCATTAAAATATTAATACCAGATTCAACACGATCGTAATATTGAGGTTGCGATCCCAACCACGTCACTCCATAACTTGCTAAAAAAGTTGTAGGAAACATGATCGCTAAAATTAATAATGCGGGCTTTAATGGAATATTGCCTAAACGAAAATGAATATAAGAAGACGAGAGTTTCATTAGCATAGATAACAAATTAGCCGTTGCCACAGCCGCTAATGCATTCATTCCAAAAAGATAAATAAGAACAGGCAATAAAATAACGCCTCCGCCAACTCCGGTCGTTGTAATAACTAACCCTATTGCAGCGCCGATAAGCAGTTGTGAGACGAGTAACATCTTATTTCCTTTTGCTGATAATTTAGCGAGCCTAGATTATAGGCAAAATAACTTATAACCAAAAGGAATTAGATATAACAAATAGATATATAAATAAAGTTATTATAAAAAACCCTTTAATACGAAATTTACTCATATTAAAGGGATAAGATTAAAGACAAGTATTATTCTTATTAATCAATGTATTAATTCTTTAACGTACTTAATTTATTTCAGCTAAAATGGTTTCTGCTGAAAAGTAATCGCCTGTTTTGGCTTTTTGCTGTAATACCCCGTCACGAGATGCGACTACCTGAACTTCCATTTTCATGGCCTCCATAATGGCAATGACATCACCTTCTTTAACTTTATCACCATCAGATAAGATCCAGCTATGTAATATGCCAGAGATTGGCGCTATCACAGCTTTTTCATTCTCTTCTTTCTCATGATTAGCACTAATGACTGTTGGTATTACCGCAGAGAGTGACAGTAATTGAGCAGGCAAAGCAAGTTCATGACGACGGCCATCAATTTCAATAAAGGTACGTACAAGTTCTTCATTTTTTGCTGGTGTACTACGAGGAAAATGGATATTTTTTGCCTGAAAATCAGTTTCAATCCAACGAGTATGCACTTTAAAACTTTCAATAAAATCATCCTGTTCCATCATTTCACAATGGAAAGGTAATACACTTGCCACGCCTTCTATTTTAAATTCAGATAATGCTCGACGAGCGCGAGCAATGGCTTGTTCGCGAGTTGCCCCCGTCACTATCAGTTTGGCCATCATTGAATCGAATTGACGTGAAACCTGATTATTTTCAGCAACACCACTATCAACTCGCACACCAGGGCCTGAAGGCTGAGAAAAATGTGTAATTAAACCCGGTGTAGGTAAAAAACCTTTGGTGGGATCTTCCGCATTAATCCTAAATTCAAAAGAGTGACCGCGCGGGACGGGGGTTTTATCAATACTTAGTGGCAAACCTTCTGCAATACGTAACTGCTCGATAACCAAATCAATACCTGCGGTTTCTTCTGTAACTGGATGCTCTACTTGTAAACGGGTATTGACTTCCAGAAATGAGATAGTGCCATTTGCACTTAATAAAAACTCAACTGTACCAGCCCCTATATATCCCGCTTTAGCACAAATATCACTGGCTGATTGATGAATACGTTGACGTTGTTCATCATTTAAATAAGGTGCAGGTGCTTCTTCAATCAGCTTTTGATTACGACGTTGTAGTGAACAATCTCGTGTTCCGACGACGACGACATTGCCTAATTTATCGGCGATAATTTGCGCCTCGATATGACGAGGCTTATCTAAGAATTGTTCAACATAACATTCGCCACGGCCAAATGCCGTGACAGCTTCTCGTACTGCCGAATGATAAAGTTCTTCAATTTCTTCCATTTTATGGGCAATTTTTAAACCTCGTCCACCACCACCAAAAGCGGCTTTAATCGCAACGGGTAAACCATATTGCGTAGCAAAATCTAATACTTCTTTGGCATTATTAACAGGATCAGCAGTGCCATTAACTAAAGGAGCACCAACTGACTGTGCAATTTTACGTGCTTTCACTTTATCGCCAAGAACTTCAATCGTTTCAGGATTTGGCCCAACCCAAATAAATCCGGCTTCTTGTACCGCTTTTGCAAAATCCGCTCGCTCTGAAAGAAAACCATAGCCCGGATGGATCATCGTTGCTTTAGCTTTACTAGCAATATCAATAATTTTGTTGATATCTAAATAGCTTTCTTTCGGTAAATTACCATTGAGTCCATAAGCTTCATCAGCAAGACGAACGTGCAGTGCATCAATATCATCATTCGCATAAATAGCAATTGAAGTGGCACCATAATCCTGACAAGCACGAATGATACGAACTGCGATTTCGCCTCGGTTTGCAATAAGTACTCGATGCTTCACTCGTTGTTTTTGGTTAATTGTTGTCATGAGTGGCATTCTCCTATCAATATTCTTGAAATTCGGTAATTGGATTAAAACGAATTTTAGCGTTAACAGGGATCTGCCCTGCGAGTGGTAAGTGATATTCAGCGACAGCACCAATAACAGGATAGCCTCCCGTTAATGGATGATCGTTAAGAAACAAAACAGGCTGCCCATTAATTGGCACTTGTATTGCACCAATACAGGTACCTTCACTTGATAATTCTTGTTGTTGCTCACGTGTAAGAGGCGTTTCGCCCAATAAACGTAAACCAATACGATTAGATTGTGGTGTGACCTGCCATAATTGAGAAGTCAGCGTCTTTATTGCATCCGCGGTAAACCAGTCAGTACGAGGACCTAAAACAATATCAAGCGTGACGATATCTCCTTGTTTTGGCAGTGTTAATATTGGTTGCTCCTCAACAATAACGCGGTTTGATGTGCTGTCGTTGTTAAGGTGAAGGACATCTCCTTCTTGCAGTGCACTAGGCCCAATTTGCGCTAAAGTATCAAAAGCATGACTACCTAAAACTTTAGGTAATTCAAACCCACCTCTCACTGCAAGATAGCTACGTACCCCTGTTGTTGGTATGCCTAAAATAATTTCATCACCACAACGAACATCAAGAGGTTGATAGCTTGATAGATATTCACTCTCTCCCGACTCATGTTTTAGTAAAATAGAACAATCCGCCCCAGTTAAAGCAATAACACAATCTTGTCGCGCTTTAAGCGTTAATCCACCTTGAGCTATCTCAAGTGCCACGAAAGTTGTCGGATTCCCCACCAAACGATTAGCCGCATGTAAAGCAGGTTTATCTAATGCACCAGAAGCAGAAACTCCCATTGATGCAGCACCGATTCGTCCTTCGTCTTGAAATAATGTCTGCAACCCTGCCGAAATGACATATAAGCCTTTATCATTTAATGAGAGCGAGGAAGTTACTGCTGATTTTTTTTCAGGTAATGAAACTGTTATTGGTGATTTTTGTGCATCAATAAAATGCACTTCGTTTCCTGGCAATAAAAAGGCGGGTTGTTCGCGGGAAAGATCCCACATTTTTATTTCCGTAGTTCCGATTAACTGCCAACCACCGGGACTTTGTTGTGGGTAGACACCACTAAATTCACCAGCTAATCCGACAGAACCTGCTGGGATCCGTGTACGAGGAGTTTTACGCCGAGGTACATAGAGCTCAGTTTCATCAGCGATCAGATAAGCAAAGCCCGGCGCGAAACCAGTGAATGCCACTTGATAGGTTTGTTCGGTATGTCTTCGGATCACATCATTTGTGGTTATACCTAATAATTCAGCCACTTCACGAAGATCTTCCCCTTGGTAATGAACAGGGATCGTTAATGACTGTACTTGACGTGCTGATACCGCTTTGATTTCTAATTGTCGGAGCTGAATAACAAGTTCTTCAGCCGTGATTAGCCACGGAGTATAGTGAATTAAGAGCGTTTTCGCTGCGGGCACAATATCTTGAATAGCAGCAATATCCGCTTGTTTAACGGATTCATACAACGCAAGCGTCTCTTTTAAAGAGGAAAGCTCAACAAGTAAATGGGATAAGTTAACCGGTAAAAAGCGCAAAGTATCTCCCTCCCTTATACGTGATAAGCTGCATCGGGCACATCGGTAATAAACATATGCCCAGGAGCATGGCTAAGTGCAAAAGGAACACCTGAGCGCATCACCGCCGCTTGTGGTGTCACACCACAAGCCCAAAACACAGGGATCTCACCATCTTCAATTCTCACTGGTGAACCAAAATCTGGTGACATTATGTCTTTGATACCTAACGCTTCTGGGGAACCAATATGGACAGGAGCACCATGTACCGAAGGAAAGCGACCACTGATCATTACTGCATCAGCAATTCTATCTGAAGGAATAGGACGCATTGAAACAACTAACTCGCCTTCTAATCGTCCTGCTGGGCGACATAAGCGATTGGTTTTATACATTGGAACATTGCAGTTATCCGTGATGTGTCGAATTTCAATACCCGCTTCTAACATCGGTGTTTCAAAAGTGAAACTACAGCCAATAAGAAATGTCACGAGATCCGGCTGTTGTGCCCAAATGGCTGTAGCATCTGTAATTTCATCCGCTAATTTGCCATTTTCCCAAACACGATAAAGAGGAATATCAGTACGTAAATCAGCGTCTTGTGCTAAAACAGTACGATAACTACCTGATTCACAAACATCTAATATTGGGCAGCTTTTAGGATTGCGCTGTGCATAAAGTAGGAAATCAAATGCCCAATCACGAGGCAAACTAATCATATTTGCTTGTGTCATTCCT
Source organism: Proteus vulgaris (assembly GCF_011045815.1). GTDB lineage: Bacteria > Pseudomonadota > Gammaproteobacteria > Enterobacterales > Enterobacteriaceae > Proteus > Proteus vulgaris_B. The sequence goes on along the minus strand of NZ_CP047344.1, from coordinate 422,338 downwards.
TTTGCCATACCTGCTGTTGGTATAGCTAAACCATGACGAATTGCTAATCGAGCCTCTTGTGCTTTGGCGATTGCATCAGCAGTTGCTTTCATTAAATTTGTCATATTTACCCCTCACTTTTCAGTAAAGCTGGAGCAAATGCTTTAATTTCAACACCATGATTTATTAAAGTTTCTTTTACGTTTTTAGCTAAATTGACTGCATCAGGACTATCACCATGGACACAAATAGAATCTGCTTCTATAGCAGTAAAAATACCTTCTATAGACTCAATACCACCTTCTTGTACAAGTTGTAACATACGTTGTGCAACACGTTTCGGATCATGTAAAACTGCGCCCTCTTTTTTACGAGAAACCAGAGTACCATCAGCGTGATAAGCTCTGTCTGCAAAGGCTTCGGCTATTACATGAAGCCCTTTTTCTTTTGCAAGTGTAATCAAGGGAGATCCCGCTAAAGCAACTAATACCAATTGAGGATCTACGGCAAGTATCGCCTCAATAACAGCGAGCGCTTGGCATTTATCATGAGCAATAGTGTTATAAAGTGCACCATGAGGCTTAACATAAGTCACGCTCAAACCTACTGCTTTAGCTAGCCCTTGCAAAGCACCAATTTGATAAATCACATCAGCGGTTAATTCATCACTGGCAATATCCATATTACGACGGCCAAAACCTACTAAATCAGGATAGGCAACATGAGCTCCAATCGAGACATTATGCAGTTTTGCCGCTTTTAATGTTCTTAAAATTCCATCAGGGGAGCCAGCATGAAAACCACAGGCAATATTGGCACTACTGACTATTTCAAGTACCGCATTATCATTGCCCATTGTCCATTGTCCGAAACTTTCACCTAAATCACTGTTTAAATCGATGGTATTTATCATTGTTATTATTCCTTTAAGCAATCTTGAGGTAGTTGAAAATCGCACCGACTGACATGATGCCCATATACCAGGTCAGTACACAGACTAAAATACCTGACCATAACAACCATGCTGGGTATTTATAGCCATTCATTAAGTCTTGGCGACGCCACGCAACAAAAATAAACAGTGTCATACCAATAGGTAAAATCAGACCATTAAAACCACCGGCAAAAACTAATAAAGCAGCAGGCGCTGTTCCCATCATCATATAAATAGCTAATGAAACAGCAATAAAGATAATGGTTGCGATATTACGTTGGCGCTCCGTGATCCCTTTTTTAAACACAGTGATAAATGACATAGAAGTGTAAGCAGCACCAATAACACTAGTGAGAGCTGCCGCCCATAAAATAAGACCAAAGATACGTAACCCAGTTAAACCTGCGGCATGTTGAAATGCTTGTGAAGCAGGGTTTGCTGCATGGCTAGAAATATCTAATGTGACACCACTGGCAACAACACCCAAAATGGCAAGAAACAAGATATAACGCATCAATCCAACAACTAAGATACCTTTTGTTGCAGCGCTCGATACCGCTTCAATATTCTCAATACCCGTCGTTCCCTTATCAAGAAGGCGATGAGCACCCGCATAACAGATATAACCCCCTACTGTTCCACCCACAATCGTGGTAATTGTGGCAAAGTTAATAGAGTCAGGTAAAACTGTTTGTCTTAATGCTTCACCAATAGGTGGATTAGAAGCAAACATGACAAAAACAGTTAGCAAGATCATGACCATACCAAGAATGATAATCATACGATCAATAAAATTACTGGCTTTGCGTGAAGAAAAAATATAGATCGCAAGTAATGCACTTAAGATCCCACCCCATTTAGGATCTAGTCCAACCATCGCATTAAGCCCTAAACCTGCACCAGCAATATTACCGACGTTAAAAACTAAACCACCGAAGATAACTAATATTGCCAGCAAATAGCCACTTCCCGGGATAGCTTTGTTAGCAATATCTGAAGCGCGCATATTGGTTACCGTGATCACTCGCCAAATACTCTGTTGCACAATAAAATCAATCACGATCGATGCTAAGATCCCAAATGCAAATGCGGCACCCATTGTCGCCGTAAAGGTTGCTGTTTGTGTAATAAAGCCAGGACCAATTGCCGAAGTTGCCATTAAAAAAATAGCGGCAATCAGAGAGGAACGTCTACTTTTTATAAACGAAGTTGAAGCTGTATTTGCAGAATCTTGTGTAGCCATAAGCTACCCCCTTTATCATCATTATTTTAATTATTATTACTAAGGCAATTTGCATGCCATTGTTGAGCATGAATAGTTGATTGTTAATCATCTGATATTAGATTGTTGAACAATTAATAATAATAGATGAATAAATAAGCAAATAGATTTAAATATGAGATGATAAAAGTGCAAAGAAGATCGCATTTTTAACATTTTATTGACAATTTGGGGTGATTTATTCGTATCAAAAATGCACGAAAATAAGGCATACAAAAATTGGATGCACAAAAATAGTGCATTCAAATGAGGAAAAATAAATTTGAGTATTAAAGATTGATAAAGAAAAACTAATTTTTTTAATAAAAAGAAACAGAAAGCGATATTGTAGAGAGTGATAAGTACAACATACAGCAACAATAGAGGTTATATATTGTAAAGCTCACTGATAGAATAGATGTTTCTATTGAGCTAATAGCAGAAGATAATGCAGAAAAAAACATCACCTCAAATTCTTTCTCAAAAAGTCGCCAATATTATTCGGCAAAAGATCACTATAGGAGAATTACCTCCCGGTGAAAGACTTTCAGAAACCGCATTAAGTGAAACACTAGAGATATCTCGTAATACCTTGAGAGAGGTTTTTCGTGTGCTGACTCAAGAAGGGCTGTTAACTTATAAACCTAATCGTGGTGTTTTTGTTTCAGTGCCAGATATGGCCTCTATTATGGATATTTATCGTGTAAGGCGGTTAATTGAGTGTGATGCATTGCGACATTCTTATCCTATGCACCCTGCTATTATTAGAATGCAAGATAGTGTCAATCAAGCAAAAAAGTTTCAAGAACAACAGGATTGGAGTGGTGTCGGAACCTGTAATATGCATTTTCATACCGCTATCGCTGAGCTTTCTGATAGCCCCAGATTATTTAAGCAATACCAGCTTATTTTAGCTGAATTACGTTTAGCATTCGGTTTATTAAATGATCCTCAATTATTACATGCGCCTTATATTGAGAAAAACGAACAGATTTTAATACTGTTAATGGATGGCAAAGCACAGGAAGCGGCGATGGCTATGGAAGACTATTTGGAAATTTCAGAAAGGACAGTACTCGCTGCATTCTCTCGCTATAATCTTTGTTAATTATTCAGTTGATAATAAAAATGCCCTATATTGGGGCATCTAAATAGCATATTTTTCTATTTAAAAAACTCCAAACGCAAAAAAGCCAACCCATTGGGTTGGCTTTCTCGTCTTATTTAATGCCTGGCAGTTCCCTACTCTCACATGGGGAGACCCCACACTACCATCGGCGCTACAACGTTTCACTTCTGAGTTCGGCATGGGATCAGGTGGGACCGTTGCGCTATGGCCGCCAAGCAAATTCGGTTTATTACCCGCTTCCTTCCTTTCGGTCAGTCGCCAGTAATCTCAATCTTAAACAAGCTTACTTCATCTACTCTTTGTCTCTCAGACAAAACACCTTCGGTGTTGTCAGGTTAAGCCTCACGGTTCATTAGTACTGGTTAGCTCAACGTATCGCTACGCTTACACACCCAGCCTATCAACGTCTTAGTCTTAAACGTTCCTTTAGGTCACTCAAGGTGACAGGGAAGACTCATCTCGAGGCAAGTTTCCCGCTTAGATGCTTTCAGCGGTTATCTCTTCCGCACTTAGCTACCGGGCAATGCCATTGGCATGACAACCCGAACACCAGTGGTGCGTTCACTCCGGTCCTCTCGTACTAGGAGCAACCCCTCTCAATCTTCCAACGCCCACGGCAGATAGGGACCGAACTGTCTCACGACGTTCTAAACCCAGCTCGCGTACCACTTTAAATGGCGAACAGCCATACCCTTGGGACCTACTTCAGCCCCAGGATGTGATGAGCCGACATCGAGGTGCCAAACACCGCCGTCGATATGAACTCTTGGGCGGTATCAGCCTGTTATCCCCGGAGTACCTTTTATCCGTTGAGCGATGGCCCTTCCATTCAGAACCACCGGATCACTAAGACCTACTTTCGTACCTGCTCGAGCCGTCACTCTCACAGTCAAGCTGGCTTATGCCTTTGCACTAACCGCATGATGTCCGACCATGCTTAGCCAACCTTCGTGCTCCTCCGTTACTCTTTAGGAGGAGACCGCCCCAGTCAAACTACCCACCAGACACGGTCCCCGATCCAGATTATGGACCTAGGTTAGAACATCAAACGTTAAAGGGTGGTATTTCAAGGTTGACTCCATGCAGACTGGCGTCCACACTTCAAAGTCTCCCACCTATCCTACACATCAAGGCTCAATGTTCAGTGTCAAGCTATAGTAAAGGTTCACGGGGTCTTTCCGTCTTGCCGCGGGTACACTGCATCTTCACAGCGAGTTCAATTTCACTGAGTCTCGGGTGGAGACAGCCTGGCCATCATTACGCCATTCGTGCAGGTCGGAACTTACCCGACAAGGAATTTCGCTACCTTAGGACCGTTATAGTTACGGCCGCCGTTTACTGGGGCTTCGATCAAGAGCTTCTCCTTACGGATAACCCCATCAATTAACCTTCCAGCACCGGGCAGGCGTCACACCGTATACGTCCACTTTCGTGTTTGCACAGTGCTGTGTTTTTAATAAACAGTTGCAGCCAGCTGGTATCTTCGACTGGCTTCGGCTCCGTCCGCGAGGGACTTCACTTACCGCCAGCGTGCC